>NZ_NEVJ01000001.1:640541-1281082 GCF_002261425.1 Bordetella genomosp. 9 | reverse complement strand
GCATCAATCACCAGGTCAGCTTCGACTCGGCTCGGGTTGCGCGATCGTCGAGCGAAACCCGCCCGGTGAACGCCGCCTACCATCCTCGCATCCATGCGTGACGTACCTGACACTGCAAATGCAAGGGCGCTCGGATCCAGGCAGAGCGACGCGTTCAAGGCCCACAGCCACCAGCTCTCGTCCAAGTCGCTGTCTATCGGTTCCGGCGGCTTGGTAGATGTGGCTTCGAGTGCTGCTACGGGCGGCTGGGGGCTCACCACGAACACAGGCGGCGCTGAAACCCGCCCCATAAACCTAGCCTTCTTTCCGCGTCTTCATGCGTGATCTAGACATGGATTCGCGGGTTGTAGGCAGTGTTGTCCGGCCGGCTTTCAGCGCCACCGGAAGAACCAGTGGCGGTAGTCGCCAGCCCGTTGTACGGCTCGGACGAGCGCCACACAGCTCCGTTGTTCAGCGACACCAGATTAGGGACGGAATGAGTATGCGCCTTGTTCTGGTTCGATTGCCGAGAGCCCATTACCCTTGCATTTGCAGTGAAAGGTACGTCACGCATGGATGCGAGGATGGTAGGCGGCGTTCACCGGGCGGGTTTCGCTCGACGATCGCGCAACCCGAGCCGAGTCGAAGCTGACCTGGTGATTGGTGCTTCGCGTGCCAGTATTCGGGGTGTTGGAGCTTGTGTTGCTGCCGACGAAAGCACCAGAGAACGTTGCGAAGTCGTTGTACCCGTCGACCGACCCCTGGATGCGTTGGAGGGCATCCAACTGCCGGCTACCGAGCGCTCTTGCATTTGCAGTGCAAATTTCTTAACCACAGGAGTAGATGATGCAACTTCCCGTATATCAAACTGACACCAGCGGGCTTTTCCTCTACCCGACAAAGGCAAACGAACTGGCCTTGGATGCCGGCAACTACAACATCCCTTTTGGCGCGGTTCGCCAATCACCGCCGCAGGCGCCCGAGGGGCATGTCGCGCGCTGGAACGGGCAAGCGTGGGATGTGGTCGAAGACCATCGCGGTGACACCCTTTATATGGTAGGCACCGGCAAGCAATACACGCTGGGCGAAATCGCGGAGGTCGATGGGCAGGACGCGCGATACTCAGGATGGGGAGAAATCCCCGCTTGGCTTACTACGGAAGCTCCCGAAGTGGTGGAACCCGGGGACGGCGATCAGCAGGTAGACGACGAGACTGCGGCGTCCACCTAAGCCGCCTCCAGCAGCAGCCGCTCGTCCCGCAACTGATCGAGCTGACGCCGGCCCAACGCGCTGCGCGTTAGCTTCTGGGCCAACTCCCTGCCGTGAGGATGGTAGTAGCGCAGCAGCATCCGCGTATCGACGTTACCGTTCACCTTCGCCAGCTCATGGATCTGGAATACCGTCGCGAGCTGCGATGTCCCCTCGTGCCGCGCATCATGAAAGCGCAGGTCTTGGAAATAGGCGGTGTTCGGCCGGCGCCCATGCTCACGGCAAAGCGCCTCGTAATGTCGGCGCGCGCGCTTCCTGGCACGGATGAACGCCCGTGTGACCGATCCGCCCGCCATCGAAAATATCCGCCCGCGCATTGGCCGTCCGATCACCCACCGCCGCAACGCTTCCTTTGCGAACGGCGTCAACGGCACGTCGCGCGCTCGGCCGTTCTTGGAGTTCGGCACATGCACCACGCCATGCTGCAGGTCGAGGTTCTCGCGGCGTATTCCCACGATCTCGGAGCGGCGCATGCCCGTTTCGACTGCGAGGGTAAGGATGGTCGGCAGCTCGCGCGACCGCGTGGCGCGAATGATCCATTCGACCTCGCGGCGCGGGCATTCCCCTTCCGACACGCCACGCAGACGTATCCGGTCGAAGAACCGCCGGTCGCGGGCATCGCTGACCGCAGGCCTGCGTACGAGCTGCACGGGGTTCGCCAGCGAGTCGAATCCCCAATCCTTGCGGATGACGGTGTAGACATGAGACAAGAAGGCAAGGCGGCGGACCACGGTCGAAGCTGCGTGCGTCGCCTGCCAGGCGTCGCGCAGCTCGATTAAGTCGGAATTCCTGATGCGGTCCACGGGGCGATTGCACAGGCGCGTTGCCATCCAGGCACGGGCGATGGATCGTTCCTGGATGTGCCCTTTCTTCGCTATCGACACCTCTTCCAGATATCGCCGTAGCGCCTCGCTCAATGTCGGGGTGATTTCACGAAGCCGCCGTGCCTTGATGCCTGCAATGTTCATTGTCTGCGCAAAAAGACGAAGTATCACATTGTGATCGAGGCGCAAACAACCCATTCGGGGTGCGCGGGTGCGCGGGAACGCAGACACTACCCGCAGCACGAAAAAGACGCGGCGGTATCGGGAGTGCGCTAACACTCCCGATACCCCGCACCAGCAGTATAGGGCTGCCGGATTGGCCAGGGCCGCGCCACCTGTCGACAGGCGGGGCAAAGGCTACCAAAACTTCACACGGTTTGCAGCCCCATGACCGAATTTCGATGCGGTTCCTGCCAGCGCAAGCTGGCCGAAGGTCTTTTTGTCTCCATCCGGATCAAGTGCCCGCGATGCGGGACTTTCAATCACGCGAGTGCCGCGAGCACCCTAAACGCCGAACGCCATGGAGCGTCCAACAAGGAATTGCTCCATGAAGATTCGCCCCCGCACCGCTCCCGTCGCAGTCAGGCATAAGGCCCTTACCACGGCCGATCTGTTCCTGGGCGACTGCCTTTCCATATTGCCAGCGCTGACCGGCACGTTCGACGCCGTCGTCACGGACCCACCCTATTCCAGCGGCGGGCAGTCCAAGGGTCAGCGCGCCGGATCCACCGGGAACAAATACCTGAATTCCGGCAAGGATTCACCCTGGCCCGATTTCCCCGGCGATACCAAGGACCAGCGGAGTTACTTGCATTGGTCCGCCTTATGGATGTCCCTATGCTTTGCGCGCCTCGCCCCCGGCGGCCTGATGGTTGTTTTCAGCGACTGGCGGCAACTTCCCGTCACCACCGACGCGTTGCAATCGGCGGGCTTCACCTGGCGTGGCGTCGGCGTATGGGATAAAGCGGGCAGCTCGCGCCCTTACAAGGGCGGTTTTCGCGCCCAGGCGGAGTATTTCGCGTGGGGCAGCAAGGGCGCCTTGACGGGCAATGGCTATGCCCCGGGCGTATTCCGCGTCCAGCAGAAGCCGGGGGAAAAGCTGCACCAGGTCGGCAAACCACTGCCCTTGATGGACAGCCTGCTGGCCGCGTGCGGCGCGCACGTCCTCGATCCGTTCATGGGGTACGGGACGACGGGCGCCGCCGCCATCCTGCAAGGAAAGCAGTTCACCGGCATCGAGATGAGCGAGCACTATTTCAACGTGGCCGTGGATCGCCTGTCCGGCATCACGAAAGAGCGCCGCACAGCATAGCCACCACCTTGTTGGCGCGCCGTATACAACGGCGAATACGTGCGCGCGCGAGAGCGCAACCTCAGACTGGGCGGTATTCCCGTCGCCATCCCGGCGGGTTCCGCTCACCATCACTTGAGGGCTCTCCATGGCTGCCGATTCCTACCATCACGGCGTACGCGTGCTCGAAGTCGACGACGGCACACGGCCGATCCGTACCGTCGAAACCTCCATCGTCGGCATTGTCGCGACGGCCGAGGATGCCGATGCGACGACGTTCCCGCTCAACCGCCCCATCCTATTGACCAACGTCCTGGGCGCGCTGGGCAAGGCGGGCGACAAGGGCACGCTCGCCAAGACACTGTCCGCCATTTCCGCGCAAACCAATCCCGCCACCGTCGTGGTGCGCGTGGCCGAGGGCGAAACGGAGGCGGAAACCACGTCCAACGTTATCGGCGGTGTCGACGCATCCGGCATGTACACCGGCTTGAACGCCCTGCTGGCCGCACAGACTGGCGGGCCGCGCGTCAAACCCCGGATCCTGGGCGCACCGGGCCTGGAAAATGAAAGTGTCACCGCGCAGCTCGCGAGCATCGCACAGAAGCTACGCGGCTTTGCATACGCGAGCTGCCTGGGGAACGACACGAAAGAGGACGTGGCGGCGTACCGCGAAACGTTCGGCCAGCGCGAGCTGATGCTGATCTGGCCCGAGTTCATGGGCTGGGACACCGTCGCCAGCGCCGATGCCATCATTTCGGCGTCAGCCACCGCCCTGGGCCTGCGCGCTAAGATCGACAACGATATCGGCTGGCACAAGACCCTGTCCAACGTCGTCGTCAACAACGTGACGGGCATCAGCAAAGATGTTTGGTGGGACCTGCAGGACCCCGCCACCGATGCGGGCTACCTGAACGCAAAGGACATCACCACACTGATCGAAAAGACCGGCTACCGCTTCTGGGGTAGCCGGACCTGCGCCGGGCCACAAAGCCTCTATCCCTTCGAGAATTACACCCGCACCGCCCAGATCATCGCCGACACCATGGCCGAGGCACATATGTGGGCAGTGGACGCACCGCTGCACCCCACGCTGGTGAAAGACATCATCGAAGGCATCAACAGCAAGATGCGGACGTGGAAGAACCTGGGTTACATCATCGACGGCCAGGCCTGGTTCGATCCCGAGCCCAATACCAAGGAAGTGCTCAAGTCCGGGCAGTTCTACATCGACTACGACTATACGCCGGTCCCGCCTGCCGAGAACATCGTCTTCCGTCAGCGCATCACGGACCGCTACCTGGTCAATTTCGCTGATCGCGTGAACGCCTGATAGCCGGTCGGGCATCCGCCCGGCCCCTTTTTCCGATCATCGACTTACGGAGCAATCGACATGGGCATGCCCTCCAAGCTCAAGAACATGAATATTACGAACGATGCCGAGTCCATGCTCGGCGTCGCCACGGCCGTCACGCTGCCCAAGTTGTCGCGCAAGATGGAGGCCTTTCGGGCCGCCGGCATGGGTGGCGCGGCCAAGGCCGATTTCGGCCTGGACGACGACGCTCTGAAACTGGAGTGGACGTGCGCCGGCTACGTCAAGAAGGTGCTCCAGCAAATGGGTAACGGCACCGTCGACGGCGTACAGCTCCGGTTCATGGCCGCGTACCAGCGCGACGACACCGGGGCCGTGGACACGGTGGAAATCGTCTTTCGCGGCCGGCACTCGGAGCTTGACCGCGGCGACTCGAAAGTGGGCGACGACACCGAATGGAAGATTTCCACCGAGTGCGTCTACTACAAGGAAACGCTCAACGGCGAAGTCCTGATCGAAGTCGATATCTTCAACCTGTTGGAAATGATCGGTGGCGTGGACCGCAACGAAGCCATCCGCCGCGCCATCGGCATGTAAGCCGCCAACCCTCTGGAGCATTCATGACTACCACCAATGACCAGGACGGCAAGCAAGCTGCCACCGAAAACCCGAACATCCGCGTCGTCGAGTTGGACGAGCCCATTCAACGCGGCGAGCAGAGCATCGGCAGTATCACCATCCGCAAGCCGGATGCCGGCGCCCTGCGCGGCGTGTCGCTCGTCGCGCTGGGCCAGATCGATGTCATCGCCCTGCAGACGGTGCTGCCGCGCGTCAGCACGCCGATGCTGACCGCGCTGGAGGTGTCCCGGCTCGACCCCGCCGATCTGATGAGCCTGGGGGCGGCGATTGCCTCTTTTTTGCTGACGAAGGCAGACAGGGCCAAATTCCTGATCTAGTGGACGAGGCGGTGGCCGACATCGCCTATGTCTTTCATTGGCCGCGTGCGGATCTTTACGCCATGGCCTTGCACGAGCTGTACCAATGGCGTGAACGGGCGCGGGTGCGGCACAACCCGGAATCCTGACCCATGGACAAAGCCCTCGCGCTGCGTGTCGTCACGGCCCTGCAGGACAAGCTTGCAGGGCCACTCTCCAAGATCAAGGGTGAAGCCGCCGCGTCAGGCAAGGAAATGGTGGCGCTACGTGATCGCCTGCGCACCTTGAATGCCACCCAACGCGACATCGGCGAGTTTCGCGGCCTGTCGGCCGGTCTGCGCGGCGCCCGTAGCGAGCTTGCCGCTGCCCAAGAACGTGTCGGGCAGCTCTCCCGGCAAATGCGCGACACGCAGAATCCAACACGAGAGATGCGCCGCGAATTCGACCGTGCCGTCGCGACGGCTGGCCGTTTAAAGGATGCCGCTGCCCAGCAATCCGTCCGGCTCCAAGAGCTGCGCAGCCGGTTGTCGGCAGCGGGGGTCTCCACCGGCAACCTCTCCAGCCACGAACGCGAACTGCGCCAGAACATCGGACAGACCAACCAGGCCTTGGCGCAACAAGCGGCACGGCTGAAGGCTGTCGCAGAACGTCAGGAACGGCAGGCGCGAGCCCGGACGGCACTGGAGCGCGGGCGCAGCGTAGCGGGCAGCGCGGCGGTGGCCGGTGCGGGCGGCCTGGGTGGCGCCTATGCGCTGTCACGGCCTCTGAGCGCCGTGGTCGGCGCTTTCGCGCCCGCCGAGGACGCCGCCACCCAACTCAAGGTCGCGCTAATGGGCAGCGACGGCACCGTGGCGGCCGATTTCCAACGCATCAGCGATCTGGCGACGCAGTTGGGCGACAAGCTACCCGGCACGACCGCTGACTTCCAGAACATGATGACCATGTTGCGCCGCCAGGGCATGTCATCCGCAACGATACTGGGCGGCCTGGGCAAGGCCACGGCCTACCTCGGCGTGCTGCTCAAAATGCCTGTCACCGAAGCCGCCGAGTTCGCCGCCAAGATGCAGGACGCAACACGCACCAGCGAAAAGGACATGATGGGCCTAATGGACGTGATACAGCGCACGTTCTATATCGGCGTCGACTCCAACAACATGCTGCAGGGCTTCACGAAGCTTTCTCCAGTCCTCGGCATCATCGGGCGCGAGGGCCTGGAGGCCAGCAAGATGCTGGCTCCGCTGCTGGTCATGATGGACCAGACCGGCATGGTGGGCGAATCGGCCGGCAATGCCCTGCGGAAGGTATTCCAGGCCGGGCTTGATGCCGATAAGGTGGGTAAAGCCAACGCACTGCTCGCGACGCAAGGTTTCAAACTGGACTTCACTGACGGCAAAGGGGAGTTCGGCGGACTGGACCAACTATTCGCGCAGCTCGACCGCCTGAAATCGCTCACCAGCGTGCAACGCACCAGCGTCCTGAAAGCGCTATTCGGCGACGATGCCGAAACGCTGCAAGTCGTCAATACGTTGATGGCGAAGGGAGTCGCGGGCTACAAGGATGTCGTCACGCGCATGCAGGAGCAAGGCGACCTGCAAAAGCGCGTCGACGAGCAGTTGCAAACGCTCGCCAATACCGCCGAAGCCGCCGAGGGTAGCTTCACAAACGCCCTTGCCACCGTGGGTGCCACCGTGGCGCCGCAATTGAAGGAACTGCTCAATTGGGCGGGCGACCTGGCCGCGCGCTTCGGCGAGTGGGCGCGCGCCAATCCCGTACTGGTCGGAACGCTGGTCAAGATCCTGGCCGTCGCGACGGGCCTGGCCGCTGCGTTCGGTGGACTCGCGCTGGCCTTCGCGTCCGTCGTCGGCCCCATGGCGCTGACTCGGTTCATGTTCGCGCAGATCGGCATAGCGCTACCCAGCGTTGCATCCCTCTTCGGCCTATTGGCCCGGGCGGTGGGCGGCGTCGGGTCCGCTGTCGTGGCCGTTGGCCGGGCATTGCTCACGAACCCACTGATGCTCGCATTGACGGGCATCGCCGTGGCCGCTTACCTGATCTATCAGTATTGGGAGCCGATCAGGGCGTTTTTCATCGGGTTGTGGGATAGCGTGAAACAGGCATTCTCCGGCGGCCTTGCCGGCGTGGGCGCCCTGCTCGCCGACTGGTCGCCCATGGGCTTGCTCTATCGCGCGATTTCGGCCGGCCTGTCCGCCCTCGGCGTCGAGCTGCCCGCGAAATTCAGCGAGTTCGGCAGCATGCTGATCCAGGGCCTTATTAACGGCATTACCAGCATGGGCGGCGCCGTGAAGGACACCATCAGCAACCTGGGCGGCGGCATGGTCGACTGGTTCAAGGAGAAATTGGGCATCCGCTCGCCTAGCCGGGTTTTCATGGCGCAGGGCGAATTCGTGTCCCAAGGTGCGGCCGCCGGTATCCGCAATGCCCAGCCGGCCGCGATACGCGCCGCACAGGCGCTTGCCGCTTCGGTAGCTATCGGAGGTGCCCTGGCGCCGGTTTCGCCCGTCCTGGCCGATTCTGGCGCGCCGGGCGGCGTCATTGCCGCGCAAGGTGCCGGGCCGTTCGATACCCGGCCGGCACTGCCGCCTGCCGAGGCCCGCCAGGTCATCGTCCAGGGCGACACCATCCAAATCACCATTTCGCCCGCCGCCGGCATGTCGGCCGACGACATCGGACGCGCGGTCGAGGACGCATTGCGCAGGCGAGACCGCGAGAAAGCCGCGCGCGTGCGGTCTGCCTACCTCGACGACGCATAGGAGCATTCACCATGATGATGGCCCTTGGAATGTTTGTTTTCAGCCTGCCGACGGTCGCTTACCAGACCTTGCGGCGGCAATCGGAATGGCGGCATCCGTCCAAGCCGAGGATGGGCGCCCAGCCTGCCTACCAGTTCGCCGGCATCGGAGAGGACACCATCACGTTGGCCGGATGGGTCGCGCCCGAGCTGATTGGGTCGGCCGGCTCGCTCACGCTCCTGCACCGCATGGCTGACACCGGCAAGGCTTACGTCTTGGTGGACGGGTCGGGCGCGGTCTACGGCGCCTACGTCATCCGCGACAAGAGCGAGGACCATAGCAACCTCAGCGTGAACGGCCAGGCCCGGAAGGTCGATTTCAGCATCACGCTGGCGCGCGTGGACAGCAGCAAGGCCCAGACACTGCTCGATGACTTGCAGCTTCCTATCGGCGCCCTGGATGGCTCTGTGACCGATTGGGGGCTTTCGTGAGCATTGGGCCGTATGCATATCCGCGCGCGATCTGGCGCGTCACGCTCGATGGTCGCGATGTCAGCGCCGGGATGGCGTCGCGCCTGGATAGCCTGTCGATCACCGAATGCCGGGGCGGCGAGGCGGACCAGCTCGATATCGTGCTGCACGACAACGATGGCCTGCTGGAGATCCCGAGGCTGGGTGTCACGCTACGCGTGTTCCTCGGCTGGGAGCAAACCGGCCTGGTCGACAAGGGAACGTTCGTCGTGGACGAAGTCGAGTACAGCGGCCCACCGGACCAGATCACACTGCGCGCCCGCAGCGCCAACCTGGCGGCGGCGCTGCGCACGCGCACCGAACGCAGCTTTCACGGCAAGACCATCAACGATATCGTGTCCACCGTTGCCAAGGCGCATGGCCTGGATCCAGTTGTGGGGCAATCGTTCGGCAACGTAGTGGTGCCGCACATCGACCAGACGAACGAATCGGACGTGGCATTCCTGAACCGGATAGGCAAGCGATACGACGCGGTGGCGACGGTCAAAGAGGGACGGCTGCTCTTTCTCTCCATCGACAAGGGAAAAACGGCCAGCGGCGCCGACATGCCTACCGTGGTCTTGTCACGCGCGGATGGCGACGGGTTTCGCTTCCACGTCGCCGACCGCGACGCGTATACAGGCGTGCGGGCGTATTGGCAGGACAAGGCGGGAGGAACACGCCGCAACGTCGTTGTCGGCGTAATCGGCAATGCAAAGCGAATGAGGTCCGTCTTTGGCAGCGAGCAGGACGCGCTCGATAACGCCCGGGCCGAATGGCAGCGAATTCAGCGCGGCACGGCGACGCTGCAATTCGATTTGGCCTACGGTCGCCCGGAGCTGGTGCCACAAGCAAAGATCCAGTTTCCTGCCATGAAAGCCCCCATGGGCGGCATCACGTGGCTTGTATCGCGCATCGTGCACAAGCTAGACGAAAATGGTCTGACCAGCAGCCTGGAGGCTGAAACTGTCGAGGCCGTCGCGCTCCAACAAGAGGCGGACGACGCGGCGGCACTCGATGGTGAAGCTACTGACGGTTGACGCGAACGTTTACGCGCACCAGTAGGTGGGCGCCGCTGATCTGCACGTTGTTGTTGCCGCAGATTTTCTGCGATGTCGCGTCGGCAGTCGTGACCTGCACGTTCCAATCTCCTTTGACTTTCTGATGGTGCTCAGGCTTGGAAGCCGGTGCATCCGTGGGTGTGGATTCCTGTAGCGCCGCCGCCAGTACGCGCAGCACGTCAACATTGGCCTTGTGGGCCGTTGCATTGGGTTTGAAGGGCAGCACCTTTGATTCTTCCGTGTACATCGATCCTTCCTATACGAGCTGCCGGCGCCATGCACGCGCGCTTTTCCTCTCCCCACACGGTGCAGCCCTTACCGGCGAGTTAAGGGCAACGCTGCAAACGAAGCGAACCAACAGGCTATACCTAATGCAAGGAATCGCGACGCGAGTGGAAAGCATAGAAAGTCATATTTCTCGAGCGCATAGGAGTGCCAAAAACGCGCTAATGCCGGCGACAAGAGTCAAAGGCCAGTGCCACGAAACGGGCAGGTCCAGTTGCATCAGGGCCATGGCGATCAAAAAGACGGTGAATAACCCGCCACCTACATAGGTCGCTCGCCGCTGCACTCTGGCGCGATGAATCTGCTGGAAATGACGAGTGACGTTGTTACCGCAATGCAAGCAATGATCTGCATATCGCCCGACGGCTAAACCACACGCAGGGCAAGAAATGAAATCGCCACGCGATGGGAACGACGCCCCATGATGCACGTGGACGTCGCCCGCGACCTGCATGTTTCGATCTCCCTTAATGGACTGTCGCGTGACTGGCCGCTGTGCCTCGTCTATTACTGATTTCTCTGACTCAGATTCGGACAATGCGGCCTGGAGTGTTTGGAGCACATCTGAATCGCGGCCCGAACCGGGAAACCTCAATATCTTGTCGTCGTCCATATCCTGTCCTCAGGCCGCGAGTTCTATTACCAACGAGAGCTGTTGCTCATCGATTCCGTCTTGGCCCTTGCTTGCGCGGTACAGCGCGTCGACAGCCTTGCGCTTTTTCTCGGGCGGGAGCGTCCGCTTGAACTTGCTCAATGCCGCGTCAAGCAATTGCCACGCGTCGGCGTAGCGCTTTAAGTCCTCAGCGGCTTGCCCTTCAGACATGGCGCGGTGTCCCGTGACGATATAGAGCACGTCAGCCCCGACCTTTGCGATGGCCGCGAGATAGGGCAAATCCGGTTGTCTGATGCCCTTCTCATAATTCGCTTGCGCTCCCCTGCCGACGCCGCCAGCGGCCGCAAATTGCCCAATCCCCATCCCAAGTCGAGTCCGTTCTTCCGTAATGCGCTCGGCCGATGCATCCATTTGAATTCATTCCTATTGACGAATGCTCTCGATTGAGAGCATAATCAGGTCGTCACGCTACAAATCAGGGTGTCACACATGGAACATACACCAAACATGAGTAAAGATGCGCTCAAACGGGGGCACCGTCCGATGATTGGTCTCCGCATGGAGTCGCTCGAATTCGAGAAATGCAAGCGTTACGCAGCCGCCGACGAGCGTTCGGCTGCTCAGTTCGCGCTACTGATGTACCGGCGCGGTCTTGAGGCCTACGAAGCCGAATGCAAGAAGCAACGGCGGCGTCAGGGATAGCCGTGAACACCATCGGCCAGCACTGCCCCCATTGCGGACACTTCGCCACGGTGCGAACCAGCGAAACCATGTCGCCAACGCTGCGCGTCCTCTACTTCCAATGCCGCAGCCTCTTTTGCGGTCACACCTGGGTGTCCCATCTGGAAGCAGTGCGCACCGTTTCACCGCCGGCCATCGCCAACCCGGCAATCGACCTGCCTCTCGCCAGCCGCGCCGACATCCTGCGCAAGCTGGCCGAATCCAAGACAGACCCTCGTCAAGGGAGCTTCCTCCATGAGCACGATTAACCCGCACCGCATCCACTACCGCAACCAGGTCGCCGCCGTGGACTGGGGCCGCGACTTTATCTCCGACCAGGCCTATCAATTCGTCCGGCTGGAGCTGGAGAACGGCACGCCCAAGCCTGGCTTGCAGGACAACCTCATGCTGGAGCGCTGCGTGTCGCATTTGATGGCGCTGTGCAGTTGCTCGAAACACACCGCCGAAACGCATGCGGCCCGGGCCATCGCCGAACTGTGCAGCCGCGAAAGCCGTGTCAGCTTCGATATGGACCGCAGCACCAGCTACGCGCTCTTCGTCGTCGACCGCGCGACGAACACCACGCGCGTGGTGTCCGCCGCCGAGCTGCTGCGGATGCTCCACCAGCACCACGTCTCGCCGGCCGAGCCCACCACCGCCGCCTAAAACCTCCCATTTTTCATCCGATCCGCCAGTGGGCGTCCGCGCCCATTGCGGGGAACTGTTGCCCGAAGGAATGCAAATATGCCCGCAATCCCCGTCATGGCCCGCATAGAGGCCCATTTGAGCGATGCCCAACTGGTGGCCTTCAACGGCCTCATGGAGCGTCTGATCGTCGCGCACTACGAGAACGCAAGCACCTGGTTCCTCGACGCGGCCCAGGGCGAGAAGGACCTCGCCACCGACATGCTCAACGCGGTGTGCCTGGTTCACGTCGCCGCGCGCCACGCCATGCTTGAACGCAACATGCCGGAGGCCGCATGATGCCCATCGGCAAACCCACACCCGAATCGTGGCACCTCGATGACTCGATATCGCTACGAATCGTCGCTGGCGACAAGATAATCGCAGATGTCGCCCCGCATTGCGCGGGCGTCGGGCGGGCCAACGCCCGTCTGATGACCGCTGCGCCGGATCTGCTGGCGGAGCTGCACGCTGCCGAAGAAATCATCCTGGTGATGCTGAACGTCATGACGCCCGCACAGAAGGCGCGTGCCGACGAAAAGCTGACGCACGCCGGCATCAGTCCCGACGGCATGACGCGATACCACGAGCGCCGCGCCGCCATCGTCAAGGCCACCGGGGGACAGGCATGAAGGTCTATCTTGCCGGCCCGATGACGGGCCATCCTCACCTGAACCACCCCGCGTTCCATGACGCCGCTGCCAGGTTGCGCGCCCACGGTATCGAAGTCATCAACCCGGCCGAAATCGTCAAGCACCACGGCACACCGTGGGCCGAATGCATGCGGCGCGACATTCCCGAATTGGTAGGGTGCGAAGCCATTGTTTTGCTGCCCAGATGGGACGCCTCGCGCGGCGCGAAGCTCGAATGCACCATCGCCACATCACTGGGCATGCGCGCCTGGCTCTACCGCCTGGACGAACACGGCGCCGCCGTCCTTCAACAATATCGGTAGACCAGCATGAAACCGGACATTCACCGCGAAGTGCTGGCGCGCCTGGAGCCATACGGCTTCAAGGAACGCGCGGGATGGCTCCGGCAAGGGCTGTGCCCCGCTTGCCACAAGAAAGAGCTGTATACCAATGCGGAGCACCCCTGGGTGCTCCGTTGTGGCAGGCTGAATAACTGCGGGTGGGAGGGACACGTCAAGGAACTGTTCCCGGATATCTTCGACCATTGGTCGAAGCGGTACGCCGAGCAGCAAAAGACCAACCCGAACGCCGCCGCCGACGCGTACCTGGTCCACGCGCGCGGCTTCGACCTGTCAAAGATTGCCAGCACCTATTCGCAGGAGCATTATTTCGACCGGGACAGAAACATCGGCTCCGCCACGGTGCGGTTTCCGGTGGCGAACACCTGGTGGGAACGCCTGATCGACGAACCGTCGCGCTTTGGCAAGCAGAAGGCGCGGTTCAAGTTCGGCGGCAGCTACATGGGCGAATGGTGGACACCGCCTCGCGTGGACCTGAATACCGTCGACGAATTGTGGCTTGTGGAAGGCATCTTCGATGCCATCGCCTTGCTGCATGTCGGTATTCCGGCCGTCGCACTGCTTTCATGCAACAACTACCCCAGCGGCGCGCTACGCGCTTTGCGTGACAGCCGCGATTCCCTGCCTAAGCTGGTATGGGCACTGGACGGCGACAAGGCTGGAAGGTCCTACACGGTCAAGCACGTGCGCCGCGCCCGGGCCGACGGCTGGACATGTCGTGCCGCCCTCATTCCCCAGGGCAAGGTCAAACGCGACTGGAACGACCTGTATTTGCTGGACCGCAATGCAGGCGACGACACCGCGAAGAAGCACCTTACACCGGATGGCCTGAAGGCCTATTTCCACCACGGTGCGCTGCTGCTGGCGTCGAACGCCACGGAAAAGGCCCTGCTGATCTACGAGCACGACAACAGCCGTACCGAGTTCGACTTTGAATTCGGCAAGCGCCTGTACTGGTTCAGCATCGACCTCAATGCGTACCACAAGGCCATGGACCGGATAGCCGAGGAGCCCGGCGCCGAACCTATGACGCACGACGAGTTGCGCGAGAAAGCGCTACGCGAGTCGGGCGGCATTCGCCCTATCTCCAACTGCTACCCGCAACCGCTGTACTTCCAGGAAAACAAGCTCACCGACGAAAGCTGGTACTACTTCCGCGTGGAATTCCCGCACGATGGCGCCCCCGTGAAAAACACCTTCACGGCGTCCCAGGTATCCACGGCCAGCGAGTTCAAGAAGCGGCTTCTTGCCGTGGCGCCAGGCGCGATGTTCAGCGGCACAGCCCAGCATCTTGACCGCATGATGGAGCGCCGCCTGTACAACATCAAACGGGTGGAGACGGTCGATTTCATCGGATACAGCCGAAACCACGGCTGCTATGTCCTCGGCGACATCGCCGTCAAGGACGGCACCATCTACCGAATCAACGAAGAAGATTTCTTCGACATCGGCAAACTGTCGGTCAAATCCCTAAACCAATCGGTCGCGTTGTCGGTCAACAACGATCCACACGCCTACACGTCGGGATGGGTTAACCAGGTCTGGACGGCCTTCGGGGCGAAAGGCCTTGTTGCCCTGGCCTTCTGGTTCGGGTCCCTGTTTGCCGAGCAGATACGTGCGATCCACAAGAGCTATCCATTCCTGGAAATCGTCGGCGAAGCCGGTTCTGGGAAATCGACGCTCATCGAGTTCCTATGGAAACTGGTCGGGCGAAGCGACTATGAGGGCTTCGATCCGTCCAAGGCGTCGCTCGCAGCACGCGCGCGCAACTTCTCCCAGGTGTCCGGCCTACCTGTCGTGCTGATCGAGTCCGACCGCGAGCGCATGGGAGACGAGAAAACCCATGTGAAGTCCTTCGATTGGGACGAGCTGAAAACCGCGTACAACGGCCGCAGCATCCGCGCTCGCGGGGTCGCCAACGGTGGCAACGAAACCTACGAACCCCCGTTCCGGGGATCCATCGTCATCGCGCAGAACAACGACGTGAGCGCGTCGGAAGCGATTCTTTCCCGTATCGTTCACCTGAACATCGACCGCGCCGGCCAGAACGCACAGACCTATGCCGCCGCGGTAGCGCTGGAATCGACGCCAACGGCCGACGTGTCCGGATTCATTCTCGCGGCGACGAAGCGCGAGGCCCAGGTGCTCCAGATCATCGAAGCGCGCACGCCGCACTACCACGACGTAATCAAGGCGCGGCCCGACGTGAAAATGGTCCGCATCGTGAAATGCCACGCGCAAATGATGGCGACCATCGATGCCCTGCGCATTGTCGTCAAACTGACCGACGAGCAGCACGCCGCAGCCATCGCGCTGCTGGGCGACATGGCGGCGGAACGACAGCACATCATCAATGCCGACCATCCCATCGTGCAAGAATTCTGGGATTCGTTCGAATACCTCAACGGCGACGAGCTGCCGCCTAAGCTGAATCACAGCTGCAATGACGACGAGATAGCTGTCAACCTGAACCAATACGTCGAGGAAGCGGTCAACCGGCGCCAGCAAGTCCCCAACCTGCGGGATCTGAAAAAGGTCCTGCGCACCAGCCGCCGGCACAAGTTCATCGGCGTCAAGACGGTTAAGAGCCGAATCCGAACGAACGCCAGCGGCGCGAGCACCGTGCATTGCTGGGTCTTCCGGAAGGGAGCGTGATGCCTAAGCCCACGCCCCAGCAGATCGAGCGCGCCTACGCGGCTTCTAACCTGCACGTGCCCCTTCCTGACGCGCTGCGCAACCCGCTGCTCGCCCGTTGCCTCGAAATCACGGCCGAGGCTCTTGCCAGTCGCGCCCATCCCAACGAATTCCGCCCGCCACCAGCCGAGGCGCTCGTTCTCGACCCACCTGGATCAACCCGTACCAACCACAACCCGCAGGCAGCGCTCGATTTCAAACGGGCCTGCGCGGGAGACGTGGACGATTAAAAATGCGCACAGCGATGGATCTCATATGAAAGGCCGCATGACGTCTCAGACCGGAAATGCAGGGGGCGCGTCCACCTCGATGCTTCTATACATGCGGTACGGCCGCATGCGCCTGACTCTCGGAGAGCTGGCAATAGAACTTGGAATCGCCGAGGGAACGCTGCGCAACCAAATATCCGACGACAAGTGCCCAGTCCCGACGTACAAGGAAGGCCGCAACCGCTTCGCCGATGTCCGCGCCGTGGGCGAGTACCTCGACCAGCGGTACCACGCCGCCCGACAGGCCAATTAGGCAGCAGCCTTGCGCAGCGGCAGCACCTTGCTGTGCAGCCCTGCCGGGTCGATCTGCGTGTATCGCTTCAATTGCCGCCAGTCCTTATGTCCGGACACGGCGGCAACCTCCGGGATCTGCCACCCTGCCTCGAACAAGCTGCTCACTGCCTCGTGGCGCATGTCGTGAAAGTGCAGGTCCTGGATGCCCAGGTCTCGGCAAGTTCTTGTGAATAGCTGGCTCACAGTCGGCGCCCGATAGGGAAATATGCGGCCGTCGACCGTATCCCTCGGTTGACGGTCCACGGCGGGCCAGGCCTCGCCCAGCAGCGGCACCTCCTGGTCGTTGCCGATCTTCTGCTTTGGGTGCTTGCGGTCCCGCACCACGATGATGCGGCGCTTGGAATCGAGGTCGGCCCATCGGATACGAAATATCTCGCCCTGCCGCAGCCCCGTGTGCAGCGCGACGGTCAGCACGTCCACCATGTAAGGGAAATGAGCGGCGAAATACGTGAAGAGCGCCTCCAGCTCTTTGGCCGTCGGCCGGCGGTCGCGCTTCTTCCCCGGCCCAATGAGGCCGAAATGATGCAGAGTCGGACGGGCATCGCCGACGGGATCGCCCAGGCGCAGGCCGAGCACACTTTTCGTATGCTTGATGGCGGTTCCAAGCTTCGACATGTGCATGTTGATCGTGTACGGCCCAACGTTATCTTTCTTGCGTCGCTGACACCAGGCCACCAGGTCGGACGTGCCGAGGCGTTCCATCTTGATCGGCCCCAGGCCGAGGTCCGCGTCCGCCAGGTGCCGAAGCATGTAGTCCTCGTTGGACTGGTCTTTGACCGGCCGGCCGGAGTCCCGACGCAGGTCACGGTATTTCTGGATCAGAGCGGCCACGGTAAGGTCGGTCGCCTGGCCAGGGCTGCACTCGATTTCCATCGCCCAGCGTTGCGCCTCGATTTTGGTGTCGAACGTCCTGCTGATAGACTTGCGTCCGGCTTTGCGTACCTGAGCGCGCCACTTGGCGCCGATCTTCACAATCGCGGCCATGATCCCGTCCCTGCTGTAGTAGTTTCTGTAGTAGCTGGATATTAGATCAGATGAGATTGCGTGATAAATCGTGATATAGTTTTGGCTAGCGCTTCCCCTGAGAAATCAAAGCCTTAGCTAAAAAATTCAGTGTTTTTCAGGGGTTACGCAATCCCCGCAAAAAAGCACGTCTCGCCGTAGTTAAATGGATATAACCGGCCCCTCCTAAGGGTCAATTGGTGGTTCGATTCCACCCGGCGAGGCCATCCCCCCCCGCTCGCGCGCCGTCCCGCGCTGCCGGCCCCCCTCTTCCCTCCCCCAGCCCAGACCCTGCTCTTCCGTGCCGCGCCGTGCACCAGGATGAGCATCTGGCTGTTCGTCCGACGGAAATCTCGGATATCATCGCCGGGAAGCTTAAAAAGATTGTTTAAATTCTCAGGCTAACCCTATAATTCGATTCAACTTTCTGACGCGCCCCATTACGGTGCGTCGATCCAGTCATTCGGACCTGTCCTAACTATGGCGCTATTTTCGACACGTTCAGTGGTAACAGCGACCGCGCCGGTCCTGCTTGCCGCCTCCCTGTTCCTATCGCCCGGCGCCCGGGCGGCAGCTGATCCTTGCAAGGTCAACGCCAAGTCCTCCGCCTGCAAGGCGGCCCAGGCCAAGGCCAAGGCCAAGCAGACCACCACGACCACCGTCACCAAGAGCACGACCACCGCCAAGACCGGCAACAAGACGACGGTGGCGAAGACGGAAAGCAAGACCACGACCGTCGCCAAGAAAACGCCCGGCGGCAAGACCAACACGACCGTGCGCAAGGAAGTGGTCGCGGATACGACCACCAAATCCGGCAACAAGGTCGTCGCCCACAAGAGCACCGCCACGCGCAGCAAGGTCACCGCCGCCGCGCCGCCGGCCACGACCTCGGCCCAGGCCGCGGCCTTGCGCTCCAGCGTCGCCTACGTGCAGGACCTGGCCACGTCCACCGTGCTGTTCTCCAAGAACGAAGACACGATCAAGCCCATCGCCTCGATTTCCAAGCTCATGACCGCGCTGGTGGTGGTGGACGCCAACCAGCCCATGGATGAGATGCTGGAGGTCACCGATGACGACATCGACCGCCTGCGCCACGCCGCTTCGCGCCTGCCCGTCGGTTCGCGCCTGACGCGCGCCGACATGCTGCACGTCGCCCTGATGTCCTCGGAAAACCGCGCCGCCCATGCCCTGGGCCGCTATTACCCGGGCGGCATGCCGGCCTTCGTCAGGGCCATGAACGCCAAGGCGCGCGATCTGGGCATGATGGACACGCACTTCGTCGAGCCCACGGGCCTGTCCAGCGAAAACGTCTCGTCGCCGCGCGACCTGGCGCGCCTGCTGCGCGCGGCGGCGCAGCGGCCGCTGATCCACCGCTACACCACGGATACCGAGTACGACGTGGACATGGGCAAGGGCCACACGCGCACCTTCCGCAATACCAATGCGCTGGTGCGCAGCGCGGACTGGGACATCAAGGTATCGAAGACGGGCTTCATCAACGAAGCCGGCGAATGCCTGGTGATGCTGGTCAACATGCAGGGCCGCGAGCTGGCCATCGTGCTGCTCGACTCGCAAGGCAAGTATTCGCGCATTGCCGATGCCGTGCGCATCCGCAAGTTCGTGCAGAACGAAGTCGCGATGATGTAAACCGCGCCCCGGCGCCGTGCACGCGGCGCCGGGCCTCGCGTCCCCTTCAGGAACGCCAGGCCGAATCGCGGATGACACTGCAGAAGTTGCCGCGATGGAAGTGCGGCTCCTTGTCGGCGATGACGTCGGCCTTGACGTTGCCGAAGGTGGTGTCCGGCTTGTGCCTGATGCCATCGTAGAAGGTCTGGATGATGCCTTCCTTGAAATGGTCGCCGCGCGGATGCGCATGCACCACGGCTTCACGGTCGGCATCGGCGAAGCCGGAATAATCGATCCCCAGGACATCCATCTCCACGCCCGCCGTCAGCAACGCGACGACGGGATGCATGTGTTCGGGGATGCCGGGCGTCGTGTGCAATGCGATCGCCGTCCACACCAGATCGATCTCTTCCGGCGCGATCCCGTGGCTTTTCAGGAAGTCGCGGGCGACGTTGGCGCCATCCACCTCGAAACGCAGATGATCGCTGGCGTGCTGATGCGTCAGCCCCATGTCGTGGAACATGGCGCCGGCGTACAGCAGTTCCGGATCGAATTCCAGGCCGCGGCGCTTGCCGGCCAGGGCGCCGAAGTAGTACACCCGGCTCGAATGATGGAATAACAAGGAAGATTCGGTGTCGCGCACCAACTCGGTGATCTCGCGCGCCAACTGGCTGTCGGGGATGGCGATGCCGTCTATGGTCAGGCTCATGGCTGCTGCTCCGTAAGAGTGTGTGCGGCCATTGTGGAATCGCGGCGCCATGGCATCAATCGGCGGATTACGTCATATACTGCCATTTCGCGCGTGATCGGGACATGACGGGAGAATCGACGGAATGGCCAAGTCCATCGCCATCCTGGCCCTGCCCGGCGTCCAGCTGCTGGACGTCTCGGGACCCCTGGATGTATTCGCCCAGGCGAACCTGGAAGCCGGACGGGATTGCTACGACCTGCACGTGGTCGGCTACGAGCGCGGACCGCTGCGCAGCTCTTCCGGAGTGCGGGTCCTGCCGGACCTCGTCGCCGGCCAGACGGATGAGCGCTTCGACACGCTGCTGGTGGCCGGCGCGCCGCACGCGCACCAGTTGGCCTTGCGCAAGGATGTCATCGAATGGCTGCGCGGCAGCGCGCGCCGGGCGCGCCGCTACGGCTCGGTGTGCACCGGCGCCTTCGTGCTGGCCGCGGCCGGGCTGCTGGAGGGCCGCCGCATCACCACCCATTGGGCCGCGGTGCAGACGTTGATGCAGGCCTATCCGTCGGTCACCGTCGACGAGGACGCGCTCTATGTGCGCGACGGCAAGCTGCGCACCGCCGCCGGCGTGACGGCGGGCCTGGACCTGGCCCTGGCGCTGGTGGAAGAAGACCTGGGCCGCGATATCGCGCGCCGGGTGGCCAGCCAGCTGGTGATGTTCTTCAAGCGGCCGGGCGGCCAGTTGCAGTTCAGCCGCAAGGGCGAAACGCATGCGGCGGGCCGCTCGGTGCTGCAGGAAGTACAGCGCTGGGTCGCCGCCCATCCCGGGCTGCGGCATGACGTCGCCAGCCTGGCGGAACACGCGGGATTGAGCCCGCGCCATTTTGCCCGGCTGTTCCGCACGGAAACCGGCATCACACCGGCGTCATGGGTGGAAGCCGCACGCGTGGCGGCCGCCCGATCGATGCTGGAATCCGGTACCCGCATGCCCAAGCAGGTCGCGGCGGAGTGCGGCTTCGCCAATGCCGATACGCTGCGCCGCGCGTTCTGCAAGCACGTGGGAATCACGCCGGCGGAGTACCGCCGCCGCCATGCGCACGCGCAGGAATCCTGACGGCGGCGCCTATTCCAGCGCGACCGTCACCGGGCGCGCGCCCAGCAGATCGACCAGCACCGCCGGCGCGATACCGATCAGATAGCCCCGCCGCCCGCCATTGACGTAGATGGCCGGGTAGTCCAGCACGCTGGCCTCCACCCATACCGGCATGCGCTTGCGCGTCCCGAACGGAGACGTGCCGCCCACCTGGTACCCGGAATGGCGTTGCGCCACGTCCGGCTGGCAGGGGCCGACTTTCTTCAAGCCGGCCTGGCGCGCCAGGTTCTTCGTCGACACTTCGCGATCGCCATGCATCAACACGATCAATGGCCGCGCCGCTTCGTCTTCCATCACCAGGGTCTTGACGACGGCGTGCGGATCCAGGCGCAGCTGGCGCGCGGCCTCGCCCGCGCCGCCGTGGTCGACGTAGTCATAGGTGTGCTCGGTGTAGGCGACCTTGTGCTGCTTCAGGAATTGCGTCGCCGGCGTCTCGGATACGTGTCGTGTCTTGCTCATGATGACGCATTGTAGAAAAGAAAAGCCAGGCTCGATGCCTGGCTTTTCATCACGTCGCGCCCGGGCGGCGCCGGGCGATCGCGACCATTACTCCAGCTTGATGTTCTGCTTCTTGACGATTTCCTTCGCCCAGTCGTACTGCGACTTGATTTCCTTGGCGAATTCCTCGGGAGTGTTGCCGGACGGCTCGGAACCCTGTTCGTCCAGCGCCTTGATCACCTTGGGATCCTTCAGCGCCACCACGGCAGCGTCGCGCAGCTTGTTGACGATGGCCATCGGCGTGCCGGCGGGCGCCAGCAGGCCGTACCACACCGGCTGGTTCACCGCGGGGAAACCGACTTCCGCGAAGGTGGGAACGTCGGGCATGGTCTTGATGCGCGTGGGCCACGCCACTGCCATCGCGTTGATGGCCTTGGCCTGGATCTGCGGCATGGACGACGGCAGGTTGTCGAACAGGATCTCGATCTGGCCGCCAACCGCGTCGGCCAGCGCCGGGCCCGATCCCTTGTACGGCACATGCACGATGTCCGTGCCCGTGGCCAGCTTGAAGGACTCACCCATCAGGTGCAGCACGCCGCAGGTCCCCGAACTGCCGTAGGAATACTTGCCCGGGTTCTTCTTCAGCACATCCAGGAATTCCTTGAAATCCTTGACGGGCATCTTCTTGGGATTCACCGACACCACGTTGGCGGTATTGGCGAAGTTGGTGACCGGCTGGAAATCCTTGATCGGGTCGTAAGGCAGGTCGTTGGGGCGGCAGGCCGGGTTCACGGCCATGGTCGACACCGTGGCGATGGACAGCGTATAGCCATCGGGCGCGGCCTTGGCGGCTTCGGCCGCGCCGATGGCGCCGCCCGCGCCGCCCTTGTTTTCCACGACCATGGGCTGGCCCAGCTCCTGGCTCATGCGCTGGGTGACCAGGCGCGCGATGATGTCGGTGGAGCCGCCCGGCGCGAACGGGACGATCACGCGTATGGCGTGGCTGGGAAATTTATCGGCGGCCTGGGCGGAAGACGCCAGCGCCCCGGCGCCCAGTGCGATTGCCACGGCCAACGTGCGGATTTTCATCATTTGAGAGATCTCCTGTATGTTCTTCAACCCGCCCTTCGCGGGCTGATTTGACTGCGGAAGCGCATCGCCGGGCTTCTTGGGCCGGCGCGCCTTCCTGCACATTCGCCAGGATAGCAGCATTCTTTTACATGAGGTGGGAACGATCCCCGCAGCCGCCGGGCGAGGCGGCCGCGGGGACCGGTCCGGCCCTTGCCGTCGCGCGCGGCAGGGCCAGGGACCGTCGCCTACGGCTTGCGCCTGGCGTTGGTCATGTCACCCGGCACCACCCATTGCTGGAACTGGTCTTCGGTCACATGGCCCAGCTGCAGCGCCGCTTCCTTCAAGGAAAGGTTTTCCTTGTGCGCCTTCTTGGCGATCTGCGCGGCCTTGTCGTAGCCGATGTGCGGGTTCAGGGCGGTCACCAGCATCAGCGAACGGTCCACCAGCTCGGCGATGCGTTGGTGATTGGGCTCGATGCCCTTGGCGCAGTGTTCGTTGAAGCTGTTCATGCCGTCGGCCAGCAGGCGCACCGACTGCAGGAAGTTGTGTATCAGCAGGGGCTTGAACACGTTCAGCTCGAAGTTGCCGCTGGCGCCGCCGATATTGATGGCGACGTCGTTGCCCAGCACCTGCGCGCCCAGCATGGTGACGGCTTCGCACTGCGTCGGGTTGACCTTGCCCGGCATGATGGAGCTGCCGGGTTCGTTCTCCGGAATGCTGATTTCGCCCAGGCCGGAACGCGGGCCGCTGGCCAGCCAGCGCACGTCGTTGGCGATCTTGATCATGCCGGCGGCCAGCGTCTTCAGCGCGCCATGCATGAACAGCAGGGCCTCATGCGAAGCCAGGGCCTGGAATTTGTTGGGCGCCGACACGAAGGCCGCGCCGGTATCGTGCGCCAGCTGCGCCGATACGCGCGTGCTGAATTCGGGATGCGCGTTCAAGCCGGTGCCCACGGCCGTACCGCCGATGGCGAGTTGGTGCAGGCCGGGCAGCGCCGCGCGTATCTGCTGTTCGGACAGGTCCAGTTGCGCGACGTGGCCGGACAATTCCTGGCCGAGCGTCAATGGGGTGGCGTCCTGCAGGTGGGTACGGCCGATCTTGACGATGTCGTAGAACGCGGCGCTCTTTTCCGCCAGCGTCGCGCGCAGCGACTTCAGTGCCGGCAGCAGATGCTGTTCGACCTGCACCGCCGCGGCCACATGCATCGCCGTGGGGAAGGTGTCGTTGGACGACTGGCCGCGGTTCACGTGATCATTGGGATGCACCTTGCGGCCTTCGCCGCGCTCGCCGCCCAGGATTTCCGAGGCGCGATTGGCCAGCACCTCGTTCATGTTCATATTGCTTTGCGTGCCGGAGCCGGTCTGCCAGACCGACAAGGGAAACTCGTCGGGCCACTTGCCGGCGATGACTTCGTCGGCGGCCTTGACGATGGCGTCGGCGATGCCGCCATCCAGTTCGCCGAGCTGGGCGTTGACCTGCGCCGCCGCCTTCTTCAGCCGGGCCATCGCGTCGACCAGGGGCACCGGCATCTTTTCCGTGGAGATGGCGAAGAACTGCAGCGACCGCTGCGTCTGCGCGCCCCACAGGTGATCGGCCGGGACATCGATGGGGCCGAAGGTGTCTTTTTCGGTGCGGGTCTTCATGGTGATGCGGCTCCGTTGTTCGCCGGCGCGGCAGGCGCCTGCGGTTCCTATAATCCCTTGTTTTTACCACTCGCCTCGCGCCATGTCCCCCTCCAGCAGCCTGACCCTGCATCTGCCCGACGACCAGGCCACCGACGCGCTGGCGCGGCGATTCGCCCCTTTGCTCGACGGCAGGGCCGGAATCGCGCCGCCGGGCGGCCGCATCCACCTTTCGGGCGACCTGGGCGCCGGGAAAACTGCCTTCGTCCGGGCGCTGTTGCGAGAAAGCGGCATTAAGGGCCGGATCAAAAGCCCGAGCTATGCCCTGCTTGAAAGCTATAAAGTTTCTAACTTATACTTCTATCACTTTGATTTTTATAGATTTAGCGATCCGCGCGAGTGGCTGGACGCAGGATTCCGCGATTTACTGCGGGATGATGTGGTCGTCTTGATCGAATGGCCAGAGCGGGCGGAGGCCTTTTTGCCCCCTCCCGATCTGCACATACACCTGGCTTATGCCGATCAAGGACGCGACGCCACGTTGACCGCGCATACCGCTCGAGGACAACTATGGCTGAACGCGATTGTCCCCCCGCCGGCGCACCGGTCCACCGGAGCGCCCTGACGCGACGCCGCCTGATCGGCGCCGCGGCGACCCTGCTCGTCCTCCCCGTTATTCCGCGCCTGGCCCAGGCCGCCACCATCCTGGCGGTACGGACCTGGCCTGCCGACGAATACACCCGCGTGACGCTGGAACTGGACAGCGAACTCAAGGCGGAACAATTCACGCTGGAAAATCCCGACCGGCTGGTCGTCGATATCCAGGGCCTGTCGATGAGCCACTCTCTGAACGAGCTGGCGGCCAAGATCCGCAAGGACGATCCGTATATCCGTTCACTGCGCATCGCGCAGAACCGTCCCAATGTCGTGCGCCTGGTATTCGATCTGAAGCAGGCGGTGGCGCCGCAGATCTTCACGCTCAAGCCGGTGGCCGACTACCAGTTCCGGCTGGTGCTGGACCTCTATCCCAAGGTGGCCCAGGATCCCCTGATGGCGATCCTGAAAAAGTCGCCCGGACCGGACGTGGACGACCCGCTGGCGCGCATCCTGGACGATATTTCGCGCAATCCGCCCGGCCCGGCCACGGCGACGATTCCGCCTCCCGCGCCGCTGCCCAATACGCCCCCGCCGTCGGTCGCGCTGCCGCGTCCGAGCGACTCGCCGCCCAAGCTCAGCGGACGCAAGCGCATGCTGACCATCGCGCTGGATCCCGGCCACGGCGGCGAGGACCCGGGCGCCAGCGGCCAGACCGGCCTGCGTGAAAAAGACGTGGTATTGCGCATCGCCCATCGTCTGAAGGCCCTGATCGACTCGCAGCCGAACATGCGCGCGTACCTGACCCGCGATGACGATTATTTCGTCCCGCTGCACGTGCGCGTGCAGAAAGCCCGCCGCGTGCGCGCCGACCTGTTCGTCTCCATCCACGCGGATGCCTGGATCAAGCCCAGCGCCAGCGGTTCATCGGTTTTCGCCCTGTCGCAGCGTGGCGCTTCCAGCGCCGCGGCGCGCTGGATGGCGAACAAGGAAAACGCCGCCGACCTGATCGGCGGCGTGAACCTGGGCGCACACGACGAACAGGTCGCGAAAGTCCTGCTGGACCTGTCGACGTCGGCGCAGATCCACGATTCCCTGAAGCTGGGCAGCACGCTGCTGGAGGAAATCAAGAAGATCAACCGGCTGCACAAGGACGATGTCGAACAGGCCGGTTTCGCGGTGCTGAAGGCCCCCGATATTCCGTCCATCCTGGTGGAAACGGCGTTCATCAGCAATCCGAACGAGGAAGCGCTGCTGAAATCGTCGGCTCACCAGGACAAGCTGGCCCTGGCCATGTTCACGGGCATCCAGCGCTACCTGACCACCAACCCCCCGCTGGCGCGGGTGGGCGACGTCAGCTAGCCTGCCGGCGGCGCACCAGCTTCCACACCCCCGCCAGCACCAGCGGGGCGATCGCCGCCGCCAGGCCGACCAGCACGATCAGGTTCAGGTGCTCCTTGACCGCCGGGATGTTGCCGAAGAAGTATCCGGCGGCCACCAGGCTGCCCACCCACAGGATGGCGCCGGTGATATTGAAGAGCTGGAAACGCGCCACGCTCATTTCCGCCACCCCGGCCACGAAGGGCGCGAAGGTGCGCACCAGCGGGATGAAACGCGAAAGCACGATGGTCTTGCCGCCGTGCTTTTCGTAGAACGCGTGCGTGCGCATCAGCGCGGACCGGTCCAGGAAGCGCACGTTCATGGAAAAGACCCGCGGGCCGATGTAGCGCCCGATCGCATAGTTCAGGGTATTGCCGGTGATCGCCGCCACGATCAGCAGCACGCCCAGCAGCACGGGATCGATGTGGCCCGATGCGCCGAAGGCGCCGGCGATGAACAGCAGCGAATCGCCCGGCAGGAATGGCAGGACGACAAAACCCGTTTCGCCGAAAACGATCAGGAACAGGACCAGATAGACCCAGGCGCCATACTTGGCGACCCAGATCCCGAGCGTCTGGTCGACGTGCAACACCATATTCAGTAGATCGAGCATGCCGGCGAAATCAGGAAAGTAGGGGTGGGCGTAGCCCGCGACTATAGCCGACCCGGCACCCCGGCTAAAATCGATCGCAAACCCTGAGTCATCCTTGTCCATGTCCGACCGCCGCCCCATCACCGCCCTGCCCGACCTGTTGATCAGCCAGATCGCCGCTGGCGAGGTCATCGAGCGCCCCGCATCGGTGCTGAAAGAGCTGCTGGAAAACGCCATCGACGCCGGCGCGCGGGCCATCGAGGTCCGGCTGGAAGGCGGCGGCATCCGGCGCATCGCCGTCAGCGACGACGGCGGCGGCATTCCGCCGGAAGAACTGCCGCTGGCCCTGCGCCGCCATGCGACCAGCAAGATCGCCACGCTGAACGAACTGGAAGCGGTGGCGTCCATGGGTTTCCGCGGCGAAGCGCTGGCGTCCATCGCATCGGTCGCGCAGGTCACCCTGATCTCCCGTACGCGCGATGCGTCCCACGCGTCGCAGATCGATGCCGGCAGCGGCGAAATCGCCCCGGCCTCCGGCCCGGCCGGCACGACCGTGGACGTACGCCAATTGTTCGATGCGGTGCCGGCGCGGCGCAAATTCCTGCGGTCGGAGGCGACCGAGTTCGGCCATTGCCTGGATGCCATGGAGCGCATCGCGCTGGCGCATCCCCGCATCGCGTTCCGCCTGTTCCACCATGATCGCGCCCATCGCCAATGGCTGCCGGCCGAGCCGCCGCAGCGCATCCGCGACGTGCTGGGCGCGGAGTTCGCCGACCAGGGCCTGCTGATCAGCCGCGCGGTGGGGCCGGTCGCCTTGAGCGGCATGGTCACCCGGCCCACCGCGGCGCGGGCGCGGGCCGATCGCCAATACCTGTACGTGAACGGCCGCTTCGTGCGTGATCGCACGGTCAGCCACGCGCTGCGCAGCGCCTATGCGGATGTGCTGCATGGGGACCGCCAGCCGGCCTACGTGCTGTTCCTGGACATCGATCCCGCCGCGGTCGACGTCAACGTGCATCCGGCCAAGCATGAAGTGCGTTTCCGCGACAGCGGCGCGGTGCACCGCTTCGTGTCCCAGTCGGTCGCGGATGCGCTGGCGCAGACCGGCGGACAGAACGCCGCGGGTGGGGCAGCAGCGGCCGAGGCGCCGGACGCCTTGGCGGCGCGCGATGGCGTGGCCATGGGCGGCGGCGCGTACGCCGTTCCGGATACGCGCATGCCGGCTGGCAATGGCAATGGTGCTGGCAATCACGTTGGCAATTACGTTGGCAATGGCGCTGGCATAGGTCCGGGCGCCGGCGCGCGCCCGCATACGCAGATGCCCTTCCGTCTGCACACGCCGCCGGCAAGCGGCGGCTCGGCCGACTGGCAGAGCCTGTACCGCCCGCTGGAAGTCGGCACGAATGCCGCTGCCGCACAGCTCGGCAGCCGCGACGCGCCGGCCCTGGTCGACTACGCATCCGTCATGGCGGACGCCGCGCGCTTGCAAGCCGCCACGTCGCTGCGCGAACCCGCACCCGGCGGCGGCTTGCCGATGGACGAGGAACAGCCCCTGGGCATGGCCCTGGGCCAGTTGCACGGCATCTATATCCTGGCGCAGAACAGGCGCGGCCTGGTGCTGGTCGATATGCACGCCGCGCACGAGCGCGTCGTGTACGAGCAGCTCAAGAGCGCGCTGGATGCGCGCGACATGCCACGGCAGGACCTGCTGGTGCCCGTGGTGTTCAATGCGCAGGAAAAGGACGTCGCCCTGGTCGAGGAATGCGAGGAACAGATGGAAGAGCTGGGCTTCCGCATGCGGCCGTCCGGGCCGGCGTCCATCGCGGTGCGTTCGGTGCCGGCGCTGCTGGCGCGCGGCGACGTGGAATCGCTGGCGCGCGCGGTGCTGCGCGACCTGGCCACGGTCGGCGTGTCGCGGCTGTTGACCGAACAACGCAACGAACTGCTGTCCACCATGGCATGCCATGGCTCGGTGCGCGCGAACCGGCGCCTGACCATCGAAGAGATGAACGCGCTGCTGCGCCGCATGGAAGCCACCGAGCGGGCGGACCAATGCAACCATGGCCGGCCCACCTGGGTGCAATGGTCGGTGGCGGAGCTGGACCGGCTTTTCCTGCGCGGGCAATGAGACGCATGACCCAGTGCATGCATCAAAACCCACATCGACATCCGAACCAGCGCCCGCGATACCGCGTCACGGCATGACCCGCCGCACCATTCTCTGCCTGACCGGCCCCACCGCCGCCGGCAAGAGCGCCGCCACGCTGGCGCTGGCGCGGCGCTGGCCGCTGGAAATCGTCAACGTCGATTCGGCGACCATCTATCGCGGCATGGACATCGGCACGGCCAAGCCGACCGCCGAAGAGCGCGCGCGCGTGCCGCAGCACCTGCTCGACATTCGCGACCCCGTGCAGGCGTATTCGGCGGCGGAATTCCGAACCGACGCCTTGCGCCTGATCGCCGATATCCACGCGCGCGGCCGCATCCCGCTGCTGGCGGGCGGGACCATGCTGTACTTCAAGGCGCTGCGCGAAGGGCTGGATGACCTGCCCTCGGCCGACCCCGCCCTGCGGGCCTCACTGGAAGCACGGGCGGCGCAGCAGGGCTGGCCGGCGATGCACGATGAGCTGGCGCGCCTGGACCCGGTGACCGCGGCGCGGCTCAAGCCCAATGACAGCCAGCGCATACAGCGGGCCCTGGAAGTGTGCATCGTCAGCGGACGACCCATGTCGTCGCTGTTCCGGCGCGCTGCCGCACCCCAGGACCACGATTATGTGACCATCAGCATGGAGCCGGCCGATCGCGCCGCGCTGCATGCGCGCATCGCGCGGCGCTTCGACACGATGCTGGAACAGGGACTCGTGGAAGAAGTCGCGGCGCTGCGGGCGCGCGGCGACCTGCATACGGGATTGCCGTCGGTGCGCTGCGTGGGCTATCGCCAGATATGGGCCTACCTGGAGGGCGAAGTCGACCTGCCCACCGCGCGGGAACAAGGCATCGCCGCGACGCGGCAGCTTGCCAAACGGCAGATCACCTGGCTGCGCGCGCAGCCGGAACGACTGGTCGTGGACAGCCTGGCCCCCGATGCGACGGAGCAGGTGGAAAGGACCTGCGCCAGGATCCTGGCGCAGACCTAGCGCCGGAGAGCGGCGATCAGCGAACCACGGTCTGCGGGGCGTCGCCCTGGCGGGCGACGACCACGCCGATCCGGTCGACGGTTTCGCCCTGCTCACGCAAGGTGGCCGCGACGGCGTCGGCCTGGGCCGCGTCGACCACGATGGCCATGCCGATGCCGCAGTTGAAGACGCGATGCATTTCCGCGTCCGCCACGCCGCCCTGCTGCTGCAGCCAGCTGAACAGCGGGGGCATCTTCCAGGCGTCCCGCTGCAATTCGGCGGCGACGTCCGCCTGCAGGATGCGCGGCACGTTTTCGACCAAGCCGCCGCCGGTGATATGGGCCATGCCCTTGATGGCGGCCCCATGGCGCGCCAGCGCGGCCAGCACCGGCTTGACGTAGATGCGGGTGGGCGCCATGACGACGTCGCCCAGGGGCTGGCCCTGGAAGTCCTGCTCCGGCCGGGCGCCGGCACGGTCGAGGATCTTGCGCACCAGCGAATAACCGTTGGAATGCGCGCCGCTGGACGCCAGGCCCAGGATGGCGTCGCCCGGCCGGATCGACTTGCCGTCCAGGATGGCGGACTTTTCCACCGCGCCGACGGCAAAGCCGGCCAGGTCGTACTCGCCATCGGGATACATGCCCGGCATTTCGGCGGTTTCACCGCCGATCAGGGCGCAACCGGCCAGTTCGCAGCCGCGCGCGATGCCGCCGACCACCGCCGCGGCGGTGTCCACGGCCAGCTTGCCGCAGGCGAAATAATCCAGGAAGAACAAGGGTTCGGCGCCCTGGACGAGGATGTCGTTGACGCTCATCGCCACCAGGTCGATACCCACGGTGTCGTGCCGGTTCCACTGGAAGGCCAGCTTGAGCTTGGTGCCCACGCCATCCGTACCCGACACGAGCACCGGTTCGCGGTATTTCCCGGGGACTTCGAACAGTGCGCCGAAGCCGCCGATGCCGGCCAGCACGCCGGGCCGCATGGTGCGAGCCGCCAGCGGCTTGATGCGGTCGACCAGGGCGTCACCCGCGTCGATATCGACACCGGCGTCGCGATAGGTCAGCGGGGCGGAAGGTTGATTTGTCATGAGGAAAACCGTGGGGTGTGTAAAAATTGCGGGATTTTTTCAAGTCAGCTTTCCTGATTTTACGATGAGCCCACCTTTTCTACGCCAGCGGACCTCCGAAGCGGGTTTTGGCCGCGCCGCGCCAGGCCGAGCCGCGCCAGGCCGAGCCGCGCCAGGCCGAGCCACGCCAGGCCGGCCCGCGCCTGGGCGGGCTCCCGGCTTCTCCAAATGAATCGCCAGCTGCTGCTAGACGTCCTGCCCGAGCCTGCTCCGTCGCTCGGCAACTACATACCCGGCCCCAACGGACAGGCGCTGGACGCGGCGCGCCGCCTCGCGCCCGGACATGCGCTGTACCTCTGGGGCCCGGCCGGCTGCGGGCGCAGCCATCTGCTGCGCGCCATCGCCGGGACGCCCGGCGGCCGCTATATCGGCGCCCAGGACGCTGCCGCCGCGCTGGCTGGCCTGGCCCAGGCCAGTCCCACCGACCCCATGCCCCGCGTCGTGGCGGTGGATGACCTGCACCGCATGGACGAAGCCGGGCAGGCGTCGCTGTTTGCCTTGTACAATCGCTGGCGCGAGTCGGCGGCCACCCAGCATGCATTCGCGCTGGCCGTCGCCGGGGACCGCGCGCCCCTGGCCATGCCGCTGCGCGAAGACCTTCGCACCCGGCTGGGCTGGGACCTGGTGTTCCGCCTGGACCCGCTGTCGGATGCCGACAAGCTGGCGGCGCTGTCCGCGCAGGCCGCCGAGCGAGGACTGCAACTGGCGCCGGAAGTCATCAATTGGATGCTGACGCATTACGAGCGCGACATGCGCCGCCTGGCCGCGCTGCTGGACGCGCTGGACCGCTATTCGCTGGCCACGCGCCGGCCCCTGACCATACCGCTGCTGCGCGCGATGCTGGCGGACCCGGATACTCCTACTTCATGACTGCTGCACGCCTGGCCCTCTTCGATCTCGATCACACGCTCCTGCCTCTGGATAGCGATTACCAATGGGCCGATTTCCTGGCCCGTACCGGCCGCGCCGGCGACCCGGACGAAGCCCGCGCGCGCAACGAAGACCTGATGGCCCGCTACAACCGCGGCGAACTGACCGCCGAGCAGTCGGCGGCGTTCATGCTGGGCCTGCTGGCCGCCCATACGCCCTTCGAGCTGGCCCTGTGGCACGAGGAATACATGGCGCAGGTCATCCGCCCCGCCATCGAGGCCAGCGCCGTGCAACTGGTGCGCCAGCACCTGGAAGCGGGCGACCTGTGCGCCGTGGTCACCGCCACCAATCATTTCGTCACCGCGCCCATCAGCCGCGCCTTCGGCATTCCGCACCTGATCGCCACCGACGCGGAATACGTCGCCGGCCGCTACACCGGCCGCATCGCCGGCACCCCCAGCTTCAAGGAAGGCAAGGTGGTGCGGGTGCGGGAATGGCTGGCCAGCATGGGGCTGGCCCTTGCGGATTTCTCCGAAACGTTTTTTTATAGCGACTCGATCAACGACGTACCGCTGCTCGAAGCGGTCACCCGGCCGGTGGCGACCAATCCCAGTCCCGCGCTGCACGAGCTCGCGCGGGCGAACGGATGGCAGGTGCTGAATTTGTTCGCCCACATGGAAGATGCGAAGTCCTGAATTCGATGATCACCGAAACCATAAAAAAATTCGTCGCCCGGCTATTCCCGGCGCGCGGCCCGCAGCGTATTTCGAAAGAGCGCCACGGTATCGATCGCCGCAACGTTTCGCGGCATGCCATCAAGGTCTGCGAAGTCCTGCGACAGGCAGGCTATGAGGCCTACATCGTCGGCGGCGCGGTACGCGACCTGATCGTCGGCATGGAGCCCAAGGATTTCGACGTGGCCACCAATGCCACGCCGGAAGAAATCCGCCCCCTGTTCCGCCGCGCCCGCATCATCGGCCGGCGCTTCCAGCTGGTCCACGTCGTTTTCGGCCAGGAGATCATCGAGACCTCCACCTTCCGGGCCTTGGCCACCGGCGACCAGGAAACGGACGAACATGGGCGCATCCTGCGCGACAACGTCTTCGGCAGCCAGGAAGAAGACGCCGCGCGCCGCGACTTCACCCTGAACGCCCTGTACTACGACCCGCTGACGGAAGTCGTCATCGACTACCACCAGGGCGTGGCCGACCTGAAAAAGCGCGTGGTGCGCATGATCGGCGATCCCGCCAGGCGCTATCGCGAGGATCCGGTGCGCATGCTGCGCGCCGTGCGCTTCGCGGCCAAGCTGAATTTCGTCATCGACGACGAAACGCGCGCGCCGATCCGCGCCATGTCCGCCCTGATCGAGAACGTGCCCGCGTCGCGGCTGTTCGACGAGATGCTCAAGCTGCTGACCTGCGGCCACGCCATGGACTGCCTGCGCCAGCTGCGCGCCGAAGGCCTGCATCACGGCGTGCTGCCTTTGCTGGATGTCGTGCTGGAGCAGCCTCAGGGCGAGCAGTTCGTCGAGCTGGCGCTGGAACGCACCGACGCGCGCGTGCGCGCCGGCAAGACCATCAGTCCCAGTTTCCTGTTCGCCTCGCTGCTCTGGCAGCAGGTGGAAGTGCGCTGGCGCGACCTGTGCAAGCAGGGCGAGCTGCCCATCCCCGCCCTGCTGCAGGCGGCGGACTCGGTGCTGGACGAGCAGACCGAAAAGCTGGCGATCCAGCGCCGGTTTTCTTCCGACATGCGGGAAATCTGGTTCATGCAACCGCGCTTCGAACGGCGCGTGGGCAAGACCATCTTCCGCATGCTGGAGCAGCCGCGCTTCCGCGCGGCCTGCGATTTCCTGCAGCTGCGCGCGGCGGCGGGCGAGTTCGATAGCGTGCTGGCGCAATGGTGGATGGATCTGGCCAATGCCGACGACATCACCCGCGCCCAGATGATAGACGAGGCCTCGCGCGCGCCCCGCGCCAAGGGCGATGAACCCGCGCCCCGGCGGCGCCGTACGCGGCGGCGCAGCGGTGGCGGCGACCAAGGCGGCCAAGGCGGCCAGCCCGTCATCGCCCAGGGCGGCGACGAGTAGCGCCATGCAGGCGGACCGAGCGGTTCCGCCCGGCGCGTTTGCCTACATCGGCCTGGGCGCGAACCTGGGCGATGGCGCCGCCACGCTGCGGGCCGCCTTGCGCCAGCTGGCGGCCCTGCCGGATACCCGGGAATGCACGGCATCGCCCTTCTACCGGTCCGCGCCGGTGGACGCCACGGGTCCGGATTTCGTCAATGCGGTCGCGCGCCTGCGCACCACGCTGGCGCCGCTGGATCTGCTGGATGCCCTGCAGGCCATCGAGCTCGAGCAAGGCCGCGCGCGGCCTTACCGCAACGCGCCGCGCACCCTGGACCTGGACCTGCTGCTCTACGATGACCTGCGCCTGGATACGCCGCGCCTGACGCTGCCGCATCCGCGCATGCATGAACGCGCTTTCGTGCTGCTGCCCCTGCGCGACCTGACGCCGGACATGCGGCTGCGGGACGAAACGCTGGACGCCCTGCTGGCGCGTTGCGCGGACCAGGCCATTCACCGAATGGCCGGTCCCGGCGATCGCTGAGTCTTCGCGTCAGGCCACGGCGACGGGAATCTTGCCGATCTTCGCCTGCCATTCGCGCGGGCCGGTGGTATGCACCGACGTGCCCTGCGCATCCACGGCCACCGTCACCGGCATGTCCTTGACGTCGAACTCGTAGATCGCTTCCATGCCCAGGTCTTCGAACGCCAGCACCTTGGCGGCGCGGATCGCCTTGGAAACCAGGTAGGCCGCGCCGCCCACCGCCATCAGGTACGCAGACTGGTGCTTGCGGATGGCCTCGATCGCCACCGGACCGCGCTCCGACTTGCCGATCATGGCGATCAGGCCGGTCTTGTCCAGCATCATGTCGGTGAACTTGTCCATGCGGGTGGACGTGGTGGGGCCGGCCGGGCCGACGACTTCGTCGCGCACCGGATCGACCGGGCCGACGTAATAGATCACGCGATTGCGGAAGTCGACCGGCAATTGCTCGCCCTTGGCCAGCATGTCCTGGATGCGCTTGTGCGCGGCGTCGCGGCCGGTCAGCATCTTGCCCGACAGCAGCAGGGTCTGGCCCGGCTTCCAGCTGGCGACTTCTTCCTTGGTCAGGGTGTTCAGGTCGACCTGCCTGGACTTGTTGTAGTCCGGCGCCCAGCGCACTTCCGGCCATTCCGACAGCGCCGGCGGCGTCAGGTGCGCGGGACCGCTGCCGTCCAGCTCGAAGTGCGCATGGCGGGTCGCCGCGCAGTTCGGAATCATCGCCACGGGCAGCGAGGCCGCATGCGTGGGGAAGGTGGAGATCTTGATGTCCAGCACGGTGGTCAGGCCGCCCAGGCCCTGCGCGCCTATGCCCAGCGCGTTGACCTTTTCGTAGAGCTCGATGCGCAGCTCTTCCAGCTTGTTCTGCGGGCCGCGCTGCAGCAGCTCGTACATGTCGATGTCTTCCATCAGCGACTGCTTGGCCATCAGCATGGCTTTTTCGGCCGTGCCGCCGACGCCGATGCCCAGCATGCCGGGCGGACACCAGCCGGCGCCCATGGTCGGGACCGTCTTCAGCACCCAGTCCACCAGCGAATCGCTGGGATTGAGCATGGCGAACTTGGACTTGTTCTCGGAACCGCCGCCCTTGGACGCCAGCTGCACGTCGACCTTGTCGCCGGGGACCAGTTCGACGTTGACGATACAGGGCGTGTTGTCCTTGGTATTGCGCCGGGCGAACAGCGGATCGGCCAGCACCGATGCGCGCAAGGGATTGTCGGGATTGGTGTAGCCGCGGCGCACGCCTTCGTCGCACAGTTCCTGCAGGCTGCGCGCCGTGTCGAAACGCACGTTCATGCCGACTTTCAGGAACACGTTGACGATACCGGTGTCCTGGCACAGCGGGCGCTTGCCTTCGGCGCACATGCGCGAATTGGTCAGGATCTGCGCGATGGCGTCGCGGGCCGCGGGACTTTCCTCGCGCTCATAGGCGCGCGCCAGGTGGCGCAGGTAGTCCACGGGATGGTAGTAGCTGATGAACTGGATCCCATCCGCGATGGACTGGATGAAGTCTTCTTCCTTGATGACGGTCATGACGTGCTGTAGCGTAAGGTTGAGCGATGAAGGTTTATTTTCCCTGCCAGACCGGCTTGCGCTTTTCGGCGAAGGCCAGTGCGCCTTCCTTGGCGTCGGCGGACGTGAATATATGCGCAATCAGGGGCCGCTGGCGATCGAACATGCCGGCCTGCTCCCAATCGACGGCCTGCGACACGATGCTTTTGGCGGTCTGGACGGCCAGGGGACCGTTTTCGACGATGGTGCGGGCCAGGGCCTTGGCCTCGTCCAGCGCCTTGCCGGGTTCCGTCAGGCGATTGACCAGGCCGAAAGCGTGGGCGCGTTCCGCCCCCAGCATGTCGCCGGTCAGGATGATTTCCATGGCGATGTGGTACGGCAGCCGGCGCGGCAGCCGCAGCATGCCGCCCGAGCCCGCCACCAGGCCGCGCTTGACCTCCGGCAGGCCGAAACTGGCGTTGCGGGCCGCGACGAGCAGGTCGCAGGCCAGCGCCATTTCGAAGCCGCCCGCCAGCGCGTAGCCTTCCACGGCGGCGATCAGCGGCTTCTTGGGCGGCGCTTCGTTCAGGCCGGCGAAGCCGCGTCCCGGGATCAGCGGCCGTTCGCCGCGCTGCCCGAAGGCCTTCAGGTCCATGCCGGACGAAAAGGTATTGTTGGCGCCGGTCAGGATGCCGATGCGCACGGCCGGATCCTTGTCCAGCTGGTCCAGCGCGGCGGCCATCGCCTGCGCGGTTTCCAGGTTGATGGCGTTGCGGGCGTCCGGACGGTTGATGGTGATGGTCTGGATGCCGTCTTCGACTGCCACCTCGATCAGGTCGGCCATGTGCTGTTCTCCTTCCAGTTGGCGGATGCGCGCCGCGGGGGCGCGCGAGGCGCGGAAATGGAATGATACGACCAACGCCGCGCAAGGATTTTCCGGCGGACGGGCCGGCTCCAGTAAAATGCCGGGTTTGTCATCCGCGGGCCCATCGGGCGGTTTCCCCAGCACCATGCTCACCTTTCAGCAAATCATCCTAAAACTCCAGGAATACTGGGATAAGCAGGGTTGCACGCTGCTGCAGCCCTACGACATGGAAGTCGGCGCGGGAACCTCGCATACGGCCACCTTTCTGCGGGCGATCGGCCCGGAGCCCTGGCGCGCGGCCTACGTGCAACCGTCGCGCCGCCCCAAGGATGGACGCTACGGCGAAAACCCCAACCGGCTGCAACACTATTACCAGTACCAGGTCGTGCTGAAGCCGGCGCCGCCGGAAATCCTCGACCTGTACATCGGTTCGCTGAAGGCCTTGGGCATCGATCCGACCCGCCACGACATCCGCTTCGTCGAAGACGACTGGGAAAACCCCACGCTGGGCGCCTGGGGGCTGGGCTGGGAAGTCTGGCTGAACGGCATGGAAGTCACCCAGTTCACGTACTTCCAGCAGGTCGGCGGCTTGAACTGCACCCCGACCACCGGTGAAATCACCTATGGCCTGGAACGCCTGGCCATGTACCTGCAGGACGTGCAGAGCGTCTACGACCTGGTCTGGACGATCGGCCCGGACGGCCGCCCGGTCAAGTACGGCGACGTGTTCCACCAGAACGAAGTGGAACAGTCCACCTATAACTTCGAATACTCCTCGGCCGACATGCTGTTCGCGCATTTCAACGACTACGAATCCGAAGCCAAGCGGCTGATGGAAGTCCCGCTGGCCCTGCCCGCCTACGAGGCGGTGCTCAAGGCCGCGCACACCTTCAACCTGCTGGACGCGCGCGGCGCCATCAGCGTCACCGAGCGCGCGGCCTACATCGGCCGCATCCGCAACCTGTCGCGCGCCATTGCGCAGGCCTACTACGAATCGCGCGAACGGCTGGGCTTTCCCATGCTGGGCGGCCGCAGCGCCGCGGAGGTCGCGCAATGAGCGACGTCCGTCCCCTGCTGGTCGAACTGCTGACCGAAGAACTCCCGCCCAAGGCCCTGCGCAAGCTGGGCGAGGCTTACGCCGAAGGCATCCGCCAGGGCCTGGACGCGCGCGGCCTGCTGGGCGCCGACTGCCGCACGCAGGCCTACGCGACGCCGCGCCGCCTGGCAGTGCACCTGTCCGCCGTCCTGGCGCAGGCGCCCGACCAGGACTACGCGGAAAAGCTGATGCCGGTGAAGGTGGGCCTGGACGCCGAAGGACGGCCGACCCCCGCGCTGCTGAAGAAACTGGCCGCCAAGGGCCTGGACAACGTCGACGTCGCGGCGTTGGCGCGCGAATCCGACGGCAAGCAGGACTACCTGGTGGCGCGCGGCACGGCGCCCGGCGCGCGCCTGGCCGACGGCCTGCAGCAGGCGCTGGACGCGGCCATCGCCGGCCTGCCCATCCCCAAGGTCATGAGCTACCAGTTGGCCGATGGCGTAACCACCGTCAAGTTCGTGCGCCCGGCGCATGGCCTGGTGGCCTTGTTCGGCGCCGACGTCGTGGACATTTCCGCGCTGGGCCTGACGGCCGGCCGCGACACGCTGGGCCATCGCTTCATGAGCGAAGGCGCCATCAGCCTGGCCGACGCCGATACCTATGTCGACCGGCTGGCGGACGCGGGCCGCGTGATCGCCTCCTTCGATGCGCGCCGCGATGAAATCTCGCGCCAGCTACAGGCGCACGCCCAGCGCCTGGGCGCCACGCTGGGAGACGATCCCGAAGTGCCGGCGCTGCTGGATGAAGTCACCGCGCTGGTCGAGCATCCCACCGTCTATGTCGGCGAGTTCGAACCGCGCTTCCTGCAGGTGCCGCAGGAATGCCTGATCCTGACGATGCGGTTGAACCAGAAATATTTCCCCTTGTTCGCCCCCGACACCGGCAAGCTGACGCACCGCTTCCTGATCGTCAGCAACATGCAGGTGGCCGATCCGGTGAACATCGTCGAAGGCAACCAGCGCGTGGTCCGGCCCCGGCTGGCGGACGCGCAGTTCTTCTTCGAGACCGATCGCAAGACGCCGTTGGCCGCGCGCGTGGAGCAACTGGGTTCGATCGTCTATCACAACAAGCTGGGCAGCCAGCTGCAACGCGTCGAACGTGTGCGCGGCGTGGCGCGCGGCGTCGCGCAGGCGCTGGGCGCCGATCCGCAAGCCGCCGACCGCGCGGCCCTGCTGGCCAAGGCCGACCTGGGCACCCTGATGGTGGGCGAGTTCCCCGAGCTGCAAGGCATCATGGGCGCCTACTACGCCGAAGCGGATGGCGAAGCCGCCGACGTGGTGCGCGCGCTGCGCGAGCAGTACCGCAACCGCCTGGACGCGCCGGTCGACCGCGACAGCCTGACCATGGCGGCCCTGTTCATCGCCGAGCGCGCCGAGACCCTGGTGGGCATCTGGAGCATCGGCCTGGCGCCTACCGGCGAACGTGACCCCTTCGGCCTGCGGCGTGCCGCGCTGGGCCTGATCAGCGCCTTCGAACAACTGGCGGCCGGCGGATGGCTCAAGCCCAGCCAGAATGGTCCCCTGACCCTGCAAGGCGTGCTGCGCCTGGCGGCCGACAGCTTCGGCGCCGGCCAGATCGCCGATACCGTGCTGGCGGAAGTCGCCGACTTCACCTACGAACGCTACCGTAACCAACTGGCCGCCGAATTCGACCGCAACGCGGTCGATGCCGTGGTGGCGCTGGCGCCGCCGCTGCACCAGGTGGCCGCCCGCGTGCGCGCCGTCACCGCCTTCGGCGCGCTGCCGGAGGCCGCCAGCCTGGCGGCCGCCAACAAGCGCGTCGGCAATCTGCTGAAGAAGGCGGAAGGCGACATCGGCGCCGTCGATGCCGCGCGCCTGCAGGAGCCCGCCGAGCGCGCATTGGCCCAGGCCATCGACAGCCTGAGCCCGCGCGCGCAAGCGCAATTCGACGCCGGCGATTTCGCCGGCAGCCTCAGCACGCTGGCCCAGGCTCGCGAACCGGTGGACGCGTTCTTCGCCGATGTCATGGTCATGGCCGACGACCCGGCCGTGCGCGCCAACCGGCTGGCCCTGCTGGGCCAGCTCCATGGCCTGATGAACAAGGTCGCAGACATTTCCCGGCTCGCCCAGTGAAAATCATCATCCTAGACCGCGACGGCGTCATCAATCAGGACAGCGACGCGTTCGTCAAGTCGCCGGACGAATGGGTCGCCCTGCCCGGGTCCTTGCACGCAATCTCGCGGCTGCACCAGGCCGGCTGGACGGTCGTCATTGCCTCCAACCAATCGGGATTGGGCCGGGGCCTGTTCGATATGCGCACGCTGACCGCCATCCACGCCAAGATGCGGCGCGAACTCGCCCAGGTCGGCGGCGCCATCGACGCCATTTTCCTTTGCCCGCATCTGCCTGAAGACAACTGCCGCTGCCGCAAGCCGCTGCCCGGCATGTACGAGCAGATCGCCGAGCGCTTCGACGTGGACCTGGCCGGGGTGCCGGCCGTCGGAGACTCGCTGCGTGACCTGCAGGCCTGCGCGACGGCGGGCTGCGCGCCTTGGCTGGTCAAGACCGGCAATGGCCAGAAGACGCTGGCCTCGGGCCAGATGCCGGCGGGTACGCGAGTGGCCGACGACCTTGCCGCGGTGGTGGATATCCTTCTGGAAGAAAGCGCCGCATGAAGGCCGTCTTGTTTCTGCGTTCGCTGCTGTATGTGGTTTTCCTCAGCGTCACCGTCATTCCCTACGCGCTGGCCTGCCTGCTGTGGGCGCCCCTGCCCCTGCACTGGCGCTATCGCCTGACGGTGGGCTGGCCGCGCCTGGCCATCTGGGGCGCGCGGGTGTTCTGCGGCATCCGGTGGCAGGTGCGCGGCTGGGAGAACCTGCCCGACGGCCCTGCGATCCTGCTTTCCAAGCACCAGTCCGCGTGGGAAACGCTGTGCTTCCCGGCCCACATGCCGCGCGAGGTCTGTTTCGTCTACAAGCGTGAATTGCACTACGTGCCGTTTTTCGGCTGGGGACTGGCGCTGCTGCGCATGATCCCGATCGATCGCGCAAAGGGGCGCGACGCCTTCGAACAAGTGGTGCGGCAAGGACAACGCCGCCTGAACGAAGGCCGCTGGCCGCTGCTGTTCCCGGAAGGCACGCGCATCGCACCCGGGCAGAAGGGCCGCTTCAAGATGGGCGGCGCCCTGCTGGCATCACGCACCGGCAGCGTGGTGATTCCCATCGCGCACAACGCCGGCGAGTGCTGGCCGCGCAACGCTTTCGTCAAGCGTCCGGGCATGATCACCGTTTCGATCGGCCCCGCGATAGAATCGCAAGGCAAATCACCGGAGGAGCTGAATCGCCAGGTCCAGGACTGGATCGAAGGCGAAATGCGCCGCCTCAACCCTGAAAGGTATGTCTCGGAATAATCAGCTCGAACTTCTGTTCGATGCAGCCGGTTCAGGCGCGCCGCCCGGCGATACGGGCGGCGGCGACGCCGAGCCGGCGCTATTCCCTGCGGAATCGCCCGCGCTGGGTGCGACGGTTCCGTCGACGCGGGACGCCCCCGATACTTTCGATCTGCGGCCTTCTTCGGCCAGCCCGTTCATCGTCCCGACGATCTGCCCGCCCACCCTGCCGCCCAATGCACGCTGGCGCGTCGTCGCGACGCCGCAGCAGGAGATCGGCTTCGTGCTGCTGCGCTCGCGCCGGCGCACGATAGGCTTCGTGGTCAGCGACGATGGCCTGCGCGTGACGGCGCCGAACTGGGTCACGCTGCGCCAGGTCGACGAGTCCGTGGTGGAGAAATCCGGGTGGATCCTGGCCAAGCTGCGCGATTGGCAGAAGCGCAGGGAACAACTGGCGCTGTCGCAGACGCAATGGCGCGCGGGCGGCGAACTGCCCTACCTGGGCAAACGCATCGTGCTGGAACTGGGGTCACACGAACGGCATGCGGCATTGTCCGGCGACGCGGACGCGCCGTGCGACGGCGACGTCCTCCGGCTGGCGCTGCCCGCCGACGCCGCCGCTTCGCGTATCCGGGACGCCGCGCAGGCCTGGCTGCAGCAGCGCGCCGGGATCTGGTTCGGCGCGCGCCTGGGGTATTTCCTGCAGGCGAGCGGCTTGAAGATCCGCCGCTGGCGGCTGTCGTCCGCGGCCACGCGCTGGGGGTCGTGCACCAGCGACGGCAACATCATGCTGAACTGGCGCCTGATCCATTTCGGGCCCGCCATCATCGACTATGTGATCGCGCATGAGCTGGCGCACTTGCGGGAAATGAATCACAGCCCCAATTTCTGGAACGAGGTCGGGCATATCCTGCCCGACTACCAGCAGGCGCGCGACGTCCTGCGCCGCCACGATCCCGCGATGCTGCCGCAGCTTTGAACCGCCAACGGACAGGAACCGCCTAGGACGAAGGCTGGACGTTGCGGGTTTCCAGGATGGTCGTCCACCTTTCGGTTTCTTTCGCGATCAAGGCCCCGAAGGCCGCCGGCGTGTCCGGCGCGGGCGGGACATAGGCCAGCTGGAGCAGGGCCTCCTGCAGCTCCTGCCTGGCCAGCGCCGCGTTCATCGATTGATTGAGCCGCGCCACGACTTCAGGCGGCGTAGCCGCCGGCGCCATCAGGCCGTACCAGGCGTCCAGCGCCAGGGAGGGGAAGCCGGCTTCGGCGATGGTCGGGGTGTGCGGGAGACTGGACACCCGCTCTCGGGACATGACGGCAAGCGCCTGCACATTGCCCGCCTGGATATGCGGAAGCGCCGCTGGCAGCGGCGCGAAACGCATATCGACCCGTCCTCCTATGACGTCGTTGAACGCATGCAAGCCACCCCGATAAGGCACATGCGCAATGTCGGTGCCTGTCTCCTCCTGGAACATCGCACATAGAAGATGATCGCTGGTGCCGACGCCCGCCGAGGCGCAGGTCGGCGCGCCGGGGTACGTTTTCGCCAGGTCGATGATGTCTTGCACACTGCCGAGAGGAGCGTCCTTGCCCACTGCGATGACGAACGGCATCGTCGCGGCCAGGCCGATGGGTACCATCTCGCGCGCGAAGTCGAAATCCAGCTGCGGATACATCGCCTTGTGTATCGTGTTCGGGCGTGCGCCCAGATAAATGGTGTACCCATCGGGCTTCGCGCGTGCGACAGCCTTGGCGCCGATATTGCCCGCCGCGCCCGGCCGAAAGTCGACAATCATGTTCTGCCCCAGCTCCGCGCCCATATATTTGGCCAACACCCGTGCAAGGGCCTCCGCGCTGCCGCCCGGCGGGTAGCCAATGACCAGTGTCACAGGCCGCTGCGGGTACATCAGTTCCGCGTCGGCCGCCGTGGCGCTCCACGGGATGAAGCTGCTCAACAAGGCTAGGGCCACGAACTCCCGTTTGCAAAATTGCATACCTGTCTCCTGTTCTGCTGTTGTGGCCGGCGGCGGCGATCGTGGGTGGCCGGCGCACAGTTGATCGCGGCGGGTTGGGTGCCAGCCCGGCGGCAGGGGTTCCTTGCCGCGGGCACAGGGGCCTCGCAAGGCACGCCGGCGTCGGCCTGCTCGACGCGGCTCGGGCTCGCAGCCTCTACAATGTCGAATTGCCCGCGCCCCGCGCGGCCGCCGCGATCAGCCAGTTGAAAGGAAACCATCATGCGACTGCTCCACACCATGCTCCGTGTCGGCAATCTGGACCGTTCCATCGATTTCTATACCAACGTGCTCGGCATGCGCCTGCTGCGCCGCAAGGACTACCCCGACGGCAAGTTCACCCTGGCCTTCGTCGGCTACCAGGATGAGAAGGACGGCGCGGTGCTCGAGCTCACGCACAACTGGGACACCGAACGCTACGACCTGGGCACGGGCTACGGCCACATCGCCATCGACGTGCCCAATGCCTACGAAGCCTGTGATCGCGTGCGCGAACGCGGCGGCAAGGTCACGCGCGAGGCCGGTCCCATGAAGCACGGCACCACGGTCATCGCCTTCGTCGAGGACCCCGACGGCTACAAGATCGAGTTCATCCAGAAAGGATCGCAGAACGATTGATCCGAGTTTGCGCGGCGTGTGGACGGGCCATGGACACGCCGCCTAGAATGCTCCGCCGAGCATCCTTCACCGTGACACCGACGCCATGATCCACGAAATCCTCAAAATGGGTGACCCCCGCCTGCTGCGCGTGGCGGCCCCCATCCGCGACTTCGACACGCCTGAGCTGCACGCCCTGGTTCAGGACATGTTCGACACCATGAAGCACGCGCACGGCGTCGGCCTGGCGGCGCCGCAGATAGGCGTGGACCTGCAGCTGGTGATCTTCGGCTTCGAACGCAGCGAACGCTACCCGGATGCGGAGCCCGTCCCGCAAACGGTGCTGTGCAATCCCATCATCACCCCGCTGTCGGACGACCGCGAAGAAGGCTGGGAAGGCTGCCTGTCGGTGCCCGGGCTGCGCGGGCTGGTACCGCGCCATACGCACATCCGCTACACCGGCTACGATCCCGCCGGCAACATGATCGAACGCGAGGCGCGCGGCTTCCATGCACGCGTCGTGCAACATGAATGCGATCACCTGATCGGCCGCCTGTACCCCACCCGGATGACCGACCTGACCAAGCTGGGCTACACCGACGTGCTATTCCCGGGACTGGATCCCAAGAGCGACGATTGAGCCGCGATGCCGAGTCATGCTGAATAGGCTCTGGCTGGCATTCTTCCTGGCCGCCGGCGTCGCCGGCGGGCTGCGTTGGCTGATCGGCGGCGATGCCGGCGTCTTCGCGTCCATGGTGGGCGCGCTGTTCGACATGGCGCGGCTGTCGGTGGAAGTCATGGTGCTGCTGTTCGGCACCTTGACCTTGTGGCTGGGATTCCTGCGCATCGCCGAGCAGGCAGGGCTGGTTGGCGCCCTGGCCCGCCTGCTCGGCCCGCTGTTCGGCCGGCTCATGCCGGAGGTGCCGCGCAACCATCCCGCCATCGGCCTGATCACGCTGAACTTCGCCGCCAACGCGCTGGGGCTGGACAACGCCGCCACGCCGATCGGGCTGCGCGCCATGCGCGAACTGCAGACGCTGAATCCACAGCCGGAAACGGCGACCAATGCCCAGATACTTTTCCTGGTGCTGAATGCCTCGTCGCTGACGCTGCTGCCGGTCACGATCTTCATGTATCGGGCACAGCAAGGCGCCACCGACCCCACGCTGGTCTTCCTGCCGATACTGCTGGCGACCTGCGCATCCAGCCTGGTGGGGCTGCTGACGGTCGCCGCATGCCAGCGCCTGCGCCTGCACGACCCCGTCGTGCTTGCATGGCTGGCGGCGGTCGCCGTGATCCTGGGTGGCTTTGCCGCGCTGCTGGCCACGCTGTCGTCCGGCGCGATCGCGGCGCTGTCCTCGCTGCTCGGCAACCTCACGCTGTTCGGCATCATCCTTGCCTTCCTGCTGGCGGGTGCGTGGAAAAAGATCCCGGTGTACGAGTCCTTCATCGAAGGCGCGCGCCAGGGCTTCGACATCGCGCGGGACCTGCTGCCCTACCTGGTCGCCATGCTGTGCGCGGTGGGCGTGCTGCGGGCCTCGGGCGCCCTGGACGCCGTGCTGGACGGCATGCGCTGGCTGGCGCATGCGGCGGGCTGGGACACGCGCTTCGTCGACGCCATGCCCACGGCGCTGGTCAAGCCGTTTTCGGGCAGCGCCGCGCGCGCCATGATGCTGGACACCATGTCCCATTTCGGCGTGGACAGCTTTCCGGCGCTGCTTGCCGCCACGGTGCAGGGCAGCACCGAAACCACCTTCTACGTGCTGGCGGTGTATTTCGGCGCGGTCGGCATCCGCCGCGCGCGCCACGCCGTGGGCTGCGCATTGCTGGCCGACCTGGCCGGCGTGCTGGCATCCATCGGCGTGTGCTACTGGTTCTTCGGCTGAGCCGCCGCGCCTATTCCACCGGCAGCAGCTTCATGCCATTGGTGCCGCCGCTGTCGCGGTAGGAATCGCCTTTCGTCAGGATGACCCAATCGCCCGCTTCCACACGGCCACGCTGCTTCAGCTCATTGATCGCGGCGTTGCTCAACTCCGCGGGATCATAGGACGACGGGTCGAAGGGTACGGTATATACGCCACGAAACAGCGCCGCGCGATGCTGCGTCACGGGGTGCGGGCTGTAGCAATAGATGGGCACGCCGGAGCGGATGCGCGACATGATCAGCGGCGTATGGCCGCTTTCCGTCATGGCGATCACCGCCTTGACGACGGGAAAGTGGTTGGCCGCGTACATGGCCGCCAGCGCGATGGTTTCGTCGCAGCGGGAGAAGGTCTCGCCCAGGCGGTGATGCGAATGCGTGGACGTGGGATGCTTTTCCGCGCCCAGGCAGACGCGCGCCATGGCCTCGACCGCTTCGACCGGATACTGGCCCGACGCGCTTTCGGCGGACAACATCACGGCATCGGTGTAATCGAGCACCGCGTTGGCCACATCCGAAACTTCCGCGCGCGTGGGCAAGGGATTGGTGATCATCGATTCCATCATCTGCGTGGCGGTGATGACGACCTTGTTCAGCGTGCGGGCGTGCTGGATGATGCGCTTCTGGATGCCCGCCAGTTCGGCATCGCCGACTTCGACACCCAGGTCCCCGCGCGCCACCATGACGCCGTCGCTGGCGCGGATCAGGGCATCCAGGGCTTCATCGTCGACCACGGCTTCGGCGCGTTCGATCTTGGCGATGATCCATGCGTCGCTACCCGCCGCACGCACCAGTTCACGCGCCTCTTCGATGTCGGAACCGTGGCGCGGAAAGGAAACCGCCACGTAGTCCAGCTGCAACTCCGCCGCCACCTTGATGTCGGCGCGATCCTTGTCGGTCAGGCTGGGCGCCGACAGGCCGCCGCCGCGGCGATTGATGCCCTTGTTATTGGACAGCACGCCACCGACCATGACGGTGGTCTGCACCGAGTCGCGGTCTATGCTTTCCACGCGCAGCACCACGCGGCCGTCATCCAGCAGCAGCTCGTCGCCCGGGCGGCAGTCCTGCACCAGTTCCGGATAGTCGATGCCGACGATTTCCGCATTGCCCTCGTCGTAGGGATAGCTGTTGGACAAGGTGAACGTGGACCCGACCTTCAGCGTGACCTTGCCATCGGCAAAGCGCGCGATGCGGATCTTCGGACCTTGCAGGTCGCCCATCAACGCCACGAAGCGGCCCTGCCTGGCAGCGGCCTCGCGCACCAGTTGCGCGCGCTGCCGATGGTCTTCGGTATCGCCATGCGAGAAGTTCAAGCGGGCTACGTCCATGCCGGCGCGCACGAGCGCTTCGATCCGCTCCGGCGACGATGTCGCGGGACCCAGGGTGGCGACGATTTTGGTGCGACGCAGCACTGCCATGACGTATTCCTCGGGAAGTTGAGCAAGCGTCCTATGGTACGCCTGCCGGACTGCAATGGTCATACACGCGCCGGCAGGGCGTTATCATGGGCGGCTCCCAGCGGGGCAGCCGCCCTGCCCCGCAGCCCACAGCACACAACCAACAACGAGACCGCCTGTGAAAATCGTCATCGCGCCCGACTCTTTCAAGGAAAGCCTGTCCGCTCCCGACGCCGCCGCCGCCATCGCGCGTGGCGTGCGCGCCGCCTGCCCGCAAGCGGAGATCGTCGAGATCCCGATGGCCGACGGTGGTGAAGGGACGGTGGCGGCAGTGCTGGCGGCCGCTGGCGGCGAATGGCGATCGACGGATGTGACGGACGCGCTCGGTGGCCGCGCGGCGGCAGCCTGGGGCTGGCTGGACGACGGCACGGCGGTCATCGAAATGGCGGCCGCCGCGGGCCTGGAACAGGTCCCGCCGGAACGGCGCGATCCCTTGCGCGCGACCAGCCGCGGTGTTGGCGAACTGATGCGCGCGGCACTGGATGCCGGCGCGCGCCGCATTATCCTGGGGCTGGGTGGATCGGCGACCAACGACGCCGGCGCGGGCATGCTCTGCGCGTTGGGCCTGCGCATACTGGATGCGCACGGTCATCCTGTTCCCGACGGCGGCGCGGGCCTGGCCCAGGCCGCGCGCATCGACACCGGCACGCTGGATCCGCGGCTGGCGAAGGTGCGCGTCGAAGTCGCGTCCGACGTCGACAACCCCTTATGCGGCCCGCATGGCGCGTCCGCGGTGTTCGGGCCGCAGAAAGGCGCGACGGCCGAACACGTGCGGCAACTGGATGCGGCGCTCGCGCGCTTCGCGGACCTGAGCGCGCGCACCTTGGGGCGCGACGAACGCGAACGGCCGGGCGCCGGCGCGGCGGGCGGGCTGGGCTTCGCGGCGCACGCCTTCCTGAACGCCGATTTCCGGCCGGGCGTCGAGGTCGTCGCGGAATTGGGGAAACTGGCGCACGCCATGCAGGGCGCTGTCCTGGCCTTCACGGGCGAAGGCCGCATGGACGAACAGACGCTGCATGGCAAGACCCCGGCGGGCGTCGCGCGCATCGCCAGCCAGGCGGGCGTGCCCGTGGTGGCGCTGGCGGGGTCGCTGGGCGAAGGCTACGAAAAACTGTATGGCGCCGGGATCACGGCGGCGTACAGCCTGGCGGCCGGGCCGATGACCCTGGCCCAGGCGTGCGCGCAGGCCGCGCAACTCTTGTCCGATCGCGCTCGCGATGCGACGCGCCTGTTCCTGGCCGGGGCGCGCAGGCTGTAGGCCCCGCGCCGGCGCCTGAAAGCCCAAATCTTGGCGCCGGTATTCAGGCGCCGTTATCAGGCATCGAGCTCCGCGCTATGCGGCCGCTCCGGCCCTACCAGGCCGGCATCGAACAGCGCATCGGCCAGGGCAATGAACCGGGCCACCGGCACTTCTTCCGCGCGCGCCGTGGGCGCGATGCCCAGCGCTTCCCAGGGCACGTGCGCCGCCCAATCGCCCAGGGCGCGGCGCAGCATCTTGCGCCGCTGCGCGAATGCCCGCGCCACCACCTGTTCCAGCGCGGCCTCGCTGCGCGGCCGGGTCCGGTCCGCCGGCAGCGGCACCATGCGCACGACGGCAGACACCACGCGCGGTGGCGGGTCGAAGGCTTCCGGCGGGACATCGAAAAGCTTGTCGATGCGATAACGTGACTGCAGCATCACCGACAGCCGCCCGTAATCCGACGACGACGGCTGCGCCGCCATGCGATCGATGACTTCCCGCTGCAGCATGAAGTGCTGGTCCCGCACCGTATCGCTGACCGTCATCAGATGGAACAGAATGGGGCTGGAAATGTTGTACGGCAGGTTGCCGACGACGCGCAGGCCGGCGCCGAATTGCGAGAAGTCGACGGTCAGCGCGTCGGCTTCCACCACCACCAGCCGGTCGGCGGGATGGTCGCGCCGCAGGCGTTCCGCCAGGTCGCGGTCGATCTCGACCACATTCAACTGCCGCACACGTTCCAGCAGGGGGCGGGTCAGCGCGGACAAGCCCGGCCCGATTTCCACCATGCGGTCATCGTGTGCGGGCCCGATGGCGCGGACGATGGCGTCCACGACGCCTTCGTCGACCAGGAAATGCTGTCCGAAGCGCTTGCGCGCCTGATGCTGGGCCATAAGCTATTTGACGACGGGGTTACCGCGTAGCGCTGTCCTGGCTATTTTCGCGATCCTGCTTCTCCAGGCGATTGTCGATATACGCCGCGTCGCGCAGTTGCTCCAGATAGTCGTCGAACGCCAGTTCGGAGCGCCGTTCGAACAGCACACGGCGGGCCTGCAGGCGCTGGACCTCGTCCTTGACGTCCTTCTCGCGACGTTCCAGGACCTGGATCAGGTGCCAGCCGAAGCGGGTCTGGACGGGTTCGCTGACCTGTCCGGGTTGCAGGGCATTCATGGCCTGTTCGAATTCCGGCACCGTTTCGCCCGGGTTCAGCCAGCCGAGGTCGCCGCCCTGCGGTGCCGTGGCGTCCTGCGAGTTCTGCCGCGCGAGCAGGCCGAAGTCCTCGTGCCCTTCGACGATACGCTGGCGCAACAGCGTCAGGCGCTGGCGAGCCTCGTCATCCGACATGACGGCGGAGGTCTTGATCAGGATGTGGCGCGCATGGGTCTGGGTGACCTGCACCGGACCCTGCGGCAGCGGCACGGTGCCGTCCGAGCTCGGGTTGGGCGGCGCGGCCGGCGGCGTGGCCGGCGTCTGCGCCGGATTGCGCGCCGGCGCGGGCGCGCCCGCGCTGCGGCGGTCCAGCACCTTCAGGATGTGGAAGCCGTTGCCGCTCTGGACGATGCCGGATACCTCGCCCTTGCGGAGGTTGGCGACCGCATTGACGAACAGGTCGGGCCAGCCTTCCAGCGGACGCTCGCCCATCACGCCGCCCTGCAGGGCTTCGGGGCCGTCCGAGGCGGCGGCCGCGACGCTGGCGAAATCGGCGCCGCCTTTCAGGCGCGCCAGGATGTCTTCGGCTTTCTTGCGCAAGGCGGCGACGGCATCGCGCGTGGCGCTTTCGGGCACGCGCACCAGGATCTGGGCCAGGGCCACGATTTCCGGCCCGGCCGGGGCCTGGGCCTGCGGCGCCGCCGCGACGGCCGGTCCGGGCGCGGCGGGCGCGCTGCCCGAACGGCCCTGGCGGCGCTCCTGTTCTTTCAGGAAGGCATCGACTTCCGCGTCCGATATCACCAGTGTGGCGTCGACGGTGCGCTGGCGCAGGCGGTCAGCCAGCACTTCGCTGCGGATGCTCTTGCGATAGGCTTGCCAGGTGATGCCCTGCTTTTCGATGGCCTGCCGCAGTTGGTCGGTGGACATCTTGTTGCGCGAGGCGACCGTACCGATGGCCTGGTCCACCTGCGCGTCGTCGACACGGATATTCAGGCGCTTGGCATCCTGGCGCTGCAGGTCTTCCATGATCAGGCGTTGCAACACCTGGCGCTGCAGGACCTTGGTGTCGGGCAGCTGGATGTTCTGGCGCGTCAATTCCTGCGTGGCGGTTTTGACGCCTTCGTTGACCTCGCGCATCGTGATGACGTCCTTGTTCACCACGGCGGCGATGCCATCGGCGAACTGGTCCGTCTGCGGCGCGGCCGCGGGCTGCGGTGCGGGCGCGGGCGCCGCCGGCTTGGCGCCGGGCTTGGCGGCGGGCTTATGCGACTGCGCGGAAGGCCGCCCCTGCGACTGCGATTGCGACTGCGCGACAGCCGAGAGCGGCAGCGCGGCGCACGCGATCGTTACCACGATGTCGCGCGCCAGGCTGGCCGGCAAAAACACACTACGCATCATTCATACCTTTCGAAAGTCGTTCCGGACGCCGGGGGCGGATTGACCGGCTCGTAACCCGGGATGCTGCGCCGCAGGAGCTTCAGGGGATCGGTTCCCAACGCGCCCAGTCCGGTCAGCTCCAGCTGGAGGAAGAAGGCCGTATTGTTCTCGTCGGTCGCCACGGCATAGCGCTGGAATACCGCGCGGCCTGTCCAGCAGCAATCGCCTTTGTACTCCACGCCGAGGATAGCCTGCGTCACGCGCCGCGAATCCTGGGTCTGCAAGCCGTTGGAATCGGTGATCGGCCCGGTGTGCAAGGAATAGTCGATGCGGCCCACCCCGAATATGCGCTGGGTGAAGGGCCACTGGAACGCCAGGCTCACCTGGTTCTGGCCTTGGATATAGGACTGCTGCGCGCCCGTGCTGATCGTCGGGGGATCGCGCTGGTAGCGATAGGAGACGGAAATCGACGTCAGGCGCTGCGGCGACCAGCGGGCGGATATCAGGCCCTGCTGGAAGCGGCTATTGTAAGGGTCGTACTGGCCGCTGAGGGTCGTGGTCAGCGTGTCCGTCAGCGCCGCGGTCGTTTCCGCCAGGAAATTGGAACGGACGTTGGTGCGCGGCGTTTCGTTCGGCAGCGTGACCCGCTGGTCCTGGAAATAGATCTGCTGCCCTATCGACGCGGACAGGCGCTCGAACCCGGAGTTGGCATCCAGCCAGCGCGTCGTCAGCGCGGCGGTCAGCTGGTTCGCGTTGGCGATCCGGTCCCAACCGCCGGTATAGATGTTTTCCTCGAAAGCCTGGGCGAAGCTGAAGTCCGCCAGCGCGGTGTCGTAGACGGGCAGCTTCGACTGATCGCGATACGGCACGCGCAGGTAGTACAGACGCGGTTCCAGCGTCTGGATGGAGTCCTTGCCGAACAGCGTGGTATCCCGTTCGAAGGTCATCCCGCTGTCGACCGAGAAGATGGGCAGGCCGCGCGACTCGCTGCTCGGATAGTTGGTCGTGCCCAGGAAGTTCCAGTCACCGCCGTACCAGTTGGTGCTTTGATACTGGGTGAAGTTGTAGCCGACCTTCGGGGTGACATACCAGCCCGGACGCACGATCGGGAAGGCCAGTGTCGGATACGCCTGCAGGCGGTCGCCGTTCGGTCCGTAGTGGCCGTTGATGGCGCCAGCGATGTTTTCCGCGGGTCCCACCAGAGTCCGTTCGAAGCGCGTCGCGGTGCTGGTGAGATTGGCGTCGAATCCGTAGAAGTTGTAGCGCTGGCCACGCAGGGAGAGCTCCGGCACCTTGTCGTACGGCGGCAGGATCAGGGAGTCGACGTCCTGCAGCGTTTGATACTTGTAGACCTGGACGTAGGTCTGCCAGTACTGGTTGCTCCAACCCACCATGCCTTGGCGAGGCAGGTAGGTGGTGGACGCCTCGTTCAAGCCGATCGTGGAAAAGTCGCGGTAATAGTCGTTATCCGACACACCATTGAGATTCCACATCCCATAGAAGCCGTTGCCGAACGTCTGCCAATGCTTGCTGCTGTACATCCATCGCTTCTCACCCGTCTGCGCGTCGTCGGGCAGATAAGTGCCCTGCATGATCCCGCTGTATGACGGCCCCAGATACCGGAATTCCCCGCCGAGCTGCAACCCGCGCTTGGACAGCAGCCTCGGGTACAACGTGGCGTCATAATTCGGCGCCAGGTTGAAGTAGTACGGCGTCATGACCTCGAAGCCGCTGCGGCTGGTCGACCCATACGTGGGAACCAGGAGACCCGACTTCCGCTCCTTCTTGACCGGAAAGGTCATGTACGGCGACGCCAGGATGGGCACGTCCTTGAAGTACAGCACCCCATTGCGCGCCACGCCTTCGTTTTCGTCGAAATCCAGATCCGCGGAATCGGCCTTGATGTACCAGGACGGGTTGTCGCAGGCGCAGCCGGCGTAGGTGGTGTTCTGCAGCCGCATCGTCGAACGGCTGAAGATGTCGGCATGCTGCGCCTGGGCGAAGCCGCCGGAAGCGCCCAGCCAGAAATCCGGCGCGGTCAGCTGGCCGCTGTCGGTGTCGACGTTGTATTGCAGGGCCGGCCCGGTCACCACCGTGCCGTCGCGCATCAGCCGGGCGCTGCCCTGGGAGTCGACCTGGCCCGACGCGCGGCGGTAGGTGATCGTGTCACCCTTGAGCACGGAATCGATGCGGCGCACCTGCGCGCTGCCGGTCAGCGTGAGATTGGAATCGGGGTCGCCGTCCATTTTGTCCGCTTCCAGGTAGGCGGGCGCCTGGTCGCCGTTCAGGCGATGCACCCGCAAACCCGGCGACGAACGCAGGCCCAGGACCTCGACGTCCTGGCCGGCGGTTTTGGAAACGGACTGCGTCGTCGACGACTTGGAATCCGCTGACGTATCCGTTGCGACTTGGGCCTGGGCGACAGAGACCGCGCCAGCAAGGAATAGGATCAACGACCGGACGATGCGCACGTACGAGGGAACCTGAAAAAAGGGCAATGCGGCCGGAACGGCGATGGTCGCCCGCCCGGTGTAACCCGCGAAGAGCCGGTATTATAGATAAGCTCGGCGTCAGCGCAGCCAGCGATTGCCCGGCATGCGCGTTATTCCGTACGACCGGCCTTTCACGCCCCTCGAACGCCCCTATTCCACACAGGTCGCTTTCCTTGTCTCCCACCGCCGATTCCCGCCTGGAAGCGCTGCGCCTATGGCTGCGCGGCCTGCCCTCCTCCCTGGGGCTGCAAACCGAAACCCTGCGTCCGGCCTCCAGCGATGCCAGCTTCCGCCGGTATTTCCGCCTGGATGCCGGCGCCGGCTCCGTCATCGTCATGGACGCCCCGCCGCCGCATGAAGACACCCGGCCCTTCCTGCACGTGGCCGGACTGCTGCGTGACGCCGGGCTGAACGTGCCGGCCATCCTGGCCGAGGACCCGCCCCGCGGATTCCTGCTCCTGTCGGACCTGGGCCCGCATACCTACTACCAGCGCATCCAGGACGGCCTGGACGACGCCACCCTGCAGACCCTGTACCGGCAGGCGCTGGCCGCGCTGGTGCGCATGCAGCAGGCCTCGGTCAGCGGCCTGGCCGCGTACGACAGCGCCAGGTTGATGGCCGAACTGGAGCTGTTCCCGGAGTGGTACGTGGCGCGCCATCACGGCCTGGCCCTGGATACCGACGCCCGGGCGGCCCTGCAAGGCGTCTTCCAGCTGCTGTCCACGGCCAACGGCAGCCAGCCGACGGTCCTGGTCCATCGCGACTTTCATTCGCCCAACCTGATGGCCTGCGAGGATCCGCGCCACGGCCCCAACCCGGGCATCATCGATTTCCAGGACGCCCTGGCGGGTCCCATCACCTACGACCTGGCATCGCTGGTGACGGACGCGCGCACGACCTGGGAAGAAGCCCAGCAACTGGACTGGGCGATCCGTTATTGGGAAATGGCGCGCGCCGCGAGCCTGCCCGTCGCGGCGGATTTCGCCGATTTCCACCGCGCCTACGAGTGGATGGGCCTGCAACGCAATCTGCGCATCCTGGGCGTCTTCGCGCGCCTGCATCACCGCGACGGCAAACCGGGCTACCTGGCGCATATTCCACGCGTCAACGGCTATGTCCGCCAGGTAGCGAGCCGCTACGGCGTGTTCGCCCCCCTGCTGCGCCTGCTGGACAGGCTGGACGACAGCCAGCCCACGGTGGGATACACGTTCTGATGCGCGCCATGATCCTGGCCGCGGGGCGCGGCGAGCGGATGCGTCCGCTCACCGACACCACGCCCAAGCCCCTGCTGCGGGCGGGCGGCAAGCCGCTGATCGCCTGGCATATCGAACGGCTGGTCGCGGCGGGCATGCGCGACATCGTCATCAATCACGCCTGGCTCGGCGACCGGCTGGAAGCCGCCCTGGGCGACGGCAGCGCCTATGGCGCCCGGTTGCGCTACTCCCGCGAAGGCACGGCGCTGGAAACCGCGGGCGGCATCGCCCTGGCGCTGCCGATGCTGGGCGACGCCCCCTTCCTGGTCGTCAATGGCGATGTCTGGTGCGACTGGAATCCCGCCGCCGCGCCGGCCCGGGCGCGGGAACTCGACGGCGTCCGCAGCCAGGCCTGGCTGCTCCTGGTCGATAACCCGGATCATCACCCCCTGGGCGATTTTCACGCCGGCACCGCCGGCGTGCTGGACCCGGATGTGGGCGATCGGCTGACCTTTTCCGGCATCGGCATCTACCATCCGTCGCTGTTCGGCGGCATCGCGCCGGGCGCGGCGGCCCGGCTGGGGCCCTTGCTGGGACAGGCCATCGCCCGGCACGCCGTGCGCGGGCAGCGGCATGACGGGCGCTGGGTCGACGTCGGCACGCCCGAGCGCCTGGCCGCGCTCGACGCCGAACTGCGTAAAAAGGCCTCGGGCGCGGCGTCCTGACCGGATATTTCACAATATCAAGGTAGGCAACCATGCTTGTCGAAATGGCTAAGCCCTGGCCGGCCGGGTTATCCTTTCAGGCTTTCAGCGATCGGCCCGCCTTTCGGCGGGCCGATCGCGTCGCAACGCATACTGGTTTCCGCGCGCTTTCAACGCCGTCATGACGGCGCTGCAAACAGGCACGGAGTGGTTTCTGTTTGGATGGATGGGGATGTTCGGACGCTCGCAGCGCGCGGTTTTCAAACCTTCGGTTTATCAACCCGGTAAACGGTCGCGGCGCATGCCGCGCTGGCTGGTCCTGCTGCTCGCCGGCGTCGTGCTGGGTGCGGGCGGGGTGTTGTTCCTGCAGACCAATTATGGACCGCAGCGGTTGACGGTCGAACAGTCGGAACAGTTGCACGGCGAACTCAGCGCCGCCAACGTCGATCGCCAGCGGCTGCAAGGGCTGGTCGAAGAACTGACGCAGCAACGTGACGCCGCCCGCGCCACGCACGACAAGCTGACCGCCGATCTGTCACAGGCGCGCCAGCAGATACAAGGACTCAACAAGGACCTGACGCTGTTCCAGGACGCCGTACCGCCCGATCCGCGCGGCGGCCCCATCGGTATCCGGTCGGCCACGCTTTCGCGCCAGCCCGGCCAGTTGAATTACCAGGTGCTGGTGATGCGGGATAAGGACAACAGCGGCGTCCCGTTCAAGGGCACGCTGGTCTTCGCCATCGAAGGCCGTTACCCGAACGGCCGCAGCGGCACCGTCACGCCCGATGCGCTGCCCGTCGATCTGGATCGCTTCGACAACCTGAGCGGCACCCTGCAGCTGCCGGACGGCTTCATCGCCCGCGGCGTCACCATCAAGGTGCTGGACTCCGCGCAGAAGCAACAGGCCATGCGGATCTTCTACGTACGCAGCTGACGCGGGCGACCGCAAGGCCGCCCGCGTGCAAAGCCGGCGCGGCGGCCAGTCTTGCGATCCATCTTCAGAGCATCTTGCGCAGCGTGCCATCCTTGCGCACGTACTGGTGCCACAAGGCGGCCAGCGCATGCAGGGCGATCAAGTAGAACAACGCATTGCCCATGAAAACGTGGATGTCGTGCACGACGCCGCGCGCGTCGCTGTTGGCGCCGGCGATGGTGATGGCGATACCGGTCCCCATCAGCCTGACCGGATTGCCGCCGAAGTTGATCATCAGGATGCCCAGCAGCGGCTGCGCCAGCAGCACGATGTAGAACAGCCAATGCACCGCCCGCGCGGTGACGGCCAGCAGGCCGCCGCCCTGCTCGGCCGCCGGCACGCCGTGCACCAGGCGCCAGACCAGCCGGACCGCGGTCACACAGAGCACCGACACGCCGGCCCACATATGGATGCCCGTCCAGAACGCCCGCGAATCGCTGCCGCGCGGACCACGGATTTCGATCGCGAACAAGGCCAGCGCGACCAGCAGGAAGACCACCCAATGCAGGATGATGGCCGGGCGGCTATAGCGGGCCGGCGCGAGGGATGTAGCGGAAGGCGTGGCGGACATCAAGGGCTCCTGTTCCTGTATGTGGATGGTGCGGGCGACCGGGCATCGCCAGGTGTCCCTACCTTACAGCACCCAGCGGGCGGCGCTGTCCAGCAGAGCCTGGTCGCGGCCGCGAGCCGTTATCAGTGACAGGCCGACCGCGCACTGGTTCCCCGCCATGGCGGGCATGGTCAACTGCGGCAACCCCGCGAGGCTGGCGACGCAAAGCAGGCAAAGCGCACGGGTGCGATCCTCGGCCGCGGTCGTCGAGCCCTTGATGGGCGCCACGAAGGAAACCGTGGGAATGCAGAGGACCGCGTCCCGCAGCAGCTCGTCCAGCTGCGCGGCGATGCGTTGGCGCTGGATCGCGGCGGCGTCGGCGTCATCGGCGGCGATGGTGGAAGCCCATTTGAAGCGTTCGGCGATATCCGGGCCGAAGCTGGGCGCGTGGCGGCTGATCCATGCGCCATGCGCGGCCCAGACTTCGCGGCCCTGGATGACGCGGAATACCTGCTGCCATGCCAGCAGGCCTTCCGTGGCCAGCGTCATATGTTCGACCTTGCCGAATCGCGCCTGGGCCTTTTCCAGCGGCGCGGCCAGGCCCTGGCGTACCTCATCCGACGCCAGCGCCCAGGCGTCGTCGGCGATCAGCAGGCGGCCGTCCAGCGGCTGGCCCGGCGCGCCGCCAGGCAGCAGCGTCTGCCCCACCCGCGCCAGCGTCGCCGCGTCGCGGGTGATCCAGCCCACCACGTCGTAGCTGGGCGCCAGCGGAACGACGCCGGCGCTGGACACGGCGCCGTGCGTGGGCCGGAACCCCCAGGCGCCGCAGAACGTCGCGGGCAGCCGGATCGAACCCGCCGTATCCGTGCCGAGTCCGATATCGCACAAACCGCTGGCCGCGGCCACGGCCGAGCCGCATGAAGAGCCGCCAGGAATGCGTTCGGGAGTGACCGGATTCACCGGCGTCCCATAATGGAAATTCTCGCCATTCAGGCTGTAGGCGAGTTCGTCGGTCAGCGTCTTGCCGATGACGTCGGCGCCGGCATCCAGCAGTTGGCGCACCACCGGCGCATGCTGTGGCGCCGGCCCATGCGTGGCCCGCCAGTCCGGGTTGCCGGCCCCGGTGATCCTGTCCTGGATGTCGATCATGTCCTTGACGCCGACGCGCAGCCGGGCCAGGGGGCCGGCTGCCGCGCCGGCCAGCTCGAAGCGGCCTTCCGGCGCGAAGGCGCCGCTGGGATTGGCCGCGGCCGAGTCCGCCGGCTTGCCGCCGGCCGGGGCCGACGCGATATTCGCTTGTGTCATTGGGTCACCGATACAAAAGAGTTCCGATTACGTTCACTTCATTGCGCAGCAAGGGGTAGAGCGCGGCCTGTCGCGCCGGCGTCATCCGGCTGGAAATCGCCGCGATCGCCAGCGCCGCCACCGGCGCGCCGAAGGGATTGCGCACGGCCAGGCCGATGGCCGTGACGCCCGGCACCGCCTTTTCGCCGATGGACGCATAGCCCTGGGCGCGGCCGGCGGTGATGGCGTCCTTCAGGTCCCGCTCGTCCAGCTCGCCGTAGGCGCCGATGCGCGGCCGTATGGCCTCGACCACGCGGTCCACTTCGGCGGGCGCGAGCGCCAGCAGGATCGCCAGGCCGCCCGCGTTCACCCCCAGGGGTTGCCGGCTGCCAACCGTGACCACCGGGGTCTGGATGGGGTAATGGCCTTGCATGCGGCTGATGCATACGGCGTCGTTGCCACGGCGGATGAACAGGAAGGCCGTGTCCCCGGTCGCCTCGGCCAGGCGCTGCAACGATGCGGCGCATAGTTCGCGCAGGTTGAACTGCGGCGCCGCCACCAGCCCCAGTTCGAAGACCAGCGTGCCCAGGCGGTAGCGCCGGGCCCGGGCGTCCCTGGACACCATGCCCTCGGCCACCAGCGCCTTCAGCATGCGATGCGCCGTGGGCGCTTCCAGCCCGCACAGGCGCGCGACGTCGACGAAGCGCAGCCCGCCTTCCTGGTGTTGCGCCAGGACCTTCAGCACATTCACGACGCGGCGGATGGCCTGGGTGCCCGCCGGCGCGCCTTCGGCCGACGCCACCAGTCGCGCGGCGTCCAGGGCAGCGCCGGGATCCGCGCCGGTTTCCGGCTTCATGAAGTCGCCATTGTCCGGGCGCAGCAAGGCGTCAGGGTTTACCACGACCAAAACTTCCAATAGATGGATACTTTATTGCACTGCATTGACAGCCCACGCCCTGCTAAATACATTGGCCCGAACAATACAGAGGCGGAAGGCCCGGGTCAAACATCCATTATATGGACTATCAATGCTACCCAAGCAACGTATCGATTACTCCGCGATCATCGATCGCAAGAAGCTGACGCCGCCGGACGGCGCGCGCGTCATCGTCTGGCCCATCGTCAACGTGGAAGACTGGCAGATCGAGCGCTATATGCCGCGCCAGGTGCTGCCCCCGCCGACCGGCGTGACCACCCTGCCCGACATCGCCAACTGGGCATGGCATGAATACGGTATGCGCGTCGGTTTCTGGCGCCTGAAGGCCGCGCTGGACCGCCTGGGCATCGTGCCCACGCTGTCGATCAACGGCAGCGTCTGCCTGAACTATCCGCGCGTCGCCGAGGAAGCCCACAAATCCGGCTGGGAGTTCATGGGCCATGGCTTCATCCAGATGCCCACGCATCAGGTCGAGGACCAGCGCGCCATGATCAAGCGCACCGTCGAAACCATCGAACAGTTCACCGGCAAGAAGCCGGTCGGCTGGCTCGGACCGGGGCTGACCCAGACCCTGGAAACGGTCGACTACCTGCACGAAGCCGGCATCCGCTACATCGGCGACTGGTGCCTGGACGACCAGCCCTGCAAGGTGCGCACGGCCACCGGCGATATGGTCGCCATGCCGTACGCCCTGGAACTCAACGACATTCCGGTCGTGGCGGTCCAGCACCATTCGTCGGACGAACTGCTGATCCGCGTCAAGGACACCTTCGACCGCCTCTACCAGGAAGGCGGGGATCACGTGCGTGTCATGGGCATCGCCGTGCATCCCTTCCTGAGCGGCGTGCCGCACCGGATCAAGTATTTCGAAGAAGCACTGGCCTACGTCGCCGGCCACGATCACGTCAAGTTCATGACCGGCGCGCAGATCCTGGAGTGGTACCAGGCGCAGCAGGCCTGACGGCACCGGCATTACCAGCGGTACCCGGACAGCGGTGCGGCCTGCCAGGCCTGCATCGCGCCGAAAAAATCAGGGGATCAGGGCGGTGGGGGAAAACAACGGACGCAAGTGTCCAGATACATTGCGCGGCGCGCCATGCGAGCCGCGTTACCGCCCTAGTTATTCAAATCAGTTCGGAGTTTTTATGCGTACCCGCAGTCTACTCGGCGCCTTCGCCTGCCTATTCGCTTTGTCCGCCAGCACGGGGGCCCTGGCCCAGGCCGACGACTATCCCAACCGGCCGATCCGGCTGCTCGTGGGCTTCCCGCCCGGCGGCATCTCGGACGTCATCGCCCGCACGGTCGCATCCAAGGCCAGCTCGATCCTGAAGCAGAACATCGTCGTCGAAAACCGCCCCGGTGCCGGCACCACCATCGCCGCCGATACGGTGGCGCGCTCGGCCCCCGACGGCTATACGCTGCTGCTGCAGGACACGACCACCCACGCCATCAACGCCAGCCTGTATCCCAAGCTGCCGTTCGATACGGTCAAGAGCTTCACGTCGATCTCGCTGGTTTCCAGCTCGCCGCTGATGCTGGTGGTCAAGGAAGATTCGCCGGCCAAGACGGTGAAGGAGCTGATCGCCCTGCTGGCGTCCAAGCCGGGCGGTTATGCCTATGGCTCGTCCGGCAACGGCACCATCATCCACCTGGCCAGCGAAATGATGGACCGCGCGGCCAACGTGCAGGCGGTGCACATTCCCTACAAGGGCAGCGCCCCCATCATCCAGGCCCTGTTGTCGGGTGACGTGGCCTACGCATGGAGCAGCATGCCGCCCGCCATTTCGCAGGTGAAGGCAGGCAAGCTGCGCGCGCTGGCCGTCAGCACGCCCAAGCGCATCCCGGCCGCGCCGGATGTCCCGACGATCGCCGAAGCCGGCGTACCGGCGGCGGAAGTGATTCTGTACAACGGCGTCCTGGGACCTGCCAATCTGCCGCCCGCCATCGTCAAGAAGTTGAATGCCGCCTTCAATGAAGCGGCCAACAGCGACGAAGTCAAGACCGTCTATGCCACGCTGGGCGCCGAGCCGGTGGCCGTGACGCCGGAACAGATGCAGGCGCAGATCAACGCCGACATCCCCAAGTACGGCAAGGTGGTGAAGGAAGTCGGCGCCAAGGTCGACTGAGGCACCGGAATAAAAAAGCCCGGATTCCATCTGGAATCCGGGCTTTTTCGTTTCCTTCGTTTCGGCGGCGCCGATCCGGCGCCACACGCGAACGCCTGGACGCACGAACGCATGGACGTCAGCTGAAGAACTCCTTCACCCGGTCCGTCCAGGACTTGCTTTGCGGCGAATGGCGGTCGCCACCGTCGTTCAGCGAGGCTTCGAACTGGCGCAGGATGCCCTTCTGCTCCTCGCTCAAGCGCACCGGGGTTTCCACCACCACGTGGCAATACAGGTCGCCCGGATAGCTGCCGCGCACGCCGCGTATGCCTTTGCCGCGCAGGCGGAAGGTCTTGCCCGACTGCGTGCCTTCGGGAATGGTGATCTCCGCCTTGCCGCCCAGCGTCGGCACCTGCAGTTCGCCCCCCAGGGCCGCGGTGGTGAACGGGATGGTCAGCTCGCAATGCAGATCGTCGCCGTCGCGCTGGAAGATCTTGTGCTGCTTGATGTGGATTTCCACATACAGATCCCCGGGCGGGCCCCCATTCAGGCCAGGTTCGCCATTGCCGGCCGAGCGGATCCGCATCCCATCGTCGATGCCGGCGGGAATCTTCACCTGCAGCGTCTTGTTGCGGCGGATGCGTCCCACGCCATCGCAGTTCGTGCAGGGATCGGTGATTTCCTTGCCGCTGCCATGGCAGGTCGGGCAGGTCTGCTGCACGCTGAAAAAGCCCTGTTGCATGCGCACCGCGCCGGAGCCGCCGCAGGTGCGGCAGGTCTTGGGCGTGGTGCCGGGCTTGGCGCCGCTGCCGTGGCAGACTTCGCAGTTTTCCCAGCTGGGCACCCGGATTTCGGTATCGAAACCGTTGGCGGCCTGCTCCAGGGTGATTTCGAGCGCGTACTTCAGGTCCGCGCCGCGGTACACCTGAGGCCCGCCGCCGCGCCGCGCGGCGCCACCGAAAATCTCGCCGAAGATATCGCCGAACGCATCGGCGAAGCCGCCGCCCATGCCGGCCCCCATGCCGCCCGCGGCATTGGGATCGACGCCGGCATGCCCGTAGCGGTCATAGGCGCCCCGTTTCTGTTCGTCGGTCAGGACCTCGTAGGCTTCCTTGGCCTCTTTGAACTTTTCCTCGGCCTCTTTGTTATCCGGATTGCGGTCCGGATGGTATTTCATCGCCAGCTTGCGATAGGCCTTCTTGATGTCGTCGTCCGAGGCGTTCTTGGCAACACCCAGGATCTCGTAATAGTCACGTTTTGCCATGATCTTCCAAAGGCTTTCTTCTTCGAGGGCGCCGAACAAAACCCTGCTTTCATACGACCGCGCCCGGGGCAGGAAAACTTCCGGCCCCGGGCGTTCACACCATCACTATACGCGGTGGTTCATCACTGGTCGCGCTTGACTTCCTTGAAGTCGGCATCGACCACATTGTCGTCGGCCGGCTTGGCGTTGTCCGCCGCGGTCTGCTGCTGCGCGGCCTGTTGGGCCTGCATGTCGGCGTACATCTTTTCGCCCAGCTTCTGCGACGCGGTGGACAGCGCCTGCACCTTGGCATCGATCGCGGCCTTGTCGCCATCCTTCAGGGTGGCTTCCAGGTCCTTGATCGCGGCCTCGATGCTTTCCTTTTCGGCGGCATCCAGCTTGTCGCCATACTCGGTCAGCGACTTGCGCGTGGCGTGCACCAGGGCGTCCGCCTGGTTGCGCGTCTGCGCCAGCTCGGCGATGCGGTGATCCTCGTCGGCGTTCGCTTCGGCGTCTTTCACCATGCGCTGGATCTCGTCTTCCGACAGACCCGAGTTCGCCTTGATGGTGATCTTGTTTTCCTTGCCCGTACCCTTGTCCTTGGCGGACACGTGCAGGATGCCGTTGGCGTCGATGTCGAAGGTCACTTCGATCTGCGGCACGCCGCGCGGCGACGGCGGGATGCCTTCCAGGTTGAACTCGCCCAGCGCCTTGTTGCCCGCCGCGATCTCGCGCTCGCCCTGGAAGACCTTGATGGTCACCGCCGGCTGATTGTCGTCGGCCGTCGAGAACGTCTGCGAGAAACGGGTCGGGATGGTCGTGTTCTTCTGGATCATCTTGGTCATGACGCCACCCAGGGTTTCGATACCCAGGGACAGCGGCGTGACGTCCAGCAGCAGCACGTCCTTGCGTTCGCCCGACAGCACGGAACCCTGGATCGCGGCGCCAGCAGCCACGGCTTCATCCGGGTTCACGTCCTTGCGCGGATCGCGGCCGAAGAATTCCTTGACCTTGTCCTGCACCTTGGGCATGCGGGTCATCCCGCCGACCAGGATCACGTCATGGATTTCCGAAACCTTGACGCCGGCGTCCTTGATGGCGATGCGGCACGGTTCGATGGTGCGCTCGATCAGGTCTTCCACCAGCGCTTCCAGCTTGGCGCGCGTGATCTTCAGGTTCAGGTGCTTGGGACCGGAAGCATCCGCCGTGATGTACGGCAGGTTGATTTCGGTCTGCTGGCTGGAGGACAGCTCGATCTTGGCCTTTTCGGCGGCTTCCTTCAGGCGTTGCAGCGCCAGCACGTCCTTGGACAGGTCGACGCCCTGCTCTTTCTTGAACTCGCCGATGATGTAGTCGATGATGCGCTGGTCGAAGTCTTCGCCGCCCAGGAAGGTGTCGCCGTTGGTGGACAGCACTTCGAACTGCTTTTCACCGTCGACGTCGGCGATTTCGATGATGGAAATATCGAAGGTACCGCCGCCCAGGTCATACACGGCGATCTTGCGGTCGCCCTTTTCCGCCTTGTCCAGGCCGAAGGCCAACGCCGCCGCGGTGGGCTCGTTGATGATGCGCTTGACTTCCAGGCCCGCGATGCGGCCGGCGTCCTTGGTCGCCTGGCGCTGGCTGTCGTTGAAGTACGCCGGCACCGTGATGACGGCTTCGGTCACTTCCTCGCCCAGGTAGTCCTCGGCGGTCTTCTTCATCTTGCGCAGCACTTCGGCCGACACCTGCGGGGGCGCCAGCTTCTTGCCCTGGGCTTCGACCCAGGCATCGCCATTGTCCGCCTTGGCGATCTTGTAGGGCATCAGGTTGATGTCCTTCTGCACTTCTTTTTCGTCGAACTTGCGGCCGATCAGGCGCTTGACGGCGTACAGGGTGTTCTTGGGATTGGTGACGGCCTGGCGCTTGGCGGGGGCGCCGACCAGGATTTCACCATCGTCCATGTACGCGATGATGGAAGGCGTCGTGCGGGCGCCTTCGGCGTTTTCGATGATGCGGACCTGGCCACCGTCCATCACAGCCACGCAGCTGTTGGTGGTGCCCAGGTCGATGCCGATGATCTTGCTCATGATGGTTTACCTTGGATTAGGTCGTATTTAAGGTTGAATTGGTAAAAAAACCGCTTAGCAGATAAGTGGGGCTGGCGTCAGGGTTTTCAAGCGCTTTCTTCAGCTCTTTTCCGACTGCAGCCGCCGCACGGCTTCGGTGAACTGCGGCAGGCCCGGCCAGCCGGTGATCCGGCCCAGCCGCTTGCCCGCGCGGTACATCACAAAAGTGGGGACGCCATGCAGGGCGAAGCGCCGGCCCAGCGCGACGTCCGCGTAGACGTCCGCCTGGAACCAGCTCAGCCCCAGCGCCAGCAACGCGTCCTTGTGCAGCAAGGCGGTCTGCTTGAAGAGATTGCAGTTATAGCAATCGGTACCCCACAGGAAGACGCAGCGCAGGTCGTCGCCCGGCGCCTGCACGACATCGCGATCGAAGCCATCGCTGGCGACGGGACGCATGCCGAACAGCTCGAACACCTGGGAAGGGTCGAAAGCCTGGGACGTTGCCACGGGGCGCTCCGTCAGCCCTGCTGGCCCGCGGACACCACGACCAGCGCCGGACGCAGGACACGGTCGACGATCAGATAGCCCTTCTGCAGGGTCTGCACGACGGTGTTGGCGGGCTGGTCGGAGGGGACCGAGGAAATGGCCTGGTGCTGGTGCGGGTCGAACTTCTCACCCGCCGCCGGCGCGATTTCCATCAGCTTGTTCCGCTCGAAGGCGGAGGCCAGCTGCTTCAGGGTGGCCTCGACGCCTTCGCGCAGGAATTGCACGGTCTGGTCCTGCTGGGCCAGGGCGGCTTCCAGGCTGTCCTTCACGGGCACCAGGCTTTCGGCAAACGACTCGATGCCGAACTTGTGCGCCTTGGCGACGTCGTCCTGCGCGCGGCGGCGGATGTTTTCCGCGTCGGCGCGGGTGCGCAGCAGTTGATCGTAGTGTTCGGCCGCCTTGGCTTGCGCAGCCTCCAGTTCGGCGCGCAGCGTCGCCAGCAGGTCCTGCTGGCCTTCGGCCGCGCCCGCGCCGCTCGCTGCGTCGATGTCGGGCCTTTTCTCGGCAGGCTCGTTCTGTGCCGTCATGGGATGGATCCTCCTGGGTAACGAACAACGTTGGAGAGCAGTGTGGGGGCCAATGCCCCCATTTCAAGGGGGGTTAAAGCGTCGGGTGGAAAGAGGGGCGACAGGGGCCATTCCACGGCCCCGCCCCGGGCGCGGCAGTCAGCGGTCGGCGGTCAGGCCGGCCAGCCCTGCAACTGGCGTTGCACCAATTCCGACAGCGCGGCGATCCAGGTCTCGTCATCGTTGAGCGCCGGGATGTAGCGCAGGCGCTTGCCGCCGGCCTCGATGAAGGCATCGCGGCATTCGACCTGGACCTCTTCCAGGGTTTCCAGGCAGTCGGCCAAAAAACCGGGACAGACCACGTCGACCTCGGTGACGCCGTCCCGCGCGAGGGCCATGACGGTGGGCGCGGTGTAGGGTTCGAGCCAGCGGGCCGAGCCGAAGCGGCTCTGGAAGGTGACCAGGGCCTGTTCGGGCATGAGGCCCAGGCGCTCGCGCAGCAGGCGGCCGGTGCGCAGGCAGTCCTGGTAATAAGGATCCCCGAGCTCCACCGAGTAGCGCGGCAGTCCGTGAAAGCTCATCACCAGCTTCTGCGGCCGGCCATGCTCGGCCCAGTAACGTTCGATCTTGCCGACGATGGCCTGCACATAGCCCGGATCGTCGTGGAAGCGCTTGATGAAGCGCAGTTCCGGCTGGTCGCGCAGGCGCGCCGCATGGCGGCCCACCGCGTCGACCACGGTCGCCGTCGTGCTGGCGGCGTATTGCGGATACATGGGGACGACCAGGATGCGTTCGCAGCCGCGGCGCCGCAGCTCATCCATGGCGTCGGCCACCGCCGGGCTGCCATAGCGCATGCCGAGCGCGACTTCCACCTGCAGGCCGCGCTGCGCGAGCAGGCGGCTCAAGCCTTCGGCCTGCCGGCGGCTGTAGACCATGAGCGGCGAACCGCCGTCCATCCAGATGCCGCGATAGCGGGGCACCAGTTTCCGGGGCCGCAGGGTCAGCACCAGCCCATGCAGGATGGGCCACCACAGATAGCGGGGGATCTCGATGACGCGGGGATCGGCCAGGAACTCGCCCAGGTAGCGGCGGATTTCCGGGGCCGTCGCGGCCTGAGGCGTGCCCAGGTTGACCAGCAGCACGCCGGTCTTGCCCAGCGCGGGCAGCATGCGCTCTTCGAAGGGATCGGCTTGTTCGGGTTCCGGCAGGAAACGCTCGGGCCACAAATACTTGAACGCACGCAGGAACACGCGGATACCTCGCCACCCGTACGTCCCCCGCGGGACGCCGGAATTATCAGTGGTTATGACTCAATGCGTTGGACAGCAGGCGTGCCGTGATGTCCACGATGGGAATGACGCGCTCGTACGACATGCGGGTGGGGCCGATCACGCCCAGGGTGCCGACGACCTGGCCATCGACGCCATACGGCGCCGTGATGACCGAGACTTCTTCCAGCGGCACCAGTTGCGAATCCCCGCCGATATAGATCTGGACGCCCTGGGCCCGGCTGGACACGTCCAGCAGCTGCAGCAGGTCGGTTTTCTTTTCGAACAGGGCGAACATCTTGCGCAGCCGGTCCATGTCCGAGGCGATGTCGGTGACGTCCAGCAGCTTGCGTTCGCCGGAAATCACCACGGCGTCGCCGTCTTCGATGGCCTCGGTGCCGGCTTCGACCGCGGCCTGCATCAGGCGCGAGATATCGTCGCGCAACTGCGCCAGCTCGGTCGCCAGCGTGCGGCGCACGGCGTCGAAGGACTTGCCGGCGAAGTGCACGTTGAAGAAATTGGCCGCCTCCAGCAGTTCATGCTCGGCGTAATCGCGCTGGACGAACAGGATGCGGTTCTGCACGTCGCCGTCCGGCGTGACGATGATCAGCAGCACGCGCTTGTCGGAAAGGCGGATGAACTCGATCTGGCGGAAAACCTGGGCGCGCTTGGGCGTGAGCACCACGCCGGCGAACTGGGTCAGGTTGGACAGCAGCGCGGCCGCCGCATTCACCGCCCGCGCGGGCTCCGCGGCCGGCAGGCTTTCGCGGATGTGCTCCGGCTGGATGTCGTAGCTGCGCACCGCCAGCAGCGAATCGACGAAGAGCCGGTAGCCGCGTGGCGTGGGAATCCGCCCGGAAGAGGTATGCGGGCTGTGGATCAGCCCGGACTCTTCCAGATCCGCCATCACATTCCGTATGGTGGCCGGGGAAAGATCGAACACCTTCGAAAGCGTGCGCGATCCGACCGGTTGGCCGTCGGCGATATAGCGTTCAATCAACGCCTTGAGCAGTGCGCGTGCGCGGTCGTCCATGTCGCTATTCTATGGAAACTTTTTTGCAACGGTGCCAATTTTGTCCCTTAAAGGCAAATATGACCCCATATAATCGTTGAATCCTAGCTCAAACCCACACCGGACGCCGCCTCCAGCATGCATTTTCCGACTGTCGCCCTCATCGGCAGATACCAGGACACCGGACTGGACGCCCCCCTGCGCGCCTTGGCCCAGATGTTGACCGAGGAAGGCCGCGGCGTGCTTATCGAAAGGGACACGTCCCACAATACCGGCCTGGCGGAATTCCCCGTGGCGGACATCGACGAGATCGGCCGTCGCGCCGATCTGGCCGTGGTGATGGGCGGCGACGGTACCATGCTGGGCGCGGCGCGCTACCTGGCGCCGCACGGCGTGCCCCTGATCGGGGTCAACCACGGCAGGCTGGGCTTCATCACCGACGTGCCTCTGCACGACGCCAAGAGCGCCCTGTCGCGCGTGCTGGAAGGCAACTTCAAGGCCGAAGACCGCATGCTGCTGGAAGGCGGCATCTGGCGCGGCGACCAGCAATTGTTTTCCTCATCCGCGGTGAACGACGTGGTGCTCAACCGCGCCGGCCGCGGCGGGATGATCGAAGTCCGGGTCGAGCTGGACGGGACCTTCATGTACACGCAGCGGGCGGACGGCCTGATCGTCGCCACCCCCACCGGGTCCACGGCCTACGCCCTGTCGTCCAACGGCCCCATCCTGCATCCGGGCCTGCAGGCCATGGTGCTGGTGCCGGTGGCGCCGCAGACCCTGTCGAACCGGCCCATCGTCATCCCGGACAACGGCGAACTGGTGATGACCCTGACCGGCATGGGCCGCGTCGAACATGGCGCGTCCTGCCATTTCGACATGCAGACCTGGTCGGACCTGCAGCCCGGCGACCGCATCGTGGTCCGCCGCGCGCCGCATACCATCCGCTTCCTGCATCCCGAAGGCTACAGTTTCTTCACGACCCTGCGACGCAAGCTGCATTGGAATCTGATGCCGCAAGCCACCGACAGCGGAGAATGACGCCGCCATGCTGCGCACGCTGCATATCCGGGACTTCGTGATCGTTGAGAAGACCGACATCCATTTCGGTGCCGGCTTTACCGTGTTTTCCGGCGAAACCGGCGCCGGCAAATCCATCCTGATCGACGCGCTGGCGCTGACGCTGGGCGAACGCGCCGACGCGTCCGTATTGCGCGAAGGCGCGGCGCGCGCCGACATCAGCGCGGTGTTCGACACGCCCGAGCATCTGCGCCCCTGGCTGGCCGAACGCGAAATCGACGCGGAAGACGAACTCGTGCTGCGCCGCGTGGTGGACGCGCAGGGCCGCAGCCGCGCCTTCGTGAACGGCGTGCCGTCCACGGTGGCGCAGTTGCGCGAGCTGGGCGACAGCCTGGTGGATATCCACGGCCAGCACGCCCATCAAAGCCTGATGCGGCCCGATGCCCAGCGCGACCTGCTGGACACCCAGGGCGGCCATGGCGAGCTGCGGCAAGCGGTATCGCAGGCCTGGAAGCGCTGGCGCCAGCTTGCCAAGCAGCTGGAAGGCGCCGAACGCGACAGCGCGACGCTGGAAGCCGATCGCGAACGCCTGCAATGGCAGGCCGACGAGCTGGACAAGCTGGATCCTCACCCCGGCGAATGGGAAACGCTGCAGGCGGAGCATACGCGCCTGTCGCACGCGCAATCGCTGCTGGACGGGGCATCGCGCACCGTGCAGGCGCTGGATGGCGACGATGAGTCCGCGCATAGCCGGGTGGTGGCCGCCGTGCACGTGCTGGAGCAGCTCAAACGCCACGATCCCGAACTGGCGGGCGTCTACGATGAACTGGAGTCCGCCCGGATCGCCATCGCGGAGGCGGTCTCGGACCTGAACAACTATGTCAGCCGCGTCGAGCTGGACCCGGCCCGGCTGGCGCAGGTCGAGGAACGGATGACCGCGGTATTCGAGCTGGGACGCAAGTTCAAGGTCGATCCCGAAGGCCTGTCCGAACTGCGCGAAACGCTGCACGCCCAGTTGGCGGACATGGCGGCGGCCGCCGACGTGGACGCGCTGCGCGCCCAGACCGAAGCCGCGCAGGCCGACTACGCCAAGGCCTCGGCCAAGCTGTCGACGGCCCGCCGCAAGACCGCCAAGGAACTCGGCAAGCTGATCACCGAAGCCATGCAGACGCTGGCGATGCAGGGCGGCCGCTTCGAAGTGGCGGTGGAAAAAGCCTCCGCGCCGTCGGCGCAGGGGGACGACGTCGTGGAATTCCTGGTCGCCGGGCACGCCGGCACCACGCCCCGGCCGCTGGCCAAGGTCGCGTCGGGCGGCGAGCTTTCGCGCATTTCGCTGGCCCTGTCGGTGATCGCCAGCCGGGCGGCACGGGTACCCACCTTGATATTCGATGAAGTCGACAGCGGGGTGGGCGGCGCGGTGGCCGAGGTCGTGGGCCGCCTGCTGGGAGAACTCGGGCAGCGCCATCAGGTGCTGTGCGTGACCCACCTGCCGCAAGTCGCCGCGCGCGGCGGTGCGCATTACCAGGTCAGCAAGGCGGAAAAGGCCGGCACCACGCACTCGCGTATCGTCGAGCTGGATGCCGAGGCGCGCGTCGAGGAGATCGCGCGCATGCTGGGCGGAATCAAGATCACGGCGACCACCCGGCAGCACGCCCGGGAAATGCTGGGCGCCTGAGCAGGCGCCCACCGCGTCGGCCGTCGCATCAACGGCGCGTGGCGCAGTCCCCGCACGTGCCGTACAGCACCATCGCATGGCTTTCGAGTAGAAAGCTATTGTCCTTGGCGATCTTGTGCTGGCGCTTTTCGATTTCGATATCGTTGAACTCGACCACCTTTCCGCAGTTGGTGCAGATCAGATGGTCGTGGTGGTCGCCGTCGTTCAACTCGAAAACGGCCTTGCCGCTATCGAACTGGCTGCGCGCCAGGATGCCCGCCTGCTCGAACTGCGTGAGCACGCGGTAGACGGTGGCCAGGCCGATTTCGACGTTTTCGGCGATCAGGGCACGGTATACGTCTTCCGCGCTAAGATGGCGCTGCTCCGCCTTACGGAAAATATCCAGGATCTTCAGGCGCGGAAAGGTCGCCTTCAAACCCATCGTCTTGAGGTCGCTTTGATCGCTCATTGGTCCAATGGAGAAAGATCCGCGCCGTAGGCGGGACGGGAACGGGCCGGCGTGGCCGCCGACTCATGCCCCTGCGCTTGAGCTTTGCTCATGCGCCCGTCGCCCACGCCACGCGGAATGACTTGATAAACCTTTATGATAACGGTTTTGCCAGTATCCATTACGGGGAACCCCGAGTGTCCACGATCATACGTCCCACATCCCGCCGCTTGAAAGCGGTAATCGCAGTCGGTGCGATCGCCCTTGCCCTGGCGGGATGCAGTTCCGGCAAATGGGGCTTCCCGTACAAGGCGCCGGTCCAGCAAGGCAACTGGATCACCAGCGAGCAGGTCGGCCTGCTGCGCCCCGGCATGACCCGGGAACAGGTGCGGTTCGCCCTGGGCAGCCCCACGCTGACCAGCGTGCTGCACGCCGACCGCTGGGACTATCCCTACTACTACAAGCCCGGCTATGGCGCGGCCCAGGAACGCAAGTTCACCGTTTTCTTCGAAAACGACAAGCTGACCCGTTGGCAGGGCGACCAGCAGCCTGACGTGCAGCCTTATCAGCTGGCCGACGGCCCGTCCAATTCGGCCGGCACCAACGTGCCGCCACCGCAGGCGCCGGCACCCGCCGGTACCGCCCCGGTCGGTCCGACCGGGGCCGGCCTGCCCGCCGGCGTCAGCGGCAGCAGCGGCACGCCCGCCAACGTCAATGGCACGGGCGGTACGCCCACCACCATCAATGGCGCCAGCACCCCGGCGGCTCCCAGCCAGAAGTAGCGCCTACCCAGCAGCCAACGACAAGGATTTCACATGCGCATCGCCATTGCCGGCGCCGGCGGCCGGATGGGCCGCATGCTTATCGAAGCGGTCCTGAACCATCCCGACATGACGCTGGCGGTCGCGCTCGACCGCGCGGGCAGCGATCGGATCGGTCAGGACGCCGGTGCCTTCCTGGGCCGCGATACCGGCGTGGCGATCACCGATGACCTGCAGGCGTTGGCCGGCGCCGACTGCCTCATCGACTTCACGCGCCCGGAAGGCACGTTGGACCATCTGCGGGCCTGCGTGCGGCATGGCGTCAAGGCGGTGATCGGCACCACCGGCTTCGACGAAGCCGGCCGCGCCGAAATCGCCAAGGCGGCGGAAAGCATCGCCATCGTCTTCGCGCCGAACATGAGCGTGGGCGTCAACGCGACGCTGCGCCTGCTGGACATGGCGGCACGCATCCTGAATTCGGGCTATGACGTGGAAGTGTTCGAAGCGCATCACAACAAGAAGGTGGATGCGCCGTCGGGCACCGCATTGAAGATGGGCGAAACCATCGCGCAGGCCTGGGGCGTGGACCTGCCCGACGTCGCCACGTGGACGCGGCATGGCGACACGGGCGTGCGGGAGCCGGGCACCATCGGGTTTTCCGTCGTGCGCGGCGGGGACATCGTCGGCGATCACACGGTGTATTTCTGCGGCATCGGCGAGCGCGTCGAGATCACGCACCGCAGCAGCAGCCGCGCCACGTACGCGCAAGGCAGCCTGCGCGCCGCCGCCTTCCTGCGCGACAAGACGCAGGGGCTGTTCGATATGCAGAAGGTCCTGGGACTTTAGGCGTACAGCGGGCAGGTCGGGGCCCCCACCGCTCACGGCTGCACTACTCGGGGTCGCACTACACGGGGCCACATCACTCAGGGTCGCACCGGCTCGGGTTCCAGGTCCACGCCATAGCGCGCCTGGACGTCCGCGCGTATCGCGTTGGCCAGGGCCATGATGTCGGCGGCGCGAGCGCCCCCGCGATTGACCAGTACCAGCGCCTGGCGGTCATGCACGCCCACCGGCCCCAGCGAACGCCCTTTCCATCCGCATTGGTCGATCAACCAGCCGGCCGCCAGTTTATAGCGGCCGTCCGCCTGGGGGTAGGACACCAGTCCGGGAAAGCGGTCGCTCAGGACGGCATGCTGCGCGGCCGTCACGATCGGATTCTTGAAAAAGCTGCCGGCGTTGCCGATCACCGCGGGGTCCGGCAATTTCTGGCGGCGGATGGCGCATACGGCATCGAAGATCGCCCGCGCCGACACGGCGTCGGCCAGCGCCGGATGCGTCCGCAGATCGGGATAATCGAGCACGGGTTGCCAAGGCCGCGGCAACGCGAAGCGCACCGACACGATGGCCCATCGGCCAGGCGCGTCATGCTTGAAGCGGCTGTCCCGATAGGCGAAGCGGCAGTCCCGCGCCGACATCTCGACCCTCTCGCCGCGCGCGATGTCCCAGGCCGTCAAGCCCAGGAAGCGCTGATCCAGCTCGACGCCATACGCGCCGATGTTCTGCACGGGGCTGGCGCCGACCGTACCCGGTATCAGGGCAAGATTTTCCAGGCCGTCCCAGCCGTTGCGCAGGCATGCATCGACGAAGCCGTGCCAGCTTTCGCCGCCGCCGGCCTCGACGATCCACGCGTCACCGCGCGCTTCGACCAGCCGGATGCCGGGGATGGCCATGTGCGCCACCAGGCCTTCCATGGTGGACGGCAGCACGACGTTGCTGCCGCCGCCCAGCACGAAGGCGCCGCCGTGCGCCTGGGCAAGCCTGGACAAGGCGGGGAGCTGCGCCGGCGAAACGATGCGGACGTAGGCGGCCGCTTTCGACACCAGGCCGAAGGTGTTCAGCGGGGTCAGGTCCGCCGCCATCGGCGTAAGAGTGTCGATTTCGCCGACGGGCGCCGCTGAGTTTGACATCGCTTTTCGTGATCTGATATAGTTTCTGTCTTCGCTGATTTTACGCGAAGCATGAAAGACCGATGTGGAAACACCGGTTTTGAAACACTGCGGGAATAGCTCAGTTGGTAGAGCGCAACCTTGCCAAGGTTGAGGTCGCGAGTTCGAGACTCGTTTCCCGCTCCAGAATGATCGAAAAAGGCCGGACACTTGTTGTTCGGCCTTTTTCTTTTCCACTTTCTCTTTTCCACTTTTTCTTTTCCAGCGAAAGTTCAGCCGTGCTCACGCTCCATCCTGGATGGGCGTGCATATCACGACCCGCAAGCTGGGCGTGTCCTCCGCGCTCAGCAAGTGCAGCATAAAACTGCGCGGGGCGCCGTTGGCTTGGCGCAGTGCGATTACCGTATTACCAATGCGAACCACCTCAGGGTCCGCCCACCAGCTCGCGGCGGCGGGAAGCCGTTCCAACGCGTCATCGAGAATGCCGCGCAGCATCGGCGATTTTTCGCCCGTCAGATGATCATGGCGTGCCTTGAGCAATATCAGGCGAGCTGCCCGCTCCCAATCGAGCACCCGGGCGCGATATCGGCTGGAGAAGAGCACGATGCGCAGCATGTTCGGATTGGGTTCCCGAAAATCCTCGAATAGCTCGGTGGCCGCGTCGTTGAACGCCAATATGTCCCACGCACGGTTCATCACATAGACGGCTTGGGGCAGTGTCGCAATGAGCGTGCGCAGGCTTTCGGGCACTTCGGCAACGTTGCTCGTTGCAGTCACTTGCCGTCCCGCCAAGGCGAACAAATGCTCATGCTCGGCACGACTCAGGCGCAAGCCATGCGCGAGACGGTGCAGGAAGGCGTCGGAGACGGCGATGTCGCGTCCCTGCTCAAACCACGTGTACCAAGTCAGGCCGACGCCGCATAGCGCGGCCGCTTCCTCGCGCCGCAATCCTGCCGTGCGCCGACGCCGCGCCGGCGGGAAGCCGCACGCTTCGGGCGAAGCACGTTCACGGCAAAACCGGACGAACTCCGACAGCCGTTGTTTGGCAGGCAGGCGTGCCAGCCGATCGCTCATAAACGATGCCTTCCCACCCAATGCATCTCGTCCATTACCTTAGTAATAGCATAAAGCGAATATTGTAATAGCTAAAACTCCTTCCTACACTGGCCGCACCTGAACGGAAATAACGAGAACATTCATGCTGCTTTACCAGTTTCGAAAGGGCACCAACCCCAGGCGCGTCATCATCTACCTGAGCGAAAAAGGCCTGCATGTGCCGCGTTATGAGCTCGACTACGCACAGGGCGAACACAAATCGCCCGAGTACCTGGCCATCAACCCGAGTGGCAGGGCTCCCACCCTGCTTACGGACGACGGTACGCCCATCAACGACTCCGCTGCGATCGTCGAATACCTGGAAGAGCTGTATCCGCAAAAGCCGATGATGGGCGCGGACGCCGCCTCGCGCGCGAAGGTGCGCGCTCTCGAGCGCCTTGGGACGGACCTCATCGTACGTTCGCAGTTGTGGCTGTGGAATGTGACGACGGCTTTCCCGGCGAAGGAGGCGCAACCGTCGCGTGAACTGGCGGACAAGCTATATACCTATGTCGATGAGATTCTGGAGGCACTGGAAGCCTCGATCGGTGAACAGGCGTTCTTGGCCGGCGCCGCGCCTACCATCGCCGATTGCACCGTGTTCGCGATTCTTCAAACCGCGCGGGAGCGCTTTGAATTGCCCTTTGCGAACCGGTATGAGCGCCTCAATGCCTGGTACGACAATTTCCGCCAGCGCCCCAGCGCAGACTATTGATCTCCCTCTGACGTGGCAGCCAGACGCGTCGCGATATGTCCGCGACGCGACCATCGACGAGATCGATGAATCATCGCCGCGCACCGCGCCATCCTGGCGCGGGCCGCAACGCCCGCGCGCGCCGCACAATAACCCCTACTCCGCAACGATGCCCTTCTCCCTGATCAGTTTTCCCCACACGTCGCTGTCCGTGCGGGCCCGGCTCAGGAATTCGGCTGCGTTGCCCTGCCACAGGATCAGGCCCTGTGCGTCGTAGAACGCCTGGACCTTGGGGTCCTGCTGTGCCCTGTGCAAAGCATCGGCGAGCTTCACGGCGATCTCGGCCGGCAGTCCCGCCGGTCCCACCAATCCCACCCAACCCGCGATCTTCGGCAATTCATAGCCTTGTTCGGAGGACGTGGGCACGTCGGGTAGCAAGGCGCTACGCTTGTCCGCGAACACGACGATCGGCACCAATTTTCCGGATCGGGCGGGCCCATATACCGCGCCTACCACGTTCGACAGCAGGTCCGTCTCATTGGCTATGACGCTTGTCACCGCGGGTGCGGTGCCTTTATAAGGCACGTGCAGCAACGATATCCCTGCACGCTCCGATAGCATCTCCACGGACAGCTGGGAAGCCGACCCGACACCGGAACTTGCGTAAGTCATACGCCCCGGCGCCGCCTTGGCCTTGCGAACGAGCGTAGCCAGATCGGTGACGCCGCTTTTGTCGCTGGCGGTCAATACCATCACGACATCGGCCGCGGGAGCGATATAAGTGAAATCCTTGAACGGGTCATAGGCCGCCTTCTTGAAAAGATGCGGTCCCAGGCTCAGTTGGGAGGCAATGCCCATCATGAGCGTGTATCCATCGGGCTTCATCTGCGCCACGCTCGCCGCGGCAATCGTGCCGCCAGCGCCCGCCTGGTTTTCGACGACGACCGACTGGCCCAGGTACTTGCCCATCTCGGCCGCGAGCAGGCGCGCGACCCCATCCGCGGCCGAGCCTGGCGACTGCCCCACGATAAGCCGGATGGGCCGCTCCGGATAATGCTGCTGGGCATCAACCGGCGAAGCCGCGGTCATCAGGGCCGCAAGTGCGGCGCCCGCGATCAGTCCTTTCATGGAATCCCCTTGTATGAGGCGACGAACGCGCCGTCTCCAGCGGCTACGATATAAAGGTCCGCGCCCGGGTTCTTCGTAGTTTCGGGACAAGGTGGAGTACAAAAGCGACAGGCGGGGGAATACCCTGCCCCAAGGCGCAGCCGAACTACGGCATTCTCGCTTTTCGTGTAGTGCGGCAACGGCACCGTCCGCGCGCGGATGCGGCGGGCTTTGCCAAACGCCTCGTGGCCAAGGAAGTCCGATGGATTGGGAAACCCGATTGGAAGATACGGTGTGCGAAACCGGCCGTCCCAGCCTGGCTGTCGGCTTCGTCCTGCTGCCGAACTTCACCCTGATGGCGCTCAGCTGCTTCGTCGAAGTCCTGCGGCATGCGGCCGACAGGGGGGACCGCAGCGGCCAGTTGCTGTGTTCGTGGACCATCATGACCCACGATGGCGCCGCCGTGCTGTCCAGCTGCGGAATACGGATTACGCCGACGTGCGGACTGCTGGCTCCGAAGCGTTTCGATTATGTCGTCGTAGTGGGAGGAAAACTTCCGGAAGCCCTGGAGTACGACGGCCGCGTTCTATCGTATGTAGACCGGGCCGCGCGCGAGGGAACGGCACTGGTGGGCGCATGCACCGGATCGTTCGTGCTCGCCAAGGCGGGTCTGCTGAGAGGGGTGCGAACCAGCGTCCACTGGTACCACTACGAAGATTTCCTGAGTCATTTCCCTGGCGCCCTGCCCGTCACCGACGAGATCTTTTCCATAGATCAAGGCATCATCACATGCGCGGGAGGGGCATCGACAAGCGATCTCGCCATGTACCTGGTAGAGCGCCATTGCGGCCCGGAGCGAGCCCTGAAATGCATGAGGCAGCTGGTCCTCGCACAGCTGCGGCCCCCGGCCCATCCTCAGTTCTACTCCGTTTCCAGCGGAGCCCTGCCGGCCGACCCCCGGCTACGCAAGGCGGTCTTTCTCATGGAACGCAACCTGCGGGAGCCGCTATCCCTGGACGATCTGGCGCACAGAGTCAATGTCAGCTCACGCCAGCTTTCCAGGCTTTTCAAAAGCCATTACGCGGAAACCATTACCCAGCACTACCGGTCATTGCGCCTGACGTACGCCCGTTATCTTCTGGAGAATACCCACCACCCGCTGGAGCGGATCGCGCAGGAATGCGGATTCACCGACGCCTCGCACATGAACAGGCTGTTCCGCGCCAAGTTCTCGCTGTTACCGAGCCAATGCCGCGATTCGCAATCCGCCGACGCGTAGCAACGCACGGCTAAGGGCGCCCGTGCGCTCCGATCCTGGTCGCACCTGGTCCCCAGGTATCGGCCAGCACGTAGCCATCGGGATAGGGATCATCCGGATCGCGGCCATACTGTTCCATCGAATAGATCCATGCCCGTCCCGATATTCGAGGCACCACCGCGGCACGCGAGGCCACCTGCGTCGTGCGCGCGATCTGGCAATCGAAGCGGCTATCGATCAGGCTGTACATGACCACGTCCTCGCCCACGTCCAGCAGACCGCGCGCATGCATCACCGCCAGCCTGGCCGCGCTCCCCGTGCCGCAAGGAGACCGGTCGACGCGGCCGGGGAAAATGATATTGCAGTTACGGAATCCATCGGAGTGGGACCCGGCGAAGAGCGCATATTCGATTTCACTCACCTGCTGCAATACGGGGTGACGGACCGCGATCTGCGCGGCTGCCGCCTGCTGGATCGCCGCACCGAGCTCCACCAGTCGACGCGCCTCCGTCCGGTCCAACGCCAGGCCCAGCTGGCGCGGATCGACCAGGGCGAAATAGCAGCCCCCGAACGCGACGTCCACGGTGATCCGGCCCACCCCCGGCACATCGATCGGGTAGTCGAGATGCTCGACAAAGCTGGGCACCATCTCCAGTGACACACGCTGGCATTTCCCATCCTTGCACTGCGCGGACACCTGGATCAGGCCGGATGGCGTCTCCAGAACCAATCGGGTTTCCGGTTCGCGCATGGGCACCACGCCGGTTTCCAACAGTGCGGTGGCTACGCACATGCAATTCGATCCGGAGAGCGCGTGCGCGCCGTCCGGCTGCAGCGGGATGAACGCGACGTCCGCATCGGGGTGGATGGCGGGCAACAGTACGTTCACGGTCATCTGCGCCGCGCCCCTGGGCTCGAACAGCAGGAAGCGCAGGAGCCTATCGTCGGCGGTGTTGATGTGATGCATTTTCTCAAGCAGCGTTCTGCCTGGAATAGGCGGCAACCCGCCGGTGATGACGCGGCCAATTTCGCCTTCCGCGTGCACACCCAGTGCGGAAACCATTCGGTTCCAACGCATGGTTCTACGTCCTCATCGCGCTTCATTGAACTGCCATCAGGATAAGAGACGCGGCATTGTCTCCCGCTGGTAGATTCCGGCCATATTCGAGTATCGCCGTGACGTCGCGCCGCGTTCTAACACTGCTTGATATTGATGGCCAATCCGCCGCGCGACGTTTCCTTGTATTTGGTCTTCATGTCCTGGCCGGTCTGCCACATCGTCTGGATGACCGCGTCCAGCGATACATGGTGGGGAGCGCGGCTGCGCAACGCCAGGCGGGCCGCGTTCACCGCCTTCGCGCTTGCCACCGCGTTGCGCTCGATGCACGGTATCTGGACCAGGCCTCCCACCGGATCACAGGTCAAGCCGAGATGATGTTCCATCGCGATCTCCGCGGCCTGCTCGACCTGCCCAGGCGTCCCGCCGAGCACTTCACACAAGCCGCCCGCGGCCATGGAGCACGCCACCCCCACCTCGCCCTGGCAGCCGACCTCGGCTCCCGAGATCGATGCATTCAGCTTGTAGAGCATGCCGATGGCGGCGGCGGTCAAGAGAAAGCGACGAACCCCGCCGATATCGGCGCCGTCGATAAAGCGCATGTAGTAATGGAGGACCGAAGGAATGATGCCGGCGGCGCCATTGGTCGGCGCAGTCACAACTTTTACTCCCGCGGCGTTTTCCTCGTTTACCGCCATCGCCCAAACGTTCAGCCAGTCCATGGCGTGCAGCGCGTCCTTCGCGCCCGCGCCTTCAGAAAGGAGGAAGCCGTGAAGATCCTTCGCGCGCCTGCTCACCTTGAGCGGGCCGGGCAATTGTCCCTCGGCCATCACTCCCCGGCGCACGCAATCCTCCATCGCGCGCCAGATCGTGTCCAGGCGCGCATGGATTTCGGCCGCGGGCGTCATGCAGGCTTCGTTGGCATAGACGATTTCCGATACCGGACATTGCCGATCCTGGCACCAGCCCAGCAATTCCTGGCCCGAGCCGAAGGGATAGGGGACGCGCACGCGCGGCGAGCCATCGTCGCGGTTATCGTCGCCGTGGAGCAACGCCCCCCCACCGATCGAGTAGTAGGTCCGCTGCATCAATTCAACGGCCTCGACATCGAATGCGTGGAAGGTCAGTCCGTTGGGGTGTCGGTCCAGCGGCCTGACGCGAAAGACGATATCCGAGCGCGGATCGAAAGTTATCCGCCTGCATCCCGACAGCGCCAGGGAGTTCGTCGTGCGCAGCATCCAGAATGCCGCTGATTTCCGGCGACGTGACAGTTTCGGGCAGCTTGCCGGCCAGGCCCAGGATGACGCCCCGGTCCGTCCCATGCCCCTTGCCGGCGGCGCCCAGCGATCCATACAGCACGATGCTCACGCGGGCGACGCGTGGCAACAAGTCCGAGGCCTCCAATTCACGAACGAAAGCGCCTGCGGCGCGCATCGGGCCGACGGTATGCGAACTGGACGGACCGATGCCGATATGGAAGATATCGAAAACGCTGTAACGCGCTACCGCCGGACCGTCGGGCGGGGAAGCCGAAGTCCGCATCACCAGGCCAGCGCGTAGGCTTCCCGACGCGGGTCGGCGCCGGCATGGAACAACCGGGTATGCGGGTCCCGCAGGACGGCGCATACCGCACCGCTCATCGCGGGCAAGACAGGAATTGTCTGCACATCATGTCCCAGCGCCCGCATCGCGTCGAAGACCGTCCGCGGCATATTTGCCTCAAGGCAGAGGCGGCCCGGCATGTAGTCGTGCGGCGCGAACGAGTTGGGGAAGCTCGCGCTCGAGAACCGGGGCGCCTCGACGGCTTGCTGTACCTGCATGCCGAACTCCGTGATATTCAGAAAGACTTGCAGCATCGCCTGCGATTGCACATCGCCACCCGGCGTGCCGAAGCAAAGGTAAGGGCTGCCGTCGCGCAGCGCCATGCCGGGACTCGGCGTCAGGCGCGGTCGCTTGCCGGGCTCGACCCTGGCGGGGTGGCCGTCCTGTAGTCGCGACTGATGGCCACGCGTGGAAACCACCATGCCCAATCCCGGTACCACCGGGGCATCGTGCGATGTATCCGACAATGTCGCCGAATAGGCGTTGCCATATCGGTCCATGACGCAGGCATAGATGGTGTCCGGGGACATGCCCACGGGGCCGGAAGAAGGATTGTTCGCGTCGCGCTTGCCTTTCCACACGCCATGCGCATCGCCCGGATCGGGCATTTCGCCGAAACAGGCATCGGGTCGGATACGCGCACGCTGCGCCCGCGCATAGGCATCCGAAAGCAGCGTCGCCGTCGGGACATCCACGAACTTCGGATCTCCGATGTACGCTTCGCGATCCGCGAAGGACAGATTCAGGGCCTCCGTCAGAAGATGCACATAGGCTGGAGAGTTCTGACCAAGCGCGCGCAGATCGTCATGCTCGAGCAGCTTGAGCGTTTGCAGCAGTACGATGCCCTGGCACCAGGTATCGCAGGAGTGGACCTCCGTGCCATGGTAGACAGCGTGAATGCTGTCCTCGGGCTCCACTTCGAACGCGGCCAGGTCCTCATGGCGTAGGAATCCCCCGCTTTCCCGCTGAAACCGGACGATCGCGTCGGCGATCGGTCCTCGGTAGAAATGGTCATGCACCGCCCGCAGCTTCTTGTCGCGATCGCCATGCGCGCCGCGCTCGGCCTCGACCAGGCGTTGCAGTGTCCGGGCAAGATCGCGCTGGACGAACAGCTCGCCGACACCAGGCGTGCGCCCATCCGGGACGAAGATCTCCCTGCTCGACGGCCAGCGCTCGTATCTCCATTTGGCCTGGCGCAGGCTTTCCGCCAGAAAGGGATACGTGGCGTAGCCATCCCGCGCAAGCTCGAGGGCAGGCGCCACGGCGTCGGCGAAGGAGATCGTCCCGTACCTGCGCAAGGCGGTAATGTGGGTGGCCGGCGCGGCCGGGACAACCGTGCGCAGCACTCCGTCCGGCACGGAAAACCCATCCCCTTCGGCGAGCAGGCGCCGGATATCCGTAGCGGCCGGCCAGTGCCCCAGGCCTGGCAGGGATACGACGCGGCCAAGCTGCTGCACATAGATCAGCGTCGGCGCCACCCCGGCAACCGATACGATGTCCGGCTGCAGCACCGCGAGCGCGAATGCAGCCGTCACGCCCGCATCGATCGCATTGCCGCCGGCGTCCAGCACCCGATTGGCGGCTATGCTCGCCAGATAGTGTCCGGTCGAGACCGCATGCTGCCTTCCCATGGGAGTCGGCCGCATGCTGACGGCGGGGATCGCCAGCGATACAGGTCCGCTTTCGGCTTGCTTGGCATGTTCCATTTATCAACCCCTGAGGCTCAGTAGCGCAGGTTTGCCTGCTGGATCGGCTTGTAGGCGTCGAGCAACATCAGCATGACGTACTCCGCGAAGCTGCGCCTGACGATCAGGTCATATATTCCGCAGCCGCCGGCGCAGACAATGACCGGCGCCTTGAAAAGGACGCTTTGTGCGCACTCGCCCATGGCGAACGCCCGGGCGCTCAGGTCCAGCGGGCAGCCACGCGAAAGGACGAGCGGCGCTTTCCTGCCGCTCAGGGTCACGCTGGTATAGCCGCTGGTCACGTCGACAACCGAATAATGCCCCGGGCCCAGCGCATGCCGGAGCCTGTCTTCCATATCGCGTGCCGACCGGACAGCGGATGCAAGCATCCATTCGTCAGGCCCCAGCCAGATGGCGCGGATATCGGCGCCTTGCGTGAAAGTATTCGGCCGAAGCGGCAAGCCGATGCCTAGTACGGAAGCTGCGCGCGCGTGCAGGGCTTCATCCTCGGGCGAGGCGCGGAAGATGCAGAAACCGACCAACGGGCGGCCCTGCACCTGGAATTCCCCATTTGGCACGCCATGCTCCGCCAGCAGGTGTCCAATACCCGCCAACGGCGATTCATGCCGGGGAGCCGTCCAGGCGGCTTGCTGTTCACTCAACATTTTGGCGCAGCCCCTCTTTATCGAAAAACACGGTATCGCCGACTTTCGCGGCAACGTGGGTGCCATTCGCCAGACCGACCATCACGGTCTGGCCCTTCATGTTCGACCCGTTGCGCAACATGGCCAGGGCGATGGACCGTTGCAGTATCGGACTGAAATAGCTGGACGTGACATGACCGGCGGACTTGAAGCCGTGTCCGGCGGCATGGCCAGGGCCGTCCGCCGGCAGGACTTGGCTCCCCTCGGGCAGCACCAAGGCGGCGTCTTCAGTCAGCAAGCCGACGTACTGCCGTCTTCCTTCACCCGCCGTATCCATGCGGGTCAATGATCTCTTCCCCAGGCATTCCTTGTTCCTCGATACCATCGCGCCCATGCCCATGTCGGCCGGCGTCATCGATCCATCCGTATCCTGGCCGACGATGATGAAGCCTTTTTCCGCGCGCAGCACGTGCAGCGCTTCGGTCCCGTAGGGAACGATGCCGTGTTCCGCCCCCGCGGCCATGAGCGCTTCCCATACCGCCCGCCCATAGTCGGCCGGCACGTTGACTTCATAGGCCAGCTCGCCCGAAAAACTGATACGCATGACGCGGGCGGAGACGCCGGCGACAGTGCCTTCGCGATAGCTCATGAAGGGAAAGGCCGCATTGTCGAAGTCGATGTCGTCGCAGACCTTCCGCAGAACGGCGCGGCTGCGCGGCCCGGGTACGGCGATCGTGCACCAGTGGTCGGTCACGGAAGTCAGGCGCACCCGCATATCCGGCCATTCGGTCTGCAGCCACAGCTCCAGCCAATTCATGACGGTAGCCGCATTGCCCGTGGTCGTAGTCATGAGGAAATGTTCCTCGCCCAACCGCACCGTCACGCCATCATCGAAGATCATGCCGTTTTCGTTGAGCATCAACCCATAGCGGGCGCGGCCGACAGCGAGCTTGCTCCAGTCGTTCGTATAGACCCAATTCAGCAGCTTGACCGCGTCCGGGCCCTGGATGTCGATCTTTCCCAGCGTGGAGGCATCCAGCAAGGCCACCGAACGCCGCACGGCCAGGCATTCGCGCGCCACCGCCGCATGCATGTCCTCGCCGTGCCGGGGGTAATACCAGGGCCGTTTCCATACCCCGACGTCTTCGAATACCGCCCCGTGTTCGGCATGCCAGTCATGCAGGCAGGTTTTGCGGACAGGTTCGTGATGAAGGTCCAGATCGCGGCCGGCGAACGCACCGAAGGTCACCGGCGTGTAATTTGGGCGGAACGTCGTGGTGCCGACATCGGCGATCGGCTTGCCAAGCAGGCCGGCCAGGATCCCCATGCCGTTGATATTGCCGAGTTTTCCCTGGTCGGTGCCGAAGCCGAGCGCGGTGTACCGCTTGACGTGCTCCACCGATTCGAAGCCCTCGCGCACGGCCAGCATGATGTCGGCGGTGGTGACGTCGTTCTGGAAGTCCACGAACTGCTTCGGGCCCCGGCTCGCCGTGACGTCGTCGGTCACCCGCCACAATGGAAGAAGCGGCATCCCCTGGCCTGCGTCAACCACATTGTCCGGTTGCTGCCCTGGCGGCTCGAAGCCGCATGCGTTCGCCGCCGCCCGGCCCGCCGCCTCGCCTTCCGCCATGGCGGCGGCGAGCGCGAACGTGCCATTGGCGGCCCCGACGCTCTGTGCCCCTTGCCCGCCGGCGCCGGGAACAAAGCACGAAAGCGCTTCGTCCCATCGCGCCTTTCCACCCGACTGGCTGAACAAATGTATGGTTGGACTGAGTCCGCCGGATACGGCCACCAGGTCGCATCGCAGGACGACTTCGTCGCCCTTGCCGCTACCGGCATGCCGGCGGACCTTCACGCTACTGACGCGCTTGTCGCCCGACGCCGCAACCACGACCGAATCGTTGTACATCGCCACGCGCGCTTGGCGCGCCGCTTCGAACAGTGCCCCGTGGCCAGGCTTGCGTGGATCGACGACGGACACGGCGGCGCCTACCGCCGCCAGTGCGCACGCGGTACGGTAGCCTTCATCGTTGTTGCAGAAGACCACGACGTTGCGACCGGGCAGCACACCGTAGCGATGGATATACGATGATACGGCTGACGCCAGCATGATGCCGGGCAGGTCGTTGTTTCCAAACACGATGGGACGCTCATGGGCGCCCGTCGCCAGGACGACGCGCCTTGCGCGGATTTTCCACAGCAACTCGCGCGTGCCGATGCGCCGGTCGAGCGGCAGATGGTCGTGCAGCCGCTGCGTCACGGTGACCAGGTTGTGGTCATGATAGCCAAAGGCGGTGCTCCGGTTGAGTATCGTGACGGAGGTCGAGGCCGCGAGCTGCTGGCAGGCCCTGGCGATCCATGCCGCGGACGACTGCTCCCCTATCGCCCGAGGACTGGACAACAGGAAGCCGCCCGGCGCCGGCTGGTCGTCGACCAGGATGATTCTTGCGCCGCTGCGCGCTGCGGCCAGCGCGGCCGAAAGCCCCGCGACACCGCCTCCCACGATCAGCACATCGCAATGCGCGAACCGCTTGTCGTATCGCGACGGGTCGCGTGCCGCCGGCGATGTCCCCAGGCCAGCGGCGTCGCGAATGCGGCGTTCGTACCTGGGCCAGAAGGACCGCGGCCACATGAAGGTCTTGTAATAGAAGCCCGCGGGCAACAAGCGCCCTATACGCTGGTTGAACGCCATGCGGTCCTTCTCCAGCGTAGGGTATGCATTGACGCTGCGCGCGGCCAACCCTTCGTACAACTCGATCTCGGTGGCCTTGGCGTTCGGCACGGTGTGCGGACCGTCTTCCAGCTGCACGATGGCATTGGGTTCTTCGGGACCCGCCGAGACGATGCCCCGCGGCCGGTGATACTTGAAGCTGCGCGCGACGAAATGCACGTCGTTCGCCAGCAGGGCCGACGCCAGGGTGTCTCCCTGGAAGCCCGTATACCGCTTTCCATTGAAGGTAAACGTGATGGGCCTGGCCCGGTCGACGTTGCCGCCGCCAGGGATTCGATTCTGTTGCTTCATTGTTTATCTTCCTGGCCGCCGTCGCCGATGGCTCGACCGGTACCGAACCGCGACGTCCGCAAAATTTCATAAGTCACGGTGTCGCGCTCCACCTTGAACCAGCGGCGGCAGCCCTGGGCGTGCAGCCATTGCTCCTCGCCTGGCCCACGGGGGTTCTTGCGCATGAACAGGTAGTCGGCCCATTCGCCGTCCGTCACGTCGGCCGACGGCGCGGGACGGCGGATATTGGCCTCGCCACCGTAGGAAAACTCGATCTCCGCGCGCGGACCGCACCATGGGCAATCGATCAGTAGCATGTCAGTTCTCCATCAGTGCGCGACGTTCGCGGCGCCATACTCATCGATCAGCCTGCCGGTGGTGAAGCGGTCCAGGCCAAACGGTGCATTCAATTCGTGCGGCCGGTCCAGCGCCACCGTATGCGCGAAGACGGTGCCCGATATCGGGGTCGCCTTGAAGCCTCCGGTCCCCCAGCCGCAGTTGAAGTAGAGGCCTTTGACGTCCGTCTTCGTGATGATCGGGCACGAGTCCGGTGTCAGGTCGACGATGCCGCCCCATTGCCTGTTCATCCGTACGCGGGAGAACACCGGGAACATCTCGACGATCGCCGTCACCGTGCTTTCTATCGTCTGGAAACTTCCGCGCTGGCCATAGCCCACGTACTGGTCGGCACCCGCGCCGATGACCAGGTCGCCCTTGTCCGATTGGCTGATGTAGGCATGCACGGCATTGGACATCACCACCGTATCGAGCACGGGCTTGATCGGCTCCGACACCAGCGCCTGCAAGGGATGGCTCTCCAACGGCAGCCGTATGCCCGCCATATCCGCCAGGACCGTCGTGTTCCCGGCCGCGACGACCGCGACCTTCCTGGCCTTGATCGTCCCTTTCTCGGTCCTCACCCCAGTGACCTGGTTGCCGTCCCGCTCGATCCCCAGCACCGCGCAGTTCTGGATAATGTCCACCCCGCCCCGGTCGGCGGCTCGGGCGTAGCCCCACGCGACCGCGTCATGCCTGGCCACACCCGCCTTCCTTTGCATGGCACCGCCCCAGACGGGGAACCGGCAATCCAGATTCAGGATCGGGATCTCGCGCCCGAGCGCTTCCCGGTCGAGATACTCCACATCGATACCGAGCAGCCGGTTCGCGTGCATGCGGCGCTGCACATCCCGGAAGTCCTTCTGCGAGTGGACCAGGCTGACCACGCCGCGCTGGCTGAACATGACGTTGTAGTTCAGGTCGGCGGACAGGTTTTCCCACAGCTTGATGCCCGCGTCGTACAAAGCCGCCGATTCTTCCCATAGATAACTGGATCGGACGATCGTGGTATTTCGCGCGGTGTTGCCGCCGCCGATCCATCCTTTCTCCACGACGGCCACATTGGTGATGCCGTGGTTCCTGGCCAGGTAGTAGGCTGTCGCCAGGCCATGCCCACCGCCGCCGACGATAATCACGTCGTATTCCTTCCGAGGTTCCGGGCTGCGCCACTGGCGCTCCCATCGTTCGTGGTACGACATGGCGTTCCTGGCGATACTGAAAATCGAGTATTTCATCGACCATTGCTCCCCGTCACCGGCACGGCACGCGTTTGCATCCTGGCCTGCTCGGCCAGGACCGCGGCGGTATAGGTGTTTTTCATCAACATGGCGATGGTCATCGGACCCACCCCTCCGGGCACGGGGGTGATAAAGGACGCGATTTCGGCCGCTTCGTCGTAGGCCACATCGCCGGCAAGCCTTTTCCGCCCGCCTTCGCCGTCGACGCGATTGATACCGACGTCGATGACGACGGCGCCCGGCTTTATCCAATCCCCCCTGACCAGACCCGGCGAGCCGGCGGCCACGACCAGGATGTCGGCCGTACGGCAGAGCTGTTCGATATCCCGCGTGTGTATGTGGGCGACGCTCACTGTGCACTCGGCGTGCATCAACAACGTCGCCATCGGCCGGCCGACGATGTTCGATTTGCCGATGACGACCGCGTTCAGGCCCTTCAAGTCATGGCCGATGGCCTGGTGTATCAGATGCATGCATCCCAACGGCGTGCAAGGGACGAATGCGCTCCGACTCGATCGCAGCGTCATGCGACCGACGTTGACCTCATGAAATCCATCGACGTCCTTGTCCGGGGCTATCTGGCAAGCGACCGCTTCCGCGGATAAATGCGGCGGAAGCGGCAGCTGCACGAGTATCCCGTGCACGGATGCATCGTCATTCAGCCCGCAGATAACGGCGGCAAGCTCCGCATCCGACGTCCGTGCGGGCAGGCGGACCTGCAGCGAAGCGTAGCCGATGCGCTCGGCCTGCCGGGCTTTGTTCGCAACGTACACCATGCTCGCCGGATCCTCGCCGACCAGGACGACCGCGAGCTTCGGCACGACGCCCGAACGCCGCATCTGTCGGGCGACGTCGGCGATCACTTCCGCCGCCGCCTCGGTGCCATTGAGCGCCTGGGCGGCGCGGGCCTTAGAAGATGACGGTGCGGTTTTCATTCAGCAGTATCCGGTGTTCGACATGAGTCTTGACGGCCTTGGCTAGTACCTGGCACTCGGTATCCCGTCCGATCGCGACCATTTCATCCGGGCTCGTCCCGTGGTCGATACGCCGGATGTCCTGTTCGATGATGGGTCCTTCGTCCAGGTCGGCGGTGACGTAATGCGCGGTCGCGCCGATAAGCTTCACTCCGCGCTCGTACGCCTGGTGGTAGGGCTTCGCGCCCTTGAAACTCGGCAGGAAGGAATGATGGATATTGATGACCTTGCCGGGCAGCCTGCGGCACAGGTCGTCGGATAAGACCTGCATATACCTGGCCAGAACCACCAGGTCCACCTGGAGGGTATCGAGCAATTCCAGGAAGATCCGCTCCTGCCGCGCCTTGTTTTCCGGCGTGATCGGCATATGGTGGAACGGGATGCTTTCGTGCTCCACCCTCGAGCGATAGACCGTGTGGTTGGACACGACCCCCACGAGTTTCAAGGGCAGCTGGTCGATGCTATTCCGGTAAAGCAGATCGTTCAGGCAATGGCCCAGCTGTGAAACCATGATCAGCACCCTGGGCTTTTCCGCAAGGTCGAAGGTCTCCATCTGCATCCCGTACCGCCGCGCAATGGGGTCCAACTGCAGATCGAGCGCTTCGTGCGACATGTCGGTTTCGCATTGGAAGCAGACTCGCATGAACAGGCGGCTGGTCGTGGGATCGACGAATTGGCCGCTTTCCGTTATGCATCCACCCAGCGTGGCGATGCATTGGCCCACCGCTCCGACGATGCCACGTTGGTCCTGGCACGTCAGCTTGAGTACGAATTTCTTCATGGCCGGCTTATTCAACTATTCCTGGGGAGAATGCCTTGATAAAGGCTGTTTATTTACTTCCACGCTTGCTATCATGAATTCAGCCAACGAAATTCACTAGCGAATTGGACGCACAACTCATTCCCATTGGGAATTCATAACCGGCCTGTCATGCTCGATATAAATGGTCCCCGCCTGTTCGCCAGGCTTCCGTCCATGGAAAACCTGGTCTGCTTCGAAGCGGTCGCCCGGTGCGGCAGCTTCACCCGGGCCGCGCAGGAGCTTTCCCTGACCCAGAGCGCGGTCAGCAAACAGATGGCAATGCTGGAGGACAGCCTCAAGACGTCGCTGTTCGACCGAGTGGGCCGTGGCATACGCCTGAGCGCGCGTGGCCGTGAACTGCAATCGGAGTTGCAGCCCCTGCTCCTTCGACTCAATGACGTGGTGGCCCGCCTGCGCAGCACCAATGCCGAGCAATCTGTCGCGGTCCGGTGTACCCAGGCGGTGGCGCATAGCTGGCTTTTCCCGCAGGTGGTTTATTTCAACCAGGACCACCCTGAAATCAATGTGAATATCATCGCCAGCAATTCGATCAACGAAGAGAGCTGCAGCGATGGATCCTTCGGCATTCTCTATGGCGATGGAAACTGGAATTCCCTGGACGCGACCCCGCTGTTTCCGGAAGTCGTCTATGCGGTCTGCCGGCCGGATCTCCCCTTGCCCCCGATCGACACCGTCGAGCAGTTGCGCGACGCGCCGCTGATCCAGCTCGACTCCCGAGAATGGAACTGCATGGATTGGCCCGCCTGGTTCAGCCAGTTCGGCGTCGAGTACACCGCCCCGACGCGCGCGCTGACATTCAACCAGGTGACACTCGTGTACAACGCGGCGCTGCAAGGACTCGGTGTGGGATTGGGATGGGACTACATGGTCCGGGAATCGATCGATCGAGGCCAGTTGCGGACAATAGGCAACTTTGCCTGCCGCACCGGCCGATACGACTATCTCGTGCATTCGCGGCACCGGACGCTCAGTCCAGCGGCCCGACTGTTCCGGGAATGGCTGCTGCAAAGGAAACCCCTCTGGGGTCAGTCATAGGTGATCGACAGTTCCTTGCCCAAGGGCACCCATTTCTTGATCTCGCCATCGATGTCCGACGAGAATCCGGCAGGTGATTCCGGTGTCAGCTGGATGCCCAGTTGGGCGAACCGTGCGGCGACATCCGGTTCCGCCAGCACACGGTTGATGCGCGTATTGAGCAGCTCGACGATCCGCGGAGAAGTGCCCGTCGGCGCGACGAAGCCGAACCACTGCATGACTTCGAATCCAGGCATGCCTTGGGATGCAAGCGGCGGGATATCGGGCGCGATGGCCGCCGGCGCCAGGCTGGTGACGCCGAGCGCCTTGAGCTTGCCCGCTTTTATCAAGGGCAAAGCCGCCGACAGGCTCGGATAGTTGAGGCTGATCATGTGGCCCACGACGTCGCTCATTGCTTGCGCAGCCGACTTGTAGGGCACGTGCATCATCGAGACGCCGAGTTTCTTTTCCACCAACGCCCCGATCAAGTGCGAATAGGTGCCTATACCGGCGCTCGAATAGGTGAGCTTTCCCGGATTCTGCCGGGCATATTCCGCCATTCCGGCCACATCCCCGAATGGCGCATCGGCTGCGGCAACCAGCACGCTCGGCGCCGCGCCGACTTTCGCCACGGCGACGAAGTCCTTGGAAGGATCATAAGGCGTTCGCTTGAAGAAGTACGGGGTGTAGGCCCAGGGCGAAGCCGCAAAAAGCAGCGTGTAACCATCCGGCTTGGCACGCAACACGTATTGAGCGCCAATGAAGCCGCCCGCCCCATCCTTGTTTTCAACGACGACGGATTGGCCTAACGCCTCCCCCAGCCTGGCGCCGATCAGGCGGGCGTAGGTGTCGCTTGCGCTGCCGGCTGAGAATGGCACCACTACCGTAATGGCTCGTTCGGGATAGGCGGGCTCGCCACGGGCCCCGATGGACCAGGCAAGGAAAGCGAGCGCAAAAGCTCCTCCCAGGAACTTGGAAATTCGATTGTTCAAGATAGCCCCTTGTATGAATGCATGGCGGGCCGTTGGCGCCCGATGCAACCGTTATCTCGGTGAAGACAGCATACAAATGCGGGGCTGGCAGGACTAATGAAAGAATCGCACAACTCATTCCAGCGAGAAATGTGTCGCGCGTCCGCCGGCAATGGCCGCGCCCGGGTGCGCCGCGGCGCAGGTCCTTTTAAGCGGCCGGACACTAGAATCCCGGTGATCTCACCACCAATGCCAGACTGCCGAGTTCGATTCCGCCGTGTCCGTCACCACCCCGGGTAAGTCCCGAGCCAGCCAACCCTCCGCCGAACCCGTCGCCGGGGGGCTCGCCCACGACCGCATCGACGCCCGCGTATGGAAAACCGCCAGCGTGGTGATGCTGGCGCCGCTGATGGCGCAGCTCGATTCGACCGTGGTGAACGTATCGCTGTCGACGCTGGCGCAGGCGCTCAATACGGACCTGGCCACCATCCAATGGGTGTCCAGCGGCTATCTGCTGGCCCTGGCCTTGACGCTGCCGCTGACCGGGTGGCTGGTGGACAGGATGGGCGCGAAGCGGATGTACCTGATCTGCTTTTCCATCTTCACGCTGACCTCGCTGTTCTGCGGCATCGCCACCGATGCCAACGGGCTGATCGTGTCGCGCGTCCTGCAGGGCATGGCGGGAGGACTGCTCACACCGATGACGCAAATGATGATGGCGCGCGCGGCGGGGCGGCACATGGCGCGCGTCATGGGCTTCGCGGTCATGCCGGTGATGATCGGGCCCATCCTCGGCCCCACGTTGGCGGGCCTGATCCTGCAACATGCCGGGTGGCCCTGGATCTTCCTGATCAACCTGCCGGTGGGCGTGCTGGCCATCCTGCTGGCCTGGCGCGTGCTGCCGGCGGACGGCGACCTGCGGGTGCGGCGGGGCTTCGACGCGATCGGCTTCCTGTTGCTGGCGCCCGGGCTGGCCATGCTGCTGCACAGCCTGGAAGCGCTGGCGAACACGGATAACGGGGCGGCCAGCGTGAACGGGCTGGAACTGGCCATCGCCGTGCTCCTCCTGGCGGTCTTCCTGCTGCACGCGCTGCGCCGCGGCGCGAAGGCCCTGATCGATATCCGCCTGTTTCGCGCGCGGTCGTTCGCGCCTTCGGCCGCCACCCAGTTCCTGACAAACTGCATGACCTTCGGCGGCCAGTTGCTGTTCCCGCTATACCTGATCAGCGCGCGGGGCTACAGCCCGTCGCGCGCCGGCATCCTGCTGGCGGCGATGGGCATCGGACTGCTTTGCGCGTTTCCGTGGATGGGCCGGCTGACGGACCGCTACGGCGCGCGCCGCGTCTCGACGGCGGGCGCGCTGATCGGGCTGGCCGGTACCGTGCCCTTCATGCTGGTCGGCGTCTACGAAATGCCGGACACGCTGATCTGCCTGCTGCTGTGGCTGCGCGGCGTGGGCCTGGGTTCGATCAACATCCCGTCCATGTCATCCGCCTATGCCAGTATTCCGCGCGAACAGCTGCCGGTCGCGACGACGGCGCTGAACATCGTGCAACGACTGGGCGGCCCGATCGCCACGACCTGCCTCGCCATCTGGCTGCACGCCAGCCTGGCCGCGCACCAGGCCGACGCGCCGCCGGCGTTCTCCAGCACCTTTGCGGCCTTCTGCCTGATACACGCGTTGGGCGTGGTGGCCGCATGGACGATTCCGGCACGGCGCGGGGCTTGACCGCCCTGGCTCAACCGCCGTCCGTCCTCGGCTCCGCCACCTGCGACGCTTCCATCAGCCACTGCCGGAAAGCCTGCAGGATAGGCAGCTTGGATTTGGTCTCGGGATAACACAGGTAATACCCTTGACGGGCGCGCAGCCGCAGATCGATGACCGGCGCCAGTTTGCCGTCGCGCAGTTCGTCCTCGATCAGGCAGCGCGGGATCAGGGCAATGCCGAAACCCGCCGCCGCGGCCTGGGACAGCAGGTTGTACTGATCGAAGCGGGCGCCTTCCCGCGTGCGGCGGGTATCGCAACCGGCCTGCGCGAACCAGTCGGTCCAGCCATCCAGCGCCGAGGTGTGATGCATCAGCGGTTGCTTGAGCAATTCCTCCGGCGTCGCGCAGGGGCGCGGGAAAAGCCTGGGACTGCCCACCGGCACGATGTCACGGCCGACGATATAGTCGGCCCCGCTACCCGGCCATACGCCTTCGCCGAAGCGCACGGCGGCATCCAGTTCCGGCGTCGAAAAGTCATAGCCCTGGCGGTGCGGCAGGAACTCGACGTGGATGTCGGGACGCAGGCGCATGAAACCGGCCAGGCGTGGAATCAGCCAGCGCGCGCCGAAGGTCGGCATGCTGGTCAGATGCAGCATGCCGCCCTGGCCCTGGTGCGAGATCAGTTCCAGCGTTGCCGCTTCGAGCTGCCCCAGGCCGACCTGGATCTTGGCGAGGTAGGCCTGTCCGGCTTCCGTCAGCACCAGGCCATGCCTGAGCCGCAGGAATAGCTCGACGCCGACGAATTGCTCCAGTTGCTTGACCTGCTTGCTCACCGCGCCCTGCGTGACGGACAGTTCCTGGGCGGCGCGCGTGAAACTACCGTGGCGGGCAGCCATTTCGAAGGCCTGCAGATCGGTCAGGGAAGGGCAAAGGCGGCGCATGAATAAGGGTCGTAAGGATGGGCACAAGCCATCAGGTATGAAATATTTTCATAGCATAAGGAGAATTCTTCGTTTGCACAATTTGTTGCGCAAGCCAAGAATCGCCGGGGCTCATCAAGCGCCCATATATCCAGAACACCTTCCACAAGGGATCTCCATGTTTTCCAAGCAACGCCTCCTCGGGCTGGCCGCCGTCGCCGCCATGGCCGCCCTGCCGCTCGTGGCTCACGCCGACGACGCCTACCCCAGCAAGCCCATCCGCCTGATCGTGCCCTTCCCGCCCGGGGGCACGACCGACATCATCGGCCGCCTGTTCGCCGACAAGCTGGGCCGTGAACTGGGCCAGACCGTGGTGGTCGAGAACCGCGGCGGCGCGGGCGGCTCCATCGGCAGCGCGGCCATCGCCAGCAGCACGCCGGACGGCTACACGCTCGGCATCGCCACCGCCAGCACCCACGGCATCAACCCGGCCGTGTACGCCAAGCTGCCGTTCGACGCCGAAAAGGACTTCACGCCCATCACCAACCTGGCGGCGGTGCCGAATATCATGGCCATCAACCCCAAGCTCGGCGTGAAGAACATGGCCGACTTCATCAAGCTGGCCAAGAGCGAGCCGGGCAAGCTGACGTACGCCTCGGCCGGAAACGGTTCGGTGTCGCACATGATGGGCGAACTGTTCAAGATGGCCTCGGGCACCAACCTGGTCCACGTGCCGTACCGCGGCGTGGGTCCGGCCTTGAACGACGTGCTGGCGGGCCAGGTCGACGTCATGTATGACAACCTGCCCTCGACGCTGCCGCACGTGCAGGCCAACCGCCTGATCGCCATGGCCGTGGCCGCGCCCCAGCGGGTCAAGGCCCTGCCGGACGTGCCGACCTTCGCCGAAGTCGGCCTGCCCGCTGTCAACGACGCGTCGTGGTTCGGCCTGGTCGGCCCGGCCAAGCTGCCGAAGGCCGTGGTCGACAAGCTGAACGCCGCCGTCGCCAAGGTGGAAGGCGAAGAAGACGTGAAGGCCCGCCTGGAAGCGCTGGGCGCCGCGCCGGCCAACAACACGCCGGAAGCGTTCGCCAAGCAGATCGACGCCGAGATCACCAAGAACAAGCGTGTGGCCGCCGAAGCCCACGTCAAGGTCGACTGACCGTAGCCACGGGCCGCGGGACGACACGCCCCGCCGCCCGTCTTCCCGAATACCATAGCCATCACCATGCTGAAAACCCAGCCGCTTTCCTACCGCCTCCATGCGCCGGACAATTACCCGGCCACTTCCGTCTCCGCTCCCCTGGTCCTCGATTCGCCGCACAGCGGCACCACCTATCCCCCCGACTTCGCGCCCGCCATCGATTTCGGCGCGTTGCGCACCGCGGAGGACACCTGGATCGACGATCTCTGGAGCGGGGCGCTGGCGTTCGGCGTGCCCATGGTGGCGGCGTCCTTTCCGCGCGCCTATATCGACGCCAACCGCGCGGCCGATGAAATCGACGCGCTATTGCTGGACGCGCCCTGGGATGGGCCGCTGAACGAGACGGGCAAGGTCAAGCTGGGCAAGGGACTGATCTGGCGCATGCTGGACGACGGCACCCCGCTGTACACGCGCAAGCTGAGCGTGGCGGAAGTCCACCATCGGATCGACGCGTGCTGGAAGCCTTACCACCAGGCCGTGGCGCAGCTGCTCGACGCCGCCCACCAGCGCTTCGGCAAGGTGTGGCACATCAACTGCCACTCCATGCCCAGCGTGGCGGGCGCCTACGCCACCGACAAGCCCGGGCTGGTCCATCCCGACTTCGTGCTGGGCGACCGCGACGGCAGCACCAGCGCGCCGGAATTCCGCCAGTTCGTGGCGGGCTGGCTGCGCGACAAGGGCTACGACGTGGCCGAGAACGACCCCTACAAGGGCGTCGAGCTGGTGCGCGCCTTCGGCCATCCGGCCGCCGGCCGGCACAGCCTGCAGATCGAAGTCAACCGCAAGCTCTACATGGACGAAGTCACCCTGCGTCCGCATGAAGGCTATGCGCGCCTGCAGGCCGACCTGCGCGGCTTGAGCGAGGCCCTGGTGGCCTGGATGCGCGGCCAGATCGCCTGATCCGGCCTGGATCGCTCGCGGCGTTCACGCCAGCGGAAACGGCGACGCCACGACCGGCTCGGTCTGCCGGATCTGCTCGATGAAGTGCCGCACCGTGGGCGTACGCTCGTGGCGCCGGTAGAGCGCCGCGATCGTGGATGGAATGTCCGCCCCGGCGACCTGCCGGAACACGACGTTGGGCAAAGCGAGCACGTCCTTGACGATGCTGGGCAGCACGGCGACGCCGACGCCCAGGGACACGTGGGTCACCACCGCGAGCAAGGAACCCGGCACGGCGCCTATGCGTGGCGTGAAGCGGCCGCGCCTGGCGACTTCGCGCAGGCCGAGGTCCTGCTCGGGGACGATGAAGTCCTCGTCCGCCAGGTCGCGAGCCTTGACCGCGGGTCCGTGCCGGCGTCCGCCGGTGCCGGCCAGGCGATGGCCGGACGGCAAGGCCAGGCAGAAACCGTCGCGCACCAGGACGTGGCTGGCGATGCCCCCCGGCAGGGGAACCGGCAGGCGGACGAAGCCAATGTCCACCGTGCCGGCGTCGATGCACGCGGCCACCTGGTCCATGGGCAGTTCGCGCGCGTGCAGCGTCACGTCCGGCCAGTCCGCGCGAAAGCGTTGCATCTGGTGCTGCAGGACGCCGGAAAAGGCAGCGGAACCGACGTAGCCCAAGGCGATGCGTCCAAGCTGCCCGCGGCCCGCGCGACGCCCCACATTGACGGCCCGGTCGAAGCGGTCGAGCACCGCGAGCGTTTCCGCCAGGAAGGCGACGCCGGCCTGCGTCAAGGCCACGGACCGCTTGGTGCGGTCGAACAATCGCGCCTGCAATGCACGCTCCAGCTCCTGGATCTGCAGCGTCAAGGTGGACGAGGAGACGCCCAGTTCTTCCGCTGCCTTGGCGAAGTGCAGCGCGCGGGCCGCGACGACGAACGAGCGCAGATGGCGCAACTCCATGGCGAGCTCCTGTATTCGATTTTTTCGAATTATCTTGCCTGAGTAGTTCATTGAACTCAATCATTCCCCGTGCTGCAATGTTCCGTTCCGCCCCCCCACCGAGGCAGCCATGGAAGCCACCCTCCCCGCCCGGCCGGCCAGCAGGCAGACCGCGATCCTGTTGATCGCATCGCTCGGTTGCGCGATGACGGTGCTCGACACCAATGTCGTGGGCATCGTGCTGCCGACGATCGCGCGCGACCTGCAGGCGACCTTCGCCGAGATCGAATGGGTGATCAGCGCCTACGTCCTGTGCTTCGCGTCGCTGCTGCTGCCGGCGGGCTCCATCGCCGACCGCTACGGCCGCAGGCGTGTATTCCTGTGCGGGATTGTGTTGTTCGCGCTGGCCTCGCTGGCCTGCGGGCTGGCGCCGTCGCCGGCGGCGCTGTACGCGGCGCGCGCCGCGCAGGGCGCCAGCGCGGCTTTCCTGCTGGCGCCCGCGCTGGCGATCGTCGGCCACGCCTTTCATGACGAGCATGCGCGGGGACGCGCATGGGCGGTGTGGGGCGCCATCATGGGCCTGACCATGGTCCTGTCGCCCTTGCTGGGCGGCGTCATCAACAGCCTGCTGGGATGGCGCTGGGCCTTCCACGTCAACGTGCCGATCTGCGCGGTGCTCGGCGTGGCCGTATTCCGGCGCGTCGACGAATCGCGCGATCCCACGCCGCGGCCTTTGGACTTCGCGGGTATCGCGCTGTTCGCGTCGGCCATGTTCGCGGTGACCTGGGCTCTGATACTCGGGCCGGGACACGGCTGGGGCAGCGCCGCCGTACTGGGCCGCGCGGCGATCGGGGTGATGCTGTTTTTCGCCTTCTGCCTGGTGGAGCGCGCGCGGCCGCATCCCATGCTGGACCTGGCCTTGTTCAAGGCCTGGCCTTTCGTCGGCGCGGTCATCGCCATGTTCGCCTATGCCTCATCGGCCCAGGTCATGGCTTCCGTGCTGCCCCTGTTCCTGCAGAACGGGCGGGGCGACAGCGCGCTTGCGGCAAGCGTCGGCATGTTGCCCTTCGCCCTGGCGATGCTGGTCTTTCCCCAGGTCGGGCGGCGCCTGTCGCGGTGGCTGGACGGCAAGGACATCCTGGCGCTGGGGCTGGCTGTCGTCGCCCTGGGCAACGCGATCATGGCCTACGCGGCGCTGCAGGCCGGCCAGGGCGTCGTGATCGCGGGAATGGCGCTGCTGGGGACCGGCGGCGGCCTGCTCAATGGCGAAACGCAGAAGGCCATCATGGGCAATGTCCCGCCGCACCGGGCGGGCATGGCGTCCGGCATCAGCACGACGGCCCGCTTTTCCGGCATCCTGCTGGGCTTCGCCGGCCTGGGGGCGGTGCTGGCGAGCAATACCGGCGCGGCCATCCGCGCGGCGACGGAGGCGGCACGCCTGCCTGTCGACGACGCCTTCATCGGACGCGTGGTGGCAGGCGACATCCAGGGCGCGATCGCCGCCTATCCGTCCAGTGCGTGGGATGCGCTGGGCGCCATCGCCCGCCTTGCCTACGGCGCCGGCTTTTCCGGTGCATTCCTGCTGGCCGCCGGTAGCGCGGCAATCTGCGCGGTTGCCGTCTTTCTGGCTATGGGACGATCAGGCAAGCGCGCTACGCTGTCCGGATAGGAATGACGGTCGATCTGACGTTCCAGGGTAGCGATATCGATCTCATTCACGCCGTGGCGGATGAAGTGATCTTTCCAGCCCGCCACCACCTTTCGATATTGAAGGCGATCATGTGTCAACATCCGAGGTACCGTTGGTCGGCGACGGTAGTTGGTACAGCGGCGGGCGCTTGCGCACGGAGCGCGACTTGGCCGCGCGGATAGCGTCTTCCAGCGCGCCCCTGTCGTGCTCGGGGGCCGCGATTTCGGCGAGCACCTGAGCACGCCCCATCATCCATAACGCCGTCGCGTAAACACCCATCGAAACGCTGGGATCGCCCTTTTCCATGCGTATAAGCGTGGGCTCAGAAACCCCTATTCGCTGAGCCCAGGACCTTAAGGGTTCGCGGCGACGCTTGCGGGCGATAGCCAGGTCCTCGCCCAGCGCCCGCAGGTTCGCGAGCACGGACGGGGGCATGGTATCGAGCGCGGCAGATCGCTTTGACATAACATATATTTTATTATTTTCAGAAAAATACTCAATTTTATGTTAATTGCGCGAAGCGGCATGCCCTGCGGCGCGCAGCCATCCCAGGCCAGCGCGGGTGCCGTTGGCCGGGCGGTATTCGCAGCCTATCCAACCGTCGTAGCCCAGTTCGTCGAGCACGCGGAACAGATGGGGATAGTTGACTTCGCCCGCGTCCGGTTCGTGGCGGGCGGGGACGCCGGCGATCTGCATATGCCCTATCCGGCCGGTGGGTAGATATTGGCGGATACGCATTTCCAGATCGCCTTCGACGATCTGGCAGTGGTACAGATCCATCTGGACTTTCAGGTTGGGCGCGCCGACCGCGTCGATGGCGGCGTGGGCGTCCGCCTGCCGGTTGAGGAAATAGCCGGGGATATCCCGCGTGTTGATGGGTTCGATCATCACGTCGCGGCCGGCCTTCGCGGCGGTCTCGGCGGCCCAGGCCAGGTTGCGGACGTAGGTTTCGCGCAGGCTGGCGCGATCGGCGTCGGCCGGCGCCAGGCCGGCCATGACATGGATACGCGGACACGATAGGACTTCGGCGTAGTCCAGCGCCCGCTCGATACCGTCGCGGAATTCCGCTTCGCGGCCGGGCAGGCAGGCCAGGCCGCGTTCGCCGGCGTCTTCCCTGCCGGGCGGGCCGTTGAACAAGGCCTGGGTCAGGCCGTTATCCCGCAGGCGAGCGGCCAGTTCGCTTGCCGGCCAGGCGTAGGGGAACAGGCACTCCACGCCTTTGAATCCATCTTGCGCGGCGGCCTGGAAACGGTCCAGGAAGCCGTATTCGTTGTACAGCAGGCTGATATTCGCGGCGAACTTCAACATAGTTGGTCCTTGGCTATCGGGGGGCGGCGTCCAGGACGGCGCCCAGCGCGGCGCCATCGACGGTCACCGACTGCTTGTCCAGCAGGCCCTGCAGATAGGCCTGCGCCGACTGCTGCTGGCGCTCCTGCCGCATGCCCTGGCGCAGGCGATCGCGCACCTGCGCGTAGGTAGCGGCCTGCTGCGGGCGCTCGTCCACGAGCTTCAGGATATGGAAGCCCTGCAGCGACTGCACGGGCGCGGATACCTGGCCCTTGCGCATGGTGGCGACCACGGGCCGCATTTCCGGCAGCAACTGCCCCAGCGGGATCATGCCGGTATCGCCGCCCTGCTGGGCGCCCGCGTCCTGGGAATACTTCCTCATCAAGGCCGTGAAGTCCGCCTTCGGACCCTGGGCCTGTTTGGCGACGTCGTCCGCCTGCTTGCGGGCGCGCGCCACGGCGGCGGTGTCGTTGGCCGGCGCGGCCAGGAAAATCTGCGCCACCCGGTACATGGCGGGTTCGACCCAATTGGATTTGGTGCGCTCGTAGGCGGCGCTTAGCTCTTTGTCGGAAGGATAGTCGGCGGGCACCGTGCTGACCGACGCCAGGTAGGAGCGGAACACGAGTTCCCGCGTGGCGGCCTCGATCTGCGCCTTGACCTCGGGACGCTGCGCCCAGTTCTGGCTTTGCGCCTGCTGGAGCAAGGCTTTCTCCGCCAGGCGGCCTCGGACCATATTGTCCAGCAGGGAACGGTTGGCCTTCACTTGCGCGCGGGCCTGCGGCGTCAGCGCGTTCAGCATGGCCTGGACTTCGCCTCTCAGGACTTCCACGGTGCCCATTCTGGCCACGACCGCACTGTCGCTGCTGTCCGCCGTCGAAGATGCCTTGGCAGCGGGCTTGGCGGCATCCGCCGCCTGCGCTTGAGCGGCGCAGGCCATGCAAATCGCCGCGGCGGCGATCCATCCATAGGTATGGTTTTTCATCGGGCGGGTATTGTCATGGGACGCGGAGCGGCAACGATAACTCGAATATGCCGGACCCGCGTCGGACGCGCGTGGAATCAAAAGCGCAGGTTGTTGACACTCAGCCCGCCGTTCCGAATGGCTGCCGTGCTGAAAATGCAATAGATTAGACCTATCATAGATATCGGGTTACTGCAGATAAAACGATATCTATAAGATAATTAACGCAGAGATTCCGGTTGCCACCCATCGTAGAAGTCGGTTTAATTGGCTTAATCCGACATTTATGACTGCCCAATGCCCAAGAAAATCCAGCCAACGGCCGCCGTGCCCACACTCGTGGCCGAACGTCTGCGCATCTGGGGTCGCTGCATCCGGACACAACGCGTGGCGCAACATCTTCCCGCCGCGGACCTCTGCGCCCGCATGGGGATATCGGACGCCACGCTCCGCCGCGTGGAGCGGGGCGACCCTGGCGCCGGCGCGGCCGTCTATCTGTCCGCTTTCTGGGTGCTAGGTATCCTCGACACCATCGCGCCCCCGCCCGATCCACCCTACTGGTCGGCGCATCCCAACTCGCGCGCGCGCACCCCGTCATCCGAAGCGAACGATGAATACTTCTAAACCGTTGTACGTCTACCTGCAACGCCCCGACAGCGACGAGTGGGTCACCGTCGGGCGCTACAACAGGCGCGACGAGACGGGGGTCTTCCGCTATGCGCCCAGCTATCTCGAAGCCGGGCTCCCGTGGTCGATCGACCCGGTGAACATGCCCTTGCTGGGCGGTATCGATCTGCTCGCCCATCGATACCGCGGCCTGCACGATGCATTGCGTGATACCTGTCCGGACTCCTGGGGCAGGCTGCTGCTGCAACGCCAATATGGCCTGCCGGACAATTCGCCTGACATCGAGTACCTGCGACGCGCGCGCAACGGCGACCTGTGGGGGGCGCTGGCCATCGGCACGTCTCGCCGGCCCTCCATCGATGTCATCCAAAGTCCCAGGCTGCCTCAACTCGAGGAACTGACGGACGAGTTATTGGCCTTGTACGAGCGGCGCCCGCCCGTGCACCCCGGGTTGCGCAAGATGCTCATGGCCACGCCCAGCCTGGGCGGCGCTCGGCCGAAGGGCACGCTCCAGGACGATGACCTTTGCTGGTTGGTGAAACCGCTGCTGCCCAGCGACGTGGTCGATATCCCCGTGCTGGAACACTTCGCAATGCGTTGGGCCGCCAGCGCCGGCTTGAACGTAGCCCCCACGGTCCATCACTCGGAGGGAATAAGCGTGTTGCGCGTGCTGCGCTTCGACAGGCACGGCGCGCGCCGGACGATGGCGATCAGCGGCGCCACCCTTTTGAGCACCGAGTATCCAGGCGCCGCGCGTGCCTCATGGAGCTATCCCCGACTTGCGGAACAGCTCCGCCAGATCGGCGCGCCGGTCGAAGACCAGATCGAGCTTTTCGACCGCATGGTGTTCAATGCCATCGTTGGCAATGACGACGACCATCCGCGCAACCATGCGGCCATCTATTGCGCCGACGAAAAGCGCTGGCGCCTTTCGCCAGCATTCGACATCGTTCCCGACCCGGAATCGACGCCCCGCATGCTGTCGATGCAGCTGTCGGAAGGCCGCTTCGATATTGATCGCGAAGCCGTGCTGGCCGGCGCGGCGCATTTCGGCCTGTTCGACAAGCACGCCGCGGACGCGCACCTGCAGGCCCTGGTTCAACGCATCGCCGACGCCTATGGCAAGGTGGACGCCGAGCTGCCGCCGGCGCTGCGCCGCCTGCTGGACGACAGGCTCGCCCATAACCTCCATCTGCTGCACGGGTAGACCTGGCGTCATGAACGCCGGGGCAGGCCGCACCGCACCAGGGCGGCCCGCGCGCGCCCCGATCGCTGACGAAAGGCTCCCGAAAGCAAACATCTCGCACCAGGTTGCCGCAAAGGACGCACCATTGACGTGCGCATTCGCGTAACCACGCCCTCTATCGGTGCGCGGATTCACGCCGTCGTGCAGGCCGGTGACGCCGCGCTGGACGCGCGCCGCGCATACGGCGGGTCGTCGCCACGCACGACCGGTGCGCGCGGCGGGGACCCGTCCAGGGCCGTCTTCCGCCGCAAAAATTGGCATACGTTTTGCTTTGAATGCTCGTGCCTCCGCGCATCCATCGACGCGCGGGCCGCCGCTGTACGACGCATTGCCACGCACTCCTGCCGGCCCGTGCCGGCTCACCGTTAAGGATCCCGACAACATGAACCGCAGACTCGTACTCAAACAATTGACGGCCGCCAGCGTGATGGCGATGACGGGATGGCTGCCGGAAGCCCTGGCCGCCGAAGAGACCATCAAGGTCGGCATCCTGCATTCGCTGTCCGGCACGATGGCGATTTCCGAAACGTCGCTGAAAGACGTTGCCCTGATGACCATCGAAGAAATCAACGCGGCCGGCGGCGTGATGGGCAAGAAGCTCGAACCCGTGATCGTGGACCCCGCGTCGAACTGGCCGCTGTTCGCCGAGAAGGCTCGCCAGCTGCTGTCGCAGGACAAGGTCGCCGTGGTTTTCGGCTGCTGGACCTCGGTGTCGCGCAAGTCGGTCCTGCCGGTCTTCAAGGAGCTGAACGGCCTGTTGTTCTACCCCGTGCAGTATGAAGGCGAGGAGCTCGAACACAACGTCTTCTACACCGGCGCGGCGCCCAACCAGCAGGCCATCCCCGCGGTGGAATACCTGATGAGCGAAGACGGCGGCGGCGCCAAGCGTTTCGTGCTGCTGGGTACGGACTACGTCTATCCCCGCACCACCAACAAGATCCTGCGCGCCTTCCTGCATTCCAAGGGCATCAAGGACGAGGCTATCCAGGAGGTCTACACGCCCTTCGGCCACTCCGACTATCAAACCATCGTCGCCAACATCAAGAAGTTCGCCACCGGCGGCAAGACGGCCGTGATCTCCACCATCAACGGCGACTCCAACGTGCCCTTCTACAAGGAACTGGGCAATGCCGGCCTGAAGGCGACCGACGTGCCCGTCGTGGCGTTCTCGGTGGGCGAAGAAGAACTGCGCGGCGTGGACACCAAGCCGCTGGTCGGCCACCTGGCGGCCTGGAACTACTTCGAGTCCATCAAGAATCCGGTCAACGCCGAGTTCATCAAGAAGTGGAAGGCCTACGCCAAGGCCAAGAACCTGCCCAACGCGGATACGGTCGTCACCAACGATCCGATGGAAGCCACCTACATCGGCATCCATATGTGGAAGCAGGCCGTCGAACAGGCCAAGACAACCGACGTCTCCAAGGTCATCGCGGCGGTGGGCGGCCAGAAGTTCAATGCGCCTGACGGCTACACCATCGAGATGGACAAGACCAACCATCACCTGCACAAGCCCGTCTACATCGGCGAAATCCGCGCCGATGGCCAGTTCAACGTCGTCTGGAAGAGCAAGGGTCCCATCCGCGCGCAACCGTGGAGCCCCTACATCCCCGGCAACGAAGGCAAGCAAGGCCTGTAATGGCGATCCTCGCCGGGGCGGCCCGCAAGGCCGGCCCGCAAGGACGCCGCCGAGTACGGAAACGCATAGGAAGGAACGGCATCGCCATGCGCCTCGCGCTCTTCGCAATCACTCTGCGCCGCCTGCTGGCCGCATGGCTGCTCGCCATGCCCATGGCGGCGGCGCTGGGCGCGGGGCTCGATGCCTCGCTGCTCGCGCCGCTGGCCGGCGACGATACCGACGCCAAGCTGGAGGCGATCGGCAAACTGGGCCAGTCCACGCAAGCCGAGGCCGCCGATGTTCTGGCGGCCATGGGTTCGGACCGCCTGTATGCCACCGCCGACGGCCGCGTGCTGGTCGATACCGGCAAGGGCGCGCTCGACCCCGCCACGGGGCAGAGCCTGCCGATGCCCGCCGACGCAAGCTCCGTCATGATCAACAACCGCCTGCGCCGCGCCATCGATGGCGCGCTGGCGGAGTCGCGGCTGCATGCCGCCGATCCCGCCCAGCGCCTGGCCGCCGCGCAGCGCCTGCAACAGACCTCGCAAGCCAGCGTGCTGCCGCTGATCGTCGCCGCGCTGGACAAGGAAAAAGACCCGCAGGTGCGGGCCGCGCTGGAAATCGCGCAAGCCAATCTCGAACTGAAAAGCCCCGACGCCAACGTGCGCCGCCACGCCGTCGACATCCTGGGCCGCAGCCTGAACACCGGCTTCATTCCGGTCCTGACCGCGATGACCGGCCGCGATGCGCAGGGCAACTACGCGGAAGCGGATGCCGGCGTGCGCGACGCGGCGGCCGCCGCGCTGCGCGCCATCGACCGGCACCTGGCCGCCATCGAATGGGCCGGCAATCTCTTCTACGGCATCAGCCTGGGCAGCGTGCTGCTGCTGGCCGCGCTGGGCCTGGCCATCACCTTCGGCCTGATGGGCGTCATCAACATGGCGCACGGCGAACTGCTGATGATAGGCGCCTACGCCACCTTCGCCGTGCAGGGCGCGTTCCGCGCCTGGGCGCCCGCCTGGCTGGACTGGTACGTGATCGCCGCGCTGCCGGTCGCCTTCGTCGTGACCGCGCTGGTGGGCATGGCGCTGGAGCGCACCGTCATCCGCTGGCTGTACGGCCGGCCGCTGGAAACGCTGCTGGCGACCTGGGGCATCAGCCTGATCCTGATGCAGCTGGTGCGCTCGCTGTTCGGGGCGCAGAACGTGGAGGTCAGCAATCCCGGCTGGATGAGCGGCGGCGTCACCGTCATGGGCGGACTGGTGCTGACCTACAACCGCATCGTCATCATCGTGTTCTCGCTGCTGGTGCTGTTCTTCGTCTGGCTGCTGCTGAATCACACGCGGCTGGGCCTGTTCGTGCGGGCCATCACGCAGAATCGCCGCATGGCGGACTGCGTGGGCGTCCCGACCGGGCGCATCGATATGCTGGCCTTCGGGCTGGGATCCGGCATCGCCGGGCTGGCGGGCGTGGCGCTGTCCCAGCTGGGCAACGTCGGACCGGACCTGGGCCGCGGCTACATCGTCGACTCCTTCATGGTGGTCGTGCTGGGCGGCGTCGGCCAGCTCGCCGGCACCGTCATCGCCGCGCTGGGCCTGGGCGGCCTGAACAAAATCATGGAGCCCTACGCGGGCGCCGTGCTGGCCAAGATCGCCATCCTGGTGCTGATCGTGCTGTTCGTGCAAAAGCGGCCGCAAGGCCTGTTCGCCCCGCGCGGCCGGAGCGTCGAATGAAGATGTCCCCTTCCATGGACCTGGCCGCGATGGCGCGGCCACCGCTGTATTCCCGGCGCGCCTGGATGGCGCTGGCCCTGGTGGCGCTGATCCTGGCCCTGCCTCCGCTGCTGAACCTGGCCTTCCCGCCGGGCAGCCCGCTGCACATGTCTTCGTACGTGGTGGCGCTGCTGGGCAAATTCATGTGCTACGCGCTGGCCGCGCTGGCGCTGGACCTGGTGTGGGGCTACGCGGGCATCCTGTCGCTGGGCCACGGCCTGTTCTTCGCGCTGGGCGGCTATGCCCACGGCATGTACCTGATGCGCGCCATCGGCCATGACGGCGTCTACAAGAGCGACCTGCCGGACTTCATGGTGTTCCTGAACTGGAAGTCCTATCCCTGGTACTGGTCGTTCACCGAGCACTTCTGGTACGCCGCCTTGCTGGTGGTGCTGGTGCCGGGCGTACTGGCCTTCGTGTTCGGCTACTTCGCCTTCCGCTCGCGCATCAAGGGCGTGTACTTCTCCATCATCACCCAGGCCCTGACGTTCGCCGCCATGCTGCTGTTCTTCCGCAACGACACGGGCTTCGGCGGCAACAACGGGTTCACGGATTTCAAGCGCATCCTGGGTTTCGACATCACGTCGGCCGGCACCCGCGCGGCGCTGTACTGGATCACCCTGGCCTTCCTGGGCGGCTGCCTGGTGCTGGCGCGGTCGGTCACGCAATCCAAGCTGGGCCGCGTGCTGACCGCCGTCCGCGATTCGGAAAGCCGCCTGCGCTTCATCGGCTATGAGCCGCTGGGCTTCAAGCTGTTCGTCTGGACGCTGTCGGCGGTGATGTGCGGCATCGCCGGCGCCCTCTACGTGCCGCAGGTGGGCATCATCAATCCCGGCGAAATGTCGACCGAGAACTCCATCGAAATGGTGATCTGGGTCGCCACCGGCGGACGCGGCACCCTGATCGGGCCTATCCTGGGCGCGGGCGTCGTCAACGGCCTGAAGACCTGGTTCACCAGCGTGTTTCCGGAGTTCTGGCTGTACGCGCTGGGCCTGATTTTCGTGCTGGTGACGCTGTTCCTGCCGCAGGGCATCGTCGGCCTGGTGCGGCAGCTCGCCGCGGCGCGCGCCGACCGCCGCGCACGCGCGCAAGGCAGGCCGCCGTCCATGGGCGAGAATGCCGACGGCGACAGGAGGGTGACGGAATGAGCCGCGAAGCAATACCACCACACGTGCCCGCCGAGCCGCCGCTTCCGGAAAACGACGGCCCCAGCGGCAGCGCCAGCTACGGGCGGGTCAATTCCAAGGACGTCGACACCACGCACGGGGCGATCCTGTACCTGGACGGCATCACCGTCAGTTTCGATGGCTTCAAGGCGCTGAACAACCTGACGCTGGACATCAGCGTCGGGGAACTGCGCTGCATCATCGGTCCCAACGGCGCCGGCAAGACGACCATGATGGACGTGATCACCGGCAAGACCCGGCCCACGTCCGGATCGGCCTTCTTCGGCCAGAACATCGACCTGACCACGCTGAACGAGTCGCAGATCGCGCATGCCGGCATCGGCCGCAAATTCCAGCGTCCCACGGTGTTCGAGAACCATACCGTGTTCGAGAACCTGGAATTGGCGATGAAGACCGACAAGCGTGTGCGGCCCACGCTGTTCGCGCGCCTGGACAGCGCGCAGGCGGACCGCATCGCCGACACGCTCGCGCTGATCCGCCTGACGGCGGAAGCCTATCGTCCGGCCGGCCTGCTGTCGCACGGGCAGAAACAGTGGCTGGAGATCGGCATGCTGTTGATGCAGGAGCCGCGCCTGCTGCTGCTGGACGAGCCGGTGGCCGGCATGACCGACGCCGAAACCGAACGCACGGGCGAACTGCTGAACGAACTGCGGGGCCGCCACTCGCTGATGGTGGTGGAGCACGATATGGATTTCGTGACCGGCATCGCCGGCGACGGCAAGGTCACCGTGCTGCACGAAGGCTCGGTCCTGGCCGAAGGCAGCATGGCCGAGGTCCAGGCGCATCCCCGCGTGATCGAAGTGTATCTGGGACGCTAAGGATGCTGGACGTACAAGCCATCAACCAATACTACGGCGGCAGCCACACGCTGCGCGGCGTGTCGCTGGACGTCCGCCAGGGCGAGTGCCTGGCCCTGCTGGGCCGCAACGGCGTGGGCAAGACCACGCTGCTGAAATGCCTGATGGGCGTACTGCCGCTGGCCAGCGGCAAGGTGCTGTTCGCAGGCCAGGACGTTTCGAAGCTGCCGCCGCACCGGCGGGCCGCCATGGGCATGGCCTACGTGCCGCAGGGCCGCGACATCTTCGCCCGCCTGACGGTGGAAGAAAACATCGTCATGGGCATGGCGGCGTTCTCGGGCGCCAAGGCGCGGCGCATCAAGGACGAAGTCTTCGAACTGTTCCCCGTGCTGAAGACCATGCTGGCGCGCCGCGGCGGCGATCTGTCCGGCGGCCAGCAGCAACAACTGGCCATCGCGAGGGCCCTGGTCGCCGAACCGAAGCTCATCATCTTCGATGAGCCGACCGAAGGCATACAGCCTTCCATCATCAAGGACATCGGCCGCGTCATCCGCCTGCTGCGGGAACGCGGCGACATCGGCATCCTGCTGTGCGAGCAGTACTTCGACTTCGCCCACGAACTGGCCGACCGCTTCGTCGTCATGTCGCGCGGCGAGGTCGTGGCGCGCGGCGAGCAGGCGGCGATGGGCGACGCCGAGGTGAGGCGCCACCTGTCGGTGTGACGCGCGGGCGGCGCTCCGCTAGAAGCTCCAGCCCACGCCCGTACCGTAGATGGACTCGTTCATGCTTTCGCGGGTGCCCGTGACCAGGTCGCGCGCGTACTTCACGTACAGCGACAAGGTGCTGTTGATGTTGTAGCGCAGGCCGACTTCGCCGTTCAGGCCGAAGCCGGCATCGCCCAGCGCCCGATAGAATTCGCCGTTGGTATACACCTGGAACTGCTTGCCGCTCAGGTAGCGCGAGTAGTTCCAGCGCAGGCCGCCGGCGAAGAAGCCTTCGTTGCCGCCGTCGCTGTAGCCGTACTCCACGCGGCCCACCAGCGCCGACAGCGAGAACGCGCCCAGCTCGTCATCCCAGAACTGATAGCCCGGACCGGTGCCGTAGGCGGTCTGGCGGCTGACTTCCTCGACGAAATCGCGCTTGTAGCGGATGCGGCCCTGCCAGAAGGCCTTTTCGGTCAGGAAGCGGTCCAGCGCATAGTCGCCGCCGTAGTTGTCCGTACCGACGTCGTCGCCGTCCTTGCTGCGGTTGTAGGCCGCGCTGAGGACGTTGCGCCACAGGCCTCGGCGCGCATCCAGGGAAAACGCGGCCGCGTAGTTCTGGGAATTGACCGACGCGGTTTTCTGCGCGATCGACAAGTCCAGCTTGCCCTTCACCGAAGTCTCGCCCAGCAGGGGCTTGGGGGCCGTGATGCTTTGCAGCGACGAAAGCGCCACGTCGGTCTTGACCTCGTTTTCGCCGTCCGGGCTGCGCTGCAAGCCCTCCACCAGCACCTTGCCCTGGTCGGCGCTCACCAGCTTGGCGTAGTAGTCGTGCTCCACGGATTTGTCGCGGATGACCAGCGCCTTGTCGCTCTGCAGGGTCTTGACATGCTTGAACTGCAGGCGCACGTCGCCGCCATAGGGCGTGTTCACCAACAGGATGCCGTTGTCCAGCGACAGGATATTGCCGCTGATCCGGTCGCCGTTGTCCATCCACACGGTACCGGCCTGCGCGCAGGCGGCGAACAAGGCCAGGGACGACAGCAGGAGAAAACGGACAATGCGGCGGCACGGCGCCGCGTAGGCGGGGTTCGGCATGGATTGCTTCTGGGGAGTGTTGGCGATGGATCAGGCAGGCGGGCCCGAGGCCGGGCAGCTCTGCCGTGAGTCCTACATCCTAAAGAGTCCACACGAAGCGCCACGCGATGGGATGTAACCAGAGACTCGGCAGGTAAGCGCCCGTTGCCCCTGTCGGGGCGCTCGCGCGGGGTGGGGCGGAAAGCGCTGATGCTTCTTGTATCGTCACTGTCAGCCTGGGCGCGGCGGTCCGCGTCGCGAGGCGGGCCGACCCGGATTGCCGAATGCCCTCGGCCCGATAAGACAGCCGCCAGGATTTATGTATAATGCCGGTCTTGCTGCTGACCCAGGCGCCACGCCAGGCCAGCCAGTACGCGGGAATAGCTCAGTTGGTAGAGCGCAACCTTGCCAAGGTTGAGGTCGCGAGTTCGAGACTCGTTTCCCGCTCCAGAATTTGGCATGCAGGCTGGTGAACGGCCTGCGGGCCGATCAAAAAAGGCGAATCGCAAGATTCGCCTTTTTCTTTGCGCGTCACTATCTGGCGGGTAGCCGCCATGCCATGTCCCGCCGCTGACATGCACGACCACTCGGCCGGCGAGATTTGCAAGGACCTGGATGCATGCGCCGCGCATCAGGGAAATATATTCTTGGCGCACCGAAGCAAGCCTCTGGCTATGCAATACTGCTCCGTCGATCATGTGGGAGCCTACCCGTGCGCCTTCCGCAGCTTCATTACTCCCTGCGCCAGCTGCGCTATTTCGTGGCGGCGGCCGAAACCCTCTCGTTCACGGCGGCCGCCAAGGCGCTGCATATCTCGCAGCCGTCCATGTCCACAGCCCTGGCCGAGCTGGAGTCCAGCTTCGGTGTCCAACTGTTCATCCGCCACCACGCGTCAGGACTTTCCCTGACCCAGGCTGGACAGGAGATGCTGGGCCGCGCCCGAGCGCTGCTGAAGAATGCCGAAGAGCTGCAGAACGCCGCGCGGGACATCGATGCGGGCCTGTCCGGCGATATCGCGCTGGGTTGCCTGACGTCCCTGGCGCCGCCGCTGTTGCCGGGCCTGATCAGCCGGTTCATGAAGGCACACACGGGCATCAGCTTCCGCACCCGCGAAGCGCCGCAGAACGAGTTGCTGGATGGGCTGTACGACGGTTCGCTGGACGTCGCACTGACCTACGACATCGACACCGGAGATACCATCGACTTCCAGCCGCTACTGACGCTGCCGCCATACGTTATCCTGCCGAAGAACCATCCACTCGCATCCCGCCGCACCATCCCTATTCCCAGCCTGCTGACGGTGCCTTATGTGATGCTTGACCTGCCTCACAGCCGTGAATATTTCTCGAGGCTTTTCGATTCCCTGGGCGAGCGTCCCACACCCGTATTCCAATCCGCTCAGCCCGAAGTCGTGCGCGGCCTGGTCGCCAACGGCCTGGGATACAGCATCCTGAACTTTCCGTTGAAATCCACCCGCACCGTCGACGGCGCCGAATTCGCGGTCCGTCCCTTCAGCGGGGAAGTCGGCGCGATCACATTGGGCATTGCTCAAGCCGGCGGGATGAAACCCAGGCGCGCGGTGCAGCAATTCGCCGCATACTGCGGCGAGTACATACGCACGCACTATAAGCGGAGAGCGGGCCGCGCATAGTTGTTAACCCTGATGCTGCATAGCCGCAAACTTGGGGTTGTATTCAAAAACAATATTTTATTTTTGCGCCTGATCTGGCCGAGACTTGTGCAAAGCACACAACGACAGCCAAGGGGAAATCATGCGAGCGCTCATCACCGCATCCATCATGGCGCTGGCGGCGATTGGTACCGCCAGCGCGCAAAGTCCGGACGGCGGCTACCCATCCAAGCCCATCCATCTGGTCGTGCCCTATCCGGCCGGCGGAATGCCGGATCGTGTTGCGCGCGACGTCGCCCAGGAACTGCAAGGACGCCTCAACCAGCCTGTGATCGTGGAAAACCGGTCTGGAGCATCGGGCAATATCGGCTTCGATTATGCGATGCGCCAGCCGGCCGACGGCTATACGCTGGTGTTGTCCCCCGCCTCGAACCTGGCAACCCAGAAAGCGTTGTTCAAATCCCTTTCCTATGACCCCCAGCGCGATTTCGAGGTCGTGTCCGTGCTCGTCGAAGCGCCGCAGATATTGCTGGTCAACCCCAAGGTGGAAGCGGAAAGCGTCGGGCAACTGATCGCCTTCGCCCGCGCGCACCCTGGCAAGCTGAGCTTCGGCACCACGCTGGGCGCATTCTCGCACCTGGCGGGCGAACTGATGCGGACCCAAGAGGGAATCAGCTTCGCGACCATTCCATACCAGGGGAGCAATGTGGCCGTGCGCGATCTCCTCGGCGGCCAGGTGGACATGATGTTCTACGACAGTGTGGGTTCGATCCCCCTGATACGCGGCGGCAAGGTGCGCGCCCTGGGCGTGGCGTCCTCCACGCGGCTGGTGGCCCTGCCAGACGTGCCGACCCTGGACGAAGCGGGAATCAAGGGGTTCGAGGCCATATCCTGGTACGCGCTCGTGACCCGCACCGGCACCCCGGACTCGGTGGTGGATACGCTCGGCAAGGAACTGCGGGAGATCCTGGCATCCCCTGCCTTCCGCAAGCGCTACGAAGAAATGGGAGCGTCGACCGTCTCGTGGACGACCAAAGAGGCCGCGGCCTTCGTGGCATCCGAAACCGCCAAATGGACCGCGGTAATCAAAACCGCCGGCGTGCAGGCCAACTAACGTCAACATATCGATCCACACCAGCAAGGGACCAATATGGCCAAAGTCGATTTCCGCATCCTCAATCGCGAACAGGTCTCCGGCCTCATACCCGCCGGCGCCGAGCTCGTGGACATTGTCGCCAGGGGATTGCAGGCGCATGCCCAGGGCAAGGTGGTCCTGCCGCCCAAGGCCCATGTGGATCTGGACGACAGGTTCAACGGGCACCTGAATATCCTTGTGGGCTGGGCCGAACCAGCTGGGCTTTCGGGCGTCAAGGTCATCAGCGACTACGTCGACAACTATAAGCTCGGGCTACCGTCGGAAGTGGCGATGCTGACGCTGTACGACCCGAAGACGGGAGTTCCGGTGGCCATTATCGATGCGACGGACATCACGACCTGGAGAACCGGGGCGGTCACCACGATAGGCGCGCGCCACCTGGCGCCATCGGGCAGCAAGGTCCTGGGCCATATCGGCGCACGCGGCACGGCGTTCGCGAACATTGCCCTCATGGCCCGTCAGTTCGACCTGGAAGAAGTCCGCATACACAGCAAGCGCAGCGAAACCCGTGAGCTGCTGGCCAAGCGCGTCAGCGAGGAGCTGAAAATCAAAGCCGTCGCCGTCGACTCCACGGAGGCCGCCGTCCGCGATGCTGACATCGTGGTCGAGGCGACGCGCCTTGAAAAACCGGAAATACTGATCCGGGACGCATGGCTCAAGCCGGACTGCCTGCTGGTGTGCTACGGCTGGAAGATGGCGGTCGACCCCACAACGGTACTGACGGCGTCCAAGGTAGTGGTGGACGATTGGCGCCAGTGCTGCGTCGGCGGCCAGCTGCATGAGCTGATCGTACAAGGCAAGCTGACCCGGGACATGCTCCACGCGGAAATCGGCGAGATCGTCGACGGAAGCCGGACAGGCCGTGAAGAAGGCGATGGTCGCATCGTCTTCTGGCACCGTGGCTTCGCCATCAGCGACATCATGGTCGGCCGCGCCGTTATCGACCGCGCGCAGGCGCGGGGCGTGGGGGCGTCCTTCACCCTGTTCGACGGCCCGGACGAATAGCCGATTTCCTCGCGCTCAGGCCGCCAGAAACAGGCCTTCGCTTACGCACTGGGCCACGTGCTCTTCGATCGCGCCGCGGAAAGCTTTCGCGGCGAGGCTGACGGGTCGCCCCTTGGCAAGGGCAAGCATGCGCGTGACAGAGAAGGCCCGGATCGGCACCGCCACCAAGCCCTGCCAGATCGCCGATGTCCGCGAGACCGACCCCGGCATCACCACCACCCCGACACCGGCTCGGGCCAGCTGCGCGGCGCCCTCTCCGCCATCCATCTGTATGACGGGCTGCACCGCGCCGTGCTGCGCTTCGAGGCTGTTGCGCAAGCCCAGCGAAATGATGATCGGCAGCTTGGCCAGCTCACGGGCGTGCAGGCTGGACCGGGCGGCCAGCTTGCTGCCCGGTTGGCAGAAGACGGCGATCTCCTGCCTCATCAAGGGCGTGAAGCGAATGTGTTCCTGGTTGCCCGGATCCGAGACGATAGCCATGTCGATGGTGCCCGCGGACAGGCGATGCAACGCGTCCTCGGTCGGGCTTTCGGTCAGCTCGAGCCGGACCTGCGGAAATCGTGTGCGGAAATCCAGCGCGGTCCGCCCGTACAGGGCCTGACCCACCGTCGGAGCCGCCGACATGCGCACTGTGCCACGCACGTCGCGATTGGAGCCTCGCATCCCTCGGTTGAAATCCGAGACATCCTGGGTGGCGCTCTGCAATTCACGCAGGATGAATCTGGCACGCTCCAGGAACATGAGACCGCTGTCGGTCAGCTCCACGCCGGCGACACTGCGTGCGAATAGCGGGCCGCCCAGGCTTTCCTCCAGCAGGCGTATCTGCCGGCTGATGGCCGACTGGGCCACGTGCAACACCGCGGCGGCCGCGCTGATGCTGCCCTTCTCCGCCACCGCCAGGAAATACCGCACCGGCCGCAGATCCATCCGCGTCTCCTTGTATAAGTCCATATAAATTATAGATGGAAGGCATCTGAAAACGATTATTTTTAGTTGGCTCGGTACGATCCAGAATACGCAGGCAAACTACAAAACGGAGACAACATGGCCACCATGGACAAGGCGCCGCGCGCGTCACGATCCGCCTGGGCGCGGCGAGCGAAACGGACCCGGCACAAGCATCCAGGCTGGGGCGCGATCGCGTTGGCCACCCTGCTGTCGGGCACCACCGTCCATGCCGAGTACCCTGAAAAGCCGGTGCGCGCCATCGTGCCATTCGCGGCGGGCGCGGGTGCCGACATCGCGTCGCGCTTCATGGCCGAAAAGCTGAGCGCGATGTGGGGCAAGGGCGTGGTCGTGGAAAACCAGGTCGGCGCCAATAGCATCATCGGCGCACAGCAGGTCGCTCGCGCCCCCGCCGACGGCTATACGCTGCTGGTTCCCAACGACACTACCCTGGCGGCCAACCCATGGTTGTATGCCAGGCTTCCCTATGCCCCCTTGAAGGACTTCGCGCCCATCGCGCTGATCGGCGAGACGCCCTTTGTGCTGGTGGCGTCGCCGCGACTCCCGGCGCGCTCGGTGAAGGAACTGGTCGAGCTGGCGCGAGCCAGGCCCGGCGCGATCAACTTCGGCTCCAGCGGCCTGGCCAGCGCGCAGCATCTGCCGATGGAAATGCTGATGCACAGCGCGCACATCAAGTTGACGCATGTTCCGTACAAGAGCGCATCGGATGCGGCGGTCGGCGTCGTGAGCGACCAGATACAGGTGATGTTCGCGGGAGTGTCGGCGGTGCTGCCATTCCTGCAGTCCGGCAGGCTGGTCCCGCTGGCGGTAAGCACGGCCGGAAGGCTTGCCGTCCTGCCCCAGGTGCCCACGATAGCCGAGTCGGGCTACCCCGGCTTCCGTTATGGCGCATGGCTGGGTTTCGTGGCGCCCGCCGGCACGCCGGCGGCCATCGTGAACAAGATAAATGCCGACGTCAACAGCGTGCTGCGCCGGCCGGAGACACGCCAACGGCTGACCGAACTCGGCTTCCTGCCCGCCGCGCCGGCCACACCGGACGCCTTCCGCACGTTCATCAGCGACGAGACCGAACGCTACGGCACGCTGATCCGCGCCGCCGGCATCGAACAGACTCGCTGACGCGACACAACATACAGGGACCCCGAACCACGCCATGCGCATCATCGCCCTTCACGAAGCCGCGTTTCCGGTGCAAAGCACCATGCGTAACGCGGTATTCTCCTTCGCGGAGATGACCACCTCGATCGTCGCCGTCAAGCTCGATCCGGGCGCCGGCGCAGCCCCGGTAACCGGCTACGCCTTCAACTCCACCGGCCGCTATGCCTGCGGCCAATCGATGCGCGACCGCTTCTTCCCGCGCCTGCTCCGCGCCAAGCCCGAAGCGCTGCTGGACGCCGCCGGCATGCTCGATCCGGCAAAGGCCGTGGCGACGATGCTGGTCGGCGAAAAGCCTGGCGGCCACGCCGAACGTTGCATCGCCATCGGCACCATCGAGACCGCGCTGTGGGACGCCTTGGGCAAGGCGCGGGACCTGCCCACCGCGGAGCTGCTGGCGCGCCGATACCGCGGCGGCTCGATGCGGCAGAAGGTGTCGGTATACGTGGGCGGCGGATGGTATCGCCCGGGCGGCGTTCCGCGGGACGTGGCCGACGAGATCCGTGGCCACCAGGAAAGCGGCTATACGCACGTCAAGATCAAGGTGGGCGGCGCGTCGCTGGACGAAGACCTGCGGCGCATCGACTGCGCCCTGGGCGTGTTGCCCGACAGCGGGTACCTGGCGGTGGACGCCAACTGCAAATTCGAGCGCGACGAAGCGCTCACCTATGCGGCCGCGCTGGCCCCGTACCGGCTGCGCTGGTTCGAAGAACCATGCGACCCCAACGACTATTCGTTGATGGCGGAGCTCGCCTCCGTCTACGCGCCGCCGCTGTCGGCCGGAGAAAACCTCTACGGCATGCAGGATGTGGTGAACCTGGTTCGCCTGGGCGGCTGGCGTAGCGGACAAGACCTGATCCAGGTGGATCCTCCGCAATCCTATGGCATGGCCGCATACGCCACCATGGTGCTCGATCTGGAAGCGCGGGGCTGGCCGCCGTCCAGCCACTTCCCGCATGGCGGCAACCAGATGTCGCTGGCCCTGGCCGCCGGACTGGGCCTAGGCGGCTGCGAGGCCTATCCCGGTGTGTTCGGCTCCTTCGGCGGCTACGCGGACGGTACGGTGGTGGAAGAAGGCTATATACATCCGCCACAGTTGCCCGGCATCGGCTTCGAGGGCCACGGCGCGCTGTACGCATTGATGCGCACGGTCGGTGCGGATTGACGCCGATCGCTCCTCAGCCGGGACCGCGCGCGGGCCCCGCGCCGTCCTCCCACCTACAAGCAACCCTGGAATATGCCTATGAACTTCGTCACTTTCCGAACCGCCACCGACGGTATGCCCCGGTTGGGCGCCGTGGTGGATGACTCAGTCGTCGCCCTTCCCGGCGACATGGCCAGCCTGTGCGCCAGTGGCGCTGACGGCTTCGCCGCGGCGACACGGACGGCTGCCGCGGCGCCCGCCGCGGATCGCCGCCCCCTGGCCAACGTGGCGCTGCTGCCGGTGGTGCCGCGTCCCGGCAAAATCATCTGCCTGGGCCTCAACTATGCCGACCACGCCGCCGAGGGCGGCAACAACAAGCCGGAATACCCAAGCTTCTTCATGCGTGGCCCCTCGTCCCTGACGGCCCACGGCGCACCTTTGCAGCGCCCGCGCGCGTCGACGAAGCTCGACTTCGAAGCCGAGCTGGCCGTGGTCATCGGCAAGACCGCGCGCCACCTCATCCCGGCCAACGCCCTGGAAGCCGTGGCGGGTTATTCCTGCTTCAACGACGGCACGCTGCGCGACTACCAGCGCAAGACGGCGCAATGGACGATAGGCAAGAACTTCGACCGGACAGGCGCCTTCGGTCCCTGGCTGGTCCCCGCGTCGGCGCTGCCCGCCGGCGCGGCCGGCTTGAAAATCCAATCCCGCCTGAACGGGACGGTCATGCAGAGCAGCAACACCGCGCACATGCTCTTCCCGGTGGAAGAAACGCTGTGCCTCATTACCGAAGCCATCACCCTGGAACCGGGAGACGTCGTCATCATGGGGACGCCGGCCGGGGTCGGCTACGCGCGCACGCCGCCAGTGTGGATGAAGGCCGGCGACACGATCGAGATCGAAATCGAAGGGATAGGCGTACTGTCCAACCGGATCGAAGACGAAATGTGACGTCGGCCGGCGCCGGACTAGAAGCGCATGGCCACCTTGAACAGCCCCGCCTGCTGCCGGTTGCCGCCGCCGAACTGCGCGTCGTAGCTGACGGCGGCGGTCGTGTTGCGCGTGATCGCCATCTCGATCCCCAGGCCGAGCACCGCGGCGTCGCGGGCGATCGGGACGCCCGCCACGGTGAAGGTGCTGCCGCCATCGAAAGACAGGTCCTGCCTGGGCGTGACGTCACCCATGGCGTGGCGCCAACCCAGCGATGCGGTCAGGCGGCCCGGCGCGCGCTCGGATTCGAACTGCCATGAGCCGCGCAGGCCCAGCGTGGTGCTGGTCACGTCGCTGTGGTCGGCCGAGCCGTGCAAGGCCGCCGTGCCGCCCGATTCATCGAAGGCGCGCGTGCGCAACTGGTTCCAGGCGACGCCCGCGAACGGCTCGATGGTGTAGGCGTCGCCCAGCGGCAGGTTGTAGCCCAGTTCGCTGAACAGCTGCGTCGAAGACGCGTGGTAGGACGATTCCAATTGCTGGTTCAGGGCGCCCGCCGCCACGTCGCGCTTGGTATCAATGTCGTGCCAGGTGTAGGCGGCGCCGGCGGTGAAGCGGAAATGGCCGGCGCCAGCCTGGAAGTTCCGCCCGCCGAATACCGTCGCCGTGTAGCTGTCGATGCTGCTGCGCGACGACACGTCGTCGATGGAACTGTGGCTGCCGATGTAGCCGACCGCGCCGCCCAGCCGCCAGCCGCCGCCGACCGCGCCGTCGCCGCCGACGAACAGCCCGCCGTCGGACTGCCGCACGCGGGACGCATTGCCGTCGCCCGAGAAGGTGCGCCAGTTGCCGAACACCTGGGCCCACACCGGCGACGCGCCGCTGCCGGGAAGGGCGTCGGCGGATGGCGATCCCAGCTGCGCCGTCGGCCGTCCCGCCACTGCCGGTGCGTCCAGGTTGCCACGCAGATGGGCCATCGGCAGCGTGCGCACGGTATCGCCCAGGCCTTGCAAGACGCTGGCGGTGCTGGCGTAGGCTTCGCCGGAAAGCATGTTCAGCGCCGACCGCGCCTGGTCCGGCGTCATGGCGAGAACCGCCGCGGCGACCTGGCTTGCGCCGGTGCCGCTGGCCGCCCCGGCCACGGAGCCGACGGCGCCATTGCCGCCGCCCGGCGCGGCCCCCGCGCCGGCACCGCCCGCCGCGCCATTCGCGCCACCGGCCCCACTGGTGCCACTGGTGCCGCCAGCACCCGCGCCGCCGCTGCCCGCAGGCGCTCCGTTACCGTTGGCCGGCGGCGCTTCGTTATCCAGCGCGCCGCCCACGCTGCCCTGGTTGCCCGTGTTGCCGACGCTGCCGATCGGCACGTCGTTGCGCGTCAGCGTCATGAACGCGTTCTTCGGGTCGTAGCTCAGCGTCGGGGTCAGGAACGCATAGTCGCTCGACACGCCGGTGAACCGGCCCTGGATGCCGCCGTCCGCCGTCAGGATGTTGTACGTCGTGCGCGGCGCATAGCTGCCGTTGGGCCCCACGTGCGCGACGGTGCCGTCCAGGTAGGCGATGCCGGTCACGTGGATGTGATCGCTGGCGCTGCTGGCCGGATCCGCATGCACCCGATAGATGGTGTCCTGGCCGAAGGTGAGGTTGCCGTTGACCGTCAGCGTGCCGATCGGCGACGCATCGTTGCCCGGGGAGATGACCGCGGTGGGATACAGCGTGGTGGTGCCCACCTGCCCCACGCCGGCCAGCACGACCTCGCGGCCGATGTCGATCGGGCCGTTCAGCTTGCCGTTGATCTCCAGGGCGCCGTCGGCGATCAGGATGGGGCCGCTGAGCCCGCTGCTGTCGGCGTTCAGGATGACCGACCCGGGGCCGGTCTTGACGAAGCCGCTCGTGCCCTGCAGCGGGTTGTCGATGGTGTCGACGAACTGGCCCGACGCATAGGTGCCGTCACCCACCACGATCGCCGGCGGATTGCCGCCGCTGGCGACCAGCGTGATGGGCGCGCCCTGCAGGCGATACCGGTCGGTGGCGAACTGGATGCCCGACACCCGGACCGGTCCGGCGCCGCCGTCGACCGTCACCAGTCCGGCCGCGCCGGTGAAGATGGCGTACGCGCCATCGGGCAGCGCGCCCGTGGCATTGGCGGGGCTGTTCCAGTTCGTGCTCGCGGCGGTCCATGTCCCGTCGCCGCCGCCTGCGCGAGTCGCGGACGCCAGGCCGTTGCCGTTCCAGAGATTGGTCGTGCTGGGGCCCAGGATCAGGTTGATCTGCTTGTCGCCCGTCAGCGATTGGATGGTGGCCGCGGGCAGCGAATCGCCGCTGACCGTGCCCAGGGACAGGCCGTTGCCGCTCAAGGTGCCGCCGTACGACATGATCCGGTAATAGCCGGCGTTGACCCCCAGCGTATTCACGGAGACGTTCAGCGTGGCGTTGTTGAGGGCGACGTTGCCGCCCACGGTGATGTTGTCGCCGGTACCTGGCTGCGTGATCGGCAGCCCGGCATAGCCGGTTTCGAAGTCGAAGGCGGCGTTGCTGATCGACAGGTTGCCGTTGACGACCATATTCCCGTTGGACACCCCGGTCGGCGTACCGACGGGGTAACCCGGCGCGACCCGTGAATTGCCGGTCAGGCTGAGATCGCCGTTGACCGCGCCAAAGCCCCCGACGGTGGCGCCCGCGGTCGCGGCGACATTCCCGTTGAGGGTGGTGCCGCCTCCCGGGCCGGCGCTGCCGATCACCAGGGTGCCGCCGTTGACGTCGACCCCGCCCGGATAGCTGGCGGAGCCGTCGATGAGCCTGGTATCGGTCGGCCCGACCACCAGGTCGGCGGCCATGACACCGCCGCAATAGGACGCGCTGAGCGCGAGCGTTGCCTTGAGCAACTTCTTCGTTTTAGCCATAGCTTCGGATTCCCCTTCTGGCGCATGCCGTCCGCGGTTCCGGGACGGCGTTTCCGACTCCCACGAATGCGCCTCGGCAAGGAAGAGCATTCGCCAAAAAAGAAGGCAATGTATACGCCTTTCGTGGCAATACCAAGCATTTAGTGCGTAGATACCATCCAGTTAGCCGAAGATACATACTAGATAGCATCTAAAAGATGTAGAAGCGCGCTGCTGGATACCATCCGGAACCGGCCGGCGCTATCGTTTTCCCGCGAATTTATTGCTATCTGGGAAAAGTCCGGATTCTCCTTTGACCACGTTTTGGCCGCGCCACTAGGATCGATTCGAGCGGTTGACCGGGCCCCTTCCCCCATGCAAATGCGGCGCGACCGGCCGCACCTGGCCGGCCGCACCTGGCCGGCCGCACCTGGCCGGCCGCACCTGGCCGGCCGCACCTGGCCGGCCGTACCTGGCCGGCCACGTCCGCCGGTCCCCAAGGGAGAAATTCCATGCAAAAACGCCACGCCGCGATTGCAATGTTCCTGATCCTGCTGCTGTCCTACGTGCTGAACGCCGTCGACCGCACCCTGTTCTCCGTCCTGGCCATCGAAGTGCGCAACGCGATGAACCTGTCGCTGCCGCAAGTCGGCCTGGCATCGACCCTGTTCACGCTGGGCATGGGATTGGCCGCGATACCGACCGGCTATCTGCTGGGCATCCGCTCGCGCAGGTCGGTGGTGATCCTGGGCCTGCTGATTTTCTCCGTGGCAACGCTGATGACCGCCTACGCCCACGGGCTGGCGGACCTGCTCGCCTACCGCTTCATTTCCGGATTGGGCGAAGCCATGCAGGCGACGGCCATCATCGCCATCGGCGCCATCTATTTCTACAGGCACCGCGCGCTGGTCACGGGATCGGTCTCGTTCGGCTACGGCATCGGCGCCTTCCTGGGACCGACCAGCACCGCCGCGCTGTTGAACGCATACGACTGGAAGCAGCCGTTCATCGTCTTCGGCATGATAGGCGCCGTCGCGATGGTGATGGTCTGGTTGTGGGTCAAGCCATGGTTCAGCGAGAGCCGTGAAAACGAGTCGCCGGCCAATACCGCGGGCAACAGTGCTCCCTACGACACCAACGAGACCATCTGGAACCCGACCACGGTCACGCTGGGGCTCGCCGCGATCTGCGCGGGCGTGGCGGTCTACGGCTTCTCTGGCCTGTATCCCACCTATCTGCGCAACGCACTGGGATTCACGCCCGCGCAAGCGGCCTACGTCATGAGCGCCATCGGCATCGGCGGTTTTCTCGCGCCGCTCAGCGGCTGGCTGGGCGACCGCCTGGGTTATCACAAGGTGCTGTTCCTGGCGCTGCCGCTGGGCGCCCTGTCCGGCGGCATCGCCTTCACCGAACTGGATCGCTCGGTGTTCCTGCATGCCCTGGCGGCCGGCGTGTTCGGCGTGTCGGTGCTCAGCCTGCTCTATTCCAACCTGTCCGCCATCATCATCGAATCCATGAGCCCGGCCAAGACGGCCCAGGGTTCGGGCATGTTCATCGCCAGCTACTACATCCCCGCCGCCTTCGCCGGCTATCTGCTCGCCGAGCTGAAGGAAGTGTTCGGCTGGACCGCGGCCGGCATCATCCAGACATCCGGATTCGCGATCCTTTCCATGATCCTGGTCATGATCGCCACCACGATGCGCCGCAAGGCGACGCGCCCGTCCGCCGGCATCGAACTCGGCGCGGCGGGCGGGCCGGCGCATCGGCTCAAGGCATAGGCACCACTTACCCACAGGAGATCCGCAATGGCGAAAATCGACGACCAGGCACTTGCTTCAGGCGGCCAGGCCCAAGCCGAACGCATCGAAGGCGTCATGCCGGGCGGGGGGACCGTACCCTTCCGGCTGCCCGCCGGCGCCCTGAACTACCTGGACAAGAACCAGTACCTTTCCAATATGGAGGTCATCGACTTCTTTCCGTCGATCAAGCTGACGATCTTCGGGGACGAGCATTCCTGCATGTGGGCCAAGGGCGAGCGCCGCCTGATCGCCTTCGAAGGCGGCTGGGTCGACATCACGGACCCGCGCAAGGCAAGCGTCATTCCGGAAGAGAAACTGTCGACCTTCCAGAGCTGCGTCTACAACGAAAAGCTCGGGAAATGGATACGCGTCGTCGCGCACCAGATGCCGCTGACCCCGGGCACGATGCAATACCCGCGCGGCAAATACCACGAGGAATATGCCGACAAGGCAAAGCGCCACGCGGGCTTTCGGGGCATCAAGACGTATGACGTCACCAATCCCGAAAAGACCGTGTTGCTGAACGAGTTCGAAACAGGCAGCACCGGCCATGGGGTACACCTGCCCTTCTACGATGGCGGCAAGTACGCCTACCTGGCCTGCGGCTGGGACGATCAGCTGCGCATGGAAAGCACCGAGCGCGTCTACAGCAACGGACTCATGATCGTCGATATGTCCGACCCCGCCAAGGTCAAGGAAGTGTCGCGCTGGTGGGCGCCGGGCCAGCGGCTGGACGAAGAGGACTACTACCGCGCCACCTACCCCTTCGCCGGCGACCAGAGTTCCTGGACCTGCAACCGCACGCCCTGCATCGTCCCTGTCCGCGTCGAGGACGGCGGCACCGTCGGCTACGGCGGCTGGGGCCATTTCGGCATGTACGTCCATGATCTTTCCGACATCCGCAATCCCAAGGTGTACGGCAAGGTGACGCATCCCTTGGAAGCCATCGGCGGCATTCCGTATCACCACGTCGTGCCCGTCACCGCCGACCCCAAGCGCTATCCGCAGTTGCAGAAGCTGGTGATCGCCATACCGGAGTCGCTGGAGTCCGACTGCCGCGAACCTTTCCATACCAGCTATGTGGTCGATGTAAAGGATCCTGCCCATCCCCGCATCATCGGGCTGTTCCCGCGCCCCATGCCCCATCCGGATGCGCCGTACAAGGATTTCGCGATGGCGCGCGGCCGCTTCAGCTCGCGCGTCATGCAGCACTGGATCGCGCCGGGCCAGGCGCGCCCGGACATTGTGGCGCTGTCCTACCTGAATGCCGGCCTGCGTCTTTTCGACATTTCCGACCCTACCACGCCCAAGGAGGTCGCCTACTTCGTGCCGGCGCGCGACGGCGATATCCACGACTACATGAGCTGGCGCCGCGGCACGTCGGAGGCGGTCTTCATCGAATGGGATCGCAAATTGATCTGGCTGTCCACGCACGCCGGCCTGTACCTGCTGTCGGCGCCCTTCCTGGGCGAGCCGGTGCTCAAGCCCATGGCTGTCGAACAATGGTCGGTGCCGCACGTGAACGTGGGCTGGGAAGGCTAGCGCAACGAGGATCGCCCCAACCATGCAGATCGATATCCACAGCCACGTCATTCCCGATCGCATCGTCGCGGCGATCGCGGCCGACCCCGCGCGCTTCCAGGCGCGGATCGTGGGGGAAGGCGCCGCCCGCAAGATGGTCCATGACCAGGGCTACGTCTACCCGCTGTTCGACGAATTCCACGTCGTCGAAGCCAAGCTCGCGGCGATGGATCGCAAGGGCATCGATATCTCGGTGATCTCGCCCGCGCCGCCGATGTTCTATTACTGGGCGGACGCCGACCTGGCGCTGCACGTTGCCAGCCTGGTCAATGACGGCGTCGCCGACATGGTGGCGCGCAAGCCCGACCGGCTGCGCGCCATGGCCACCGTGCCGATGCAGCATCCCGACGCCGCGGTGGCCGAACTGGAGCGCGTCGTGCGGGATTACGGCTTCAAGGCGGTGGAGATCGGCACCTCCATCGAAGGCGCCCAGCTTGCCGAGGAACGCTTCCGGCCCTTGCTGCGGCGCGCCGCCGAACTGGGCGTCTTCGTCTTCGCGCATCCGTACTACGTCGGCGCCAAGAGCGGCCTGGAAAACTACTACCTGACGAACCTGATCGGCAATCCGCTGGATACGACCGTCATGCTGGCCAACCTGATGTTCTCGGGCCGCCTGGACGAGCTGCCCGACCTGCGCATCGTGCTGGCCCATGGCGGCGGCTTCGCGCCCTACCAGATCGGCCGGCTGGTGCACGGCCACGCGGTGCGCGCCGAGACGCATGGCGTCAGCAAATCGTCGCCCAAGGATCTGTTGAAGCGCATTTACTTCGACAGCCTGGTGTTCGATCCGCAGGCGCTGCGGTATCTTATCGATCTGGTCGGCGCCGATCATGTCTGCGTTGGCACCGACGCGCCGTTCGACATGGCCGATGACGATCCCGCGGCCACCCTGGACGCGGTGCCGCGCATGACGCCCATGGAGCGACGATGCGTGTGTTGCGGCACGGCGTTGAAGCTGCTGCGCGAAGCGTGAAACGTTACGTCCGGCGCGGCCTGCGCGCCAGGTTGAAGCGGGAGGTGTATCGTGGCCGTCGCCACATCGACGTCGCAAACGGTGGGCCGGGCCATCCAGTTGATCCGGCTGGTCGCATCGAGCAAATCGCACAACCTGCGCCTGATCGATATCGCCGAAATGGCGGCGCTGGACAAGTCCACGGCGCACCGGCTGCTGCAACGCCTGGTGCAGGAACGGATGCTGGCGCGCGATCCGGGCCGGCGCGGCTACCGGCTGGGACCGCTGCTGCACGAACTGGGCCTGGGCGCCCTGCCGGAAACCAATGTGGAAGAAGCCGCCGAGCCCGCCTTGCGGCAACTGGCCCGCACCACCGGCGACATGGCCTTCCTGAGTAGCCGCAGCGGGCTCGAAATCGTCTGCCTGCGGCGGATAGCCGGCAACTTCGAGATCCAGACGCTGGCCCGCAACGTGGGCGACAGGCACCCCTTGGGCATAGGCGCGGCCGGCCTGGCGATCCTGGCCGCGATGAACGATCACGACGCGGACGTCGCGATCGAGGCGATTGCGCCGCAACTGGGCCGCTACTGCCTGACGGAGGCTGTCCTGCGCGACAGGATCATGCAGACCCGCCATCGCGGCTACGCGCTGGACCAAGGCAGCGCCGCGCTGGACATCGTCGCGCTGGGGCGGGTGGTGCGCAACCGCGGCGGCGTCCCCAGCGCGGCGGTTTTCGTCGCGTCCATCAGCAGCCGCATGACCGAGATGCGCCAGCGCATGGTCGACAGGCACGTCCTGGAATGCGTCGCGTCGATCGAAGCCGCGCTTATCCGTTAGCCATCGCGCCGCGACTCAGCCATCATGTTCGTCCTGCCAGGGGATGAACCGCCCCCGCAGCGCCACCAGCAGCCGGTCCAGCAGCACCCCGGACAGCAGCATCAGAACGATGCAGACGAAGACGGTGGGCGTTTCGAAGAATCGTTGCGCATACATCAACACCGCGCCCAGCCCGCCGCCGCCGGCCACCATCTCCGCCGTGTAGGCGGTGATCAGGGCGACGGGAACGGTGACGCGGACGCCGCTGAAGATCGCCGGCACGGCCGCGGGCAGCACGACGCGCCACAGCATGCGGCGCGGCGTGGTGCCCATGGCGCGCGCCGACCAGAGCATGGGCGCCGGCGTCGAAATCGCGCCTTCGTACGCCGCGATGATCATGGGGAAAACGCAGGTGAACGCCACCAGCAGCACTTTCGAGAGGCTGTCGATGCCGAACCAGAGGATGAAGATGGGCATGAACGCTATCTTGGGCGCGGGAAAGGCCACCGCCACCAAGGGGTCGGCCACCCGGCGCAGCCAGCGCACCCGTGCCATGCCCAGACCCAATGCGACGCCCGCGGCCACCGCCAGCAACAGCCCCAGGAAGGCGCGATAGAGGCTCAGGAGCACGGGCTGGATGACCTCCTGCGAAGACAGCAGGGAGAGGAACTGGCGCAGGACCGCCATGGGTGACGGCAGGAACATGGGACGCGCCGCGCCCCACTCGGTCGCGGCGAACCAGGCCGCGATGACCAGGGCGAACGGATAGAGCCCGACCAGCCAGCGGAAACATTTCGACCGCGCCATCATGCGGCCTCCCGGGCCTGCGCGGATTCGTGCCACCGCAGCAGGCGCGCCGTCAGGCGCACCATCAGCCGGTCCATGGCATACGCCAGGATCACGATGGACGTGATGCCGGCGAACATATAGGCATAGGATCCGTTCTCGCCGTACTGGAACACCAGCTTGCCGATACCCGACCGGGCGGCGATCATCTCGGCCGACAAGGTCAGCACCCAGGAGAATCCCAGGGCAATGCGCACGCCGGTCAGGATATGGGGCGCGCTGGCGGGCAGCAGCACCCGTGTCAGTATCCGATGGAACGGCGTCCCGAAAGCGCGGGCGCTCCACACGAGCGTATGCGGGACCGCCTTCACGCCATGGTAGGTATTGACCACCACCGGCAGCAGGCTGGACAGGAAGACGGTCAGCATATTGGTCACGTCACCCACGCCGAACCACAACACGAACAGCGGCACCAGGGCGGCCTTGGGCAAGGAATAGGTGGCCGCCACCAGCGGCCCGAAGAAACCGTTGGCGCGGCGCGAGGTGGCCATCAGCAATCCCAGCGCGACGCCCGCCGCGGAACCCAGCACCAGGCCGCCCAGCGCGCGGTAGGCGGATATCGCCAGGTCACGCCAGGCCTCGCCTTCGGCCACCAATTGCCAGAACGCCTCCGCCACCTGGTGCGCCGGCGGTAGAAAGGCCGGATCGACCACGCCCGCCATGACGACGGCTTCCCACAGGAGCACCAGGCCCAGCAGAGGCAGGGCCCGGCGCAGATGCAATGCGACGGCGGTCATGCGGGATGCGTCTCCGTATCCGCGACCGCCTGCCGGCGCACCGACAGCCACACCCGATTGCGCAAGGCATTGAAGGCATCGGAAAGCATCAGCGCTTCGCGCCCCTGCGCATGATCGAGGTCGACGTCGAATTCTTCCACGACCGTGCCGGGACGCCGGCTCATCACCACGATGCGGCTGGACAGGTAAACCGCCTCGTTGACGTCATGGGTGATCATGATGACGGTGGTGGAGGTGGCCTTCCAGATTCGCAGCAGCTCGTCCTGCATGCCTTCGCGGGTCTGCGCGTCCAGCGCGCCCAGGGGTTCGTCGAGCAGCAGGATGCGCGGCCCGCAGGCCAGCGTGCGCGCGATGGCCACGCGTTGCTTCATGCCGCCGGACAGCTCCTTGGGATACCGGTTCTCGAATCCGGCGAGCCCGATCAGGCTCACGTAATGCCGGACGATGCGCTCGCGCTCCGATGCCGGCTTGCCGGCCTCTTTCAGGCCGTATTCGATATTGCCCGCCACCGTCAGCCACGGGAACAGCGCGTACTCCTGGAACACCACGCCGCGGTCCACGCCAGGGCCGGTAACCGGCCGGCCGGCGGCATGGATGGCGCCCTGCTCGGCTTGCAGGAACCCCCCGATCAGGTAGAGCAGCGTGCTCTTGCCGCAGCCTGAAGGCCCCACGATCGAGACGAACTCGCCTTCCCGTATGGACAGGTCGACGTCGCGCAGGGCCAGGACGTCGCCGTGGCGCGAGCCGTAGCGCTTGGAGAGGCCGCTGACGGTGATGAAACTCATGACGCGCAGGTTCCGGGCAACAGGCTGGGATCCAGATAGTCGGCGATTTTCAAGGGCTGGGGAATCAGGCCTTGTTCCACCATGGCGTCCACCGGCCGCTGGATCAGTTCCGCATTGACGCAGGCATTGCGGTCGCGGTAATAGTCCTTGCCGGTCATGAAGTACGAATCCAGCACGTCGGGCGACGACTTGGTGAACCCGGCCGTCAGCGCGATGGCCTGCTTGCGGTTGGCGGGGTCGTAGAACCACTGCAGCCCGCGCACGTAGTCGGCCAGGAAGGCGGAAACCGCCGGACGGTTGGACTTGATGAAGGCGCGCGTGGCGACCTGGAAAATGGGGGCATAGGTACCGAAGGCGTCGCCGCCATTGAACAGCGCGCGCAGGCCGCCCTTGGCGGTTTCATTGACCATGAAGGGAATCACCAGCACGCCGCAGTCGATGCGTTTTTCGCGCAAGGCCGCGCCGATGTTGGGAAAGGCGACCTCGACGATTTCCACGTCCTTGCGGGCGTCCAGGCCGCTTTTCTTCAGGCGCACCCGCAGCCCGAGGTCCACCGCGGAGCCATAGGCGTTCACGCCGATGCGCTTGCCGCGCAGGTCTTCCACCTTCCGGATCGGCGAACCCTCGAGCACGAAGAAGGTGTTCGCGGCATAGCCCGGCTTGGCGTCCTGGTAGTTGTCCGCCACGATGGACAGGCCGTCCGGCACCGCGCCTTTCAGCATCAGCGTCGCAAATACGGAAAACGACAGCGTGGCCATGTCGGCCTGGCCCGCCGCCAGCAGGGTGGCGGCCTCGGGCGTGCCGCGCGTGTAGGTCATGTCGACCACGTAGTCCTTGCCGTACTGCCGCAGCACGTTCTTCTGCATCCAGTCCAGGAAGATCACGGTCTCCATTTCGTTGGGACCGATGCCGCCGCCCGTGGCGTAGCGGATCTTCACCGGCGCGCCCTGCGCGCCGACCCAGGCCGGCAAGCCCAATGCCGCGCCCGCGGCGGCCGTCGCCCCGGCGCGCAGCAAAACGCGCCGGGACCGCATGATTCCGCTGCTGTTTCCACTGTTGTTTTCACTCATCGTCGTTTTCCCTTGTATCGTTTTTTTCCTGCCCGCGGCGCTTATGCCGCCGGTGGCGCCAGGACCGCCATCGCTTCTATCTCCACCATGAAATCCGGATGGGACAGCCGCGTGACCTCGACGGTGGTACTGGTGGGCAGGCTGGTGCCCAGGTATTCGTGGCGCGCGTCGACATGGCGGAAGAACTCGTCGATCTTCGTGGTGTAGGTCGCCGTGCGCACCAGATCGTCCAAGGTCGCGCCCACCGACGACAAGGCGCTCTTCAGGTTGGCGCCGACCTGGTGGATCTGCGCCGCCATATCGCCAGCCCCGACGATATCGCCGTCGGCGTTGCGCGCCAGCAGGCCAGAGACGAAAACCAGCTTGTAGCCGCCAATATCCACCGAAACCACCGGCGAATAAAGCGTTCTTCCTCCCACGATGCGCTTGGACAGGCCGTCCGGGAACACATTGGCGCGCATGAAAATCTCCGTATTGGTGCGCCAGGCACTGATCCAGTGCGGCGCGGGTCGCCGCGCGCGGCGGCATGGATGGCGTGAGGAAATTCTAGGGTCGCGTGGCGGCCGCGATAAGCCATCCCGCTGGAATTTGTCTTTTTCCATTCGTTGACGAATCGGTGCGCCGTTCGTAACCTTTGGTGGCGCTGAACGCCGCTCGCCCCATTTCGCCGGTTCGCCGATTCGCCGATTCGCCATCGCGTATAAGCCTGTATGCACAATCCCATCGACATGATCGTGTTCGCCAAGGTCGTCGAATACGAGAGCTTTTCGGCCGCCGCCCAGCACCTGCAGATGTCCGCGTCCGCGGTCAGCAAACATGTCTCGCGCCTGGAGCAGTCGCTGGGCGTACGCCTGCTGAATCGCACCACCCGCCGCCTGAGCCTGACCGAAGTCGGCGAAGCCGTATTCGCCCACTGCGCCCGCATGTCCCGGGAAGCGGAAGCCGGCGAACGCGTGGCCGGCCATTTCGCGGCGGAAGCCCGCGGCCTGCTGCGCATCGGCGCGGCATCGGCGTTCGGCCGCCTGTATGTCGCGCCCGCCATTCCGGAATTCCTGCGCCTGCATCCCCATCTATCCATCGAACTGACGATGAGCGATCGCCTGGCGGATTTCGTCAAGGAACGCTTCGACCTGGCCATCGGCGCGGACGTGATACCCGGCGCGAATCTGGTGGCCCGCAAGCTTGCCGACGTGCGCTGGGTGGTCTGCGCGACCGACGACTATCTGGCGCGCCACGGCGTCCCCCGCACGCCCGCCGACCTGGAGGCGCACAACTGCGTGTTCTACCGGTCATCGGTGACGTCGGGCGAGGTATGGCGCTTTCGCGCCGGCACGGCCGAATTCGCGATTTCCGTCCGCGGCCGCTACCTGGTCAACGACAGCGAGGCCGTCTACCGCGCCACGCTGGCGGGCATGGGGGTGGGCTTGATGCCGACCTTCGCCATCGGCGCCGAGGTCATGGAAGGCAGGCTGCGGGTACTGCTGAGCGATTACGAGGCCCTGGGCACCTTTGGTTCGCACGTGTGGCTGCACTACGTGGCCGGGCCCTTCGTGTCGCCCAAGATCCGCGCATGCGTCGACTACTTCGCCGAACGCTTTCGCCATGATCTGTATTGGGACAAGCTGGCGCTGACGGCGGCGAGCTGATTCACGCCTGGCCGGGCAAGGTCCTTGCCGCGTTCCACCCCATCGCGTTGTAGACGTGGTAGCGCGCGATGCCGATGAATTCGTGCAGCGCGACATCCGCCAGGGTGAAATTGAAGGACAGCGGCAGCCACGATCTGACGGCCTGCAGGTAGTCGGCTCGCACCGGCACCGGCGCGATGCCGAAATGCGCGAAATACATCAGGCCGCGCCGCAGATGCAGGGCCGATGAAACCAGCACCACGCGGCCGGGCCGGTAATCGGCCAGCATGGCGCTGGTGAACTGCGCGTTCTGCCAGGTATTCATGCTTTCGGCTTCGGACAGGATGTCTGAAGCCGGAATGCCGATGTCCACGAGCGCGGCCCGGTAGACCGAGGCTTCCGGCATGCCGTGGTACTGCGCGTCGCCGCCGGTCACGATGATCTTGCAGTCCGCCTGCGTCGCGCGGCAGCCGCGATACAGCATCGCGGCCTCGACCAGGCGCGGGTAGGAGAAGAAGCCGGGTTCGACGCCGGGCGAACCATAGATCCGCGCGGTGCCGGCGCCCAGCAGGACGATGGCGTTGCGCTCCGCCCATTGCACCACGGGCCGCTTTGCATAGGCGGTTTGCAGCTCACCGAGCAGCCAGGCCGGCACGGGCCCGCAGCCGACCGCCAGGAACAGGACGGCCGCGACGCCGTAGCCGGCCTGGCCGGAGCGGCGCCCGCCCAGGCAAAGACACAGTGTGGCGATCGCGACGATCGCGACGAAGACGATAAGCGTCATTTGTATTCAGCGTAATGCAAGGTCGCCGCACGTCGTGGGACAGGGGGGACTGACAGGGAGGACGGACAACGCGCCTGAGAACCGCCCACGCCGGACAAGTTCATTATTGGAATGGAACGCATGCTGACAGAACCATGAATCGCTGGCAATCGCTGCTCGGCATTTTGACAAGGCACGGGCCTGTAGCGAGAATCCTGGCTGCCCGCCGCCCTCACCAGCAACAACGATTTGTGAATCCGCACAGCAATTTTCGCGTCATCGCCGTGGTGGTCGCCACGACGCTATTCATGCAGAACATCGACAGCACCGCCATCGCGACGGCGCTCCCGGCGATGGCGCGCGATATGAACGTCAATCCGGTGCACCTGAGCGCGGCGATCACATCGTATCTGGTGGCGATGACCGTTTTCATCCCGGTCAGCGGCTGGGTGGCGGACCGCTTCGGCGCCAAGCGGATATTCATGTGCGCGATCTTCCTGTTCACCGCGGCATCCTGTTGCTGCGCCCTGTCCAATGGCCTGGGCGGCCTGGTCATCGCCCGCATCGTGCAGGGCGCCAGCGGCGCGATGATGGTGCCGGTGGGCAGGCTGGTGCTGCTGCGCGGCGTGCGCAGGGAAGACCTGCTGTCCGCCACCACCTGGCTTTCCATGCCGGCGATGGTCGGACCGGTGATCGGTCCGCCCCTGGGCGGTTTCCTGACGGATGCGTTTTCCTGGCGCAGCATCTTCTGGATCAACCTGCCGATAGGCATACTCGGCCTGGCCCTGGTCTGGCGCCTGATTCCGCGTTCGGAAACCGAACGTCCGCCCAAGCTGGACGTCATGGGGATGACCTTGATGGGCATCGCCATCAGCGTCTTCATGATAGGCGTGGAAACCGTCGGCCGCGGCATCGTGGCGCCGCAGTTGCCCTGGCTGGCGATCGGCGCCGGCCTGCTGTTCTTCTGCCTGACGGTGTGGCATTGCAAGCGCGCGGCCAATCCGGCGATCGATTTTTCGCTGCTGGCCATTCCCACCTTCCGGGCCGCGACCGCGGCCGGCAGCCTGTTCCGCGCCGGCGCCGGCGCCCTGCCCTTCATGGTGCCGCTGACGCTGCAGCTGGGCTTCGGGCTGTCGGCGTCGCGCAGCGGCATGCTGACGCTGGCCAGCGCCGTGGGCGCATTCTGCATGCGCCCCATGGCGCAGTTTTTCCTGCAGCGCTATCGCGTGCGCACCATCCTGCTGGGGGGCTGCTATGCCTTCACCGCGACCCTGCTGGTTTGCGCGACGCTGACGTCCAGCTGGCCGGAGAGCGCCATCTTCGTGCTGCTGCTGTGCGGCGGCCTGGCGCGTTCGCTGAACTTCGCCTGCATGAATGCCTTGACGTATGCGGATATCCCGCCGGCCAAGCTTTCCGCCGCGACCTCGTTTTCCGGCACGGCCCAGCATCTGCCCCGCGCCGCCGGCGTCGCGGTGGCGGCGGGCGTCATGCAGCTGTCCATGCTGATCGCCGGCCGCGACCATCCGGAACATTGGGATTTCGCCTGGTCTTTCATCGCGATCGGCGCGGTGGTGCTGGCGTCCACCCCGGGCTACGCCGCGCTGGCGCCGGAAGCGGGCGCGGGGATCTCGCGCGGACGCGCACGCAAGGTCGCGTGAAGGACGGCGCGGGGCAGGTCGGCGCCCGCTACCACCTGGCCACTTCGATGATGGCGTCGGCGAACTCGCGCGGCGCTTCCTGCGGCAGGTTGTGGCCGATATCGCCGGGCAGGTCGATGTGCTTGTACTGGCCCGTGAATTTGTTCGCGTAGGCGGCGGGCGGCGGATGCGGCGCGCCGTTGGCCGCGCCTTCCATGGTGATGGTGGGCACCCTGATGGTCGGCAGATCGGCCAGCCGCCTTTCCAGCGCATCGTATTGCGGTTCGCCTTCGGCCAGGCCCAGGCGCCAGCGGTAATTGTGGATCGTGATGGCGGCATGGTCGGGATTCGCCAACGACGCCGCGGACCGTTCGAAGGTCGCGTCGTCGAAGCGCCATTGGGGCGATGCGGTCTTCCAGATCAGCTTGGCGAAATCGTGCCAGTTCTTTTCATAGCCCAGGCGGCCGCGATCCGTGGCGAAATAGAACTGATACCACCACGCCAGCTCCGCGTCCGGCGCCAGCGGCGCCTGGTTCGCCGCCTGCGTGCCGATCAGGTAACCGCTGACGGACACCATGGCCTTGCAACGCTCCGGCCACAACGCGGCGATCACGTTCGCCGTGCGCGCGCCCCAGTCATATCCGCCGATGACCGCGCGGCGGATCTGCAGCGCATTCATCAAGGCGATGATGTCGGCCGCGACCGCGGTCTGCTGCGCGGTGCGCCGCGTCTCTTCGGACAGGAAGCGCGTGGTGCCGTAGCCCCGCAGATGGGGAACGATGACGCGGTAACCCTTGGCCGCCAGCATGGGCGCGACGTCGGCATAGCTGTGGATATCGTAGGGCCAGCCGTGCAGCAGTATCACCACCTGGCCATCGGCGGGACCGACCTCGGCATAGCCGATGTTCAGCGGTCCCGCGTCGATCTGCTTGATCACCGGGAACGGCGCGGCGGCGCGCGCGGTCTTGCCGGTGGCGGCCGGGGCAGGCTCATTCCCGGGCTGGCTGGCGGGCGCCACGGTATCGGCATGGGCCAGCCCGGCCATGGCCAGCTCCACGGCGCCGATCCCGGCGGCGGCTGTCCCGAGGAAACGGCGGCGACGTTGATTGATCTGGTCCGGCATCGGTGGTTCTCCTGTGCGTGGCGTTGGCGGGGTGCGTGGTACGGATTGCACGCATTTCAACGGACCGATGTATCGGGCGTTTCTTCGGATCGGGCCCTGCTGGTATCGCCATGTACCGCCCGCGGGTATCCGTATACAGTGCGATACATTGCGCCTTGGACGGCCGCCAGGATGCGGCGGGACGCCCGCCGGTCCGGCGGACACGTCCCACACGAGCGGGCGCGGGAGGATAAACGCATGCACCCTATGACGGCGTTCCGCCGGCCCCACCCGGGCCTGGCCGGGCGCAAACTGCTGGCGACGGCCGCTCTGGCCACCTTGGCCGCCCTGGGCACCGGCGGCGCATCATGGGCCCAGCCGGTCAGTTGGAAGGAAGCCATGGTGTGCGGCACGGATCCGCGCCGCCCCGATGCGCAGGCCGGCCTGACCCAACGGTACGTGGTCACGCCCAACGGGCCCATCGCCTATTACCGGTTCGGCCAGGGCAGCCCCATCGTGCTGGTCACGGGCTACCGCGCCACCATTGCCAACTGGAATGCCTACTTCCTGGGCGAACTGGCGACGCGGCATGAGGTCATCGTGTTCGACAACCGTGGCATAGGCGGGTCGGGGCCGGCCGCCGGGGACTACGGCATCGAGGACCTGGCACGCGATACGTCGACCTTGATGCAGACGCTCAGGTTGCGGGACGTCACCCTGCTGGGATGGTCGATGGGCGGCATGATTGCCCAGACCCTGCTGGCACACCAGCCGGAGCAGGTGCGCAATGCGGTGCTGATGAATACGGCGCCGCCCGGGCCGGCGGGCGCCCCGGTGCCGGAACAGGCCATGCGCGTCCTGTCCGGCGGCCCCGGCGTCACCTTCTCGCAGGTGATGGCGGTGCTGTTTCCCGCGAATGCCCGCGAACAGGCGGACCGCTGCTTCGCGCGCGACATGTTTCGTCCGGCAGACTATGGATCGGTCGGCATCCCGGCCCAGGTCACCCGGTCACAGGACGCCATCCTGCAGGCCTGGAGCGTGGACAGGCCGGCCTACGCCGCGCTGGCACATATCGGCGTGCCGACGCTGGTGGCCTATGCGAAGGACGATGCCATCCTGGCGCCCCGCAACGGCGACGCCTTGCTGCAGGCGCTGCCCGGCTCCACCGCGCTGGAAGTGGACGACGCCGGCCACGCCATGATGTACCAGTACCCACGCGCGCTGGCGCGCCGCATCAGCGAATTCGCCGATACGGGCCGCTAGTTCGGCTGTATGCCGGCGTCCGCCGCGACCTTCTGCCACAAGGGGATTTCCTCGGCGATGCGGGCGGCGAAGGCCTTGGACGTGCTGCTGACGGGGGTGATGGACATGCCTTCCACCCGCTTGCGGACGTCGGCGTCGTCCATGATGGTTTTCATCGTGGCCTCGAGCTTCCGGACCACGGCGGGCGGCGTCCCGGCCGGGACGAACAGGCCGCTCCACAGCTCCACATTCATGTCGATGCCGAGCTCCTTCATCGTGGGCGTGTCGGGCAGGAAGCCGGTCCGGCTCGGCGACGTCACCGCCAGCGGCCGCACCCGGCCGCCGGAAATGCCCTGCATGGCGGGCCCCGAATCGGCCAGCGTCATCGTGGCGTCGCCCGTGCTGACCGCCATCACGGATTCGTAGCTGCCCTTGTAGGGGATGTACTCGAACTGCGTGTCCGTGCGGCGCTTGAACAGCTCGGTGATCAGTTGGAAGGAAGCCGAACTGGCGCTGTAGTTCGATTTGCCGGGGTGGCCCTTGGCATAGGCGGCCAGGGCGGGCAGGGAGCCGGTGTCCGGGTTGGACTTCTGCGTCAGCAGGACCAGCGGGAATGTGCCCACCAGGGAGACCGGCGTCAGGTCCTTCTGCGGATCGTAGGGCAGTTTCTTGTACAGCGAAGGATTGAAGGAAATCGGGCCGCTGGCGCCCATCAGCAGCGTGTAGCCATCCGGCTTGGCCTTGGCGACGAAGTTCGCGCCGATGATGGACCCGGCCCCCGGCTTGTTCTCCACGATGACCGGCTGCTTCAGCAGGGTGGACATTTTCTCCGCCACGACGCGCGCCAGCAGATCGTTGGCGCCGCCCGTGCTGTAGCCGACCACGATGGTGATCGGCTTGGAGGGATAGGTGTCGTCGGCGTGGGCGCAGGTCGCGGCCAGCAAGCCCGCCGCCAGGGCCAGCGCGCGCAGGCCGCGCTCGGGGATAAGCGTCATGATTCTTGTCTCCAGTGTTTTATAAGGTCTGTTATTTCGTGGGTGGCGGCGCGTTGTCGATCACGTTGTTGTTCGCGCTGCTGTTCGCGCTGTCCTCAAGCTGGATCGCGCGCGCCAGCTCCAGCCCCTTGACCAGGCGATAGACGGTGCGGCATGCCGTCACGTCGACGCCCAGCCGGTCGCCCTCGCGGACGACGAACCCGGTCAGTTCCTCGATTTCCGTCGGGACCCCGCGCGCGATGTCCAGGGCCATGGACCCCGCATGGCGCGTGATCGGACGCTCGCCCGCGCGCGTCTGCTTGACCAGTTGCATGGGATCGAAGGCGAGCCGGCCGCCCAGGGCGGTCACCACATTCGAGCACTCGCGCGCCAGATCGTCGATCAGGTCGCGCACCTGCGGCACGTCATACCGTGCGCGATTCACCCCCAGCAGCAAGGCGCCGACGGGATTCATCACCGCGTTGAAGATGAACTTGGACCAGACCGCATCCATGGGATCGGCGATCGCCTGCGCGGGCATGCCGGCCTCGCTCAAGAGGCGCGCCAGCCAGTCGCAGTCTTCCACCACGCCGCGTACCGGGCCGATCCACGTCGTATTGCCGCGGATCAGGTGTTCGACCCGGCCGGGCCCCAGGTAACGGCCCGCGTCGAGCGTGATGCCGCGCGCCACCGGCGCATCGCCGCCGTCCTGCAGGGTCTCGCTGTTGCCCATGCCGTTCTGCAGCGTGACCAGCAGCGGCGTGCCGGCCAGCACGGCCCGCAGGGCCGACCATGCGGCGCCCGTCTGGCCGGATTTGGTCAGGAAGATCAGCGCATCGAAGGACTCGCCGGCAAGCGCATCGGCCGACAGGACGGCGCGCAAGGGCACGGTGCGCGGTTCGGCGCCTTCCACCCGCAGGCCCTGCGCGCGGATCGCCTGGACATGGTCCGCGTTGACGTCCAGCGCGGTCACGTCCGCCACGGCGGCCAGGTGGGCGGCGAAGATGCCGCCCATGGCGCCGCACCCCACGATCAATATGCGCCGCATGGCTGCCCCCTACAGCGCCGCGATGCGCACGTGCATGACCGCCGCCTGTCCCGCGTCCACGGCGGCCAGGCAGCGCGCGATCGCGGCCTCCAACTGCGCGGGCTCGTCCACGTATTCGCCATGCGCGCCGAAGGCCATCGCCACCTGGTCGAAACGGCGCTCGCCGCGGTTCGCCAGGCGGGCCTGGAAGTTGTCCACGCCGGCGGCCTCGCCTTCGGGATACACCCGCAGCACGGCTTCCTTGACCGCCTGCCAGCCGCCGTTGTCCAGCACCACCGTGAAGATGGGCAGGCCATATTGCTGCGCGACGGCGTAGACGGAGGTCGGCGTGGAGAAATGGAAACCGCCGTCGCCGACGATCTGCACCACGCGGGCCTCCGGCCGCGCCAGTTTCACGCCCAGCGCCATGCCGCCGCTGTAGCCCAGCCCGCCGCCGGAACATCCCAGCAGGCTGAGCGGCCGGCTGCGCGGGATCTGTCCCAGCACGGCGGGCGAATTGCGTATGGCCTCGTTGACGACCACGTCGTCGCTGGCGATGGCCCGGCCCACGGCGGCGCACACATACGGCGCGGAGAGCGCGCGCGCCGCGCCCGGCTGCGACGCGGCACGCGCCAGCATGGCCCTGCGCTGCGCGTTGTCGGCTTCCCAGGCCTCGCGGCGCTGCCGGGCGCGCTGGTCGAAATCGGCCGTGGCCAGGCGCTCCACCGCCGCCAGCACCTGTTCCAGGGCGCGTCCGCAATCGGCCTGCAGGCGCCGATGCGTGGCGAAGCCCCACATGGGAAAGTCCTGCTTGACCGCGTCCACGTCGATGTGAGTCCAGGCGGTGCGCGGGTTCGCTTCCGCGAAGGCGGGCAGCCACGGCACGTCCACGTCCAGCAGCATGCCGACGTCCGCGCCGGCCAGGCCGGCCTTGGGGTCGAAGCCGCCGAAGCAGGCCGCGTCGCGCGGCACGTTCATGTAGGTGGGCATGAATTCATAGACCCGCATGCCGCAGCGGTCGGCCAGCCGGGTCAGGGCCGCCACGGCCTGGGGATTGCGGCCCAGGTAAGCCGTCACGGCGATCGGCATTTGCGCCGCGATCAGGTCGCGCGCGATCGCCTCGGCCTGTTCGGCATCGATGCCGCCGCGCATCACCGCGCCATAGCGTTCGGCGGGATAGGCCGGCATTTTCGTTTCCGGCCAGGACTCGGCCAGGGTCTCGCGCGGCAGCGTCATGTACACCGGCCCCGGTGGATCGCTCTGCATCATCGTATGGGCGCGGCGCAGCGCTTCCTTCGCCACCACGCCGGAAGGCAGGGTGTATTCCCACTTCACGTAAGGGCGCACCAGGCTGCCGATATCGAACGGGTCCTGCACGAAGTGCACGTAGTTGTCGCGCGAGGCCGGCAGCTCGCCGCGCAGCGTATAGGGCGCCTTGCCGGCCATGAGCATGACGGGCAGGCGGCTGCGGAACATGTTGTGCATGCCCATGGCGGCGTTCGCGGTACCGGCGTCCACGTGCACCATGACGGCCTGCCCGCGTCCCGTCATGGCCGCATAACCGGCCGCCATGTGCATGGCGACATTTTCGTGGGGGCACAGCACGGTGGCGGGCGCGCGCCGGCCTTCGCGCTGCCAGCGCGCCAGCTCTTCGATCAGCGTCACATGGTCGGTGCCCAGGTTCGAGAAGATGTACTCGACGCCCGTATCGGCCAGTCCTTCCAGGAAGTAGTGCGCCGTCGTGCGCCGGGTCTGCGCGCCCGAACCGGTTTGCTGCGTGTCCATGTCGTCTCCTGTGTTGTTTCGTCGCGGTGCGGTCAGACGCCGGTCTCGAAGTAGTAATGCTTGGTCTCGAGGAAATCGTTGAGCCCTTCCACGCCATGGAGCCGGCCATAGCCGCTATCGGCGTGGCCGCCGGTTTCCGCCTCGGCGAACAGGCGGTTGTGGGTATTGGCCCAGACCGTGCCGAAGCGCAGCTTCGCGGCCACCCGTTCGCCGCGCATCGCGTCGGCGGTCCACACGCTGGAAGCCAGGCTGTAGCGCGTGGCGTTGGCGCGGCGGATGGCGTCTTCCTCGTCCTTGAATCGCTCGACCACCAGCAGCGGGCCGAACAGTTCGCGCTGCACGTAGTCCGATTCCAGGTCATCGATGGCGACCAGGCTGGGCGTCAGGAAAGCCCCCCTGGCCAGCACGCCGCCCGGCACCTCGCCACGCACCAGCACTTCACCGGCGTCGCCGGCGCGCGCGACCAGTCCGGCCACGCGATCGCGGCTGGCGACGTCGATCAGGCTGCCCATCTGCGATCCGGGATCGCTGCCCGGGCCTACCCGTACCGACCGGAAGGACTCCGCCAGGCGGCGGGTGAAGTCGTCATAGACGCTGTCCTGGACCAGCACGCGGCTGATGGCGGTGCATTGCTGGCCGGCGAGGACCAGGCTGCCCGCGGTGATGCCCTTGATGGTGGCGTCCGAGGCGCCATCCGCGAAGACCAGCGCGGGGGCCTTGCCCCCCAGCTCCAGCGACAGGCGCTTGAGCGTGCCCGCGGCGGCCGCCGCGATCTTCTTGCCCACGGCGGTCGATCCGGTGAAGCTGACGACGTCCACTTCGGGCGAGGCGCAAAGCGTCTCCGACACCGCCGATCCGCTTTCGATCACGGAATTGACGATTCCCGCCGGAAGCCGGTCGTCCACCGTCAGGCATTCCAGGGCCAGGTTATGGGCCAGCGCGGTCTGGAAGGCCGGCTTGATGACGGTGGAACAGCCCGCCGCCAGCGCCGGAGCCAGCGATCGCACCAGCAGCGTGATGGGCGCGTTCCAGGGCAGGATGATGCCCGCCACGCCCGCGGCCTCGCGCCGCAGCGAAGCATGGCAGCCGGGCTCGACTTCGATGAGCCGCCCGAATAGATTGCGCGCCAGGCCGGCGTAGTACTTGAGCTCCGACACGCCCGCCATGATCTCGCCCATGGCCTCGCGCCGCAGCTTGCCGTTCAGCGTGACCAGCCAGTCGGCGATTTCCTCCTTGCGGGCGTCCAGGCGCAGGGCATAGTCCCACAGCACCTCGGCGCGCAGCCGTGGCGACCGGCGCCAGGCGGTCTGCTCGAAAGCGCGCCGCGCCGCGGCGATGGCGGCGTGCGCGTCTTCCACGCCACCGTCGGCGTAGCGAGCCGCCGGTTCCGAGGTCGCGGGGTTGCCGGACACGCCCTGCCTGTCGCTGCCCCCGATGGAGTCGGTCCATTTTCCGTCGATATGGTGCCTGGCAAGCTGCATGCGCATCGTCCTGTGAGGGGTTCGAATAAGGGGTTTGAAATATGCGGCGCGGCGCCCTCGCCTCCAGGCGACGGGCGTACGTATCCATCGCGCCTGGCGTCCAGCAACGGACGCAGGCGCGTCCAGGTGGAGATTGGAGTGCGGCGTGCGCCTGCCGCGACGCGCGCGAAGGCGCGGCGCCGCCGGCGGCGGAGGCTAGCCCGCGCTATCGCGTGGGCCCGCGCCGCGGCGTGCGTCGGCAGCGGACGCGCGCAGCGGTCGCGCGCAGCGGTCGCGCGGCGCGCGGGTCGTACAGGGGAATGGAACAGGCGCGATGAAGCCGCGCGCGGGAAAACATGGCCATGACTGTCTCCATATGGCTAGCCGCATGGCGCGGCTGCTATGACCGCCTCCGGCGGCGTTACCCGCCGGGGTCGGCATGTGCCGGTTGGATCGCTCGCCCAACGTGGCGCCGCGATCCCCGTGCTTGTTTTGTCATTCGTCTTCGAAGGAAATTATCCTGTCGGAGCCATGCAGTCTGAAATGAATTTAAATTATCAACCATACCGCCCAGCGTATATCTGCCGGGGCGTTCCGGTTCACTTGATCACGCCCAGCGCCTTGAGGCGGGCGTCGACCCAGCTGGTGTCGTGCTTACCCGAGGCGATGTTGGCGAAGGTCTTTTCCTCGGCGGCGTGCTTGCCCTTGGCCGCTTCATGGATGGCGTCCACCTGGTCGTAGGGGATGCACAGCAGGCCATCGTCATCGCCGACGATCAGGTCGCCCGGCTCGATGGTCATGCCATCCAGCGCGATCGGGCAATTGATTTCACCCGGGCCGTCCTTGTAGGGACCGCGATGGGTAATGCCCGCCGCGAACACCGGAAAATCGCCGCGCCGCAACGCCCCGGCGTCGCGGATCGAGCCATTGATGACGATGCCGCCCAGCTTCCGCGATTTGGCGTACGACACCATGATTTCGCCGATGATGGCATTGGTCAGGTCGCCGCCGGCATCCACCACGACCACGTCGCCCGGCGCGGCCAGGTCCAGCGCCTTGTGCACCATCAGGTTGTCGCCCGGCCGCGTGCGGACCGTCAACGCCGGGCCCGCCATGAAGCTGCCGTCATGCATGGGACGCAGGCGCGGGCCGCCGGCGGTCATGCGGGACATGACGTCGCTGATATTGGCGACGGGCAGGCCGACGTATTTGGCGACGATGTCGGCGGCGACCGCGCGGCGGCGGGCGTGAATTTCAAAACCGATCATGGGCAGTTCTCCGTGTTTGGCGCGACAGAGTCGGGATGCTTGGCGCGCCCGCGCCGCAGGCCGGCCTCCAGCCGCCACGCGACGCTTCGGGGACATCGTAAACGACCCTTGCTGGCAACCCGCTTGCAAGGCCATGGAGGACGGATTCACAAGTTCTGCTTGTCAATCAAATCAGTATTCCGTGGCTAGGCCGGATACGGGCGGAAACCTAAAGTGGCATCCAACACGGCGCCACAAGCAAATGCATACGGGCCGTGCCCTCTCACCTGATATCCCGGAGAATTGCCATGACGACTACGACTTCTTCCTCTTTCAAGCGCGTGTGGTTCATCACCGGCGCCGCCCGCGGCCTGGGCGCCCTGATCGCCGATGCGGCGCTGGCCGACGGCAACGCCGTGGTGGTGGCCGGCCGCAACGTCGCCGCGCTGGCGGAACGTTTCGGCGACGCGCCCAACGTGCTGGCCGTCCAGCTCGACGTCACCGACGAAACCCAGGCCCGCGCCGCGGCCAGCGCGGCCATCGGGCGCTTCGGCCGCGTCGACGTGCTGATCAACAACGCCGGTTTCGGGCTGCTGGGCGCGGTCGAAGAGGCCGACGACGCCGACGTCCGCCGCATGTACGACACCAACGTCTTCGGGCTGTTGAACGTTACGCGCGCCATCCTGCCGTATATGCGCGAACAGAAGGCCGGCCACGTCATCAACATTTCATCCATCGGCGGCTATCGCAGCGCGGCGGGTTTCGGCGTGTACTGCTCCACCAAGTTCGCGGTGGAAGGCCTGACCGAAGCCCTGCATGACGAGCTGGCGCCCCTGGGCATCCATGCCACGGTGGTCGAGCCGGGTTATTTCCGGACGGAATTCCTGGATGCGACGTCGCTGGTGAAGTCGCCCACGATCATCGACGACTACGCGGAGACCGCCGGCAAGGTGCGCGAACGTGCCGTGCAGGTCAATCATCAGCAGCCGGGCGACCCCAAGCGGCTGGCCGCCGCGATGATCGCGCTGGTGGACGCCGGCCAGCCGCCGCTGCGCATGCCTTTCGGCACCGATACGCTGGCCGCCATCGCCGACAAGAATGCCTATGTGGCCGCGGAAACCGCGGCCTGGCGCGCGCTGGCCGCGTCCACGGACTTTCCGAGGTAAGGTCGGGCGCCACGCGCACGGGCTCGGGCCTGGCCCTGGGGTCAGGCCCAGGGCTCAGCCTCGCGGGCCAAGCCCGCGGGCGTCCACGCACGGATCATCCCTTGCGCGGCTGACGCTTGCGCCCCGGCTTGCCGGCGCGCAGTTCGTCCTCGCTCAGATGCCACTCGGTGCTGGCCAGCAGCCGTTCCATCATGAAGTCGATGAACAGCCGCGCCCGCTTAGGCATCTGCGTGCGGCGCGCGTAATACAGGTACATCGCGATACGCTGCACCGTATGCGGCAGCAGCAGCGGCACCAGTTGCCCCGCCCGGATCAGGGGCACCGCATTGAAGCTCCCCAACTGCCCTATCCCCAAGCCCGCCAGCACGGCGCGCGTTTCCAGGTCCGGATCATTCATGCAGATGGCGGGCGGTACGTCGCGATAGACGACGTCATCGCCCACCTGGAATTCCCAGGGCGCCACCTTGCCCGTGTTCGGCTGCAGGTAGCCGGTGCAGCGATGCGCGCCCAGATCGTCGATGCTGGCGGGCGCGCCATGCCGCGCCAGGTACTCCGGCGACGCGCACACGATCAGCTGTATGGGCAGGACCCGCCGCGCGATGATGCGTCCGTCCGGCTGCTGACCGGTGCGAAAGCCCACGTCGATGCGTTCGGCCACCCAGTCCTGCAGGCGATCTTCCAGCTGGATGTCCAGATGCACGTCGGGATGCGCCCGCGCGAAGGCCTCGAACAGCGGCCACAGCACCGAGTAGCCCAGGCTGCGCGGCGCCGTCACCCGCAATGGGCCGCTCGCCAGGTCGGCATGGCGGGCGCTGTGCATGGCATCGTTCAGCGCCTCCAGCGGCGGCTGCACGGATTCCAGGAACCGGCGGCCTTCGTCGGTCAGGCTGATCCGCCTGGTGGTGCGATGGAACAGCCGTATGCCCAGATGCTTTTCCAATTGCGTGACCGCCAGGCTGGCCGCCTGCGGCGTCACGCCCTGCTCGATCGCGGCCTGGCGCAGGCTGCCCAACGTGGCCGTCCTGACAAAAAGCGAAATGGCGCGGATCTCGTTCAAGGAATCCCCTTTGCTGTTCCGCGCGGATTTTTGCACGCTGGCGGCGGCTTGGCATGGCCGGACGGGCACCGCTGCAGGCCGCCCGTGGATGATGTTAGAATCTCGGGCTTCCCTGCGGAGATCGCCGGGGGAAACCAAGGCGACGCCCGGGCAATATCCAGGCAACAGCAAGGCGCAATGGCAGAGTGGTTATGCAGCGGATTGCAAATCCGTGTACGTCGGTTCGATTCCGGCTTGCGCCTCCAGAATTCCAGCGGCCCCCAGCGATGGGGGCCGTTTTTCATTCTGCGGCAGTCTGGGGAGAATCTGACATTGCTTAGTGGGACGTGGGTAATTACACTGTACATCCATACAGCAATAAGATGCTCAGCCATGCCGTTCCGCCCCGCCCTGACCCGAGAAGAGTTAGCCAAGATCCGAGCCAGGTACGCCCCTACGCCGGAACGTGCCCCCTGCAATTACCAAGATGCCGTGGTGTGGGCGGATGTAGTCACACTGCTCTACGAGATAAAGCGCCTACGCGCCATGTTGCTCAAGGCTGAGCAGCTTCGGGACCGCTTCCCAAGGCCGGACAACGCCCTGAACCCTCTTTGGGAGCGATTCGTTCGGGAGTTGTCGGAAGAGCCCTGTGTGATCGAGCAGGTGCAGCTGAAGAGTGAATTGCTCTCCCCCTTGGGAAAGCTGGAAGGGTAGCCGAGGCAGGACCCGGCTATGCCGCAAGAGCTAGCTCCTCGGCTTCCAGCCGCAGTTCCGTGCCCCGGCTAGGTTGTGTGCCAAGATTTGCTTTGCTGTTCCGTCCGAAAGGACGTCGCCCTTGTCCACGAAGATTGGCTTCGTCCAATCGCAGCCGGTATCAATGATTCGCGTCTTGACCTGCACTTCCGGCTGCACTGGCTGCACCTGTTGGGGCTGCCCATTCGTCGAGCAGCTGGCCAGCAGCAGCACCAGCAGGCAGGGAAGCAACGTCGATTTCCACATTCGCACGCTCCTTGACGGAATTGGCACCAGCGGCGGCAGCCGCGGCATTTGCTTGGGATTCGCCATCCCGCACGGTAGCGGTCTGGGCCTTGGCTTCGGCGGTGGCCTGATTGGCCTCCGCAACCCGCTGGTCAGCCTTCGCTACTTTTGTGTCGGCCGACTTCTTGACCACGAAGGCGGTCAACAAGCTGCCGACCGCCAGGACGGCGCTAGCGATATAGGGCCACGCAGAGCCCAGCAATCCAAGAATGGTGGTCATTGCTCTCTCACATGTCTTGTGCGCCATAGCGCAGGTTGTCGGCCATGCGAGCCATCCAGCCACTGCCGAAATAGGAGAAGGTGGATCGCGTGCGCATGAAGTCGATGCGCTGGGCCACATAGCGCATGATCTGCGGCCCCTCCGCCATTGCCAGGGCAGCCGCGCGGGTGACCGGTCCCCATACGCCATCAGCGGGCACGCCAAGCGCCTGCTGAAGCCCCAGGATGGCCTGCTTGATGCCGGAGTTAATGGCGTAGTCCAACCCCTGATAGGCAATGCCGTCATACAGCTCGTCGGCGTGGATCTTCTGCCAGAAGTCGCGCTGGTAAATCTCGATGGCCTGGTCGCGCGTCAGGTTCTTGATGTCGAGATTGGGGTAACTGCGCTTGCTGATGCCCCATTTCGTCTCACCGCCAGGGTCTCTGGGGTCGTTCACATAACCACCCTCATGGCCAAGAACTCGCTCGATGGCAGTCCGAAAATCAACCATCGCCTTCCTTGCGCTGGTCGATCAGCCTGCCCAACACGCCGAGTCCCAGTATGGCCATGGTGAGAAGCGCGACAGCCCACAACGGGATGGAGCGCCGCATGTCGTCCGGCAGCGCGATGTAAGCACCCTGAATGGCTGTCGCTGTTGCCATGCAGTGCATGGAGAACCACCGCCAAGCTTGACGCCAGTTATCTACAAGCTTCATTTCGCCCACCTTTGAATGTCTGGCCTGTTGGCTACGCTGTTCGTGATCATTTGGTCTTTGAGCTGGTCGAACTTGCCGCTCAGCTCCTTCACGTCCTGACCGATTGAGCGGAGCTGATCGCGTGTGTCAGACCGCTGCTCCATGATGGAAGCTTCGATCCGGCCAAATCGAAGTTCCTGCTGCCGGTCATGCTCTTCAAGCGTTTGAACTCGGCTCCCCAATGAGAACCAAGCCGTCACCGCGACGGCGGCAATTGCCGTCAGCCAGACCAACAGGCTTTGCAGGCTGATCGTGTAGTCGATCCATTTCGGCTTCTGAGGGTGCGGATCCTGCATATCCTTCCTTTGTCCCGGTGGCATTAAAAAACCGCCTTGCGGCGGTCATTGGTCGTAGAATTCGAAGATGGTTTTCGACCCCATCTATCTCGGCTGGCTCGGTGCGCTCGTGGTCCTATGGGCCTGGAACGCCTGGCGCCGCAAGTAGGCCACCCATCGACGCAGCAGGCAGCAGAAGGCTCGCACCAGCGGGCGCTTGGCGTTGGGTCTGCATCAGAAGTCCGGGCAAGATATTCTGCGCCTGACCTTGACGGATAGAAATCTCGATATTCCGCAACGGATTGAGAATCGCAGCCTCGCCAAACGGGATCTTCCCCGCAATCGACCGCATCAGGTCGTAGCCGCGTCCGGCCAGAAGCGCCCCGGAATTGCTGTTGTTCACGGCCGACCCGACCGGCTGGGCCTGGAGATAGCTCGCCACGCGACCAACCGCTTTCAACTGCGTGATTTCCTGCGGCGTGAAGAACAGCTGAAGCTTTCGATCCCCGATGGCTTTGATGGCACGGTTGTACGCGGATTGGCTGAACTTCCCTACCTCGTCAGAAGCACCATTGAGAGCCTTGTCGCGCAGATGACCGACAATGGAATTGCGCACCGCTTCCTTTTCGCCGGGGCCAATGTTGGCCACCACCGCGCGGGCGTCGGTTAGGTCGCCGTTCACCACGAACTTCTGCACGAACTTGTCCGGCTGGGCACCGGCGAGAGCCGCCTCCACCGGCTTGGACGACTCCTGCCAATCGAAACGCGCCTTGGACGCAGCGCGAGCCTGATTCAGGGCCTCCATGTACGCGGCAGGCGACTCGTCAGCATTGCGCAGGGCGCTTGCCATATCGCCGGTCACAATGCCCTGCGGCAAGCCCGTAGCGGGCCGGGGCTCCGCGGCGTCGATAGCCCGGCGCGCGATGGCGAGCGCCGCCTTCACGTTCCCGTCCTGGGTGCCTCGCTGGGCCGTGGCGAGCATGGTTTTTAGGTTATCCAGCACCTGGGCGTTGAACGGAACCTGGAACTCTTGGTCACCTACGCGGACGGTCCCCTTGGAAATCTGGTTCAGCATCGAGCCGATGTTGTCCGGCAGGAAAGCCAGCTTGTTCTCTTTCGCCAGCGCATCGAACACCCCATTTATCAGAGGCGCACGATCCAGCGGAATATCCCCACCCGCCATTGAGCGGGCGCGGTTGTACAGGTCTGTGACGTGAGATTGCGCCGCTGCGTCCCGATTCAGGATGGTTCCGATCACACCGGAACCCGCCTGAAACGGATCAGCCTTATCCGCGCCCGCTTCGTTCAGCCGCTGGATGAGGGTGGCGTTGTTCGCGTTCTGGATTCGCGGCAGAGCGGCGAGCTGATCATCCGACGTGTTGGCCGCGACCTTGGCCAGGTTCTGCTCCCGGGTGATCTGCACGGGATCCAAGGTGATAGCGCCACGGGTGGGCGTCGCACCGACAGTGCGGAAATCGGCCAGGCGGCGGACCGCATCCGGCCGCAGCTCTCGGCCAGTACGGAGAACAGAACCCATCTCCGCTTTCAAGGCCCGGAGGACGCCATCAGGCAGCGTGGACGCATCTATCCCTGCGTCAGTAAGCGCGTTAGATAGCCGGACGTCGATGTCAGCGGGAGATAGGCGAGAGAGCAGCGACCTGCCGGCATTGATCCCGGCATTGGCAGCGCTTGTCAAACCAGCACCAGCCAGACCTCCCAGCAGCGCGCCACCGGCTTGCCCCAGCGCACCACTGCCATTTTCCCTCGTCAAACCCCCGAGCAGGCCCGCCCCAGTGGCCGAAGCGACTTGCGCGCCTGGCCCTGTGGTCAGCAGGCTACCAACCTGTCCAGCGATCCCGGGAGCGGCCTCAAGCACCTTGGCGACACCAAAACCAGGGGCAACACCGGCCATCAGTCGAGCGGCATCCCCGACGATGCGCTCTTGCTTCGTCTCAGGCTGAGGGAGCCCCACGGCACCCGCCAACTGAGAAGCCGATTTCCCGGTCGGCGCAGCCTCGGGCAGCCCGACCGCGCGCGCGATAGGATTAACGACACCGGCGCGCAACGGTTCGGTGAACAGTTGCAGGGCATTGCCCACACCCTCGAGGCCATACCGCGCCGTCAGACCGAACTGGCGCGCCAGGTCTTCCATGAAGGTGCGGTCTTGCGGTGCTTCCTTCTGGCCTGCGGGCGCAGACGGAGCGGTGGACGGCGGAGTCGATGGAGCTTGGGTCGGCGCGACGGGCGCGTCCTGATTCCCCATCTCGACCCGAAGTACACCGTCCGGACCACGGGACGTGGAGACACGCGGCGCGGCGGTCTTCGCGCCTGCGAAAATGTCGTCCGTAGACTCAGCCTTTGGCGCCGCTGTTTTGGCTCCGCTGAAGATATCGTCCGACTCCGCAGCCTGCGCCGAGGGGAAGATAGCGTCCGCCGCTTGGTTCAGCATGCCACGCCACCCGGAAACGCCGCGTACGGCGCTCGCAGCAGCCACAAGCTTGTCCGCGTACTGGGGATCTTGGGCATAGCCACCGGATGCCAGCGCAGCAGCGTACTTCTGGGCGTCATCCCCCACATTCATCGCGCCCTGGTACCGACGCCCAATCAAACCGGCGAAGTCCCTCCCGAAGTCGTCAGGGGATGCATACGCCCGGTACTGGTCATTGCTGCCAGTCATGTTGTCGGTTGCGGCGACGCCTGGACCTTTGATGTTGCCCAGGTTGTTGGTGCCGGGCACGACGCTCTTGCCCCAGCCGGTTTCTAGCCCCCACTGACCTAGCAGGATCGACGGATCGACGCCCAGTTGACCGCCGATGGTGTCGGCCAGGCCGCCGTACTGCTGTACGAACTGCTGCGGATTAGCCATTTACTGTCCTTGCGGGAAAAGCGGGTTGTTCGCGGACCAATTGGAGAGCGCGGTTTGGAAGTCGTTGCCACTCGGATCCTGGGAATCCAGGCGCCCAAACTTCTGCCGCCACTTGCGTGCGAACGCGGCCACGTCCTTGTTCCGCTCCAGCACCTTTACCTGATAATCGATCAGCTGCTTTCGGCCGGCGTTACTCTGGGTCAGGTTCGGCACAGACGCTTGGAGGAAGTTGCGGTCAGCGTCCGACATGGCGCCAGGCATACCGCCACCGTTGGCCGGGTCGCGGAGTTGCAGGGCCAGTTGATTCCCGATGGCGACGGCGGCTTCCTTGGCCGGCAGCTTTTCGTCCAGCTTAATATCGAGCGAGTTCGCCAGCTTCGCCCCTTGCAAGCCAAGATTGGACAGCGTGCCACCCTCGAATCCGTCCAGCAGTTGGCCTACGCGCTGGTAGTTGGCAATCTGCTTGTCCGCGTTCATGCCGGAGGTTTGCAGGTTGTTGTAGGTGTCAGCCGACGCTTTCGCGACAGATTCATTGAAAGTCTGGTCCGCCTGGCTCGGCGTGCGCCCCAAACCGCCAGCCTGCCGGTCGCCACCCAACATGCCCACGGCCTGTGCGCGGGGCATCAGCTGCGTGCCGCCCTTACCGTCAGGCACAGGCACCAAGTCATATCCAGCCTGCGCGCCTGCTGTGGCGGCAGCCGTGGCGCCTGCCATGTTGGCAGCCGAGGCCACCGCGCCAGGCAGATTCTGCACGCCGACAACACGCCCGTCCTTGATGACAGGCGTCTGGCCCTTGTCGATGTTCGGCGTATATGTCAGTTGCCCATCAGCGCCCACATTGAAAGAGCCAGGGTTACGGTCTTGTCCATAATGCGCGAGCTTCCACGCGTCGGTCAGATCGCCTCCACCCAGCGCCTTGATTAGCGCAACCTGATCGATGCTCATGTTCGCCAGTCCGCCCTTAGGCGGCGCGACGGGAGAGGCCGGAGCGGTCCCGTTGGCACTGACCGGCATTGACTGTGCCGCACCACCACCCGCTTGCCCGCCCGGCGTTATTCCGCCCAAAAGCCCCAGCAGCGCGCGTTGCTTGTCCGATTCCTGCTGGAGCTTCGCCGCTTGAGCTTTGCGATAGTCGTTCAGGTAGGCCGTCTGCTGCGCGCCTTGTGCCGCTTGTAGGCCTGCCAGCGCTCCAGCTCCGATGGCGTTTTGCGAGTTGGCGCCGCGAGCGTTGGCGAGGATACCCAGCCCAGCGGCCAGGAGACCATAGTTGCCAGGATTCTGGAGCTGGTTGAAGAAGCCGCCGTCCGCGTCCGATCCGTCTAGGAGTGCCATATTTCCCTCAACCCAAAATTCCAAAGCCGGTCAGTAGAGAAGATTTCTTCAAATCCTTGAATGCCTTCCCGAACTGGAAGGACCCGACGTCAGCGGCGAACGAGGCATCGTGGCCGAAGCCCATGTTGTCGTTCTTCCCGAAAATCATCGGACTCCACCGGTTGTCCACGTCTTGGCTCAACACGCGGCCGGTCGCCAAGTCCTTGTAGTAATCCGCGCCGTCGCGGCGATACCCGTGATTCTTGGCGTACATCTCATTGCCGACCGCAGCAGCCACCACCGCGGCGGGCCAAAACGCCGCCAGGCCTGCGCCGGCGCTACCACCACCAGCAGCGCCACCCGCCGCCGCTCCGCCACCTTCGGCAAAAGCACCCAGCGTTCCGCCCGCCCCGATGCCGCTGGTCGCCGCGCCACTTCCGGCCAAACTAACCCCGGGCGCTGCCGTGAGTCCGCCAAGCCCGCCAAGTCCACCGGCTTGCGATACCGGCAGCCATGAGCCGGTCATTCCATCGGTAGAACCCAGCAGGTTGTTCCCCCCGGCTTTCGGCAGAAACTGGTTGAGCATGGACGTGTTGATTCCACCGCCCTGCTGCTGTTGGCGTTGCTGCTGCTGTTGCAGCATCATCTCCCGCTGCCGCCTCGCTTGGTCGGCCTGCTGGCCTGCGGCTTGAAGGGACTGGAGCAGGCCTGGATTCAGTGTCGTCAGCATGTCGGCCTCACAGCGCGCTCAGAAGGCCCAGACCGCCGCCTATCAGCGCCCCATAGCCACCGTTGCCGCTTCCAATACTGTTCCCGATGGCGCCACCAGCCAAAGCCCCACCCAGCCCACCGGCCAGGGGGTTGGACCCGCCAGACACTGAGCTCGTGCTCGAGCCGCCAATACCCGCGCCAGGAGAGATGATCGAGGCGTAGTTGCCCAGATTCGCCCAGTTGTAGTTGTCACCCGCACCCAGCAAAGACAGCATCTGCTGATAGCGCGCGTCTTCCGCCGCTTGGTTCTGCTGCGTCATGGCAGCGCCAGAGCCGATCAGCGACGCGCCGACCTGGGCCGCGTTCAGGCGGTTATTGATGTTGTTCTGAGCGACTGTCCCGGCCTGGTCGTTCAGCGCCTGGGCAGTGGTCTGCATCCGGTTCTGAGCATTCTCGAAGGCGGTCCCGCGCAGATTCGCGGCCTGCGTCGCCAAAGCGTCCGTGACGCCCTGCGTACCTAGCCCTTCCACGATCCCTTGACGCGACCCGCCAAAGCCACCCGCAGCAGTGGCACCAGAGCGCAGGCCCGGAGCGACGTTCTCGAGGAAATTGCTCGACAGGTCGTTACCCAAGGCAGCGATCTGGTCGTCCAGGTACGGATTGTTGACCTGGCCCGAGAGAATCTGCTGTAGCGCCGCAGTCGGGTCTAGGGCACCCTGCGATGCGCGAGCGGCATTCAGGTCAACCTGCGAGCCGTTCCCGTTGATGATGGACTGCCCTGCATTGGTAATCGCGCTCGCCCCGCTTTGATCGGTCTGCCGGCCACCAATGGACGCAAGCCATTGGTTCACCACGTCCTGCATGCCGGAGGTCCAGCCTCCATTCTGGTACAGATTCTGGGCCTCTCCGTAGATACCTGGAGTGCCGCCCGTGGTCGTCGTGATGTAGTCGTTCGGATCGTAGATCGGGGCTCCCTGACCAGGCCGCACTGGGTCATAGTCACCGCCGCTGCCCACCTGTTCATAGCCGATCGGCACCGCACCAGGGCGTAGCGTCTTGGTCGTTGTGCCACCGCTTCCCGTGAGGTACTTCTTTACCCCATCCCACGGTTCCGACGTGGTGGTCTGTTCGTTGCTTCCGCCGCCGCCCTTGCTCATGCTATTTCCTTCATCACGTTAACCGTGTCTTCCTGCCATCCGTATTGAGCCAGCCGCTTGACCCATCCCCGTCTACCGTGCAGATAGACCCGTTTGCATCCTTTGTCTTTGGCGAACCCACAAATCACGTCTTCGACCGCGAATAGCCAGCGATCCATTCCCTTCCCGCCCAGGCACACAGCGACTAAAGCCGAGCCGAGCGAGCCCGAATAGATGCGCGTCACGAAAGCCGCAGCAGGTTGACCGTCATCCACCACCCAGAGCTGATATTCCTTGGCGAGGATGCGAGTCAGAACGTCATCGGGCGTATCGAGCGACTGGCCACGCTCCAGTGCTTCTGCGATCCACTCTTGAACCAAAGGCCAAATAGCCGGCACCGCATCCGTGGGAACACCCTGGATGCGGATCACGATTTCAGTCATGGCTAGATGATCTTGTTGGCTTCGATAAACATCGTGTCACGCTGTTCGTCACTGATGCCCATCTGCTCACACGCATAGTTCAGCGCCGGGCTGCTACGGTTGAACGTAGGAGCACGCAGCCACGCAATCTTTCGTTCGTCGTCGTCTGCCATGGTGGAAAAGAGGCCGTCAGCCGTCGCCCATATCCCGATGCGACGCATGTAGACTTCGCCTTGGTAGCGGGTGACCGATTGGGGAACAATGATCGGTAAGCCTGGAGCTGGATCAGGCGTGTTTCCGTTGCTGGCCCACGCCTCATAGGACTGCCATGCGGCGTCATCTGGGTTGTTGGCGATCCAGAGAACCGACCCGTCGTCCTGCGTCGCCACAACGCCGTCGTAGCCCTGTTGCAGTCGGTATCCCATGTCAGTGAGTCGTCACCGCACCGATGCGCGTGCCGTCGATGTAGACAGAAAGACCAGAACCATCCCATCCAAACTGCACGACATTGCCGGTTAGCGTATTAACGAGCCAGTTCTGGTTTGTGGTGTCAATGGTTAATTTCAGAGCGCCGGTAGTTCCCTGGGCAGTCCACGCCACATTGACCGCGTTGCCACCGCGCGTCACATAGTTGCCGGCCGGCTGTTTTCCCGCAATCGTCGCTGAAGTCCCGACAGGCAGCCCTGACGGCACCCACTGGCCACCAAAGTAGCCGTAATAGCCCTTCCCCTGCCCAGGATTCCACTGCGTGCCGTCTGCGAGCGCGATCATGCCTTCACGCGGCTTGGGGGGTGCGACATATTGCATATCCAGGTAGGCAAACGGCTGCTGCCCTGTCATTGCCTCCCGGATCTTCTGTAGCTCCTGGCGCATCCACACAGCGTCGTACTCGACGGGGGGATTGGCGGGTGAATATGCCATCAATATCCCCCTACCACGGTCACGTCCATATCGAATTGCTTCAACCGCCAGGACACAATACCGGTCGATTCGATCCGAACCGCCAGATATCGACCCTCAAATTCCATGTCGGCCTGTAGGCCTTCTCCCACCACATACTGAACTGGGTCGGTCCACGTCACGGCGCCTTCAAGGTCGTCCTGCGCCCCGCCATAGACGTTCAGCACAGTCCCAGCCTGGGCCTCAACACGCAGTCGAATCCCCTTGCAGTACTTGACCATTTCCGGGGTGTCAAAGGACATGCCTGTCTTTTCGACGTAGCTGGTGAAGGCTTGACCCTTGAAGGTCTTGCCAGTATCTACCAGCGACAATGAGCTGTTCACGGCAGATGCCAGCACCACGCGCGGAGATGCCTGCGTGTACTCGTACTGGTTCCAAGCGGTGTCGTCGGTATCCCAGGGGTCCGGGTCAGCATCCCAGGAATTGCCCAGGCTATAGACTATGGTGCCTGAAGCGCCCGCGGAAGTTTGGCCCAGATCACGAATGCCCCACGTGCCATCTTTCCAGTTATAGATGAGTGCCGTATCGGGCCAGTCAGAGCCGGTACGGGGCACACACAACCACGCCTCGTTGCGTCGATAGTTCGGCACCGCGAATGAGCGCTGATACGTATCGGCGTTCAGGTTATCGAACAGCCATTTACGCACACGCGCATCCGCGATGGAGGGAGCAGTGGACCCGTCGAAGTTCACCACATCGCCCTGCGTCAGAACGATATGGCCACCCGCGTAGGGAACCACGCAGTTCTGAGCCAGAGCACCCACGCCAGCGCCCGGCACAGGCTTGTTCGACCAGATGTAGGGCGCGCCCACATAATCCATTTGCCAGATGCTGTTCTCTTTGTAGACGATCAGGCTTTGTCCCAGCGGGACAGCATCGACGATCACATCACTGGTATCCGCAAGGTCAAACTGGCCTGCGTCCTTGGTCGGATCGGTGATATCCCAAGACACTGGGAGCGTCCCAGGGTCGGCAGGATGAGACCAGCGCACCGCGTACGGGCGTGCGGCGCCGTTATCGGTCAGGTTCAGCGCGAACAGGTAGTTTCGGAATGGTCGGATGACCTTTGCCCTCAACGTTGAGGGCCAGGCCGTCAGGTTTGCGGCTTTCGTGGCAGGGTTCCCGCCCCAGAACTGCGGAATATCCTTCCCATTGTTGACGACCAGCACACCCGATAGAACGCCGCCATTCCATCGGTCGTCCGCTGTCCCCGTGTACGCGCCAGCAGTGCGCGTAATGTCGGTATGGGTCACGTTCTGCACACACGCGAGTTTCTGCAATCCCGCGTAGACCCAATAGCGCCCGGATGTTCCTTGCGTCGGGAAAAGAGCGTATGGCGCGAACAATGGCGTACCGTTTACAAGGGCCTCCCCCTGCATTTTCTCGGAGTACCCGTCCCTGAAACGCACGTTCCGGCCATTGGACCATTCAGCAGGCGCCAACTCGTGAGGGAACCCGTCCAGGTTCAAGCCAGCCCCCATCGATTTGAACGGAATGAATGACATTGTCACGCCACCTGTATGTAGCCGATGTCAACCCCGTTCACAACCATACGCATACGACCAGCCCCCGGATCCCAGCGGAATTGCAAAGCGGGTATCCCGCCAGATGCCGCAGTCACGATCGGATAGTTACCCGCCGCCTGCTTGCTGCTTGGGTCAAAGTTCCCGCTCGTCCAAACCGCGCCCATGCTGGTGCTGTCTACCCCCAAGTTCACCCGCGAGCCGTCCCAAGCCATCGATACAGCATTGCCCGAGTTGTTGAGTACATACCCCGAGCCGCCGAAACCGCCTCGGATAGATACCTTGCTCGAGATGCTAGGCGTGATGACGTTTGCAAAGTATGAGCTGAGCGTCCCGCCCCACGTCCCGCCGATCAGATCTCCTGAAGTTGTCAACGTCGCGCTTCCGCTGCCGGACGAGATGTTCCCCGTTGAGACAATAGACGGGGCCGTGATAGGCCCTGAGAATGCCGCACTCGCAAGGTTTGCCTTCGCGTTCAAGGCGGTTTGCGTGGCGGTGCTTATGCCCTTGTTTGCGTCGGAAGTGTTATCGACGTTGCCCAGCCCAATACTTGCTTTGGTAATAACTGCGGCGTAAGCCGACCCATTCCATTCCTGTGGCCCAACTCCACCACGATAAATAGGACCGATGTTAGAAGTCGGTGCGGCGTTGTAGATGGGTAGCGCAGGCTGCCAAGACGCAGTTGTCCCGTTCGTGGTGAGGAACTTGCCAGCCTGCGACGCCTGGCCTGGCAAGGAAGACTGGAACTGAGCCTGATCCACGTAGTCATAGATCGCCTGGCTATTCCCGGCGAGCAGGCGGAAGTTCGTCCCGTCGCATATGACCATCGTCATGCAGTCAGCGACAATCGCATTCGCGCGAATGGGCGTACCCTCCGGGTTGACGATGGAAACAGCCGCTAGCGAGCCAACCTTGAGCGTCGCGGCCCCGGTGTTCGCATGCGTCGCCTTGAAGACCAGCACGGTATTGGCTGCATACGCTGTCGGTGCCGGGTCCACCGTCACCACGTAGTCGTTTGCCGTCGCGCCCTGCGCTTCCGTGCCCGCCAGCAGCACTTCCGCGGCGAACCCACCAAAGCAGTGCTGCAAGACGTTCTTGAGCAGGCGCAGGTGATCGTCGCCCTCTGACTTCGGGCTAGACCCATCCGGCTTGGTCGGATCCAGTCCGTTGATTTTTGTAGTGTTCTCGACCGCCATTATTGCCTCGCCCGTCCAATAGCCAGTGTTCCACCTGCGAATCGCGCCTGATCGTCCGCGAGCTGGATACCTTGAATAGCGGTATCGCCACGGTCCTTCCACATCTGCATACGCGCGTCGTTCAAGAGATAGGGTTCCGCCTCCGTCAGCGCCCCGAACAGGTACGCATCAGGGTGATTGGCCAATACCCAGTTGCTGGGCATATCAGCGGTCAGCGACGGAATCCGCGCGTAATAGCGAAGGTTCACCAGGCCGGTATCGCCGGACACCAGGATGGAACCACCCTCTATCGCGTAGAACCCGTTCTCGACCTGGCTGGGTCCGAATTGCAGGGTCGTCATGAAGTTCAGCCCATCCTTGCCGTCGTCGATGGCGATGGGCTCGAGGAAGTCGTCAGGCAGGACAACCGAGCCGCCATAGACGGTGAGCGCCGCATATTTCCGCTGGTTCGTAGTCCGCAGAACTCGGTTCATGCGGGCCTCAAAGAGGGCGATGAAGTCCGGAATCCGTGCCTGCTGGTCCTTACGCTTGATCCACCCAGCGATGGAGGTCGTCAGCGCCGTGTAGCTCTCAAAGCTCATACCTGGCCCTTATCCACACGGAAATGGCTGTGATCGGGATCATTCAAAAACTCTTTCAAGATCCGGTTGTCCTGCATCACCGCGTCAAACGTCACGCCGCGCTTGATCGCCCAGGCGTTCAGCACCACAGCTGGGATCGACGCCACATGCCTGTCGCCCGAGGCGGTGCGATGAAAGCCCTCGTTGTGGAGTGCCTTGGCAAACTCCAACTCGGGCTCTACATCGGCTACCGTTTCGATGGCGAAACCCTCTTCCAACTCATGGAATCGGGTGACTTTTCGCGTTTCAGCGGTCAGGATTCGTCCGGCCATAAAAAAAGCCCGGGTTTCCCCGGGCCTCTCCCTCTCGTTGCGGCTTAGGTCAGGTCGCGGACCGCAAAATTTGCCAGCGGCGCATCGCACTTCAGCGTCCATTCCGTGTTGACCAGACGCTTGCGGTTGTCACCCGTCTTCGCCAGGTCCTGGCCCTTCATCGGGCGCAGGGTCAGAATCGACCACTTCGCCGTATCGATGCCGAACACTTCGCGCTGACGCTGATAGCGGCTGTTGACGACCTTGTAGGTGCCGAAGTCACCCACGTAGACGTCGATGGTCGCGTTCAGCTCCTTGCTTTCGGTGCGCTGGAACTTAGTGGAGTTCGCGTCGAAGGACGAAAACACCGGACGCTGCGACGAAGGCACGTACAGGGACAGGCTGTCGGACGCACCGGCATCCCATGCCTTGGTCGCGGCTTCGTTCAGCAGTGCTTCCGTGAACGCGCGTTGCGTGCCATCGGTCGGCGCCGTGTTGGTGACCGGGTTGGGGTCCGCGCCACCCGTGCCGATGCTGGTGTTGCCGTAGATGAAGCCCAGCACGCCGCGCGACTGCGGGGCGGTCGTGGCGTCGCCAGCGATGGCGGTCGTGTTCTGGAGCGCGGCGAACTCGATATCGCGCTTCAGTTCCACCATCTTCTTGGCGTCCTGGTACGCGACTTCGGATTTGCGGCCGGCCTTGTTCACCGCTTCCTGCGTCTCGGTGATGGCGTACGTCTTTTCCGAGATTTGGGTACGGTTACCCAGGCGGACGGTCGGGGTCAGCGCGGCCGGAGTGGCCTCGTTACCCTGCACCACCTTGTTGTTGCTGGGCGTAGCCAGCGCGTCGGTCTGCCATTCTTCGAACGTGGCTTGGGCCTTGCCCTTGCCGATGGCCGACACGAACGGGGTTTCCTCCGGGCTGATCCGATAGATCTGGTCCGAGAGGGATTCGCGGTCACCTACTGCGGTGTAGGTGTCAAAGGAATTGGCGAGTTTTGCCATGATTTCATACCTTTCCAGTTGCCATGAGCATTTCAGCCAGGCCACCCACGGTGGGTTTGGCATTGAAACGCTTCCTGACGGTTTCAATGGTCGAAGGCGGGGTCGAACGGGTCTGCTTGGCCGGCTTTTGCGGCGCGGCGGCAGCCTTCTTCACCGCTTCGGGCTTGCGGTTTTGCAGGTCGCGGAACTTCACTGCGTCATCCAACATGCGGAAGACGCGCGGATCGGTCACGCGGCTCAATTCCTCGGGCTTGAACCCATAGGTCTCGACAGCGTGCTTGTTCCAGGCCTTCAGACGATTCCCAAAGTCCGGCATTTCGGCAGACAAGACTTTCGCCGCCTCCTGCTGGCCCTTCGCGATCCGTTCAGCCTCTTGCGACTGCATCAGCTGAGTTGCTTTGCCGAGCCGTTCAGACAGGTCCTGCGCGGTCTGTCGGGCGGTCGATAGGTCGGACTGCACCAGGGCGTAACGGGACGGGTCATCTTCGCGGTTGATCTGCTTGAGGGCAGATTCCAGATGCGCCACCGCCGCGCGGGCCATGTGCAATTCGCCAATCTTCTCGCCATACAGGTTCAGCGCTGCGACCTGCTGTTGAGCTCGGTTCTGGATCTCGCTTTCCGCCTGCTCACGTTCGCGTGCGAGGCCCTGGGTCTTCTGGCGGTAATCCTGCTCCCGCATGTAACCCTTCTGGAGTTCGGACTCCGGAACCTCGTACTCGGTACCATCGGCAGTCTTCCACTTGACCACGCGGTCCTGCGGCGATTCCTCTTCAGGTTGATCGCCCTCACCATCCTCGGATCCTTCCGAATCGGCGCCCTCGTCGTCAGCGGCTTCCCGCTCCTGGCTCTCGCCGCCTCCTTCTTCCGCCTCGGATTCCGTCTCCGGGTGATCCTCTTCGGTTTCGGGTTCATCGCTCATCTGCGATTCGACGGCTTGCGCCAGGTTTTCCAGGGTGAAATCTTCAGGCATTGCTTGCATCCCTATAAGGTTTGACTCCGATCAACAAAAAAGCCGCCTCAGTGGGCGGCTAGTCGGTTGGTCTTTCTTACGGCTGCCATCAAAGGGCTGGCAGCAGGCCCATACTTGAATCAGTGCTTGGAACCGTCGCTGTACTGCGCGGATGGCGAGCCCTTGGCGACTCGGATCCCAGCGTCACGGCCCTTGTAGATGCCATTGGTATCCGGCGCATGCGGATGGGTCAGGCCGGTCACGACCAGGCCGATGGCAGCCGCGGCGTCTTCATGCTTGCGCACGAAGGCGTCGAAGGGCGGTAGGCTTTTCAGATCGACGGGCTTGGGAACCTCGAGCTCGGCCTTGGGGGCGTAGTCCACGGGCTGGTTGCCGTGTTGCGCTTCGCCCACGACAGGCGGGTTGGCTTCCACGATGCCAGCCGGTTGCACGGGCTCGACCTGCACGGTCGTCTCCGTCACGGCGTCGTTGGTGCCGCCAGTCTGCTGGTCCTCGACCATCTTGTCGTTGACCGGCTGGGAGGCAGCCTTGCGTTCGGCGTCGATATCCTTCGCCTGGGTGTCGGTTTTCTTAGCCATGGATGTACTCCTTGATGCGTTGAAGGAAGGTCTTCGAAGGCGGCGCCATCTCCAGCATGTGCCGCGCTGCTGCCCCGTTCTGCAAATACGCTTCGAAGGCAGCGATAAACCGGTTCTTTGCCTGGAGCATCCGGTACAACTCTTCTCGGTCGGCAGGACCTAGGAGCGTCTGTCCCTCACCTGCCCACAGATCGTGGATGTGCTGGTCCATTAGCGACAGCGCTTCCAGTACCAGCGGGTCTTGCATGATCCGCTCAGCCTGGATCGATCGGTCCAGGTCCTGCTGATCCTTGTCATTGAGCTCCATGCGGAACCTCCGGGCGGCTCAGGTTGGCGACAGTTTCCAAGTCCTTGCGATCCTGCTCGCGGGATGCCAAAGCGGCCTTGCTGCCCGCCTCAGCCTGCTCGAGCCCGAGTTTGGCTTTGGCAATCTCCAGCTGGACTTGAGCCTGTTGCAGCTTGACCTGTTCGATCTGGAATTCCAGTTGGCGCGCTTCGCGGTCGGCCTGAACCTGCATCTGCTTGCCCTGGAGCTGAATCTGGGCGGATTGGACTTGCGCCTGGGCCAATGCTGTGGCGTTCGGATCCTGGTCGCTCTGCCCCTGCGGCGGCTGTGCCGGGGCGTCCCCTGGGTCGGTGAAGTACTTGTCCACGTACTTGAGCCCGGCAACCTTCACCAGCTGGGCCAGCGTGTTGTAGACGTTCTTCATCGTCACCACGGGCGCCTGCGCGCCGATCGCGGTCTGCTGGATCGTCAGCACCTGGTTAAGGATCGCGACCATCTGCGACTTGTCGCCGGAGCCCAGGCCCGTCTCGATGGTCACGTCCATCTCAGGCGACCAGCCCGTGGGGTCCATCTGAACCCATTGGTTGCGCAGCTTGATCGTCGCCGGCTTATCCTGGTTCTCCGTCACCAGCCGAAGCAGAAGACGGAACAGGTCTTTGACGCCCGTCTCAGCCATGATGCGGGCCATCATCAGCTTGCGCCGGTCGCCGGCCGTCATGATCTTGCTGACGCCCGTGGCGGTCTTGTTCAGGCTGTCCGCATCCAAGCCCTGGTTGTACCGGGTGATGCCGGTACGGGCTTCCCTGCGGCTGTCCATGAACTCGATGCCCTGAAGCGCCGAGTCCGCTACGTTGGTGGTCACCAGGGGCGAAATGGCGTTCTGCATCGGCTGCTGGCCCCGGACGATGCCGCCAATCCGATTGTTCAGCAGGTCGTCCAGGTTCACCCCAGCCTGGGTGTTGACGTACGTACGCGGATTGTTCGCCAGCATCAGCGAGTCGATGTACTGCCGCTGCATTGCCGTGCTGGACTGCTGGATCGGGACCACAGGGTCGGCCAGGGCCATCCCCACCAGCCGGTGCGGGATCAGGATGGGCGACATGACCACAAAGTCGTGGTCCTCTGCGTCGTCGTTCGCGAGCGTCAGGTTTCCGCCACGGACCACCCGCCGCCATTCCGCGATCCCGTCGCCGTCATAGTCCAGGCGGATAAAGCCGTCGAAGACCAGGACTTCCTCGGTCGCCTTGTCCGGCCACTCCTGGGTGTCGCGGTTCGATTCCGTCTCGTCGTTGGCAGTCTGGGCGATCCCGCCATCCTCGGACAGGATCGTGTCGAACGACTGCACTTTCATCACGTCCGACTTCTTGTACCCAGCCTCCAGCATGTCGGAACGGGACATGTACTTCATCTCGCCCACGATGTCAGCCGCGCCGATGTTCTTCGCCCGTGGCGTGACGATGAAGTTCTCAGGCTGCACGTTGTCGATGTAGACCCGCCCTTTCTTGCGCGTGGTCTTGATCGTCACGTCGTACAGCTGCCGAACAGGGCTGGCCAGATACGCCTCGACCTGGCCGCGCATCTCGGGCGCCAGGGTGTTCAGCACCTGGGCGGCTTGCTCCCGGGCAGCCACATCCTGCGGGTCATCCTGCGTGGACTGCTCATCGACTTCGGCGTCAGGGTCAGCCAGCAACTGCGTCAGCTGGTCCTCATCAATGCCCGTATAGTCCTTGCGCGTGACCTTCTCGCAGGTCGCCCAGTACGCCCGGACAATCCCCATCTTCGACAGCAAGGCGTCCTTGATCCAGGTATTCATGATCAGGAAGCCGGGGTTTTGCTTCAGGAAGATGTAGTTGATGTAGTCGGTCGCCTGCTGCGCGTAGGCTTCGTCCTCCTGGCCCACGGGCTCGTACTCAGCCACGTTGTCGCCGGAGAGGAAGATTTCGATCAGGTCGGGGAGCGCAGACTCGACGGTCTCGTATACGTCCCAGGACACAGCCTGGGAGCGGCCAGCAGGCGCAGGTTCAGCCCAACCCAGGTAATACCGGTAGTTTCGGTCCCGGTCGTCCTTCAGGTGCTCTTCCTGCCAAGACGCGGCCTCGTTGATCTGGCTATCCAGGATCTTGTGGAATTCTTCGTCCGATAGCTTCGGCATCAGAACGTCCCCAAGTCAGGATAGCGGAGCGGTCCGCCCCAATCTTCGTTTGTCATCTGGTCAGCGTTGATTGCGATGTACCGCAGGTTGTCCGCGCCGTGGCTCCACTCGTCATGGAGCGGAGAGCCTGGCTCGTTGGTTTGCTGGTTGATGCTACGGCGGTAGCGCTTGGCGCACTGGACGATGCGGTCCGCCTTTACCTTGTCGAACACCATCTGCGGGAAGGCCATGCGGGTCAGCTTGATACCCTCTTCCACCCGCAGATTCGGCGTGATCTTCACCGTCCACCCCAGCGCCTCCATGATTTCCTTGGCGCTCTTGGCAGTCTTGAAGTCCTTGTGCTCGCCGTCGTGGGGGAGGAACATCGTTCCCCAGTTAATGTTCAGCTTGCGCAGCTCGGCCGACCACCAATCCAACGTCTTGTGGCTGTCTTCCAGGCTGGTGATGACCCGTATCTCGCTGCGGACCTTCTGGACCAGGGACACGAACATCGCGTCGTTCCAGCCCAGATCAAGGACCACATGGACCTTGAGCATCGGGTCATACGGCACGCTGGCGATCCGCCCGTCATCCTGGGCTGCCTGGATCTCGTCGTAGTAGATCGCCCCAGCCACGGCCGGCAGGCACTTCCCTTCCCATATCTGCGCGTAGCCCTTCGGGTCGCGCTTCAAGCAGTCAAGCCGCTCTTGCTCCAGCACTGCCGGGAACCACGGGTTGTCGCTGAAATTGATCTGGACGACCACCGCGTTATCCGGGGGATTCAGCACGAAGCGCGAATAGGTCTCGTCCGTCTCCAGCTCGGGATTGAAGGACACCCAGATTTCCGAACCGTCCTTCCGGATCGTCGGAATCAGGATGCTCCAGGAACGCTTGCTGACGTTCTTGGCTTCCTCGACCCACACAATATCGACGCCCTCATAAGACTTGATCGATTCGGCCGTCTGGTCAGACAGCCCAGTAAAGATGAACTCCGTACCGTTCGCGCCGCGTATCTCGGTCGCCAGCACTTCGTAGAACCAGCCCAGGCCAATCCCTTCCACCTGGTCGGACAGCAGCTTGTGCACGGAATCCTTGATCGACTTCTGCACTTCCCGCGTGCAGAGGATCCGGAGCTTTCGCTGCGAGCCTAAAGCCAGCAGCGCCCGGGCGAACGACCACGACTTTGCCGAACCCCGCCCACCGTGCGCCACCTTGAAGCGCGCAGGACGGAACAGGCACTGGAGTTTTTCAGGGAACTCCAGTACCGGTAGATCGCGGGCGCCCATCTATTCCCCTGGCGCCTTGAACTTGATCGTCAGAGCCATGTTGATCGGCTCTTCCGGGTTGCCTACGTGCTCGATCTTGTCCCCGTACTTCTTCGGGGCCATCTTGGAGGCCAGCCACTTACGGGCGTCCACACGCAGGCGAGAGCGGGCCACCACGTCGTGATCGGTCCGCTTGTTACCTTCGTCGTCCACATAGGTGTCATTCAGGCCGTCATCCGCAATGGACAGAATCTCCTCTGCCAGCTTGTCGGCCTGGGCTTCCCTCGCGCGCGCGTATTGCTCACGGAAGACGGCGTTGTCTGCCAGCCACCGCATCACCGTGGTCATCGAAGGCAAGTCTTCCGCCTTGCAGATCGTCCGCAGGCTTTCCCCTTCAGCCAGACGAGCGCATATCAGAGCTGCCGTTTCATCCGTGTAGGAGGAAGGACGCCCTATGCTCATGTCTCAGTCAATAAAAAAGCCGCCCAAAGGCGGCTTTGCCACGCGCGCAACCTTAGAAACCGAGCGGAGCGATGTATTGCCCGCTCATCTGGATAATTTCATTGGTTGCGGCAAATTTGCCGGTGATCCGAAAGGACCGGTCCTGGGCGGACCCCTCGCAGTTCACCCGGAAAATCTGCTGCCTCTGGGCATGAGTCTCCACGTAAATCTGGGCGGACACCTCCGCGCTAACGACGGTGGCGCCTTGCCCGGTTCCGCTTTGATTGAGCTCGCCCTCGTAGATGAACAACTCATCTCCGCCGCGCACCTTGTTCTTATCGAGAACCAGGACGCCAACAGAGCTCCCAAAGGGACCAACAACCTGCGTCCTATAGAAGCCATCTCGAAGCATACATATCTCCTCAGGTTAAGGTCAGAGGAGTATATCCACGGATGAACGCTGCCCACTCAAAATAGACAAAATGCAAAAAACCCGCTCAGTTTCTTGGCGGGCTTACGTTTTCTCAGGGCGAACGAGCCCCGACCCCGATATTTTGGACGAAACGTCAGCATCTTGCAAGCCAATCATGCGGCCATCTGGAGCATGCCGCGCCGGCGCAACAGCGGCACCAGGTCAAGCTTTGCCTGCTGGTAGTGCTGGTGCGCCTCTTCGAGCGTCATGCTAGGGTTGCGCAGCACACGGGCATCCGACGCCTTCTCGGCCATGCTCAGGCCCACCGCTGCCCGCGCCTGCCATGTCAGCTCGTTCAGGCATGCGTCCACCGCCTCGGCATCTGCTGCGCGTAGCCTGGAGTCTATCTCGTCCCCGTCCGCATAGACATCGCTGCTGTCCGCTCCGCGCCCATACGGCGATACCTTAGGCGCGCCCAAAGCTGGCCGGTACGCCCTGGCCCACTCGTACCAGGTCATCAGCAGTTCTTCGATGCGCTCGCTATCGTCTCGGTCCATGACCATTACCCCCTTTCTCCAAATCGCCCCAAAGGGGTCTGCCTTCAATTCACGCCGCTCTTTGTTGCGCTTGCCCGCCTCTATCCGCTCGTAGACTTTGGCGGGATCCCCCAGCTCCCAGCGATGGCGCCAGGTCATCAGAACTCCTCCATGTCCCAGCCGCCGCCCTTTGACTTTGGACGTGGCCGTACTGCGATGAACTTCAGCGGAAAAATTGAAGATGCCACCTTAATCTTCACCCTGGCATCCTCTTGCCAGAACCCTTTGACCTCATGAGCCTCCAACTGCCCCCCAGGCTGCATGACGATGAAATCCGGCGTGTAAAACGTGTTGTCGGCTAATCGGAACTTCATCCCCTCAAACTTGTGCCAGAGAATCCCTCCTACGGCCTGGAGCTGGGATAGGTAGTCGGCATATGCCTGTTCGGTCTTGTTGAGCTGTCCGGTCTTGAGGCGGCCCAGGGCGAAGTTTCGATTCATGCCACCTCCGTATACTTGCTCATGAAGAACTGCGCCACGGCCTGCACCATGAAAGCCTCCCACTCGGACCCAGCCGACTTCTCATTCATCCAGTCTCGGCACTCCTGCATGACGTGGACTGCCTCGTGGCAGAGAAGCGCAGCGACCTCGATAGGCGTCTTGTCTTCCAGCATTTCATGGTCAAGGCACATGATCTGCCGGATGGACGTACCCTGCTCGAAGGTATGCACGCAGGCCGGCGAGCCAGCCGTGAACGGAGGAGCCCCTGTCACCCTGAGCCGCCTCATCTCTTTCTGGAACTGGCCAGGATCGAAGCAGGCCGCAACAACAACCGGCATGGGCATCAGCTCGAAGTATTCCAACCTGCTCATCGCACCCCCTGGGTGACATTCCACATGGCAGTGGCGAAAGGGCCGAACAGCGCACGGTCAGCCCATGCGGCCATAGCCTGAATCACCGCGCGGTCCGCAGGCGGACGGGGCAGCGAGTATTCCGCGTCTTCGTCGCTCCCTATGGCCCAGATCGCAGCCGGTCGCTTGCCGTTCACACTGGGCTCCCAGGAGTCAATATGCACAATCGATTTCTTGTGCATGTCAGACAGGAGTGAGGCGACACTCCGGGAGTTCTTGTCAGTCTCCAGGGCGATCCTGGATGTGGTCATATTCCCCTCGTACTCGAGGAGTTCTAAGATCTGTTCGCGGATGCTTTGGTTGCTCATCGATCTTCCCCTAACAGGTCCAGCGGAATGCACCGCTTGTCAGATGTGTATTGAAGGGATTGCGGGTCGTACCAAAGGTTGATCTTCCCTTCCCATTCCCCGTGGCGGTTTTTGTCGCAGATAAGCAGTGCGTCGGGGGCGCTGGCATTCTTCTCGTCCAGCTGGGCTCCACTGCGCTGCGCCTGCTCGACGGCCCGCTCCTTGGCCTTGTTGCGCCATACCGTCAGAACTTGATCGACCTGATCCGAGATTGCCCCGGAGCCCTTGGCATCGAACTTGCCCGGCACCTTGTCCTCGTTTTCAGCCTTGCGGACGTGGTGGACAAGGTGGATGTGGACGTTGTGGTCACGAGCCAGAGCCGTGAGCATGTCCACGAAGTCCTTCTGCCCGTTGTAGTCGTCTTCCCCGCGTACGCACTTCATCAGGCTATCGATGACGATATGCTTGATCTTGAGCTTGTCGGCGCAGTACCGGATGACCGCATACATCATCTCCGGCTTGACCTGGCCCTGTTGGTCGTAGAACCAATACTTCCCTTCCAGCCAGTCGATTAGGCGGTTCGCCATCACTTCGCCCGGGTTGCCGTTCCTGGACGCCTGCCGAAGCATCCGTTTCAGCGTAGACAGCGGCTTCATCTCGAAGCTGGCGACGCACACCTTTTCGCCCTGGGCGGCAAAGGACATCGTGCTTTGCCCCAGGAGCTGGCTTTTCCCGTGGCCGTTGATCCCCTGCCACAGCGTCACTTCTCCGCCGCGGAATCGGATGTGCTCGTGAGTCTTCCCCCACGGAAGCTTTGCCCCAGACAGGGAATGCCCACCCTGGGTAGAGGCGATCAATTCGTCGCGCCACGCCTCGGGCGATAGCACCTTCGCCTTGGGTTCTGCATCGACCATGTATTCCTGGAAGTTCATGGACGATGGAATGATGAGTTTTTGGACGTTGCTCATTCCGGTTTCCAGTGCAGCAGCTCGTCGGTCACGGCCAGGATTTCGGCAGGATCGAACTGCTGGATGCGGTTAAATGCTGCCCTGACACGCCTGTGGTTCAGACCCACCACATGCACCAAAACCCCGTGCAAGCAGCGGAAATCCAGCGTGGCTGGGTTGTCGGTTGGCAGAACGTCAATCTCCGGCAGGAACCCGCTGTTCATCAGGTTCTCAGGGTGCGTTCCCTCGAAGTACCGGGGCTCGGAAGCCAGGACATGCACCACCACGCTTGCAGGGGTGTAGCCCCGCATGCGCAGTTCGACGATTGCGTTCTGCCCGGTCATATCCCACCCTCGAAGAGTTCTGATCTACCCCCGTCCGCAGGAACACCGTCCTCCCAGCGGGATTGATTCAGATACGTCAGGGGGGCAGGTTCAAAACCGTCACGCCAGGATTTCGACGACTTCAACGCCTCGACGTGGGCAAGGATCTGGTCTGCAACGTCATCGAGCCTTCGGGCCCTCCACTTCTGGGCACACTTGGCCTTTGCCACCTTCCGCTCGGATGCTGGCCAGGTATCCCAGAATTCTGCAAACCGGGCAGGCAAGGAGGCGTCAGCCGACGTATGTTTTTTCTTTGAAGATGAAGAAGAAGATGAAGGGGTTGGATCTTGGTTGGAGGTTTGCTTATCCTTTTGCTTAACCTTATCTCCAAGCAAACTCGGGTTTCCTCCAAGCTTTCCAGCCTCGGCCCTTACGTTCCGGATATGCTCGTCTCTAACCATCCGGCGCGAGAACACCACACCATCGTCCGTGAACGATGGGACGCCGGCCTCGGTCAGTTCTGCCAGCAGCTTCCGGTAATCGCGCTCAGATACGCCGACCAACCGCGCAACCTGGGCGGGTTTCATCGGGTTGCCATTGATCGCCAGATGCCCGTAGGGCTCGCACTCGTGCATCAGGCAAAGCAACTCATGCCAAAGCCCACGGGCTTCCAGGGAGCAGCTCTGAAGCGCGGCATCCTTGCGCCAATCGCCGGGGTAGAACTGGAATGCAGGCCGCTTCATGCCGCCTCCCCAAACACCAGCTGATAGCCAGCCTCAGCCTCGTCGGGCCACTTCCCGAGTTGCATGATCGCCAGCCGAGTCCGCTTGATGCCGTCCTCCAGGTAGGCGTCACGTATCATTTTTGATACGTTATTAGCGCTATCGACCCATTGATGACACATCCAGCAGCCCCAGGCCGCAGCCCAGTCATGGCTCTTCAGTCCCTTGGCTTTGCCAAACCGGGATTCGTTTGCGTGGCACGCCACCACCGTGGCAGGGTCGCCGCAGCAGACACCAGGGACGCGAATGAGGCAGGGCTGACCCGCTGCCAGGTCCAGCAGTTCGCGATTGCGGTACAGGGTCTTTGTCGGGCGCGGAGTGCGGCGACGACGGCGGATAGGACGGGAGCGGCCTAACATCACTGGATCCATCCCGGCATGACAACCTTCTCCGACCAAATGACGTCGTGCTCCGCGCCGAAGTGGAACAGGAAGTCGATGACCTCCGTCATTTCCTTGATCGTCATGGAGCTGGTCGAAGTCCCAAGCATCACGAAGCCACCGCGTACACCCGGAGCCATGCGGTTCTCTTCCCGCAGACTGGCTGTGATGATGGTCTTCCACTCTTCTGGAGAGAGCTTCTCCGCATGACCATTGACCGTCCAAACGACCTGCTTCGACACGTCGCCCAACATCGCCCACATACGTGCGTTCTGCTCCAAGCTACGCTTGGATTCCTTGATGTGGACGTAGACCCCATCAGGTGCCGCAGCAATCGACTGCAGAACCTTGGGGCGCGTGACGGGGGTGAGGCGTATCGGGCGGTTGTTCATGGTTAATGCCTCGTCTGCTGTTCTTCCAACAAGCTGCGGAAGCTCAATATCTCGCGGGCTTCCTTGAACTTCGGATCCTTCTCGGCGCGTCGATCCAACGCTTTTAGGGTTGTCTCCATGTTCTTTCCTGCCTTGGCCCACTCTTCGCGGGCCACCTGTGTTGCGTACTCGTGCGCCTGGTCATGCGTCATTCGGTGTCCTCGTCAATCACGTACCGCACCAACTTGATTCCCTGCCTGCGATTCAAGAACTGCTGCATCGCGTGGTTTCCCAGCACCTGCTCCGCTACGGCCAACTTCTCTGCCGGCAGGTCGGGATACCGCCGACCGTGCTTGTCGTACACCTTCGGATTCAGCCACTGGCTCACATGAGGCGGATGGCATTCGATCAGCGCGGCGAAGCGCTCTTTCGTCATTGCCTTGTCTGCCCGGTGCTTCCAGGCCAGTTGGACGGCGTCGCGGAATGTCTGGCATTCGCTGACTTCCGCCTTGTTAACCAACTGGTGCGGTGCTACGTAGGTAAGTTGTTGAGATGCGGTCATTTTTTTTGTTCGCGGTTAGAAAAAAACAATGGGATTACGACTAGAGTTACGAGTTGAACTGCGGCTAAAAAAGAGCCCATCAACAATGGATGGGCGCATGAAGAAGCGATCAGGCGGAATTTCGAACGCGCAAGAACTCGTGGAGCTGGCTCCGCGACCGAACCTTGCCGTGGCACAAAGCAGCGCCCACGACCATGTAGCTGCGGCCCTTATCGAGTTCATGCGGCCATTGAGAAATGGCGCTGCGCGTGAACCCAAGAGCGCGGGCAAGCTCGGCGCCATTGCCAAACAGATCGATCGCGTTTTGCTTAGTCAGCGTGGTCATGCAGAGCCTATTTAGCGTATGGATATTTCGCTCAACAAGCATACCGAAAGTTGGCTCAACAGGCAACCGGTTATTCTGCTAACCATGACCTCGTTGCAAGAAAGACTCAAGGAAGCGATGGCCGAAGCCGATGGCGGCAGGGGCATCAGCCAATCCGAATTAGCGCGCCGCGTACGGGTGACGCGAAGCGCCATCGCGCACTGGGTATCCGGAGCGGTGACCGAGCTGAAAGGGGAAAACCTGATCGCCACGGCTGGCGCGTTGGGCGTCAATCCGACTTGGCTAAGTCGTGGGACTGGTCCTAAAGTAGGAGCTTCGGCACAACTAGCAGAAGGGAAAGTGGCTGTCTGGGACCGTCCTGAGGACTTGCCCGAGGGAGAAGAACGCGTCTGGATAGACCGCTGGGACTACAGGGTGAGCGCAGGAGACGGCGGTGTACAGTGGGAAATAAGGGAAAAGGCAGCCCTACCCTTCAATGTGGCCTTTTTCCAGGCGCTTGGGTCCAAGCCAGCCAATTGCAAGCTGGTTATGGTGCGGGGCGATTCGATGGAACCATTCCTGTTTAACAGGGACATGGTGATGGTCGATGTGACCAAAACAGCGGTGAGGGATGGCGTTGTCTACGCCGTGCTGTTCGAAGATGAGCCGCTCGTAAAGCAGGTATTCAAGAAGGCTGGCGGTGCGCTGATGCTGCACTCCTACAACAGCAAGTACCCGGACCGCGACGTAACCGTTGAGGACATGGAGCGGCTACAGATAATCGGAGAAGTCGTCTACCGGTCAGGGTCCGGTTTCGCCTCCAATTGAGAATGGACAGCCACAAGTCCAACAACTTCGATGCGTTGCGCATCATCCTGGCGCTGATCGTGGTCGGCGCGCACGTGGCCGACGTCACGGGGCTTCCGGACTTCCAAACCTTCCGGCCCTTCTTCGATTCAGATTTCGCGGTCAAGGCATTCTTCGTGGTCAGCGGCTTCCTGGTCATGCGGAGCTACCGCTCCAGCGGATCGCTGACCGAGTTCGCGGAAAAGCGGCTGCGGCGGATCTATCCCGCGTACCTATGCGCGATCCTGCTATGCCTGGTCATTGGCGCCTGCCTGACGCGGTTGCCGCTGGGCGACTTCCTATCTTCTCCTACGACTTGGAAATACTTCGCATTCAACGCGATCTTCCTCAACTTCCTACAGCCGACACTACCGGGCGTCTTCGAGTCCAACCCCATGCCGGCGATGGACGGCGCGCTCTGGACGCTCAAGATCGAGGTGGCTCTGTACTTCTGCGTCCCGGTCATCTTCTGGCTGTTCAAGCGCTTCCGCGCCCTGCCTGTGGCCCTGGTCATTGCCGCTGCCAGCATCGCCTGGGCGTACTTCTTCCTCAGCCACGGCTCCGCCGAACTTGCCCGCCAGTTCCCGGGCCAGCTCTCCTTCTTCGTCCTCGGCTCGCTGCTGGCGATGGATGGGCGGATCTTCGCCAGGGCTGGGTACATCGCCCTCGCGTCTGGGGTTGTCTTCTGGATGGCCCGTGGCACGCCCTGGGAGCCTCTCGTTCAACCGTTCTTCTACGCCAGCTTGACGATCTTCCTGGCGACCGGCGGAAAGATGCATTTGTCGGCCGGCCGGCTGGGCGACGTGTCGTATGGCATTTACCTGTACCACTTCCCCATCATCCAGGCGCTGATTGCCGTAGGTGCGTTCGCCAACCCGTGGCTGGGGCTGGTCGATGCCGTTGTGCTGACCTTGACCGCCGCCTGCCTGTCTTGGCACCTGGTGGAACGGCCTCTCCTTCGCCGCTCATCCGTGGGCATCCCGGCCGGGGCGCAGGCATGAAAAAGCCGCCCGGAGGCGGCTATTCATGATCATTCCAGCCTTAGTGAAGCTTGACCGAACACCTTCTCCTGGATGTGCTTTTCGTACTCCTCGCGGCTGTTGGAAACCGTAGCGATACCGGTGATTTTCCCGATCTGAGTTCTCAAGGCTTTAACACCAACCTCGGAGAGAAATTGGTGGATCTTATCGGTCGCCTCTCCGTGCTCAGCCTTAGTGCTTTTCGCCAGCTCGAAAACCTTGCCAGAGCTGCGAGCAAGGGGCTTATAAATGTGGTCGATGGTGAGGTATCGGAACTCCCAGGGGCGCCCACGAACGGGGCGCGCCAACCCGTATAACCTGTACCACTCTTCGTACAGCTCCGGCGTGAACTCCCTCTCGTATTCCCTGGCCTCTTCGCGGACATACATCTTGTATGCCTCGATGACCTCTTCTTTTGTTCGGTTATACCCGGCCAGCGCGTAAACCAAGCCATCAATGCCCGACTTGGCCGAGGCACCAAGTAGCACAGCGGCAGCGTGCGCAATCTTTTGTTGATGCGATTTCAGCGCCTTGTGCGCTTGTGCTTTCGTGATGGCTTGGCAAACATCTATAAGCAGTGTCGCCTCGTAACCGTGGATCGTGATTGGAGGTCCCGCGCCATCGTTACGCCATTGAAAAATAAGGGGATTTTCGAGTTTTTTACGAATCTCCGCGCCAAGGTAAGGCCCCATTGCTTGGCTTTCCAAGAAGCGCGGGAACGCATTGCCTCGCGAAGAAAGTCCAATGGCTTGTCCCATGCCGATCTGGCTGATGACGGCGGTCTTCTTCGCATCGTCAATCACGTAGCACTCAACGTCGATACCGAACTGATCCTTGAAGTTCCCTCGATGGGATGCTTTCAGACCATACCGCTTCTGCGCCGCTCTGCGCGCAATCTCGCTCCGCTCCTCCGGCGATAGCTTTGCGGCCCGCGCAAGCCCTCCCTTGGCTCGGCCTTTGGCCTCAGGTTTCGATTCTTCGTTCATGCAAGCACCTCAATCGGTCGTTGTGCTTGCATTATGAACAGCATCTGCATACTTTGCAAGCAGATAATTATTTGTGTGCTTGCATTGAGATCACTGCGGGTAGGGGTCACTTGTGCTTTTCAACTAACGCAGCCCGCACCTCTTCCCGGACGGCTTGGCGCACGGCCTCCAGGCTTAACGGGGCAGACTCCATGGATGCCTGCAACCGCGCCACTATCTCAGCGTTGGCCGACCGGCCGTTTTCCGCCGCTAGATCGTTGATCTGGTCGCGCATTCCGGGCGGCAGGCGTAGCGTCACCTGGTCCCAAAGCCTGATTCCGGTAGTTCGTGCTCGTGCCATGCGCGGCAGTCTGCCCGCACAGTGATGGATCAAATAGACGCACTGTGATGGTATTCGGCGCCTGATCCGCTGATTGCAACTTAATGACAGATGATGCAATGAATAAACGGCAGACGTTGCCGTTTACGCGGAGAGGGACTATGCACCAACCGAAGAGCATAGAGATAGATCGCTATGAGGAAGCCGTGTCCAAACTGGCCCAACTGGAGGCGCTTCTTACCGCAGCCACTGGACTGGGATTCAGCCACTTCATGGCAATGAGGCAAGACCTGCAAGATAGCTTTTTGATGCTGGCGTTAGACCTGGCACACCAAGCCGCCGACCAACTTTCCTGTTGACTAACCTGCCCACCCAAGAAACCCGCTCCGGCGGGTTTTTTTTCGTCTGTCGCTTTGCCTCAACTTTTTTAGGTTAGTCCGCTTGACGACCACTAAACAACGCATGTATAGTTCTCTCAACACGCAGCACCTACGCACTCACCCACCGCAACGGAGATGACGATGAACCTGATCCAAGAAATCGAAGCCTACGGAGAAGTCCGGGACGAAGGGTGCGTGCTGAAGAAGCAGAACGGCAATTACCAAATGCGCGAGGCCCGCAATGTCTGCGGCCCGCATCGCCATGACCTGGCCGGCGATATCTCCCTGGAGCGCCTGGAAGCGCACTGGGAAGGCTTCAAAGACAACGTCAACGCCTAAGGACTCCCCATGCAAATCCTCAAACGCCTGACCGCCCGCTTCGTCGTCGTTGGGCCGACGGACAAGCGCTACGCCTACACGGAGCGCGGCGTTCTGGAGCAGATGCGCGCGTGCCCTGATCCGAGCGTCGAAGTGTTCGAACTGATCGGTGGCTATCCCGCAGTGATTCCGATTGCGGGGCGCTCTATGCCGCCGAATCCTTGGGATCGAGTGCCGGATTTCGAGTGGATCGAAGCGTAGCCCCTAACGGGGATTCAGGAGAGGAAACAGGAAGCGCGGCACTCCCTCCTAGCCATTCGTCAGCCAAGCGGACTTGCTTCCTCCCCTGAATCTCTGACCTAACACAACGCAGTCCATACCGGAGAACTCCGTGGAAGACCAGAAGAAAGAAGAAGTCGTCATCTCGTACAAGGGCTTCGACAAAGACCTGATCTGCAATCCGGACGATAAGCCGTTCCAGTACAAGATCGGCGAGACCTACGAACTGGATGGAGAGATCGAGGCCTGCCGCCGCGGCTTCCATGCCTGCGAGTACCCGCTGAACGTCTTCGACTACTACGCGCCGGCGGGCAACCGCTTCGCCATCGTTGAACAGTCCGGGCAGATCAGCCGCGAAGGCGGCGACACCAAGGTCGCCAGCTCGCGCATCACGATCAAGGCTGAACTGACGCTGCCGGGCATCATCAAAGCGGCTATCGACTACACGTTCAGCCGCTCGAAGCCGGAAGGTGAAACCGCCACGGGCGACCAGGGTGCTGCTTCTGCCACGGGCGACCAGGGTGCTGCTTCTGCCACGGGCGACCAGGGTGCTGCTTCTGCCACGGGCGACCAGGGTGCTGCTTCTGCCACGGGCGACCAGGGTGCTGCTTCTGCCACGGGCGACCAGGGTGCTGCTTCTGCCACGGGCTACCAGGGTGCTGCTTCTGCCACGGGCAACCGGGGTGCTGCTTCTGCCACGGGCAAGCACGCCGTCGCCGCTGCAGTTGGCACCCAGGGCCGCGCCAAGGGCCTCGACGGTTGCGCCATCGTCGTCTGCTATCGCGACATCGAATCCGACGGCGACGGCTACGGCCGCATCGTTCACATCCGCGCGGCCATAGTTGGCCAGGATGGCATCAAGCCGGATACGTGGTACTCGCTGAATGCTGATGGCGAGTTCGTGGAAGCTGAGTAAGGAGCCCCTCCATGTCTATCCCCCCCGACTTCACCCTGCAGGAGAACCCGCAGATTGCGGAACTCCTGACCGCATTGAAGTATGCGCGCCGTTTCCTCAAGCCACATGAGGTTGATACGGGCTACATCGACACCGTAATCGCCAATGCGGCGGCTCCGGCTGCGCAGGCCCACTACCGCAACGAACTCGCCCTAGACGCTGCTGCGAGGACTGGCGAGACGCCGTTGCGTGAACACTTGCCCGGCGTGCCGGGGATGGAGTGAGAGATGAGCGAACCACTTGAACCGGCCTTCCCTCGCGATCATCGCTACGAGGGCCACAACGGGCTCACGATGCGCGACTACTTCGCAGCCAAAGCGCTCGCTGGGATACTCGCTAACAGCGAGGCTGCAAATGGTGGCGCTGAGCCGATGCTGTCGTATCTGTCCCGGCGTGAAGATGGTGCGGATTGGGTCGCGTCGATGTCATACCAGATCGCCGACGCCATGCTAGAGGCCCGCAAATGAGCGCCCTCCCCACCTTCCGCGAGCCTGACGTAATCAGCGCGACTGTCGACGAAGTGATGGAAGTCCTTCGCCGCCCGTCCGCATGGGATTCAGACCATCACACCCGTATGTGGTGGGTGCAGCGTATCGACGCGCAGGGGCTTATGGATGATCCGGACCTGCACGATAAGGCAGCTTATATCACCGCCGTGGCTCGGGACACCACCCAGTGGACTGCGGACCTTCGCAAGCGCCTTGAAGCAGCCATTGAGCAGGAGATAGCGGAATGGCCGGCTTCTTGATTATCGGCTACCTGCTGGTCGCACAAGGAATAGCGCCGCTGCTGGATCGACTGGCGAAGTGGCACAGGGATTGTGACCCACTGATTGGAGAGACGCATGACTAAAGGATTTATCCCTGACGACTGGGTCATCGCCGCGCGATGCTTGCTTGATGACGCGGAAGACGGCGACGAACCGACGCTGACCCTTACCGCCCGGCAGATCGTTGAAGCCGCCGAGGCCGACCCCGGAGAAAGCCATGGACAACGATGACGACGTGGTGATCGAGGATTGGTACCTGTTCACAGATCCGGCCAAGAAGGTCTTGGACGATGTCGAGGTCTGCTACCGCGTCTGGGCGAATGGCTTCCCGCTGCGCCCGAACCACTGCGTGCGGCTGATCTACGACAAGAAGGCCCAGGCCAGGATTGAGGAAGAAGTCTCGCCCGACATCATGCACCAGGTCTGGGACAACATCGAGCCGGCGAAGAAAGAGGAAGCGGAAGCGCTTCGGAGGATGGCGGCGTGAATCTGACTGGTGATCGTAATCAATGCCAGGGATGCAAGGAGTACTTCAATTCCTCCTTTGCGTTCGACAAGCATCGCACTGGCGAGTTCGGCAAAGACCGTCGCTGTATGACAGTCAACGAAATGCAGACCAAGGGTATGTGCAAGAACGCCGCTGGCTTCTGGGTCAGCGCGTCGATGCCCGAGAAGGTTCTAACCGAAAAGGTGGCGGCGTGAAACAGCACACGAAAGGCCCATGGTTTGGTATTCCCGATGGACACGGCGGAATCTGCATAGACGACGCTGATGGCAGACAAGTGGGATTTGTCAGTCTGCGCAAGGAACAGGAACCCAACGCCCGCCTGATCGCCGCTGCGCCAGAGCTGCTGGAGGCGCTGGAAGAACTCCTGTGGCGTGCTGAGTGCGAACTATCTGACCCAACTACCGAGGTCGATAACGCCCGCGCCGCCATTGCCAAGGCCATCGGAGTCAGCAATGGATGATCTGTGGAAACACGGCTGGAAGCTCGCCGTAATCATCGCCTGCTATCTCCTGGCATCACATTGGGACTACCAGGACTCGCAGAGGGTCAGGACTGCCGAGTACTCGGCGCGTATCGCACACAGGTAACTGGAGAAAGAATATGGGACTGTTGAAGCCCGCAACGAACAAAATGGCCTACGCAAAAGTGGGTCTGTACGGCGCCGCTGGCTCCGGTAAGACCCGTACCGCGACGGAAATCGCTATCGGGCTGCATAAGGCGATTGGCAGCACCAAGCCGGTCGTTGCTTTCGATACCGAGCCGGCGTTTTCCTTCGTCAAGCCGCTTTTTGATGACGCCGGGATCGAACTGCTTGTCGCGGATGAAAGCCGCGCCCTGGCTGACCTCATGCTATTCATGGACGAGGCCGAGCAGGTCAGCGATATCGCCATCATCGACAGCATTACCCACGTATGGCGGGATGCTCAGGAATCGTTCCTGGACCGCCTGAACGAGTCCCGACGCCGCAACGGGCGCAAGCCGCTCCTGTCTCTGGAATTCCAGCACTGGCGCCCTATCAAAGCGGCGTGGGCGGAATTCACTGACCGCTTCTTGTCCTCCAAGATGCATGTCATCGTCTGCGGCCGTGCCGGCAACATCTACGAGTACCAGGACAAGGATGACGGCACCGGCAAGAAGGAACTCATCAGCACCGGTACCCGCATGGCGACGGAAAAGGAACTCGGCTACGAGCCGTCCTTGCTGATCGAGATGGTGGCTCGACGTGAGGCCAACAAGACCGTCAACGTCGCTGTCATCCAGAAGGATCGCGCCGACAAGCTGAACGGCCATGAAATCGACAAGCCCAACTACAACAAGTTGCGCGGGCACTTCGACTTCCTGAACATCGGCGGTCAGCACTTCGAGAGCATGGACCAGCGTGATTCCAAGGAAATGTTCCCCGATGCCGACGAAAGCGGATGGGACAGCGAGAAGCAGGACCGGGCCATCGCTTCCGAGGAAATCATCGAACTGATGAAGAAGCACGCACCCAGCATGTCCGTCGAAGACAAGCAGAAGCGCGCTGAGTGGATGGAGCAGTTTTTCCAGACGCGCAGCTGGACCAAGGTCGAGAACATGCACAGCACCATGCTCAAACAAGGCCTCAAGCAGCTGCGCGATTTCCTGGAGCCTGAACAGCACCAGCAGGAGGCTGCGTAATGGCTAACGATCTGAACCGATGCGAATTCATCGGCCGGCTGGGACGCGATCCTGAGACCCGCTATGGGGCTGATGGCGGATGCGTCGTGAACTTTTCCCTTGCTGTCGGCTGGAAGACCAAAGACAAAGACGGCACCGAATGGGTCCGCATCGTCGTCTTCGGCAAGTTGGCCGAAATCTGCGCCGAGTATTTGACCAAGGGCAAGCAAGTCTATGTCTCCGGCCGCATGCGCACCCGAGAGTACGAAAAAGATGGCGATAAGCGCTATGTGACCGAGGTCGTGGCCGACCAGATGCAAATGCTGGCCGGGAAGGACAACGACCAGGAGCGCGAGCCCCAGCAGAAGCGCAGCAGCTATGCCGACCGCAAGTCTGCGCCGCAACCTTCCCAACCCGCCAAGACGCCGGAGCAGAACCTGGCGGACATGGACGACGACATCCCCTTCTAAGGAGCCAGCCATGCAAGAACACGTATGGATCGTACAGGTATTTTCACGTAGCACCGGCAAATGGGTGAACTACACGATGGCGCAGTCTCGCTCGGAGGCCCGCGAATTCCAGCGCACGACGAGTTTTACCACCCGCATCCGCAAGTTCATCGCTGCGTAAGGAATCATGGATAGCAAAGAACAGTCGACCCGCGCCGAGGCTTGGAAGGCGTTTGCGCTGCACCAGACATGGTGCTCAGCTTGCGCCGAATCGGTAGCTACCTGCGATGAGGGGATGCGCCTACGGGACGCCGCTATCGAACTGGACGCCCAGCCCCAGCAGCCGCCCAAGATCGACGTAGAGCACCTTATCCGCACCGTCCTGCCTGGTGGATATTCTGTCGATCCGCAAGCTGTCGCAGATGATCTGCGGCGGTATTCCGATGCGTGGGAGCCCCAGCAGCCGGCCGAGCCCCCGTTCGGATATGCGTACCTTCTCTGGGACGAGAACGACTGTATCCAGAGGATCAAGTTCAGCACGATTCAGGCGCATGAGCCTTTTGGTGTTGCCGGCAAGGATTTCGACCGTTCCTTCCTCGTTACCTGCGTGCCTCTGTACGAAGAACCCCAGCAGCCGGCCGGGTGGGAGATGGTGCCGGTAGAGCCGACCGATGAGATGGTAAGCGCTGGCTGCCAGAAGCATACCTGCGTGCAGCAGGACCCCTGGTATAGCGACGAGGACATCACCGAAGAGGATTGCAAGCGCATCTATGCCGCCATGCTCGCTGCCGCCCCTGCCCACCCATCGCAGCAGGAGGATGCGGTACGCCCCGATGCCGACTGGGTACAAGGTCCCTATATAGCTGCGACAGGGCGCGGCTGGTGCGCGCGTATCGACGGCACGGATATCTTCTCCGACCTGAACCGGCACGGCTGCAAAGGCCGCATCACGTTCGAAATCGCGGGTGGTCTTCCCAGCCGCGAAGCCGCCGAGCAGGCGCTGCGGGATTGGCTGTCCAAGCAGATAGCCGCCATGTCAGATAGCGCTAGGGAGGGCGGGAAGAATGGCTGACCTTACCCTTTCGCTCAAGGGCGAATACTTCGACGCCATCAAGGCGGGCACCAAGACCGAGGAATACCGGCTCTGCACGCCGTATTGGAAGCGACGCCTTACGCGGCAATCCAAGTATGCCGATTCGCTGGTTGAAGGTTCGATAACGGTAGAACGGTGCTATGACCGGATCATCCTGACACGAGGCTACCCGAAGCGCGACGATCAAGAGCGCCGCCTCATTCTCCCCTGGCGCGGCTACACCATCCAGACCATTACACATCCTCACTTCGGGCCCGAGCCAGTCCAGGTATACGCAATTGAGGTGCGGACATGAACACCCCCGCTGACAAGCCAGACCTGCCGGAAGCACCGGATTCGAATCTTCCGAGTTGGGAAGATTGTGCGATGCGAGTGGCGAACTCGGAATTCATCGCCAAACGCGTTGCCGAAGGCGGATACGGTGCGGAGCTGGATAGCAAGCTTGCATCGCCCTTGCACGCGTTCATCTACGAATACGACGATGAGGACGCTTACCGAAGCGCTTGGTTCCGTCATCGTCTGGACCTACTACTCGCCGATGAGCGGCGCAAAGCGCTGGAAGAAGCGGCCCAACGGTGCGAGGCCGAAGCGCGATTGTGTGGCGAGTCGCCCCATGCGGGGGCTTGCTACCAGTGCGCTACCGACATCCGCTCCCTGATCGAGCACAAGGAGTCCGCAGCATGAGCAAAGCCGCATACAAGGCAATGCGAGAGGCGCATGCCCTCTGCCCCGCCGACCTGCCTCATTTGGATCGCATGCGCTGGATGGCCGACTACGTTGAGCGCGCCATCATCGCCCAGGCCCGCGCCGAGATGCGAGCGGAGCAGTGGGTGCCTGTCGAGAAAGGCGAGCCGCACTGCGAAGGCCAATACGTGATCCGCATCAACAAGCACGGGCATATCCGGCTGGGCCAGCGCGTGCTGAACCCCGACACCCTGCGTCATCAATGGCAAGTGGGCGGCGAGGTCTGCAAGACCGTCACGCACTACCACCCTATTCCGCCGCTGACGCTCTCCAAGGAATAGACGACATGGACACCAACACTACCGTGCTGACGGACGATTCGATCCTGCACGCCATCATCAACGCCTGCGACAGCCTGAACATAACCCGCGCACACGAGATAACAGGCGGTATGTGGCAAGCACGCACGATCGCCGACGACACGGGGCTAATCCAGATCGGCCGAGCCATCGAGCGCGCCGTCATCGCCAAGCTGGGCGGCATGCCGACGCAGGACTGGCTGAAGAAGATGGACGAATTGATTCATGCCGTTGGCCACGATAGCCACGATGTGCCGCGCAGTGTCCGGGAGGCTCAGGACCACGCGCGCATCCGTGCCCTGCCTGCCGCCAGCGAGGCCGAGCGCGCAAAACTGCAAAGCGCCTACGCCGGCGCCTGCGAACAGATTGACAGGCTGCTGCGTGAGAAGGGAGCCGCCAGCGAGGCCGAGAAACGCGTGGCGGAACTGGAAGCGGCGCGCATGGCGTACGCCAGCGAGTTTGCTCTGAACGCCGATGGCGAGCCGGATGTGGGCAACATTCACGCGAATATCCGGGCTCTGAAAGCCACGGTTGCCGCGAGCGAAGGCGGGACCGTCTACGCCGACTCCGGTCATTTGCGCGAAGTCATGGCGGGCAACGACATGCCGGTATCCATGTCGGCCATGCCGTTCCACGGCATGACGGCGTTGCACTTGGCCAGCGAGGCCGACCCAGTTATTCGAAATCCTCTAATAACTGCCAGCGGGGGAGGGGCGGTGCCGGTGGCGTGGCGTTACTGGAACGAAAAAAGCCAATCCTGGAACACCACGACATCGCAGGCCGTGGCAGACGCCATGCGCGAAGGTGGACGGGCAGTGGAACCGCTGTCCGCCCCTTCCGCGCAGCCCGAGAAGCAAGCGGCGCAGGACGACGGCGGCCTGCCTGTATGGTGGGGCACGTTCATCCAGAACATCAGCGAGATTCCCGACCGCAACAGCCCTGACGACGAGCCGGAAGCGATGATCGCGACGCGGGATGATCTGGAAAACTGTGCGCTCAACGCCATCGAAGCGCACACCGCCGCCCCGCCTGCACCCAGTCAGCAAGCCGTGGCGGATGCGAGTGCGGAGCCGATGCAAGGCAAGCTGGCCAGCCTGATTTGTCCGTTATGCCGAGGGACGGCAGCGACGCACCGACCTGGGTGCGACCACTATCTGGCGCCCACCGCAGCACCGGCTGCGCAGGGCGACGAGCGGGCACGAGCACTTGCACAGATTGAGGCATGCGCCCTCATTGCGGAGGATAGCGAAACTGTTCCCGTATTGAAAACAGCATTGCGCCGCTGGCACACCGCCCTGTCTCGCCAGCCCAGCGCGGGGGATGCGGAGTCATTGCTTTCCCGCATCGAAGACTTGCCTCGTTACCGCTTCGGGCATGCAGAAAACGATCCCGATTCCGTCCCTGGTGTTTACAAACACAAAGGCGGCCGCTGGCTAGATAGGGATGAGGTCTTGGCGACCCTTGAAGCCGCCCGCGCCCAGCGTGCCGCAGAGGGGGCGAACGATGCCTGACCGTCTCAAGGCTCTGCGCGAAGCAGAACACCCTATCGATTTCTGGGGTAACGACGAGCCTAAGTGCCCACACTGCGGCGGCGAATGCTCTGTCAATGATAACGAGTGGTGGCAGCTGTATGAGGAAGGCGAGCACCAGGTGGAATGCCCATCATGCGATTTGGAGTTCACAGTGAGCACGCGCGTTTCCTACGCCTTCAGCACCGACCAACAGGAAGATGACGATGACCGCGGCTGACGATAAGGAACTTCTCAGGAGAGCGGCGAAGGCGGCGGTGGTTGACAAAACGCAGAATATGCAAGAAACCTCGGTTGACAAATCCGCGAATCTGCAATGTTCGGCGTCCGGTGTCCATCACATCATGAACGCCTGCATGTTCCGGGATGACTGCCGGGCCATGCAAGCCCGCATCGACAAGATGAACGAGACCATCAAAGCGCTGGATTCCCGCGTTGTTGAACTGGAGGCGGCGCTGCGGCCGTTCGCCAAGGATGCCGCCATGTGGTCGATGGTCTCCAGCGATTACCGCCCTATGTTCTTCCAACTGGCCGGCGAGCCAGATCCTGCCAAATTCACCGTCGGCGACCTACGGCGCGCTGCCGCTGCGCTGGGAGGAGACAAGTGAAGATAACCCTACCCTACCTCCCCATAGGCATCTGCCGTGACCAGACCGTGCACGATGTGGAGTACTACACGATGGAGCATATGCACGAATACGCGGAGCGCGCCGTCCGCGAGTTCGTTGGGTCTCAACAAGTAGTGGCTTGGCGCTACACCCCATCTGACGCATGGAAGGCATCCATTCTGACTCCCGACCCCAAGATTGCAGACATGGCGAGACTGGCGGGGATAGACGTTAGTAGCCTCATCATCAAACCGGAGCTAGACGATGCCTGACAGATACGCCCCAGCCGGGAAGATTTGGCAGTGCATGGCATGCGGGAAGACGAGCCATGACCTATATGACGGCCCGCGTGGCTGGGATGCGGCATGCGTACTGAACGCGCAATTGGTCGAAGACTCGCAACACAATCAGGAGCTAGACGATGCTGACGAATGAAGTATTGGATGCGATAGTTCGCGCCTCCTGGGAGGCAGTGCAGGCCAACAATCTATCGCCTGAAGCGGCAGAGACTACGGCCGAACTGGTGAAGATGGCGCGGCGGTATGCGTGGCTGAGGGATGGCGTCATGGTAGATGGAGAAATCAATGATTCTCTCTATGTGGCCGTCGATAGCGCGTCATGGATCGGGAAATGGGCTCTTACCGGCGAAGACCTCGACGCCGCCATAGACCAAGCCATCGCGGAATCGAAGCAGGAATGACCACCATCCAACGCATCATAGAGACAACCAGGAAAGCATGGGGGCTTGAATGACCATCCTGACGCCAGCCGACGTAGCCGAGAGGCTGCAAATCAGCCCCAGCAAGGCGCGCCAGTTGGCGGCGCCAGGAGGGCCTATTCCCTGCATCCGGATCGGTCGCCTGATCCGATTCGACTCCACTGACATATACGAATACGAGCAATCATGTCGGTCTATCACGATAAAAAGCGAGGTCGATATTGTTTTGAGTTCGACCGACTTATACAGGGAAGAAGAGTCCGAGCTACAAAGCTACTTCCAAAGGGATGGACGCAAGCGCAGGCGGACAAGTTCGACAAGGAAGAAACAGCGCGCCTCTACGCCGTAGCGCAGGGGATCGAGCAGGCGGTGCCAAAGATCGATACCGCCGTCCTGTTTTATCTCAAGGAGAAGGAAGGGACCAAGTCGCATCGCCAGGCCGAGAGCCATCTAGAGGCGTGCCAGGACTTCTACAAGGGCAAGCGCATGAACCAGCTGCCCGAGGTCGCGGAGGCGATGATTGCCGATTGGGACAAAGCCCCGGCCACGGTAAAACAGCGTATTGCCCTGCTGAGAGCTGCGTGCCGGTACTACTGGAAGAAGAAACGTCTATCCATCCCGGACCCGGGATCGCACGTCATGACGCCGGAGGTCCGGAACGAACGGCAGGAGTATCTGACCCGCAAGGACGCAATAAGGCTCGCCAGGAAGTGCAAGAACCGGCCTACCCGCGCACTGATCCTGATCGCCTTCTATTCCGGTATGCGAAAGGGAGAAATCTGGGCGGCAACGCCGAAGAACGGCGACTTCATTCTCCCGGACACCAAGAATGGCGACCCTCGGCATGTGCCGATCCACCGGAAGATAAAGCGGTATGCGAAGCGGCACTTGCCACCCAAGATCAGCTATCGATCTATGATGATCTGGTTCCGGCACGCCAGAGAGGCTATAGGCCGTCCTGGGCTCCATTTCCATGACTTGCGGCACTCCACCGCGAGCGCGATGATTAAGAGCGGCAAGAGCCTGTACACGGTGGGGAAGGTGCTAGGCCACAAAAGCGCCAGGTCCACGCAGCGGTACGCCCACCTGGCCAACGAAGACATGCGCAACGCCCTGGAATCCATCGAATAAGTGTCTGGGGATTTTCTGACACTGCCCGGCGTTTTCCTGGTTTTTATGGCCTGGGTGGCGTCTGGATTCCCCTACGTAGGACCGATTTACCACTGTGTGCCCGTACAGCAGATTCGCATTGCAAATCCGTGTACGTCGGTTCGATTCCGGCTTGCGCCTCCAGAATTCCAGCGGCCCCCAGCGATGGGGGCCGTTTCTTTTCCCCCACCTTTCATTAAGGTTAACGCCAACTTCCTAAGACGCCGTGTAGACGGCAAAATAGCCGTGGATTTGGTTTGGTAGACCGAATCTCACACGAGCTTAAGCCGCCCCGATGGGGCGGCTTTTTTATGGCGGGACCCGCGCGCCCTTCAGCGGCCGAGCTGGTTGTCCTTGGCCCCGCGCGATCCCGCCGTGCCGCCGGCGGGATCGCCGATCGAGCCGGGCGCACCCTTGCTGCCGCTCACGGTGCCCTGCCCCGGCATGGATGAAGACGGCGCGCCCGACGGCACCTTGGTCATGGGCGGCGCCCCGGTTCCGGCCGCCGGCGCGGGCGTGCCGGGACGCTGTGCGTTCGGCCCCATGGTCGAACCGGGAACAGGCTGGTCCAACCCCGTCCCGGCCGGCTGGTTGCCCGGCATCAACGGGCGCGAAGAACCCGAAGACGAACGCTGGTCCGCGGCCTGCACGCTGGAAGCGGCCCAGGGCGCCAGGGCCAGTACGACGGCCGTCACGATGTGGAGCACGGTCAGGACGGCCGGATGTTTCCTCTCTTGCTGTTCACGCATCTTTTTCATGGTGGAGCTCCGTTGCGGAATCGGTTCCGCTGCCTGCCGCACGCCGCAAAACATGTTCCCGCCGGGACCACCCGGGACGACAGCCGGGCATGCCCGGATGCGCCATAATCGGTCCATGAACGACACCACAGCGCACCCTGCGACCCTGCGGCTGCAACACGGCGATGCCAGCGTCGAGATCCGCCCGAGCCTGGGCGGGACCATCCTGCGCTACACCTGGCGCGGCATTCCGATCCTGCGGCCCAGCGACGGCGTACCCGATATCGCCAGGCTGACGGCATGCTACCCCCTGCTGCCCTACTCCAACCGCATCGGCGGCGGGCGCCTGCGCTTCGGCGGCCAGACATACGCCATCCCGCCCACCGTCGATTACGCGCCGCTGCCCATGCACGGCCTGGCCTGGCAGCGGCCCTGGCGCGTTGCCTCGTGCACGGGCCACCAGGCCGTGCTGGAGCAGGACTACGCGCCGGAGGACGCGTCGCCGGCCTGGCCTTTCCCCTATGCCGCGCGGCAGACCTTCGAACTGCACGACGCCGGGCTGCGCATGACGCTGTCCATCCGGAACACCGGCCCCCTGCCGCAGCCCGCCGGCCTGGGCTGGCACCCGTATTTCCCGCGCACGCCGGAAACCTGGATACGCGCGGGCGTCGGCGATATGTGGGTCAACGACGCCACCCATCTGCCCACGCGCCTGACGCCGCCCCCCACGGCGCTGGCGACCCGCCTGGCGGTGGCGGACACCGACTACGACAACGTTTTCCGCGATTTCGATGGCCATGCCTGCGTGGCCTGGCCGGAACGCGACGCCGCCGTCAGGCTGGAAGCGGACCCGGCATTCAGCCATCTCGTCATCTTCACCCCGCCCGGCAAGCCGCACCTGGCCATCGAGCCGGTTTCGCACATGACCGATGCCTTCAACCGGTATGCGGGCGACGCTGGCGCCCGCGGCGATACGGCGGGCGCGGATCCCGCCACCGGCACGGTCGTCCTGGCCCCGGGCGCAACGCTTGCCGGCGGCATTTCGCTGCTGCCCTCGACGCTGGCCGAAGCCGGCGCGCGGTAGCCGCCACGCCACCCGGACGGACACCAGGAGACCCCATGGACCCATCAGTGCTGGAAGCCATCGCCCGCTGGCCCGACGTCCCCGCCGTGGCGGGCTGGCTGTCGCTGGACGCCCAGGGCCGCTGGAAGCTGCATCCGCAGGGCGATGCCGCCCAGGGCGGGCCGGGCGTGTCCATCGCCAACACGGCCATCCTGGCCTTCATGGATCGCAACTACGGCCACGACGACCAGGGCCGCTGGTTCTTCCAGAACGGACCGCAGCGCGTCTACGTCCGCCTGGACGCGGCGCCCTATATCCTGCGCACCGGCGCGGATGCCTCGGTCTTGGAAACCCATACCGGCCAGTCCGTGGGCGACGTCGCCGCCTGGTATCTGGACGATGCGCACCAGCTATATGCGCGGACCGACCTGGGCCCGGGCATGGTGGCGGGACGGGACGTCGCCGTCCTGATGGACGCCATGCGGTTGGAAGACGGCGGCGACGCGCTGGAAGCCGCGGCCACCCTGGAGGAAGGCGCCGTGCTGCGGGTATGCCATCCGGCATCGAAAGCCTGCGTCCCCCTGACCCGGGTCCCGCGCGTCAGCCTGCCGCGCGAACTGGGCTTCGTGGGCAACCCCGGCGTCCCGGCCAAGCCGGTAGAATCGGCATCATGAGCGAACAGCCCCCACACTATTTCCCGGCGCCGCGTCGGGCCAAGTTCTGCAGCCAGTGCGGATCGCCGGTCGATCGGCGCGTGCCCGACGGCGACAATCGCGAACGCGACATCTGCGACCACTGCGGCGCCATCCACTACCAGAATCCGCGCGTCGTGGTGGGCACCGTGCCGGTATGGGAAAACCGCATCCTGCTGTGCCGCCGCGCCATCGAGCCCCGCTACGACACCTGGACGCTGCCCGCCGGCTTCATGGAGCTGAGCGAAACGTCGGCGCAGGGCGCCGCCCGCGAAACGCTGGAAGAGTCCGGCGCCCGCGTGGAATTGGGCCAGCTCTTCACCGTCATCGACGTGCCGCAGGTGGATCAGGTGCACATCTACTACCTGGCCCGCGCCCTGGGGCCGGAGCTCGATCCCGGCCCCGAAAGCCTGGAAGCGCGCTACTACGACGAAGCGGACATCCCCTGGGACGACCTGTCGTTCCGCACCGTCGTCACGACGCTGCGGCACTACCTGGACGATCGCCGGCGGGGCGTCTTCGCCACCCACCGCTACTCGCTCGAACATCATTGAAGCTTCCCTGGGTCGATCCCGACACGCCGCTGCCGCCGGTCGAGTGCGCGATGAGCGAGCCCGACGGGCTGCTCGCGGCCGGCGCCGACCTGTCCGTCGAGCGGCTGACGGAAGCCTATTCGCGCGGGATCTTCCCGTGGTATTCGGCCGGCGAACCGGTGCTGTGGTGGTCGCCGAATCCGCGCATGGTGCTGGCCTGCGAAGACTTCGTCGTCTCGCACTCGATGGCCAAGCTGCTGCGCCGCCTGGCGCGCGATGAACAGCAAGCCCACCCTTGCGTCCAGGTGCGCGTGGACACCGCCTTCGAGCAGGTGCTGGAAGCCTGCGCCGCGCCGCGCGACCACCTGTCCGGCACCTGGATCACGCGCGAGATGCGCGAGGTCTACACCGACTGGCACCGCGCCGGCGCCGCGCACAGCGTCGAGACCTGGGTCGACGGCGAGCTGAGCGCCGGACTGTACGGCATCAGCCTGGGCGCGATGTTCTTCGGCGAATCGATGTTCACGCGCGTGACGGACGGCTCCAAGATCGCGCTGGCGCACCTGGTGCGCTTCCTGTCCAGCCACGGCGTGCCCTGGATAGACTGCCAGCAGCAGACCCGCCACCTGGCCAGCCTGGGCGCGCGGCCGCTGCCGCGGGCCCAGTTCGTCGCCCGGGTGGCGGAACTGGTGGCGCGGCCCGCGCCGCCCTGGCGCCCCGGCCGGCTGGATACGCAAGGCCGGCTGCTGCCCCTGCCGGCGGCGGAAACCGATGGCGCGTGCTAGCGCGACTGGCGTTATCATGTCCAAACCGCCACCGGGCCTCACACCGGCTGGCGGCCGCGCATGAGCCAGCTAAAAGAACTCCCTTTTTCTACCCTGCAGTTCTATGCCACGGCCCCCTACCCCTGCAGCTACCTGCCGGGGCGCCAGGCGCGCTCGCAAGTGGCCGCGCCGGGCCACCTGATCCATGCCGGCACCTATTCGCAGTTGGTGGAGCAGGGTTTCCGCCGCAGCGGCCTGTTCACCTATCGGCCGCACTGCGATGGCTGCCAGGCCTGTATCCCCGTGCGCGTGGACGCCAAGGGGTTCACGCCCAGCCGCACCCAGCGCCGGGCATGGAAGCGCCACGCCGACCTGCGCCCCTTCGTGGCCGAGCTGGCGTGGTCGCCGGAACACTACGAGCTCTACACCCGCTACCAGCAGGGCCGCCACCCCGGCGGCGGCATGGATGAGGACAGCCGCACGCAGTACGCGCAATTCCTGCTGACCAGCCGCGTGAACACCCGGCTGGTGGAGTTTCGCGACCCGGACGGCACACTGGCGATGGTGTCCATCATCGACGTGCTGGACGAAGGCCTGTCGTCGGTCTACACCTTCTACGATCCCGATCATCCCGGCAGCCTGGGCACCTACAGCATCCTGTGGCAGATCGACCAGTGCCGCGTACTGGACCTGCCCTGGCTGTACCTGGGCTACTGGATCGCCGCCAGCCGCAAGATGGCGTACAAGGCGGGTTTCCGCCCTTCGCAGCTGCTGATCGACGGTCTCTGGCAGAGTCCGCCCGCGCACGAAGACGGGCCGCGCTGATACGTTCCCCGCCGCCGGCGGTTGGCTCTACAATGCCGCCCCATGTCTATCCTGTTCCACGCCTATCCGATCGCGCGCCAGGCCTTGTTCGCCATGGACGCCGAAACCGCGCACGACGTCACGCTGAAAAGCCTGCAGCGCGCCTATGAATGCGGACTGACCCGTTCGCTGTTGCACGCCGCGCCGCTGGCGCCGGTGACGCTGATGGGCCTGCGCGTGCCGAACGCCGTGGGCCTGGCGGCCGGGCTGGACAAGAACGGCGCCTATATCGATGCGCTGGGCAACCTGGGCTTCGGCTTCGTCGAGGTCGGCACGGTAACGCCGCGGCCGCAGCCGGGCAACCCCAAGCCCAGGCTGTTCCGGCTGCCCAAGGCAAATGCGCTGATCAACCGGCTGGGCTTCAACAACCTCGGCCTGGATGCCTTCATCGCCAACGTGCAACGCAGCCAGTGGCGCGCGCGCGGCGGCATCCTGGGCTTGAACATCGGCAAGAACGCCGACACGCCCATCGCCCAGGCCGCGGATGACTACCTGAAGGGGCTGCGCGGCGTGTTTCCGCACGCCGACTACGTGACGGTGAACATCTCGTCGCCCAACACGCAGAACCTGCGTTCCCTGCAAGGCGGCGACGAACTCAGCGACCTGCTGAGCCGCTTGCGCGACACGCGCAAGGAACTGGCCGATACGCATGGCCGCGACGTGCCGCTGGCCGTCAAGATCGCGCCCGACCTGACGCCGGAACAGGTCGATGCGATCGCCGACATCCTGACCCGCTATGGCGTGGACGGCGTGATCGCCAGCAATACCACCCTGTCGCGCACCGCCGTGGCCGGCCTGCCTCATGCCGACGAAGCGGGCGGCCTGTCGGGCCCGCCGGTGCACGAACTCTGCCTGGCAGTGATCGCCCGCCTCAAGCAACGCCTGGGATCCAGCCTGTCCATCATCGGCGTGGGCGGCATCCACAGCGGCCGCCAGGCGGCGGAAAAAATGGCGGCCGGGGCGGACGCGGTGCAGTTGTACACCGGCCTGATCTATCGCGGCCCGGAGCTGGTCCGCGAATGCGTGGCCGCGGTGTCCAGGCGCGCCTGAACGACGGAAAACGGCCCCCACGCCGCGCCGATAAATCGGCTTGCTGCCCCCCAAGGGGGCTTTTTGCCTTGGGGCGGCCCGGCGGCAAAAACAGCCCCCACGCCGCGCCGATAAATCGGCTTGCTGCCCCCCAAGGGGGCTTTTTGCCTTGGGGCGGCCCGGCGGCAAAAAAAGGGCCGCCCATCGGGCGGCCCAGCTCCAGCTCTGCTCAAACTGGCTTACTTCGATGACGCCGCAGGGCGGCGCGTGCTACCTGTGAACGATCTCAGGCGGCGGCGCGGCGGCTGCGCGGCGTGGCGACCTTGTTGGCGGCATCGGCGGCATCCGACGCAGCTTTGAAGGTCGCATTGGCGGCGGCATTCAGGTTCGATTCGGCGACTTCGGCGGCCTGCTTGGCGGCCTTGGTCATCGAGTCATACGCGCTGGTCGCGGTGGCCAGCGACGACTTGATCAGGGCCACGGCGCCTTCGGTGCCGGTGGGGGCATTCTTGGCCATCTGGTCGATGGCTTCGGACAGCTGCGCCTGGTTGTCGGCGATATGTTCCTCGCCGAGCTTGACGAGCTCGCCTTGCACGCCGGCCACGATGTCATACACGTGCTTGCCGTAGGCCAGGGCCTTTTCCGCGCTGGGCTGCACCAGGCCGGTGGAGAACGCCAGGGCTTCCTGGGGATCCTTCACATCGGAGGCCTGCTGCGAACGCAGGGCGACTTCATCCATGGTGGCCTTGATGACCTTCAGGTTCAGGTCGATCAGCTTTTCGAAACCCGAGAACAGCGCCGACTGCGTGGCGATCAGGGTGTTGATGCCGGCTTTCTGGCGGGCGAAAACTTGTTGCGGAATAGCGCTCATTAGGGGATCTCCTCTAGTGCCCCTGCACGGGGGGCGGAATTGACATGGGAAGCGGAAGACAGCAGAGGGTCCCGTACTGCTGGAGACGCCTCCGGCTCGCGGCCTACCACCAATCCCGAGCCGTTGTTGCACTGCACAATTCACATTGTAGATAGCTCGGAAACGATGTCAAGCACTTTTGGTGCGCCGCAACAAAGAAAAACAAATCGCCGGGGCGAGGCCAAATCCGGGCAAGCAGAACCAGCCCAATACCACCCCAAACCCAGCCGCGCACCCCTGGAAATATGGGGTGGGAACATAACGCCTTCAATACTCGGACCGAAAGATAGAGATTGCGTGGAGCAGACGCAACATGGGGAAACAACTAGGGTGACGCGTCCCTCGTTATTCCCTAGACTGGTTCTCAGAGTGAGCCTCGGCGGGGTCCCCCCGGCGGGTAGTCCAGCAGGCGCTCATGACCATAATGCATCCGCAAATCCAGGAGACAACATGCCCTTCCCTTCCCGTCGGCTGGCCGCTGTCCTCACGGCCGTCACCTTGTCCGCGGCAGGCGCCGCGCACGCCGAGTATCCGGACCACGTCATCAATATGGTGGTCCCGTTCGCCGCCGGCGGGCCGACCGACAACGTCGCGCGATCGCTGGCCGAAGCCATGCGGCCGTCGCTGGGCCAATCGGTCATCGTGGAAAACAAGGGCGGCGCCGGCGGCACGATAGGCACGACATTCGCGGCCCGCGCGCCCGCCGACGGCTATACCGTGCTGCTGATGCACGTGGGATTCTCGACGGCGCCATCGCTGTACAAGGACCCCGGCTACGACCCCTACAAGAGCTTCGAGCCCATCGGCCTGGTGGTCGACGTGCCCATGACGATCCTGGCGCGCGACAACTTCCCGCCCAACAACATCAAGGAACTGGCCGAATACGTCAAAAAGAATTCGGACAAGATCACGCTGGCCAATGCCGGCATCGGCGCCGCCAGCCATCTGTGCAGCACCATGCTGAACGAAGCCTTCGGCGTGCAGCTGCTGACCGTTCCGTACAAGGGCACCGCGCCCGCCATGAACGACCTGCTGGGCAAGCAGGTGGACATGCTGTGCGACCAGACCACCAATACCACCCAGCAGATCAATGCCAAGAAGGTCAAGGCCTATGCCGTCACCAGCCTGAAGCGCGTGGCGACGCTGCCGGACCTGCCGACGATGGACGAATCGGGCTACAAAGGCTTCGAAGTCGGCATCTGGCACGGCATGTGGGTCGCCAAGGGCACGCCCAAGCCTGTCGTCGACAAGCTGGTCAGGGCCCTGCAGGCCGGCGTGAAGGATCCCAAGTTCCAGGAACGCATGCAGACGCTGGGCGCCACCGTACTGGTCGATGACGCCAATCCGCAGGCCCTGGACGCCAAGGTCAAGCAGCAGGTGCCCCAATGGGCCGAGCTGTTCAAGAAAGCCAAGGTCGAAAAACAATAAGAACCACGGCGCCCCCCGTGCATCCCGGCCTTCCGGGATGCACGCAGGCCGGCCAATTCATGGCCGCGCCACGACTCCCGCATCGACCAAAGCCGCCCGCAACTGCGGCACGGCTGGATTGATGCCGTCCTTCCGATAGGCGACGTACAGGGTAGAAGCTGGCAGGACCTTGGCCTTGAGCGGCAGGTATCTGACGCCGCGAGGGCGTAGCTCGGCGATCGACGCCGGCACGACCGCCACGCCCACGCCGGCCGCCACTGGCGTCAGCAAGGTCGGCAGCAGGCTTTCCATGACGATGTCCGGCGCAACGCCGTTCGCCCTGAACAACTCGTTCAGCAGCGCATGGAAATACTCCGATTTCGCGCGCACGAAGCCTACCAGCGGCATATCCGCCAGCTCGCCGATGTCGATCTCGTCCCGCGCGGCCAGGGGATGGTGCGCGGGCACCGCCACGACCAAGGGTTCGGTATCGACGGGCTCCATATGCAGGTCGCCATCCGCGATGCTTTCGTGGCGACGGGTCACCGCGATGTCCAGCCTGTCGTGGCGCAGCAAGGCAAGCAGGTGGGCGGTATCGGCCTCGATCATGGAAAGGTGCACACCCGGGTACTGCTGGCGATACGTGCCGACCGCGGCGGGCACCAGACGATAGGCGGCCGTGGGCGTGAAACCGATGCGCAGCAGGCCGGACTCGCCGATGGCCACGCGCCGGGCAGCGGTGAGCGCGGCGTCGCCATCGTCCATCAGGCGCTGCAAGGCGTTGCGCAACGCAAGACCGGCCGCCGTCAGCCTGACGGTGCGCGTGGAGCGCTCGATCAGCGGCACCCCGACCCGTTCCTCGAACAGGCGGACCTGCTGGCTCAAGGGCGGCTGGCTGACATGCAGGCGTTGCGCCGCCCGGCCGAAATGCAGCTCTTCGGCTACCGCCATGAAGGCAATCATCTGACGGGAAAAGAGCGCCATGGGATCTCCGGTTCATGGGGCAAGGGAGACCGGCGCCCGGCGGCACGGTCCACCCCGCAGTCCACCCGTAGTCCACCCAATTGAGACGATTATCGTATCAACGACCGCGGAATTTTATATTGGATATATGGACCGCCCTTTCCTACCATGCCGGAAAGCCAGGGCGCACAGCGCCCGCCGATGAACCACGCATGAAGGGGAAGATATGTTTATCCGCAAACGCCGCCTGGCGGCACTCGCCGCCGGCCTGACGCTGGCGATGGCCGCCACGCCGGCGGTCCATGCCCAGGCTGGGGCTTATCCCGCCAAGCCCATTCGACTGATCGTGCCGTTCGGTCCCGGCAGCGTGACGGACCAGTTGGCGCGCATCGTCGCGACCGGCCTGGCCGAACGCCTGGGACAAACCGTGGTCGTGGAGAACAAGGCGGGCGCGGGCGGCAACATCGGCGCCGGCTATGTGGCGGAGAGCGCGCCCGACGGCTATACGCTGCTGATGGGTGCGGCCAGCACGAACGCCATCAATCCCAGCCTGTATTCGAACCTGAAGTTCGACCCGATGAAGGACTTCGTCCCCATCGCGAACGTCGCGTCGGTCACGAACGTGCTCGTCGTCAATCCCCAGGTGAAGGCGCGCAGCGTGGCGGCGCTCATCGACGAGCTGAAGACGAACAACTACAGCTATGCGTCCGGCGGCGCCGGCGGCAGCCAGCATCTCTCGGCCGAACTGTTCAAAAGCATGTCCGGGACCGATATGGTGCACATCCCCTACAAGGGAGGCAGCGAGCCCCTGCCCGACCTGATGAGCAACCGCGTCCAGGTGATGTTCTGCAACCTGCCCGTCTGCCTGCCCCATATCCAGGCCGGCAAGCTGGTCGCGCTGGGCGTGACGTCCACGCAGCGCTCGCCGCTGCTGCCGAACGTGCCGACCATCGCGGAGGCGGGCCTGCCGGGTTACGCCGTGGATGGCTGGTTCGCGTTGTTCGGGCCGGCCAGGATGCCCGCCGGGATCGTGGCCCGCCTGCATGACGAGACCGCGAAGGTGCTGGCCGCGCCGGCGACTGCGGAGCAGATCCGTCGACAGGGCGCGGAACCGAATTCGGGCAGCCAGCAGGACTTCGCGCGTTTCGTGCAGGCCGAGCACGACAAATGGGCCAAGGTCATCAAGGACGCCAACATCCGCCTCGAGTAGTAGAAGATGGAACGATCGAATGCATTGCTCGGCATCGCGGAAGCATTGCGCCGGATCGAGGCTGGCGAACTCCGCGCGCGGGATCTGGCCGAAATGTGCCTGGCCCGGATAGCGGCGCGCGATGGCGAGGTTCAAGCCTATGCCGCCTGCGATCCGGCGCGCGTGCGCGCACAGGCCGACGAGATCGATGCGGGCCGCCGGCACGGACTGCTGCGCGGCATTCCCTTCGCCGTCAAGGACATTATCCAGAGCGCCGACTACGCGACGACCTATGGCTCGGCCATCTATGCCGGCCACCGTCCCGGCCGCGACGCGGCCTGTGTGGCCCTGTCCCTCGAGCAGGGCGGCGTTCTCATGGGCAAGGTCGTGACCAGCGAGTTCGCCACGCAGACGCCCGGCCCGACGCGCAACCCCCTGAATCTGGGGCATACGCCGGGCGGCTCTTCGAGCGGCTCGGCGGCCGCGGTGGCGGACGGCATGGCGATGGTCGCCTGGGGCACCCAGACCACCGGCTCCATCACGCGCCCCGCCATCTACTGCGGCGTGGTCGGCTACAAGCCCAGTTTCGGCCTGGTATCGACGGCCGGCGTGGGGCTGCTCAGCCCCTTGCAGGATACCGTCGGCGTGCTGGCGCGGGATGTCGGCGATGCCGCGGCCACCGTGCTGGGCATCCATGGCCGGCGCTTCGAATCGGCACCCGAGGATAGCCGCTACCGGCTCGGCATCTGCCTGTCATCGCAGTGGCGGCACGCCAGCCCGCATGCGGTCCAGGCATTGCAGTCCTGGGTCGCCCGGTTGGCCTCCGCGGGCTATGCGATCAGCGAGCGGTCGCTGCCCGCGGAGTTCGAAGCGCTGATCGAGGACCAGGGCCGTCTGGTGGCCTATGACGCACGCCACGCCCTCGCCCACGAGCGCCGCACGGACGGTGCCAGGCTCAGCGCACGACTCACCGCGCGCATGGCGGGCGGCGAGGACATCGATTTGCCTTCCTATGTGGCCATGCAGCGGCGCGCGGCGCTGGGCCGATGCCGCGCCGAATCGCTGTTCGACGGTGTCGATGCCCTGGTCTATCCAGCCACCGACGGAGAAGCAGAGGCAGGGCTGGAAAACTCCGGCTCGCCGCGCTACGGCGCGCTGTGGACCCTGCTGCATCTGCCCACGGTCGCCCTGCCGGTTGCGCGCGGGCCCGGTGGCCTGCCCCTGGGCGTACAGTTGGTGGGCCGCCATGGAGAAGACGAAGCGTTGCTGCGGATCGCCGAGCATGCCGCGACGCGGGGTGCGCGCATCGACGATTGATGCGCTTGGCTGATGCGCTTGATTGATGCGTTTGGTTGACGCGCTTTAACGGGCTTCGCCGTTTTCCGCGGTAGCAAGTTGTCCGAACCCTGTGCCGACCGCGCGGATGTCATAACCCAGCGACGCGGAAATCCGCGCGGCGGTCTCTTTCAGCCGCGTGACCCACTCGTCCTGCATGCGCTCGGCCGGCGCGGAGATCGACAGCCCGGCCACCAGCTTGCCGCTGTCGTCATGAATGCCGGCCGCGATGCAGCGCACGCCGACTTCGAGCTCTTCGTTGTCGCGTGCGTAGCCGTGCCTGCGCACGGTGGAGAGCTCCTGCTCCAGCAGATCCAGCTGGGTCAGGCTGTTGCCCGTATGGCCGGCCAGCCCGGTGCGCGACGCGTAGGCGCGGACCTGGCGCGGTTCGGCCATGGACAGGAAGAGCTTGCCCGTGGACGTCAGATGCAGCGGCGCGCGGCCGCCGATCGCGCGCACCACCTGCATGCCGGACCGTTCGCTCCAGGCCCGGTCGATGTAGACGATTTCGTCGCCCTGCTGTACCGACAGGTTGATGGTCTGCCCCGTCATTTCGTGCAGGTCATGCATGGGCGCCTTGGCGGCGTCGCGGACGTTCAGCCGCCCCTTCACCAGCGAACCCAGTTCCAGCAGGCGCATGCCCAGCTGATAGACGCCGTTGTCCACGCGCTCGACGTAGCGGCCCACGACCAGATCGTTCAGGATCCGATGCGCCGTGGATGCATGCAGCCCGGTCGTGGCCGCCAGCTCCTTCAGCGTGACGGGCTCCGGCTGGGCGGCCAGCGCGTCGAGCAGGCGCATGGCGCGCTCGATGACCTGGATGGCAATGGTCGTGTGGCCATCGCCAGCTTGCTGGCCGGTGTTGCCGTAAGTAGAGGGGCGGGTCATATGCTCTATGCGCCGGTCCAGCGCCCCACCGGAGCGTGGGGTAAAGCGGCGCCGAAATAATTCGTTATTTCCCGTATTGTGAAATACGTAGGTGCGTTTGGCAACCTGGACCGTCCCGGCCCCGGGCGCGCGGGCCAGGCCCGGGCCCCTCCATGACCGCCCGCCGCCCTGCCGCCCGGCGCACGGAATCAGGCAGCGGCCTGGGTGGGAGGCGTCAAGCGCCCGCCCAGCCTTTCGACTTCCGCGCGCAGGTAATTCATCGCTTCCGCCGCGGCGGCGGGCTCGCCCTTGACGCCCAGATCGATGTGCGGCGACTTGCCGTCTTCGCCCACGCTGGGCAGGCTGAAGGCCTTGACCTGGGGCCACCGCGACTCGATTTCCTCCATGACCGGCGAGATGCGCGATTCCGGCAAGCCGTACACCAGGAAGGCGTGTTCCGCATGCGCGGTCCGGTGCTGCAAGTGGCGGTAGCGCGTATCCAGTGTCCACTCCAGCATGGGCCAGGCCATGACGGGAAAGCCCGGTACGAAAGTATGGTCGCGAACGAAAAAGCCGGGGATGCGGTTATAGGGATTGGGCACCACCTCGCAGCCTTGCGGGAACCGTCCCATCTCCAGCCGGCGCTGGTTTTCCGGCGTGCTCATGTCCGCGGAGCCCTGCCCCTTCTGGGCCATCTCGGCGCAACGCAGGGTGATTTCCCGTTCCGCGTCCGGATGCAGCGCCAGGGGCAGATCCAGGGCCGCGGCGGCGGCCTGGCGCGTGTGGTCGTCGGGCGTGGCGCCTATCCCGCCGCAGGAAAACACGATGTCGCCGCTGGCGAAACTGCGGCGATAGGCGGCGATCAGGGTATCCCGGTCATCGGGCAGGATCTCGGCCCAGGCCAGGCGCAGCCCCCGCGCGGAAAGCAGCTCGATCACTTTGGAAAAATGCTTGTCCTGCCGGCGGCCGGACAGGATTTCGTCGCCGACGATGATCAGCCCGATGCGGGGCGTGGTGGAATCAAGAGACATTGGTAGACCTCGACATTTCGATGACCTTTTCCTGCCGCAGGCGCTGCAAGGCGTCCAGGCCGTAATGGGCAAACACCAGGGCCGAGAACACGGGCAGGAAGACCCAGGCCGGCGGCAGCAGATTGATCAGCGAACATATCAGGCCCACGACCCAGAAACCCACGTTGTTCCGGCGCAGCAGGATACGGCGCTCCTCGGGGCTGGCGTGCTCGACGATGGCGTCGATGCGCATCATGCGCGAGAACGCGAAGGCCCACCAGAATACGGACAGCAGAACGGCCATGGGCGGCACCAGCCACAGGGGCAGCGTCAACAGCCACCCCAGGGCGAAGGCCAGGCTCACCCACAACGCATTCCAGACGCTGACCGCCGTGCCGAACTTGCCCTGCTTGCCGACCGCCGCGTATTCGCGTTGGCCCACATGCCGCAGCACCAGCGGCATGACGAATATCGCCGCGATGGCCAGGCCCAGGATTCCCGACACCGGCAGCAGGATGGCGGCGGCCACCACCGGCACCAGATAGACCTTCAGCGAGAACAGGCCCACCGTCACCAGCCATTCGTCGACGTTGTTGACGACGCTCCAGCGGGACGCTTCGTCGCGCAGCCAGTCGGTCAGCGGGGTCCAGCAGAACCACAACAGCAGCATCGCGCCCACCAGCGCGATCAGGAAAGGCAGCAGCACCGCGAACAGCATGGCGGGGTGGCATTGCGATACCGCCGCGCGCCTGAAGGCTTGCCACACGCCTGTCATACCGGCCGACGCGGGCGGCGCGTTGAGCGAAAGATAAGGGGATGGGCGCATGAGTGTGGTCCGGTTGTGCATCGAAGGTATGATAAATAAATAGTCGTCCCGCCGCCCCGTATGTTCAATCCCAGTATGTTCGCTCCATATGTCCGCCCTGGAACCCGGTAACGATACCGCCGCCCTGCGCGCCCTGCTTCAACGCCCCGACATCGACCTGGTCGCCTGCTTCTGCGCCGCCTGGTGCGATACCTGCCGGGAATACCGCCCCAAGTTCGACGCGCTGGCCGCGCGCACGCCGGCCGCGGCCTTTGCCTGGATCGACATCGAAGACCATCCGGAATTGCTGGGCGAGGAAGAAGTGGAAAACTTTCCCACGCTGCTGGTGCAGCGCGCGGGCCGGACGCTGTTCTACGGACCCATGCTGCCGCACATCGGCCACCTGGAACGATTGCTGGATACGCTGGGACCCGACAACGCCGCGGTGGCGACGGGCTTGCCCGACGTGCGGGCGTTGCTGACAGCCTAGCCTGGGCTGGCCGGGCCTGGCGGCCCTGGCCGCGGGCCGCTCCGGGCGAGCCCGGCGACATGATGTATCGGCGGGCGCGTGGCATCGGCGGGCGCGGCGATGGCGCCCGTGGCAAATCAGGAAGGCTTGCGGCTGCCGCCCAACAGCACGGCGACCTTGCGCTTGGCCCCGGCGCGCTCGGCGGGCGCCTCGGTTTCCGGCGCGGCTTCGGGTGCGGGATTGCTGGGCACGTAAGGCTTGAGGAAGAAATCGTCCACCGGCGCCTGGCGCGGACCGCCCTGGCGCGAGCCCGATGGGCGCGAGCCGCCCTGGCGCGCACCGGCGTCGCCGTAGCGGCGATCGCTGGCGCCACGTCCCGAGGATTCGCGGGATTCGCGTCCGCCGCGCGCCTCGTCGCCATGGCCGCGGCTGCGCGCGATCAATTCGGCCGGCACGTCCAGATGGCCGCGCGGCACGGGCCGCTTGATGAGCTTTTCGATGTCCAGCAGCAGGCGTTCTTCGCTGGGCGTGTACAGGGCGATGGCTTCGCCCGAAGCGCCCGCGCGGCCGGTGCGGCCGATGCGGTGCACGTAGTCTTCAGCGTTGTACGGCAGGTCGTAATTGATGACGCAGGGAACGCCCGCCACGTCCAGTCCGCGCGCGGCGACGTCGGTGGCGACCAGTACTTCAAGCTGCCCCGCCTTGAAGGCTTCCAGCGCCTTCATGCGATCCGCCTGGCTTTTATCGCCGTGTATGGATTCCGCCTTGACGCCGTCGCGCTCCAGTTGGCGCGCGAGCCGCGCCGTGCCGATCTTGGTGTTCGAAAACACGATGACCTGGTTCAGGTTGCGCGATTTCACCAGATGCACGACCGCCGCGCGCTTGCCTTCGCTGCTCATTTCGTAGGCGATTTGCGTCACCGTGTCGGCGGTGGCATTGCGCGCCGCCACTTCGATTTCGACCGGCTGGTTCAGATAGGAACGCGCCATCTTCCGGATTTCGTTGCTGAACGTCGCGGAAAACAGCAGGCCCTGGCGCTGCGCGGGCAGCAGGCGGATGATGCGCTCCAGATCGGGCAGGAAGCCCATATCGAGCATGCGATCCGCTTCGTCCAATACGAGTATGCCCACCTGGCCCAGATTGACGTTCTTCTGCTCCACGTGGTCCAGCAGGCGGCCGGGAGTGGCGACCAGGATTTCGCAGCCGTTGCGCAGCGCTTCTTTCTGCGGACCGATATCGACGCCGCCGAACACCACGGCGGATCGCAGCGGCGTGCGCTTGCTGTAGCGCTTGACGCTTTCGGCGACCTGGTCGGCCAGCTCGCGCGTGGGCGTCAGGATCAGCGCGCGCACCGGATGCCGCGCGGGCGACGCGCTGCTGTTGGCCATCGGCATCAGGCGATGCAGGATAGGCACGGTGAACGCGGCCGTCTTGCCGGTGCCGGTCTGGGCGGCGCCCATCACGTCGCGCCCCGCGATCACCACCGGTATGGCCTGGGCCTGGATGGGCGTCGGCGTGGTGTAGCCCGTTTCGGTGATCGACGCCAGCAGTTGCGGGTGTAGATCGAAATCCGAAAACGAGAGAGTCGGCGCATCCGTGGAAGGCGCTGCGGAAGAATTTATTTCAGTCATGGAGTAGGCAGATTCCGAGGCCACGTGCAAGCACGAAAACAGAAGGAATCAGGCCCGGATTGCTGTGGATAACTGGATTTTAACGCAGGTAGCACCAGCCGGCAGGGTCATTGTTAATTTAATAGGGACACAACAACCCGATCCGGCGCCGGATGCGCGGCCTTCAGGGCGCCAGCCAGCGCAGCCCCCACAGCACCAGCATGCCCACCACGATCACCAGCACGGCGCTGCGGGTGCGCAGGAACACCAGCACGCCGGCCACGCCGGCCAGCAGTCTCATGTCCAGTTGCGGACCCATGCCCGCCTTCCACGGCAGCAGGTCCGGGACGATGATGGCGGTCAGGGCCGCCGCGGGGGCATAGCGCAGGGCGCGGCGCACGCCGTCCGACAGCGGCAGGTAATCGCCGAATACCTGGTAACCCGCGCGGGTGATCAGGCTGCACAGCGTCAGCAGCGCGATGGCGGCGTACACATAGGCATCTTCCGAGACCAGATCGAGGTTCACGTCCGCGCCCGCCCATAACGTTCCGCCAGCATGCCCGCCCCCACCCCCGCGACGACGGCCGCGGCCAGCCCCAGGCGCAGCGGGAACACCTGCCCCACCCAGGCGGTAACGGCCGCCGCCACCATGGCCGCCAGCATGGGCCGCGTCGTGGCCAGCGGCACCACGATCGCCAGCAGCGCCAGGACCGCGGCGAAATCCAGCGACCAGGCCGTGGGCACCAGGGCGCCCAGGTAGATCCCGGCGATCGACGTTCCCTGCCAGACGAACCAGGCGGGCGCGATCGACCCGATGAAGAACCACAGCTGCTCGCGGGTGCCGCGCATGCGGGCGTCGCCATAGCGCGGCACGAACATCACGAAGCTCATGTCGGTGGTGAAATAGCCCAGCGCCAGACGGCGCGGCCATGGCAGGTGGCGAAAATAGGGATGCAGCGCCGCGCCGAAGATCAGGAAACGCAGGTTCACGATGAAGCCGGCGGCGAAAATCAGCCACAGCGGCGAACCGGAGGCGATCAACGGCAGCGACGTCAGCTGCGCCGACCCCGCGTACAAGGCCAGCGACATCATCAGCGCCATGGACTCCGTCAGGCCGGACTTCACCATGGCGACGCCGGTCACCAGGCCCCATGTGCCGGTCGCGATCAGGGTGGGCGCGACGGCCTGCACGCCCTGGCGGGCGGCGCGCCACCGCTCCTGGCGGATGGCGAGCGCTTCGGTATCGGAAACTGCCGGCTCGGACGACAACGGCGGACCTGGGTATGGGGGTTGATGCCGCCGCGCGGGCGGACAAAAATGGCGCACATTGGGGCATATTGCGCACCGCAATGGGGCATATTGTAGCTGTCCGCTTGATACAATACCGCCCACTCAAGGAGAACGAACATGTCGATGGCCGACCGCGACGGACTCATCTGGTATGACGGCAAAATGGTTCCCTGGCGCGATGCCACCACGCACGTGCTGACCCATTCGCTGCACTACGGCCTGTCCGTGTTCGAAGGCGTCCGTGCCTACAAGACGGACACCGGCACCGCCATTTTTCGTCTCCAGGACCACACCAAGCGGCTGTTCAACTCCGCCCACATCTACCAGATCCCCATTCCCTACGACGCCGAAACGCTGGAAGCCGCGCAGTGCGAAGTCGTGCGCGCCAACCAGCTGGAGTCCTGCTACCTGCGGCCCCTGGTGTTCTACGGTTCGGAAAAAATGGGCGTATCGCCCAAGGGCGCCAAGGTGCACGTCGCCATCGCCGCCTGGCCCTGGGGCGCCTACCTGGGCGAAGATGCCCTGACCAACGGCATCCGCGTCAAGGTGTCGTCCTATTCGCGCCAACACGTGAACGTCACCATGCCGCGCGCCAAGGTGGCCACCACCTACGCGAATTCCATCATCGCCAACTCGGAAGCGCTGCAGGACGGCTATGACGAAGCCCTGCTGCTGGACACCGACGGCTTCGTCGCGGAAGGCGCGGGCGAAAACATCTTCATCGTCAAGGACGGCGTGCTGGTGGAACCCGAGATCGCGTCCGCGCTGACGGGCATCACGCGCTCGACCATCCACGCCCTGGCGGCCGACCTGGGCATACAGGTGCTGACCCGCCGGCTGACCCGCGACGACGTCTATATCGCCGACGAAGCCTTCTTTACCGGCACGGCGGCCGAGGTCACGCCCATCCGCGAAGTCGACAATCGCCGCATCGGCGCCGGCCGCCGGGGCCCCGTCACCGAGCGCCTGCAGAAAGCCTTCTTCGACATGGTCCAGGGCCGCAATGCCAAGTACCAGTCGTGGTTGACCAAGGTGTGACGCGCCCACCTACCCGTACATCGATTCCTCCGCTATCGTTGCGCTATTCGAAGCACCCATCGTTCCAGGACCTGCCATGACCGCTGCCGCCACTGCCTCCAAACACGAAATCATCGAGGTCGGCGCCGAAGACCTGCCCGTTTACTGTCCCAACCCCAAGGCCCCGCTGTGGAGCATGCATCCGCGCGTGTTCCTGGATGTCGCCCATACCGGTTCGACGCGCTGCCCGTACTGCGGCGCCGAATACCGCCTGAAGGCGGGCACGGTGTTGAGCGGCCACGGGCACTGACGCGCGCCTGCCCAAGCTTGTGCGCGCCTGCCCGCGCCTGACCACGAACGTCGGCCCGGCCGGTTTTCGCCAGGATCCCGGGCCGAGCCGGCCTTGCCTTTCGTCCACTTCGTTTTCGTCCGACCAGCCCATGTTCGCCACGCCGCAAGAAACCGAAGACGCTTTCTACGAAGCACTGGAACACGCCGACCTGACCCGCCTGATGCAGGTCTGGGCGGACGACGAGGAAATCGTATGCATCCACCCCGGGGGCATGCGCATCGTCGGCCACAAGGCGGTGGAAGAATCCTGGCAGGCGATACTGGCGGCGGGCCCGCTGCACGTGCGCCCGATGCGGCCGCTGATCATGCAAAGCATGGGCAGCGCGGTGCACATCCTGGTCGAACAGGTCGGCTCGTCCAAGGGGCCGCATGACGGCTACGTCAGCTGCTACGCGACCAATATCTACCACAAGGGACCGACCGGCTGGCGCATGGTCATGCACCATGCGTCCGCGGCGCCGGCGGAAGCCGGATTGCTGGACCTGCACGACGTCCCTGACATGCTGCACTAGGCGGGTGACAGCTTTTGGCCTACGCCCGACTGGATACCACCCCCTGCCCCGTACCGCGCTGGCTGCCCGACGGGCATAGCCAGACCCTGTACGCCGCCACCCTGGCGCACTATCACCGTATCGCCTTCGTGCGCGAACGCGTCGACACGCCGGACGGCGATTTCATCGATATCGACTGGACCGGTCCCGGCCTGTTTCCCCATAAGTCCGTGGACGGCCAGCCCGCGGCGGCGCCGCCGGTCGTCACGGCCAAGAGCGCGGCGGCACGCTGGATCGTCGACGCCGATTGGGCGTCGCTGCCACAATTGCCCGGCACCCCGGCGCTGGTGCTGTTCCACGGCCTGGAAGGCGGCAGCCTGAGCCGCTACGCGCAGTCCATCGCCCACCATTTCCGCGCGCGGGGCTGGATCGTCGCCATCGCGCATTTCCGCGGCTGCTCGGGCACGCCCAACCGGCTGGCGCGCGCCTATTACTCGGGCGACTCGGACGAAGTCGGATTCATGCTGGCCAGCGTCCGGGCGCGCGCGCCGCACGCCCGCTGGCACGCCGTGGGCGTATCGCTGGGGGGCAACGCGCTGCTGAAATACGTGGGCGAACAGCAGCAGGCGGTGGATTGGCTGGCCGCGTGCGCCGGCATTTCGGTCCCCCTGGACCTGGTGGCCGGCGGCAACAGCCTGTGCCGCGGTTTCATCAACCGCCGCATCTACAGCGCGTACTTCCTGCGCACCATGAAGCACAAGGTGCTGGAAAAGGCACGGCGCTTTCCTGGCGCCATCGACGTGATGCGCATCGCGCATGCGCGCAACCTGCGCGATTTCGACGATGCCTATACCGCGCCCATGCACGGCTTCCGCAACGCCCTGGATTACTGGACGCGGGCATCCAGCAAGCCCTGGCTGGCCTCGATCGCGGTGCCGACGCTGGTGCTCAACGCGCGCAACGATCCTTTCTTCCCCGAGCCGGCATTGCCGGGACCGGCGGATTGCTCGCCGCACGTGCTGCTGCACCAGCCGGCCAACGGCGGCCACGCGGGATTCCCCACGGGCCCGTTTCCCGCCCACCTGGGCTGGCTGCCGCAGCGGCTGGGACGCTTCTTCGAAACCGGCGGCTGACCGCGCCGGGCCTCTCAGCTCTTGAACCGTTGCAGCAGTTCGCGTTGCTCGTCCAGCTTGTCCCTGACCTGCTTGATCTGCACGTCGATCTGCGACGACACATAGAAATCGCGCGACAGATCACGCGCCTGGCGCAACTGCGCCTCGGCGGCCGGGAAAGCGCCGATCGCGGTGTAATAGGTCGCCATGTCGCGCCGCGCCTGCACCCGGTCGCCGGTCCTTTCCTCGCTTTGCGCCAGCAGCTGGTAGAACACCGGCTCGTCCTCTCCCCATTGCTTGATACGCTCCCGCAGGAAAGCCTGTGCCTGCCCGTCGCGTCCCGCCTGCTGCAGGGCCTGCACGTAGGCGATGGCGATCGCATAGCTGCCCGGCCAGGCTTTCCACGCGGCCTCGGCCAGCGACAGCGCGCGCGCCGTATCCTTCTGCGCGTTGGCCAGGTCGATGGCCAGCCTGTCGAGTTCCGCCGATGACCGGCCGTCCGCCATCGCCTGCTTCAGGTAGCGATCCGCGCCGGCCAGGTCTTCGCGCCGCATGGCGCCCAGGGCCAGGCCGTAATAGGCGGCCGACTGCTGCACGCCCGTCAGCGTGCGGGCTTCGTCCTGGAACTGTTGGGTGGACGTGCGCAGCCCCGCCGTATCCTGCCCCTGGATGACGCGCATTTTGGCGCGCACATACCAATAATCAGCGGTGTCGACGTGGTTGCCGCGCGGCAGGTTGCGTACGCGGTTCTCGATGTCCGACATCCGGTCGATGGACAGCGGGTGGGTCGATGCCCAGGCGCCGCCGCCTATCCCTTCGTTCAGCCGCGATGCGTTCATCAGCCGCTCGAACATGTGCGACATTCCGCTGGGGTTGTAGCCCGCGCTGGTCAGCATCTGGAAGCCGGCGCGGTCCGCCTCCCGTTCGGCATCCCGGGAAAAGCCCAGTTGGCGGTCGATGGCGGCCGCCTGCCCGAAAGCCGCCACGCCCACGGCCAGGTTGCCGCCGGCGCCGGCCAGGCCCGCCAACAGCGCCGCGGCCAGCGAGGCGAGCATGATGGCGCTGGTCTGCTTGCCCTGCGTCATGCCGCGGGCGATGTGCCGCTGCACGACGTGGCCGATTTCGTGCGCCAGCACCGCGGCCAGTTCGGATTCGCTTTGCGTGGCCACGACCAGGCCGCTGTTGACGCCGATATAGCCGCCCGGCAGGGCGAAGGCATTGATCTCGGGATCGCGCACGCCGAACAGGTCGACGGTGGGGACCGTGCCGGGAGCGTAGGTGGCCAGCTTGCGGCCCATGTTGGTCAGGTACTGGTTGATTTCCGGGTCGCTGATGTACGTCGGGTCGCGCCGCCCCTCGGCCATGACCAGGTTGCCCAGCTGGCGTTCCGAGTACGGCGACAGCTGGTCCGCGGACGCGGCGCCCATCGAAGGTAGCCCGACTGGCTGAGCCCGGCTGGCCGATGGCGGTCCGCACAATAATGAAGCACAAAGCAACAGCATGAGCGGCTTGCTTACGCCGAACGAGGGCCGCGGGGCACGGCGTTTCATGCGAGTATCATAGCCACGCACAAGTATCCCTTTCCTAGCAATACCCAGATTCCATCATACCGAGGTTCCAATGCGACCCATAAGAAAAGCTGTCTTCCCTGTTGCGGGCATGGGCACCCGTTTTCTGCCGGCCACCAAGGCCATGCCCAAGGAAATGCTGCCTGTCGTGGACAAGCCGTTGATCCAGTACGCCGTGGAAGAAGCAGTGGCCGCGGGCATTACGGATCTCGTATTTGTCACCGGGCGCAACAAGCGGGCGATCGAAGACCATTTCGACTCGGCGCCGGAACTGGAATCGGACCTGGAAAAGAAGGGCAAGGTCGAACTGCTGAACATGGTTCGCGGCATCCTGCCCGCCGGCGTGAACTGCATTTATATCCGTCAGTCCGCCCCCCTGGGCCTGGGCCACGCCGTGCTGACCGCCGAACCCGCGGTGGGCAACGAACCCTTCGCGGTCGTGCTGGCCGATGACCTGATCGATGCCGACACGCCGGTGCTCAAGCAACTGGTCAACACCGCCATCAAGTACGACGGCAGCGTGCTGGGCGTGCAGGACGTGCCGCGCGCGGAAACCAAGAAATACGGCATCGTGGCCGCCCGCGGGGTCGACGAACGCACGGAACGCGTCACGCATATCGTGGAAAAGCCCGAACCGGAAGATGCGCCCTCCACCCTGGCGGTGGTCGGCCGCTATGTGCTGGAACCCGAGATCTTCGAACACCTGCGCGCCACCAAGCTGGGCGCGGGCAACGAGATCCAGCTCACCGACGGCATCGCGTCGCTGATGCGCGAGCGCGCGGTGTTCGCGCATCGCTATGAAGGCACGCGATACGACTGCGGCAACAAGCACGGCATGTTCGAAGCCACCGTCGCGCTGGGCCGCAAGTACCACGGCCTGGAACCGAAGTAAGTCGTCAGCGCGGCGCGGCGACGCCGATACGGCTTCGCCGCCCGCGCACCGGCAGCCTGCCCTTGCCGGACAAGCGCATCAGGCTGCCCAGGGCCACCAGCAGGCCCACCAGCTCAACGAGCGCCGCGGGTATCCACATGGTCAAGCCCCCTATGCTCTGATCCATCAGCGCGGGCATCGGTATGGCGCGGCCGCACAGTTCGAACAGCGGGTACAGGTCGGTCTGGGTCAGCGCGATATACGCCCCCGCCACCATCTGCGGCGCCATGGTCAGGATGGGGGAAATGACGCGGCCCCCGGGCGACATCGCGGCGGGCGGACTGGGCCGGCGATCCAGGATCAGGTTCCAGTACAGGAAGCCGGTGATGACGACCGACCAGTTCATCAGCCGGTACAGGCGCCAGTCCAGCATGGAATAGAACTGCACGGTGGGCAGCAGCCACACCACCACCAGGAACACGAACAGGACCGGCACCAGTATCTTGTGCGTCAGCGTGGCTTCCACGAGCCGCCCCAGGGTGGTGGCGCGAAAGCCGTGCAGCCAACGGCGCATGCCGACCGGCAGGCCGGCACGCATGGCGGACCCGGGATAGGCGGCCATGACCACCAGCGGCCCCAGGTGATGCAGCACCAGGTGCTGGATGCGGTGGATGAAGAACATCCGCTCCGCGTAGTAGTCCACCCGGGTGTGCAAGGACAGGTAGAGCAGCGCCATGCCGGCCCAGAACAGGCCTTTGCGCACCGCCGATACGTGATGCACGCGGCCGCCGCGCACGAAGAGCACCCCGCCGGCGACGAACAGCGCCACCAGCGTCGGTGAAAATTCCCAGGGTATGAGCCAGTCGAGCAGCGGCAAAGGCGGGGTCCCGAAAAGCGCTCCGCCTGCATGGCGGTGAATGGGCCATTGTAGTCGGCGCGCCCGGCTGCCGCGCGGCGCGCCTAGAACTGATGCGTGATTCCCACCGCCACGCGGGTGGTATGGGAGTTGTCGGGATCGAACTGGTTGTCCAGCGTGTAGTTGCGCGCGTAGCCGACGAAGGAATACAGGCTGGTGCGCTTGGACAGCGGATAGATGTAGCCCAGCGTGGCCAGCTGCGCCGTACGCGCATGCCTGCCGTCATCCCAGGACCAGGAAGGCTTGGCGGGCGACCACTGCGCGACCAGGCTGCCCGGGCCCATGGGCACCGTCGCGCCCAGGAACCAGGCATCGACCCGCCCGCCTTGCACGAAGGCCGCGGGCCCGATGTCCACGCCCAGGCCATCCGGATCGGCGCCATCCAGTCCGACGAAGCCGTCCTGCTGGCGCGTCCATGCCACGGCGATCTTCACGACATCGAAGTCATACGACACACCCAGTTGCAATGCGCGCGGCCGGGCGCCGCCGGCGTCCGTCGCGCCCAGGCGCATCTGGTCCCAGGTCGCCACCGCCAGCAGCGGGCCCTGCTCGTAGCGCAGGCCCAGGCTGTAGGCGCGATTGTTGTTCGCCGTGCGGAAACCGGACGCGCTGCCGTCGTCCGCGTTGAACGAATAGCCCATGCCGAACTTCAGGCCGCCGAAGCTGGGCGACAGGTAATTCACGGTGTTGTCGAACTGGAAGGTGTCGGAAGCCTTGAAGGTCGCGCCCAGGCCCATGTCCTTCCATCCGGCCTGCTCCAGATCGCCGAAGAACTGGTTGGCGATGGTCGCCTGCCGGCCCAGGCGCAGTTCGCCCACGGCGTCGTGGCCCAGCCCGACCCAGGCGTTGTAGTTGAACAGGCGGTTGGCGTCGTCTTCCACCAGGCCATTGGCGGCATTGAAGCCCGTTTCCAGCTGGAACGAGGCACGCCATCCGCCGCTCAGGTCTTCCTTGCCACGCATGCCCCACAGCGAATCGGTCTGTCCGCCGGTGATCATGCCGTTGCGCGTGCCCTGCCCCGACGTGTGCTGGCTGGCGACGCCGATATCGATCAGGCCGTACAGCGTCACGCCCGCGGGCGTGTCGTCGTCCGGGTCGGCATGGCCGACCGATGGATAAAAGAAAGCCGCGCTGGTGAGCGCGGCGGATACAACGTATTTCTTCATTGAACGCAGCCTCGGAAACCCCTGAACCACGTGCGCGGCCGAGGTTCAGGACACGGCGCGGCGCAGGTCACCGAAGTGTACGTGCCTGATGCTGGGATGAGCCTGCAATTGGCGCGCTTGCGACATAAGTATCGTTCTCATATCAGCAGGGCATTTAACGGTGATGCAGGCGGAGGCCAGCTGTTGGTCGCTACCCTGGTCGACCTGCATCTGCGATACCGTCAACCCCGCGGCCTTGAAGTCGGAAACGATGTGCTTGCGCACCGCGCCCAATGCATCGCGCGGACAGACCACCGTCAGGCGCGAACTGGCACCGCGGCGGTCGGGCATGGCGGCACGGTCGACACCGGCTCGGCGCAGGAACATATCGAAAACACGCATGGTGGCCTCCTTGCTGAAGCGGGTCCCGCGTGAACACGCGTCACGACGGCATCCACGGCCATGCATGCGCTGGGCAAGGCATGGGCCACGGACGACGACGGACGATTCAAACGACTTCGCTGCGCAAAGGCAGGCCGCGCCGCTATTCCAGACATGCGCGGCGCATGACGCGGCGCGTGGATCCCGGCTTGCCATGCACCATGGGGCACAGGCAGACAGAGAGGAAGCGGAACGGGGAGTGAGCGGTTTGGAGACCGCACCCTGCGAAATAGGGTGCGGCAGAGCTGATCTGCGTGAACCCTATCAGGCAGCGACGCCGACACTAGGTCGACTACTACTGTCGCCGGAATCTGTATTCACGTAGCAACTCCTGGGGATTCGAAGTCCTTATTGTAAACGGGTTTACCCCATGAGCTCAATGGCTTGGCGTCTCTTCAAGCGTAGAAATGCCAGCCGATGTAACCGGCGAACAACGCATACAGGCCGCCGACGGCGGACAGCGTGCGCAGGTTCATGGCGTCCTGGCGGAACCGCAGCCACAGCACGCCGATGGACAGCATGGTGAACAGGCCGGCGGCCAGCAGGGTGTCGTCCAGCAGCCAGGGCGTCAGGAAGATGCCCAGGGCGCTGGGTATGGTCGCCTGGATCATCATCGCGCCGGAGATATTCGCCAGGGCCAGGCGCTCCTTGCCCTGACGGACCCAGATGATGGCGTTCATGATCTCCGGCAGCTCGGTGGCGACGGGGGCCAGCAGCAGCGCCGCGATATGGGGGGATGCGCCGAACAGCTCGCCCAGGGATTCGATCTGCAGCACGAATACCCGCGAGGCGATCGCGATCACGACCAGGGCCAGGACGGTCTGGAAACAGGCCCAGCCCATGGTGGGCTGGGGGTCGCGCGGCCGCAGCTTGAGCGGTTCCAGCACGTCGGCTTCCGAACAGGTCTCCTCGGCCGCCAGCTCGCGCTTGACGTACAGGGCGTAGGCGGCCAGGAACAGGATGCCCAGCCACGGCTTCCAGGCGAAGGCGATCAGGCCCAGGCCCACCTTGAAGATGAAGATGGCCATGAACCAGCCCTGGTCGCGGGCCAGGCGCTGTTGGTCGGCCTTGATGCGGGGATCGTCGGCGCCCACGGGACGCCGCTTCTGCAGCCGCAGCAGCGACAGCCCCACCACGGCATAGGCCACGGTGGACAGCACCAGCGGGCCGCCCATGGCCGCGCCGACGCCGATGTCTTTCTGGTCCGGCGTCGTGCCGAACACGACCGCCATGAAGGTCACGGCGCTTTCCGGCAGCGCGGTGCCGAAGGCCGCCAGCACGGTGCCTACCGCGGTGGCGCCCAGTTCCAATCTATGGCCGACCCATTCGACGCCATTGACGAAGTATTCGCAGGCGAAATAGATCACCGCTGCCGAGGCGAAAAACAGCAAGATGGAGGAAATCATGATGACACAGCCGGACGAGCGGATACCGATGGCGCGACGACACGGCTCGCCCGGCTGGGTTAGCGTATCGTGGCCAAAGGTCTCGCCTGGCGGTTCCGCGCGGCGCGCGCGGGGCGCGGCCGTCACGAAAGGCCGTTTGCGCCATGGGGTCCGGGACCACCAAGTGTGTTGACGCAAACTCCTTGGGGAAGGATGGCTACTCCCCGATGACAACGGGCCGGATTGTAGCAGCGTATGGTTGAGCCGTATCGTGAAACTTGCGTGACGCGCGGTAAAGTAGCCCATCGGACAACAGCCGGATACGCCATGAGCCTGCCTCCCGAAGACCCTGCTCCCCATATCGCCCGGCGTCGCCGGCTGCAGGACACCATGCGCGCGGCCGGCGGCGGCATCGCCCTGCTGCCGGCCGCGCGGCCGGTGATCCGGAATCGCGACGCCGAATATCCGTATCGGCAGGACAGCGACTTCCTGTACCTGACCGGCTTTCCGGAGCCGGAGGCCTGGCTGGTCCTGATCGCCGGCGAGACCGATCGCGCGCTGCTGTTCTGCCGCGACAAGAACGAGGACCGCGAACTGTGGGAAGGCCGCAGCGTCGGTCCGGACGCCGCCGTGGCGGAATTCGGCTTCGATGAGGCCTATCCTGCGGAGCGCCTGGACGACATGCTGCCGGCGCTGCTGCTGGACCAGCCCACGCTGTTCGCGTCCGTCCTGCGCGACACCCGCGTCGACGAATGCCTGCGGCGCGCCACGGAAACGGCGCGCCGGCAATCCAGGACGGGGCAGCGGCCGCCCGATCGGCAGCAGGACCTGCTGCCGATCGTGGCCGAGATGCGGCTCGTGAAGGACCCGACGGAAATCGCCCTGATGCGGCGCGCCGCGCGGATTTCGGCGGGAGCGCATGCGCGGGCCATGCGGCACGCGCGCCCGGGCATGCGCGAGTATGAGATCGAGGCGGAACTGCTGTATGAGTTTCGCCGGCACGGGGCGCAGTCGCCGGCCTACGGCAGCATCGTGGCGACGGGGCCGAACGCCTGCGTCCTGCACTATCCCGCCGGCGATGCGGTGCTGCGGGATGGCCACCTGCTGCTGGTCGACGCCGGTTGCGAGGTGGACGGCTATGCGTCGGACATCACCCGCACCTTTCCGATCAACGGCCGCTACAGCGGTCCGCAGCGGCTGCTGTACGACCTGACGGTGGCCGCGCAGGAAGCCGCCGCCGCGGCGACCCGCCCCGGCCTGACCTGGAACGACGGCCATGACGCTGCGGTGCGGGTGCTGGCGCAGGGCATGCTGGACGCCGGGCTGCTGCAGGGCTCGCTGGACGGCGTGCTGGAGTCCAAGGCCTACAACCGCTTCTACATGCATCGCACCGGCCATTGGCTGGGGCTGGACGTGCACGACGTCGGCGACTACCGCATGCCGGACGCGCCCGCCGGGACGGAACGCCCGTGGCGCGAGCTGTGCAAGGGCATGATCCTCACGATAGAGCCGGGCATCTATGTGCGGCCGGCGGATGATGTGCCCGAGGAATTCTGGAATATCGGCATCCGTACCGAAGACGATGCGCTGGTCACCGACGAAGGCTGCGAGCTGATCACGCGCGGCGTACCGGTGGATGCGCGCGAGATCGAAGCGCTGATGCGGGAATAGCCGGGAGGTCCCGGCGCGGCGGGTGTAGACGGATCGTCCATGCAGCAACTGAAATTGCTTGAAAGCTTTGTCGCGGTCGCGCGGAGCAAATCCATCCGCGAAGCGGCGGAGGCGACGCATCTGACCTCGTCGGCGCTGAACCGCCGCATCCTGGACCTGGAGGCCGAACTGGGCGCGCCGCTGTTCGACCGGCACGCGCGCGGCATCCGCCTGACTTCCGCGGGCGAGGTCTACCTGGCCTACGCGGTACGCGCGCTGCGCGACGCGGAAGCCGTGCACTCGCAGATCGACGACCTGCGCGGACTGCGGCGGGGCAACGTCAACCTGGCCGTCATCGCGGTGGCCGCGAACGACCGGCTGACGGAGATCATCGCGAAATTCCAGCAGCAATATCCCAAGATCGCGTTTTCCGTCCATGTCGCCGGCGCCGACGAAGTGGTGGCCTCCGTGCTCGAGAACCAGGCGGACCTCGGGATCTCGTTCAACCTGTCGGCCGAAAGAGACTTCTACGAGATCGCCGAACGGCGGTACGTGATGTGCGCCGTCGTGCGGCGCGACCATCCTTCCGCCAGCAAGGGCGGCATCTCGATCGCCGAATGCACCAACTATCCCATCGCCATGGCCGACCGCAGCTGGGGCGGGCGCAAGCTGCTGGACGAATACCTCAACCGGACCGGATTCCGGCTGACGCCGCAACTGGTGTCGAACTCCTATGAGACGCTGACGTCCTTCGTGAAGCGGACCAATGGCGTGTGCTTCCAGATCCGGCCCGAAAAGGAATATGACAACGCCGACGATGGCCTGGCGGCCGTGCCGGTGGCGGAAATGGCGCGCTATGCCCGGCCCGTGGTGCTGGGATCGCTGCGCGGACGCCTGCTGCCGGTCGCGGCCGCGCTGTTTGGCGAAACGCTGAAACGGGACTTCTTCGCCTGAAGCCGCCGCCGGGCGGGACAACGCTGCCGCCCCCTTGGCCACGCCAGCCGCGAGTGCTGCACAATTTGCAGCGCTGCTGAAAAAAATTAGCGCTAGTTCTTTGCGCTGGCCGCTCCTACAGTGACGGCCATGAACACACCGCGACTCGCTCTCGTACACCGCCTGCCGGCCTCCGCGCCCGATGACGTCACCGCCCTCGTCCAGGCGGTCGATCGAGGCGAGATCGACCCGCGCGCGATCGTGGCCGTCCTGGGCAAGACCGAAGGCAACGGCTGCGTGAACGACTTCAGCCGCGGCCTGGCGACCCAGGCCCTGAAACATGCGATCGCGCGCCTGGCGCGCCGCGACCTCGATGAGGTCGCCCGCGACGTGGCCTTCGTCATGTCGGGCGGGACCGAAGGCGGCCTGTCGCCGCATTGGCTGGTGTTCGAAGTCCGGAACGCCCCAGCGGCTCCGGCAGCCCCAGCCGAGCCGGAGACGGGTCCGGCCGCGGAAGGCGTTCCGACGCTCGCCATCGGCGTCGCCATCACGCCCGCCTTCCTGCCCGAGGAAATAGGCCGCATGCCGCAGGCCCTGCGCACCGCCGACGCCGTGCACGCCGCCATGCGCGCCGCGGGCATCGCCGACGTCCGCGACGTGCACTACGTGCAGGTCAAATGCCCCCTGCTGACGCGCGCACGGATCGCGCAGGCCCATGGCCGGGGCCGCGACGTGGCGACGGAAGACACCTATCTTTCGATGGGCTATTCGCGCGGCGCCTCGGCCCTGGGCGTGGCGCTGGCGCTGGGCGAAATAGCCGCGGACGCGCTGGACGACGCCCGCGTGTGCCGCGATGCCGGCCTGTACTCGGGCCGCGCGTCGACCTCGGCGGGCATCGAGCTGATGGAGAACCAGATCATGGTGCTCGGCAACAGCGCCGCGTGGCGCAGCGACTATATCGTGGGCCATGGTGTCATGCGGGACGCGCTGGACGTCGACGCCGTCGACACGGCCCTGGCGTCGGTCGGCCTGCGCATGGGCGGCGAATTGCGCGGTTCCGGCCGTGAACGCGTCGCCGCGGTACTCGCCAAGGCGGAGCCGTCGCAGACGGGCGCCATCCGCGGCCGCCGGCACACCATGCTGGACGACAGCGACATCCACGCGTCACGCCACGCACGGGCGCTGGTCGGCGGCGTACTGGCCGGCGTATTCGGCGAAACTCAGCTGTTCGTTTCCGGTGGCGCGGAACATCAGGGCCCCGACGGAGGCGGGCCGGTCGCCGTCATCGCGCGGCGCGCCCCCTGACCCCAGCCACTGCAACGCCCGCCCGCGCGCCACCGAAACGCCAGGCTATCGCGCATTCCATCCCATTTACTTGTCCGCCAGGAAGCCCCGCCATGAAATCCCTCCCTACCCCGCGCCGACTATTCGGCCTTGCCGCCACCCTCGCCTGCCTGGGCATCCCTGCGGCCGTCCTGGCGCAGAATGCGGCACCCAAGGCCGCCATGCTGCTGCCCGGCAGCATCAACGACCAGAGCTGGAATGCCGTGGGCTATGCCGGCCTGATGAAGGTCAAGGAACTGGGCTTCGACGTGTCGTATTCGGAGAACGTGCCCGCGGCGGATCACGTCAACGCCATGCGCGACTATGCGCGCCAGGGCGCGAAGCTGATCATCGGGCATTCGGGCCGCTTCCTGTCCGCGGAGCAACGGGTGGCGCCGGAGTTTCCCAACGTGCAGTTCATCACCGCCGCCGGTTCCAAGGGCTATCCGCCCAATGTGATGTCCATCGACTTCAACAACGTGCATTTCGGCTGCCAGCTCGGCGCCTTGATGGCCTTGATGAGCAAGACCGGCAAGATCGGCGGCGTATACGGGTTGGAAGGCCTGCCGACCACCATCGACCAGGTCGGCAGCTTCCGCATCTGCGCCAAGCAGGCGCGGCCGGGGGTGGAAGTCACCATCCTGTACATCAAGGACATCGAGGATGCCGCCGCCGCCAAGGAAGCCGCGTTTTCGCTGATCTCCGGCGGCGCTGATGCGCTGGTCGGCCAGTTGAACGCCGCGCAGGGCGGCCTGATCCAGGCGGCGAAGGAAAAGAATGCCTGGGTGGCCGGACGGTCGTACGAACATACCGCCATCGCGCCGCAGCAGGTGCTGACCAACATCATCGAGAAATGGCCGGAGATGTACGCGGCAGCGGCGACGGACGTCAAGGCCGGCAAACTGTCCGGCGCGTACAAGGTCTACGGTTACGATACCCCCGGCTCGACGGGAGCCGAGCTGGGCTACGCGCCGGATCGCGCCTTCAATCCGAGCGTGCCGGAAGCCGTGGTGGCGCGGCTCAAGCTGTTGCAGGACGAGCTGGCGTCGGGCAAGTTGAAGATCGTGCCCACCAAGGCCGACGCGATGGGCGGCAAGGGCTGAAAGCGCTGCTGTCGCGGCGCGGATGAAAGGATGAAATGAGCAAGCTCATGCTGGAGATGCGCGGCATCACGAAGCACTATGGTGCCGTGCGCGCCAACGACGGCGTCGATCTCGACGTCCGGCCCGGCAGCATCGTGGGCCTGCTCGGCGAGAACGGCTCCGGCAAGAGCACGCTGATGAAAATCCTGTTCGGCATGACGGAGCCGGACGCGGGCGTCATCGTGTTCAAGAACCGCGAGCTGTCCGGGCATCGGCCGGCGGCGGCCCTGGAAGCCGGCATCGGCATGGTGCACCAGCACTTCATGCTGGTCGACGCCATGAGCGTGGTGGAGAACGTCATGCTGGGTTGGCCGCGCGCCGGCCGCCGCGTGCTGCGCGCGGCCGACATGGCGCGGGAGATCGCGGCCGCCAGCGCGCAATACGGCCTGGACCTCGACCCCCACGCCATGGTCGAGACCCTGTCGCTGGGCGCGCGCCAGCGCGTGGAGATCCTGAAAGCCCTGCTGCGCGGCGTGGACCTGCTGGTGCTGGACGAACCGACCTCCAACCTGAGCCCGCCGGAAGTCGCCCGGCTGCTGGACGTCATGCGCCGCCTGCGCGCGGAGCAGCGTTCGGTGATTTTCATTTCGCACAAGCTGGGCGAAGTCCTGGAGATCTGCGACGACGTCGTGGTGCTGCGCGATGGCAAGACCGTCGGCAGGACGTCCGCCGCGCTCGCCACGCGGGACAGCCTGGCCGCCATGATGGTGGGCCGCGCCGGCGGCGGCTGGACGGCCGCCGCGCGCGAGGCCGGCAGCCCGCCCGGCCGTGCGCTGCTGACGGTCATGAACCTGGACCTGCCGGGCAAGGTGTCGGAGCCGGGGCTGCGGAACGTGCAATGCGAGGTCCGCGCCGGCGAGATCGTCGCGATCGTCGGCGTCGACGGCAACGGCCAGCGCGAGCTTACCGACACGATCGCCGGCATGCGCGAGCCCGCGGCGGGCAGCATCCACATCGACGGCGCCGATATGACCCGCACCGGCGTGCGCCAGCGGATCGCGGCGGGCCTGTCGTATATCCCGTCGGACCGCGCCGCCACCAGCCTCGTGCCGGCGATGTCCATCGCCGACAACCTGATGCTGAGGGACTATGACCGCGAGCCTTATTCGCGCGGACCATGGCTGCGCTCGAAAGCGACGCTGGCCGACGCGGCGCGGCGCCTGATGCGCGCCTACGACGTGCGCGCCGAGCGGCCGGACATTCCCGTGCGCCAGCTTTCCGGCGGCAACCAGCAGAAGATCGTGGTGGCCCGCGAGGTCGACCGGCAACCCAAGGTCATGGTGGCGCTGCAGCCGACATGGGGGCTGGATCCGGCGGCGACACGCTTCGTGCTGGAACGCATGCTGGCGCTGCGCCAGGCGGGATCGGCGGTGCTGTATGTCACCGCCGAGCTGGAGGAAGGCCTGGCGATCGGCGATCGCATCGGCGTCATGTACCGCGGCCGCCTGTCGGCGTTGATGCCGCGAGATAGGGCGACCCCTGAACGGATAGGACTGCTGATGGCGACGGGCGAGGACGGAACGGACCTTGCGGGGAGGCCGGCATGAAGGCCGATATCGCCGTGGCATCCACCGATCGCCCCGCGCGGCCGCACTGGCGCCCGCCCAACCGCCAGTTCGTCATGGCGATCGTCCTGGGCCTGGCCGCGGTGGCCTGCCTGATCGCTCTCTCGGGCACCGACCCGATGACGGCCACCCGTGCTTTCGTGCGCGGCGCCTTCGGTTCCTTCGACCGGATTTCCGTGGCGCTGAACAAGGCCACTCCCTACATCCTGTGCGGCACGGGCGTGGCCTTGTGCTTCCGCGCCAACATCATCAACATCGGCGGCGAAGGGCAGATCGCCCTGGGCGGACTGGCCGCCGCGGCGTGCGCCCTGGCCTTCCCGTTCGAAAACCCGGTGCTGGCGATCGGCACCAGCCTGGCGGCGGGCGTCGCGGCCGGCGCCTTATGGGCGGTGATCGCCGCGCTGCTGCACCTGACCCGGCGCATCAACGAGGTGATCGTCACGCTGCTGATGAACTTCGTCGCGGTGCTGGCGGTGCAATGGATCGTCCAGGACTACATCGGCGAAGCGGGTGCCGGCTTTCCGCAGACGCCCTTGCTGGAATCCGCCTATTGGCTGCCCAAATTCGTCGCCGGCAGCGACCTGCACTGGGGCGCGGCGCTGGCGGTCGTCGTGGCCATCCTCGGGCATGTGGGCCTGTGGCATACGAAATGGGGCTACACCTTGCGGCTGGCGGGCGCCAGCCGGGCGGCCGCGCGCTACGCGGGGGTGGGCGTGTTCGGCACCACGGTCGCGGTGATGGCCGTGGCGGGCGCCCTCGCCGGCCTGGCCGGATCGGTGGAAGTGCTGGGCCTGCACTACCGCCTGATCGCGGGCTTCTCGCAGGGCTTCGGCTTCAACGCGGTGGCGATCGCATTGCTGGCGGGCAGGCAACCGCTGGCCGTGCTGCCGGCGGGGCTGTTCCTGGGCTTCCTGGAAGCGGGCGCGCTGGCCATGCAGCGCGAAGTCGGATCGCCCTCATCCCTGGTGGCGATGATAGAAGGCCTGACCATGCTGTTCGCGCTGGTCATCGCGGGCGCCGCCGGCCGCAAGGGACGGGTATAGGAATGGATATGTCGGTGCTCGATTTCCTGGCGTCCGTGCTGCGTATCGCCACGCCGCTGCTCTTTGGCGCGATGGGCAGCATCCTGTCCGAACGGGCCGGCGTGTTCGCGGTGGGCCTGGAGGGGATGATGCTGGCCGGCGCTTTCGGGGCCGCCCTGTTCGCCTTCCTGACGGGCGACGCCGTCGCGGGCATCGCCGGCAGCATGGCGGCGGGCGCCATCGTGGCCGCCATCGTGGCCGTGGTGAGCGTCCGGCTGGGCGCCGACCAGATGGTGACCGGCCTCGCCGTCAACGTACTGGTGGCGGGCGCCACCAGTTTCCTGGTGCGGACGGCCAGCGCGCATGCGCATGTGCCTTCGCTGCAGGCGGCCCTGCTGTCGCCCTGGCCGCTGCCCGGGCTGTCCGGCATCCCTTTCCTGGGCCCGCTGCTGTTCGCGCAACCACCCCTGACCTACCTGGCGCTGGCCATGCTGGCGCCCCTGAACTTCTTCCTGTTGCGCACGCCCTGGGGACTGACGCTGCGCGCCGTGGGCGAGAATCCCGCCGCCGCCTATGCCGTGGGCGTCGACCCGAATGCCGTGCGCATGGCCGCCGTCATCGCCGGCGGCGCCATCGCCGGACTGGGCGGCGCGGTGCTGGTGCTGCAACAGGTGGGCACATTCACCGACGGCATGACCAGCGGACGCGGCTTCCTGGCGCTGGCGGCCATCATCGTGGGGCGCTGGACGCCATGGGGCGCGTTCGCGGCCTGCCTGGTCTTCGGCGCGGCGGAAGCGCTGCACCTGCGCCTGCAGATGTCCGGCCTGCCGGTCAGTTCCTACGTGATGCAGATGCTGCCCTACCTGATCGCGCTGGCGGTGCTGGCCGGCCTGGGCCGGTCCGTGCGGCTGCCCGCCGGGATAGGCCGGTACATCGAACGAAAAAGCGCGTAGCGCGCGATACCCACAGGAGAAACGCATGGCCAGATCGCACATACCCGCCGACATGATGCCGGTGGTCGGCCCCTTGAGCTGGGGCCTGGAATTCCCCATGCAGGGACGCTGCCTGCTGGTGTCGGGCCAGGTCGGCGCCGATGCGCGGGGCGACGTGCCGGAAGGCCTGATCGCCCAGACACGGAATGTGTGGGCCAACATCGACCGCGTGCTGAAGTCGGCGGGCATGTCGGCGCGCGACGTCGTGCGCACCGGCATCTATCTGTCTTCGCAAGTGGAGTTCGGCGAAGAGGAGCGCGCGGCGTTCAACGCCTTGCGCGTGGAATTCCTGGGCGACAACCGGCCGGCGTCCACGCTGATCTTCGTGCACCGGCTGATGGACAGGCGGTGGCTGGTGGAAATCGACGCGATCGCGGTGGCGCCTGGCGCCGGGTCATAGGACGTAGCCTTCCAGCCAACCCATCGCCTGCCACACGTAGACGACCACCATGGCGATGGCGAACATCCCGCAGATCGAACCGATCAGCACCGCGCCCAGCGCGACCAGTACGGGTCCCCAGCCGCTGCGCGGCGACGCCGGCAGGCCCGGGTTATAGGCGCGATCGAATTTTTCATCGGGCCGCAGGGACAGCACGGCGCTTTCGATGAAGCCTTCGATCATGGGGATGAACAGCAGGAAGAAAGCGGGATTGTCGTACCAGACCGGAAACCAGCACGTGGCCAGCAGGCAGGCGGCCGCGTACAGGGTGATCCAGGCGGCGCCGCGGCGGCCCAGGTACCACCAATGCGCGCCCATCCAGCCGAAGAACAGCGCCAGCAGGCCGGCCCGCACCTTGGTGCGCGGCGCGCGGCGAGGCGGTTGCAGAACGGAAGAAGCATCGGCCATGGATAACCCCACGCGAACTTGACGGCGTCGGCGATTGTAAGCGCATCGGCGCGGCTGGGCTGGCCCGCGGGCTCTCCGCGGCGGCCGGGATAGAATTCCCGCATGAATGACTCCGCATTTCCCATCGCCATCCTGGGCGCGGGCCCGGTCGGGCAGGCCCTGGCGCTGATGCTGGCCCGGGTCGCCGACGACGCGTCGCGCATCGTGCTGATCCAGGGCGCCGCGCCAGCCCCGACGCCGGCCGCGTCGACGGGTCCCGCCGCCACGCCGGAATCGCGCGTGCTGGCCTTGAACCACGGCAGCCTGGTGCTGCTCGATACGCTGGACGCGCGCCCCGCCCCGGCGGCGGACATCCAGACCATCCATGTGTCGCAACGCGGCCGCCTGGGCCATACCGTCATCCGCCATGGCGATTTCCAGGTGCCGGAGCTGGGCGCCGTGGCGGCCTATCCCGCCGTGCGCGATGCGCTGGCGCGGGCCGTGGCCGCGTCGGGCGTCACCGTCGTGCATGCGGATGGTGCGCGCGTGGCCGCCCGCACCGGCGACGGCGTGGTGGTGCGCGCGACCGGCGACCGCGAGATCCGCTGCGGCGTGGCGGTCGTTTCCGACGGCGCGGCAGCGGGCCAATTGCGGCGCGAATACGGCCAGGACGCCGTGCTGACGGCCGTCCGCGCCAGCCGGCCGCGGCGTGGCTGGGCCTACGAGCGCTTCACGCGCGAAGGGCCCCTGGCCCTGCTGCCGCATCCGGCGGCGGACGACTGCTACGCGGTGGTGTGGTGCTGCGCGCCGGAACGCGCGGCGACGCTGGCCACGCTGGATACGGCGGCATTTTCGCAAGCCCTGACCGACGCCTTCGGCGACCGGCTCGGTCGGCTGGACTGCATCGGCGAGCGCCACGTCGCGCCCCTGTTCATGAGCATCCGCCGCACGCAGGTCGACGGCCGGGTCGTCGCCATCGGCAATGCCGCGCAAACCCTGCATCCGGTCGCCGGGCAGGGCCTGAACCTGGGCTTGCGCGACGCCGCCAGCCTGGCGCAATCGCTGGCCTCCTGGCTGCGCGATCCCGCCAGGGATCCCGCGCCGGCGCTGCGCGAGTTCGCGGGCGCGCGCCGGGGCGACCGCTGGCTGACCACCGCGCTGACCGATCTGCTGCCGCGGGTCTTCACCACCGGCCTGGCGCCGGTGGAGCACGCCTGCGGCCTGGCGCTGCTGGCGCTCGACCTGGCGGCGCCTATGCGCGCGCCGCTGGCCCGGCATCTGCTGCAGGGCTGGCGCGCCTGACGGCAGGGGGCCGGCTTGTCCCTGGCAAGGCGATAAACCGGGCCTGATCCGCGGTTGTCAACTGCGTCGAGCCAACAGTCGCCAACCCGGCGTAAATCGGGCCGTATCCCGCCCGGGTAAAATCCGCCGATGCAAATTGGTTCCTGGACTCTTCCCAACAACGTGCTGGTCGCGCCCATGGCGGGCGTGACCGACCGCCCTTTCCGGCAGCTGTGCAAGCGGCTGGGGGCGGGCTATGCCGTGTCGGAAATGGCCGCCAGCAATCCCCGGCTGTGGGACAGCGTCAAGACGTCGCGCCGCCTGAACCATGACGGCGAGATCGCCCCGGTGTCGGTACAGATCGCCGGCGCCGATCCGGCGATGATGGCCGAGGCCGCCGTGTTCAATGCGCAGCGCGGCGCCCGCATCATCGACATCAACATGGGTTGCCCGGTCAAGAAGGTCTGCAACGTGGCGTCGGGCTCGGCGCTGCTGCGCCATGAGGACCTGGTGGCACGCATCCTGGACGCCGTGGTACGGGCCTGCCAGCCGCTGGGCGTGCCCGTCACGCTGAAGACGCGCACGGGCTGGGATCGCGAAAACCGCAATGCGCTGCGCATCGCCAGGCTGGCCGAGGACACCGGCATCGCCGCGCTGACGCTGCACGGCCGCACGCGCGCCGATCTCTACACCGGTCACGCCGAATACGACACCATCCGCGCCGTCAAGGCCGCCATCCGCATACCGGTGGTGGCCAACGGCGACATCGACAGTCCCGAGAAAGCGCGCCACGTCCTCGACTACACTGGCGCCGACGCCGTGATGATAGGCAGGGCCGCCCAGGGGCGTCCCTGGATCTTCCGCGAAATCGATCACTACCTGCGCACGGGCGCCAGGCTGGCGCCGCCCACCTACGGTGAAATGCGCGACCTGCTGCTCGAGCACCTGGACGACCACTACCGCTTCTACGGCGAGCACACAGGCGTGCGCACCGCGCGCAAGCACATCGGCTGGTACGTCGAGGGCCTGCCCGGCGCCGACGATTTCCGCGCCGCGATGAACCGCCTCGACGATACCGCCGCGCAGGCGCGCGCCGTCGGCGCCTGGTTCGATCACTTTCCGCGCGATGGCCGGCCTGGGCAGGCCGGCCACGCGCAAACCCTGCTGGCGGCCTGACCGCCAGTCACATAAACAAAAATAGTTGTGCCTCGAAATGAGTAAAAAAGTTGGATTGGAAGAATGCGTGCGCGCCAGCCTGGAGCGCTATTTCGAAGACCTGGGTGACGCCGAACCCCACGATATGTGGGACATGGTGATGCGTTGCGTGGAACGTCCGGTCCTCGAAATGGCGATGGAACGGGCGGGCGGCAATCAGTCCCGCGCTTCCGAAATGCTGGGCATCACGCGCAATACCTTGCGCAAGAAGCTGCTCGCGCACAACATCCAGGTTTGATCCATCCGCCGCCCGCCATCCGCATCGCGCTTTCCAGACTCCCATCATGAAAATCGAAACCGCCCTAATTTCGGTCTCCGACAAGACCGGTATCGTTGAATTCGCCCGGTCGCTGGCGGCGCGCGGCGTGCGCCTGCTGTCCACCGGCGGCACCGCCAAGCTGCTCGCCGACGCCGGCCTGCAGGTCACGGAAGTGGCCGCGCATACCGGTTCGCCGGAAATCCTGGACGGCCGCGTCAAGACGCTGCATCCCAAGATCCACGGCGGCCTGCTGGCCCGCCGCGATAGCGAAGCGCACATGGACACCCTGCGCGCGCAGGGCATAGACCGCATCGACATGCTGGTCGTGAACCTGTACCCGTTCCGCGAGACCGTGGCGCGCGGCGATTGCACCTTTGCCGATGCCGTCGAGAACATCGACATCGGCGGACCGGCGATGCTGCGCGCGGCCGCCAAGAACCACGGCACGGACGCCGGCGGCGTCACGGTGGTGATCGATCCGGCGGACTACACCCGGGTGCTGGCGGAAATCGACGCCAGCGGCACCACGTCCTACGCGCTGCGCCTGGCGCTGGCGACCAAGGTATATGCCCATACCGCCGCCTACGACGGCGCCATCGCCGCCTACCTGAGCAGCCTGGCCGACGCCGCGCCCGTGCAGCACGTGGCGCCGGCGCGCAACGCCTGGCCCGAGACCCTGACGATCCAGATGCGCCAGCAGCAGGCCTTGCGCTACGGCGAGAACCCGCACCAGTCGGCGGCCTTCTACGTCGATGCGCAGCGGCCCGCGGGCGTGCTGGGCAACTACCGGCAGCTGCAGGGCAAGGAACTGTCGTACAACAACATCGCCGACGCCGACGCGGCGTGGGAATGCGTGCGCACCTTCGACAGCGCCGCCTGCGTCATCGTCAAGCATGCCAATCCCTGCGGCGTGGCCGTGGCCGAACACGCGCTCGAAGCGTATCGCAAGGCCTTCAAGACCGATCCCACGTCGGCCTTCGGCGGCATCATCGCCTTCAACCGGCCGGTGGATGCCGCGATGGCCGAGGCCGTCAGCGAGCAGTTCCTCGAAGTGCTGCTGGCGCCGGCCTATGACGGCGCCGCGCTGGCCCTGCTGGCCAAGAAGAAGAACGTGCGCGTGCTGGAAGTGCCGACCGGCGCCGGCCACAACGCCTTCGACGTCAAGCGGGTGGGCGGCGGCTGGCTGGTGCAGACGCCCGACTCCTTCGCCGTGGCGCCCGACGCGCTCAAGGTGGTGACGCGCAAGCAGCCTACCGAACAGCAGATGCAGGACATGATGTTCGCCTGGAAGGTGGCCAAGTACGTCAAGTCCAACGCCATCGTGTTCTGCGCCGGCGGCATGACGCTGGGCGTGGGCGCCGGCCAGATGAGCCGCGTCGATTCGGCGCGCATCGCCTCGATCAAGGCGGAAAACGCCGGCCTGACGCTGAGCGGTTCGGCGGTGGCGTCCGATGCGTTCTTCCCCTTCCGCGACGGCCTGGACGTCGTCGTCGCGGCGGGCGCGAATTGCGTGATCCAGCCCGGCGGCAGCGTGCGCGACGATGAAGTCATCGCCGCCGCCGACGAGCACGGCATCGCCATGGTGCTGACCGGCACCCGCCACTTCCGCCACTGATGCGCATCCTCGGCGTCGATCCCGGCCTGCGCCGCACCGGCTTCGGCGTCATCGACGCCGAAGGATCGCGCCTGCGCTACGTCGCGAGCGGCACGGTGGTGGTGCCGCCCATGAAGACGCTGGCCGACCGGCTGAAGGTCATCCTCGACAACCTGCGCGAAGTCGTCCGCGACACGCAGCCGGACGTCGCCGCACTGGAAATCGTCTTCCTGAATACCAACCCCGCCTCCACGCTGCTGCTGGGCCAGGCGCGCGGCGCGGCGCTCTGCGCCATGGCCGACAGCGGCCTGGCGGTGCACGAATATACGGCGCTGCAGATCAAGAAGTCCGTGGTCGGCACGGGGCGGGCGGCCAAGGAACAGGTGCAGGAAATGGTGCGCCAGCTGCTGGCCCTGGACGGCCTGCCGGCGCCCGATTCGGCCGACGCGCTGGCCTGCGCGATCTGCCACGCCCACGTCGGGCCGCTGGCCGACCGGCTGGCGGCATTGAGCGGGCCCCTGGCGTCCACGCGCGGCCGCATGCGCCTGCGCGGCGGACGCTTATCCGGATAACGAAACCAGACCCCCACCATGATCGGAAGAATCACCGGCACGCTCATCGAAAAATCGCCCCCCACCGTTTGCGTGGACGTCAATGGCGTGGGCTACGACGTCGACGTGCCCATGAGCACGCTGTATTCCTTGCCCGAAAACGGCGCGAAGGTATCGCTGTACACGCACCTGACGGTGCGCGAGGACGCGCATCTGCTCTACGGCTTCGCCACCGTGGGCGAGCGCAGCGCCTTCCGCGAACTGATCAAGGTGAGCGGCATCGGCGCGCGTACCGCCCTGTCGGTGCTGTCGGGCCTGTCCGTGGCCGATCTGGCGCAGGCGGTCACGCTGCAGGAGTCGGGACGGCTGACGCGGGTGCCCGGCATAGGCAAGAAAACCGCCGAACGCCTGCTGCTGGAGATGCGCGGCAAGCTGGGCGCGGACATCGGGGCGGCGCCGCATGCCGTGCCCGACAGCCAGTCCGACATCCTGAACGCCCTGCTCGCGCTGGGCTATTCGGAGAAAGAATCGCTGGCGGCGCTCAAGACCTTGCCGGAAGGCGTCGGCGTGTCGGATGGCATACGGCAGGCGCTGAAGTCGCTGGTGCGCTGAGGTCGCTTTCCACCAGCGCGCGGCGCTACATGCCGCGCGCCCGCCGCTGCCCCAGGTAGCCCGGCACGACGGCCTCCATCGCGGTGGGGATGATGCCCAGCTCGGTGGACATGTTCGCGCGGCTGACGTTATCGATCTTCAGGCTGTCCAGATTGTCGGGGGTCATCAGCGGCCGGCCGGGCAGGCAGGCCAGGAAGGCCGCCTGCAGGCGGCCCACGCCCATGGGCACGCTCACCACCATGCGCGGATGGCCGCTCCATTTGGCGCACATGCCGGCGATGGCGCCCAAGGTGTGCACCTGCGGCCCGGCCAGTTCGTAGGCCTTGCCGTAGGTGTGGGGATTGTCGAGCATGGTCTCGATGGCCGCCGCGACGTCTTCCACATACACCGGTTGCAGGCGCGACTGCGCGCCGGCCAGCGGCAGCACGGGAAACCAGCGCGCCAGGCGCGCGAACAGATGGGTGAAATCGTCGTCGTGGCCGAACACCACGGATGGCCGCACGATGGTCCACGCATGATCGGGCGCGTTGGCGAAGGTCTCGCGCACCGCCGCTTCGCCCGCGCCCTTGGACCGCAGGTACATGCTCGGCCCGCCAGGGTCGGCGCCCAGCGCGCTGACGTGGATCATGCGCCGCACGCCATTGCGCAGGCAGCCTTGGGCGATGCGGCGCGGCAGCTCCACATGCGCCCGCGCGAAGCCAGGACCATACGGACGGCCCCTGCCGTCGTGCAGGATGCCCACCAGATTGACGACCGCGTCGCAATCCGCCAGCAGCTCATCCAGCGCGGCGTCGTCGTAGACGTCCGATTGGGACAGGGTCACGGTGGGCACGACCTGCAGGTCGCGGCCCCGCGCGTACAGGCGCGTCGGCACGTGTACCTGATGCTTGGCCACGCCCAGGCGCGCCACCAGATGACGGCCTATGAAGCCGGTGCCGCCTATGACAAGGATGCGCATCCGCCGCTCCCGCGTCGATACAAAACAGGGTCGATTCTGCGCCGTGGCGGGCCCTGGACGCAAGCGCGGCGGACCGGGCGATCAGGAACCCAGGTATCCGGCGTAGGCCTTCAGGTCGACATTGCCGCCGCTGATGATCACGCCCACCCGCGCATCGCGGGTGGGCACGACCTGGTTCAGCACCGCCGCCGCGCCCAGGCAACCGGTGGGTTCGACCACCATCTTCATGCGTTCGGCGAAGAGCTTCATCGCATCGATCAGTTGCGCGTCGCTGACCGTCACGATGTCGGTGACATGCTGGCGGATGATGGGAAAGGTCAACTCGCCCAGGTGCGTGGTGAGCGCGCCGTCGGCGATGGACTTGGGCGTGGGGATGGGCACCACGCGGCCGGCGCGCAACGACTGCTGGCCGTCATTGCCGGCTTCGGGCTCCACGCCGTACACCTTGCACGACGGGCTGAGCGCGGCCGCCGACAGCAGCGACCCCGACAACAGGCCGCCACCGCCCAGGCAGACGAACAGGTAGTCGAGCTCGCCGACTTCCTCGAACAATTCCTTGGCGGCGGTGCCCTGCCCCGCGATGACGTCGAAGTGATCGTACGGCGGGATCAGCGTGGCGCCGGTTTCGGCCTGCAGGCGCTTGGCGACGGCTTCGCGGTCTTCCGTGTAGCGGTCGTAGGTGACGACCTTGCCGCCGTAGCCTTCGGTCGCCGCGCGCTTGGCGGCGGGCGCGTCCAGCGGCATGATGATGGTGGCCGAAACGCCCTGCAGCCTGGCGGCCAGCGCGATGGCCTGCGCATGGTTGCCGGACGAAAACGTCAGCACGCCCGCGCGCCGCTGCTCCGGCGTCAGCCGGGCGATCGCATTGAAGCCGCCGCGGAACTTGAAGGCGCCCATGCGCTGGTAGTTCTCGCACTTGAAAAAGACACGCGCGCCCGCCCGCGCGTCGGCGGTGGTGGACGTCAGGACCGGGGTGCGATGCGCCGCGCCGCTCAGTCTTTCACTGGCGGCGACGACGTCGGCGTAGGTGGGCAATTCGCGGGACATGGTGGTTCCTAGGCAGGGGATAGGGCGAAACCGAAGGATGATAGTCCAGCACGCCGGCCGCCGCCACGGCGCGCGGCCGCCGTGGTGTACGATAGCCGGGCATCGTTCGCCACTGCCCCCATGGCCATCCAGTCAGACTCCCTCTCTTCCCGCCCAGACGCCGGCCGACTCGTCGCGCCGCAGCCCGTATCCCCGAACGAGGAGTCCATCGAACGCGCGCTGCGCCCCAAGATCCTGCGCGACTACGTCGGCCAGGACCGCGCGCGCGAGCAGCTGGAAATTTTCATCGCCGCGGCCCGCAAGCGCGGCGAGGCGCTCGACCACGTCCTGCTTTTCGGCCCGCCCGGCCTGGGCAAGACGACGCTGGCGCACATCATCGCGCATGAGATGGGCGTGCAGTTGCGGCAGACCTCCGGCCCGGTGCTGGAACGCCCGGGCGACCTGGCCGCGCTGCTGACCAACCTGGAAAAGAACGACGTCCTGTTCATCGACGAAATCCACCGGCTGTCGCCGGTCGTCGAGGAAATCCTCTACCCCGCGCTGGAAGACTTCCAGATCGACATCCTGATCGGCGAAGGCCCGGCCGCGCGCAGCGTCAAGCTGGACCTGCAGCCGTTCACCCTGGTCGGCGCGACCACCCGTGCCGGCATGCTGACCAATCCGCTGCGCGACCGCTTCGGCATCGTGTCGCGGCTGGAGTTCTATAACGCCACCGATCTGGCCCACATCGTCAGCCGCAGCGCCGCGCTGCTGCAGGCGGCCATCACGCCCGAAGGCGCCGACGAAGTGGCGCGCCGGTCGCGCGGCACGCCGCGCATCGCCAACCGCCTGCTGCGCCGGGTCCGCGACTATGCCGAAGTGAAGGCGCAGGGACGCATCGACGCCAAGGTCGCCGGCGCCGCGCTCGCGATGCTGGAAGTCGATCCGCAGGGGCTGGACCTGATGGACCGCAAGCTGCTGGAGGCCATCGTGCACAAATTCGATGGCGGCCCGGTGGGCGTGGACAGCCTTGCCGCCGCCATAGGCGAAGAGCGCGACACCATCGAAGACGTCATCGAGCCCTATCTGATCCAGCACGGCTACCTGCAGCGCACCCCGCGCGGCCGCATGGCCACGCAGACGACGTGGCGCCACCTGGGGCTGGCGCCGCCCGCGGGCGCCACGGCGGCCACGGGCGACCTGTTCGGCGGATAGGGCCGGCCTCCGCTGGCTCTCATCGGCCCTGCCCGAGCGTCCACGCGCTCCCCGGCGCGTCGCAGCGCCACGGCTCAGGCGAAGCCGGCCACGCACTCCAGGATTTCGTCGCCGTAGGCTTCCAGCTTGCGCGCGCCCACGCCGCTGATGCCGCCCAGCTCGTCGGCCGTATCCGGCCGCGCCAGGGCGATTTCGCGCAGCGTGGCGTCGTGGAAAATCACATAGGCGGGCACGCCGTGGTTGCGGGCCACCCCGGCCCGCCAGGCGCGCAGCGCTTCGAAGACCGGCTGGGCCTCGGCCGGCAATTCCACCGCGGGCGCCCTGCCGCGCGTGCCGGCGCTCTTGGCGGCGCGCGCCGCCTTGGGCGATTCACGCCGCAGCATCAACTGCCGTTCGCCCTTGAGCACCGCGCGGCTGGCCTCGGTCAAGGCCAGCGTGCCATAGCCTTCATGATCGACGGCCAGCAGTCCCTGCGCCAGCAGTTGCCGCAGCACGCCGCGCCAGGCCGAGTCCGACAGGTCGGCGCCGACGCCGAAGACCGACAGCGCCTGATGCCCGTACTGGTTGACGCGATCCGTGGCCTTGCCGCGCAGGATATCGATGATGTGGCCGGCGCCGTAGCGCTGGCCGCGTTCCTTCCACAGGCGATAAACGGCCGACAGCACCTTCTGCGCCGCCACTGTGCCGTCCCAGGCCTGCGGCGGGTCCAGGCAGACGTCGCAGTTGCCGCAGGGGGATATCTGCTGGCCGAAGTACGCCAGCAGGCGCACGCGCCGGCACTCCACGGTTTCGCACAGCCCGAGCATGGCGTCCAGCTGCTGGCCCAGCCTGCGCTTGAAGACTTCGTCGCCCGGCGATTCGTCGATCATGCGGCGCTGCTGCACCACGTCCTGCAGGCCGTAGGCCAGCCAGGCGGTCGCGGGCAGGCCATCGCGGCCCGCACGCCCGGTTTCCTGGTAGTAGCCTTCCACCGATTTCGGCAGGTCGATGTGCGCGACGAAGCGCACGTCGGGCTTGTCGATGCCCATGCCGAACGCGATGGTGGCGACCATGACGATGCCGTCCTCGCGCAGGAAGCGCGACTGGTTGGCCGCGCGCACGGCGGCGCCCAGGCCGGCGTGGTAAGGCAAGGCCTGGACGCCGTTGTTGCAGAGGAATTCCGCGGTTTCCTCGACCCGGGCGCGCGACAGGCAATACACCACGCCGGAGTCGCCGGCGTGTTCGTTGCTGATCATCTCCAGCAGCTGTTTGCGCACCTCGTTCTTTTCAACGATGCGATAGCGGATATTGGGACGGTCGAAGCTGGCGACGAAGTGGCGGGCCTCGTCCAGCGCCAGGCGCTGGGCGATTTCGGTGCGCGTGGCGGCGGTGGCGGTGGCCGTCAGGGCGATGCGCGGCACCTGAGGCCAGCGCTCGTGCAACAGGGACAGCCCCATGTACTCCGGCCGGAAATCATGGCCCCACTGCGACACGCAATGCGCTTCGTCGATGGCGAACAGCGCGATGCGGCCACGATCCAGCAGGTCCAGGCAGCGGTCGGTCAGCAGGCGTTCCGGCGCGACGTAGAGCAGATCGAGTTCACCGTCCAGGAAAGCGCGCTCGACCTCGCGGGCGACACGCCAGTCCTGCGTGGAATTCAGAAAAGCGGCACGCACGCCCAGTTCGGTCAGCGCATCCACCTGATCCTGCATCAGCGCGATCAGCGGCGACACCACCACGCCGGTGCCTTCACGCACCAGCGAAGGCACCTGGTAGCACAGCGACTTGCCGCCACCGGTCGGCATGAGGACGAGCGCATCGCCGCCCTGGACCACATGATCGACGATGGCCTGCTGTTCGCCGCGGAAAGATTCGTAGCCGAAAACGCGCCGCAGGACTTCCAGGGCGCGCGGGTCAGACATGAAGAAAAGCCGATAGCATCATGGCGGGCATTTTATAGGAGCGCCGGCGCGGCGGCGCGGGCGCCGGGACGTCGCCGACACCCGGCGCCGGCACGGTGCGACTTTGCGAGGCGGCCGGATGGCCGGCTAGCGTCCGCCCAGCGGCATGCTCAACTGCATGTTGACGCCGTAATCGCCGGTGATCACGTCATGGTCGGCCCCCACGGCCAGGCGGACGTTGGGCGACAGCATCATGCTTTGCGATATGCCATAGCGGCGTTCCAGCATCTCGCCGCTGGTGTCGCGCAAGCCGGAATAGGTGCCGCTCAGTTCGCCCCAGCCGCTGATCGGCAGGCCGGCGGAAAACGTATTGCGGAACTGGCTGGTGGCCGTGGCGCCGTCCTGGTAGGTCGACAGGTCGCCGTAGCCGCTGCTGGTCAGTTCATTGCCATAGCCCAGCCTGACCGTATCGAAAACCTTGACGTTGTAGCCCAGGTTGTAGCGCCAGCCCTGCGAGGTATCGAAATGGCTTTGCGTCGCGCCGCCCTGCAGCGTGCCCCAATCGCCCAACGAATACGTGGTGCCGAGACCGGTCGTGGTCAGGGCGCGCGCGCTTTGGACCTGGCCTTCCAGCGTGACGTCGGGCGTCAGGCCGTAGCGCACGGCATTGCTGCCCGCGGGGGCGCCGTACTGGACGCCGCCCGCGGTCACCGCCGGGTCGGTGTTGTTGATGCGGCCCCACACGGACGAATAGCCCAGCTTGCCTTCCGGCACGGTGCTGTCGCTGCTGGCGCTCAGGTTGGAGACCTGCACGCCGCCGATGGCGGCGGCGCTGCTCCAGGCGGGCGCGAAGGGCGTCAGGCTGCCCAGCGACACGGACGGGCCATCGACGCTGCGGTAGGTCAGGCTGCGGTCGCCCAGCTGCATGCCGCCTTCCGGCGTCACGCTGGAAAACCAGGGTTTCGGGGTGCCCAGGGGCCGGCCCCACTTGACGGGGGTGGAGCCCGGAGGCAGCGGGACGTAGTCCAGATCCAGCCCGCCCGCCATGGCGTCAGCGGCTTCCGAGGCGGCGGTGGGCACGACGGGGCAGCCTTCCATCACGCTTGCCGGGGCGTCGTCGCCCGCCAGGGCGTCCGGATCGATGCCGGCGGTCGCGTCGCCGCCCGCCGGAGATGCGCCTGTCGCCGCATCCCGCGCGGGCGCGGTGCCCGCCGATACCGCATCCGCCGGTGGATACCCCGCCGGCGCGGATCCCGCCGGGTCGGCCGTCGGCGCGGCGCCAGGTGCATCTGGGGCCGGGCATGGCAGCAGTTCGGCCGTGATGCCGACGGGCGCCTGCGGCTTGACGGGCACGGGCAGCGCGGGCGCCAGCACGCCCAGGCCGCGGCCGGCCTGCGCGAGCAGCAGCGGTTCGCGCGCCGGACTGTCGGCGCGCGCTACGGGAATCGTCGAAATCGCGGGGACCGGCGCGGCTCGCGCGCCCGTCTGGACGCCGCAAGCCACCAAGGCGGCAAGCGCGGCGCGGCAGGCGCGCCGCCGGACAAAAAAATGCATAAGGCCAGATTCCGGTGCCAGGGGGCGCTGCATCCGCGCGGCATCTAGGCTCACTGTAGCGAGATGCGCCGCCCCGGCAGTTACATATTCCGCCTCCTCCTGGAACGCCGTATTTTAATCGGCCCCGCCCGCCGCCGTACCTTATAGTTGCCCTCGATTACCGATTTCAGTTCATTTCCTCCCCTTGCCCGCGAGGCGACGGCCTCGCAATATGCGGACATGGATACGCCTCATACCAAATTGCTGGTCGTCGACGACGACCCCGCCCTGCGGCAACTGCTGGCCGACTACCTGAACAGGCACGGGTACGACACCCTGCTGGCGCCCGACGCGGCCGACCTGCCGGCGCGCATCGCCCGCTACGCGCCGGACCTGCTCGTCCTCGACCGCATGCTTCCCGGCGGCGACGGCGCCGACGCCTGCCGCCGCCTGCGCGAACAGGGCGAGGACATTCCGGTCATCCTGCTGACCGCCCGCGACGAAGCCGTGGACCGCATCATCGGCCTGGAGGCCGGCGCCGACGACTACCTGGGCAAGCCCTTCGATCCGCGCGAACTGCGGGCGCGCATCGAAGCCGTCCTGCGCCGCAAGAAAGGCCCGTCGGCGCTGACGCGCGACGCCGCGGTCAGCTTCGGTCCCTTCGTCTTCGAACCGGCCACGCGGCAGCTGCTGCGCGACGGCGTCGCGGTCAAGCTGACCGGCGGTGAAATCAACCTGCTGGAAGCCCTGGTCCGCAACGCCGGCAAGCCGCTGTCGCGCGAACGCCTGCTGGCCCTGGCCCGCGACGACGACGCCGGCGAACGCAATGACCGCGCCATCGACATCGCCATCCTGCGCCTGCGCCGGGCCATCGAGGAAGACCCCAAGCAGCCGCGCTGGATACAGACGGTGTGGGGCATAGGCTATCGCTTTTCGCCGTGATGAAATTTTCGCCGCGGTCGCTGCTGCCGCGTTCTTTGCGCACCCGCCTGATCCTGCTGGTGCTGGGCTGCATGCTGGTGGCGCAGGCCGGCACGCTGGCCGTCGGTTCGCACTACCGTGAGCGCTTCATTACCGACGTGGTGATGGACTACATCGTCACGACCATACGCACGCTGCGCGCGGCGCTATCCGAAGTGCCGGCGGAAGACCGCGCCAGCTTCGTCCGCGATTCCTCCGGCGGCCAATGGCATCTATGGGCGCGATCGCTGCCCGCCGAGGCGCAACTGGCCCGCTTTCATCGCGGCGGCCTGCCGCCGCCCCCGCTGCGCGACGACGCCTCCGACGCCGACCGCGAGGCCCGGCTGGCCGAGCTGCGCGAATACCGCCGCCAGCGTCCCGACGGTCCGGACGACGACATCCGCCGCGACCTGCGCGGACTGGTGCGGCAGCTCAACGAACGCCTGAACGACGGTACGCGCGTGGCGCTGTCGCGCGGACCGCGTCCGGAGATGTTCATCTCGCTGGCGCCCAATCCGACCAGCGAAGACACGCCGCAACTGCGCGAGTGGCTGGTCATCCCGCTGGACCGCCTGGACCCGCCGCTGGCCACGCCGCTGGTGATCACCTGGCTGGGCGTGTTCGGCGTGGTGCTGATACTGGCGGGCGGATTCTCGTGGCATATCACACGGCCGATCACGCGCCTGGCCGAAGCCGCGGACAAGCTGGCCGCCGGCCAGCCGCAGCGCGTCGAACCCTCCGGTCCGCACGAGACGCGCGTGTTGGGCGAACGCTTCAACGCCATGCTGGACGCCCTGCAGGAGTCCGAGTCGGTCAGGCGCACCCTGCTGGCGGGCCTGCCGCACGATCTCAAGGCGCCCCTGTCGCGCATGTGGCTGCGCATCGAGATGTCCGACGATGTGGCCTTGACCGAGGGCCTGCGCAAGGACCTGCACGACATGCAATACATGGTCGACCAGTTCATCGGTTTCGTGCGCGGCACCGATCCGGCCGGCTACCGTTACGCGCCCATTCCCCTGGCCGAATGGCTGACGGAGCGGGTGCAGGGCTGGCAGGGCGCGGGATCGCCGGTGGAACTGCGCATGGAGAGCGATCCCGGCATGACAGTGCAGGGCGACGCGGTGGCGCTGGCGCGCCTGCTCGACAACCTGATCGCCAATGCCCTGCATCATGGCGCGCCGCCGGTGGAGGTCTCGCTGGAGGAGCGCGATGGCAACGCGGTGCTGCGCGTGGCGGATCACGGGCCCGGCATACCGGCCGAGCGCCGCGCCGAGGCACTGCGTCCTTTCGCGCGGCTGGATGACGCCCGCACCCGCACCGGCAATGTCGGCCTGGGCCTGGCGCTGGCCGACGCCATCACGCGCGCGCATGGCGGCACGCTGGCGCTGGGCAGCGCGCCGTGGGGCGGCCTGAGCGTGGAAATCGTCCTGCCGCTGCGGGCCTGAACGCTGGGTTCCGGTACCCTGGGTTCCAGGTACCCTTAGTTGCGCACCTGGCGCGCCTGGCGCGCCTTGCCGAACACCGAGCGGTACGCCAGGATGTTGAACACCACGATCAGCGGAATGGCGACGATCGCGCCCGACAACACCAGCCGCATCGAGCCCAGCGACGCGGCGCCGTCCCACAACGTCATGTCGTCCAGGATCAGGAACGGGAACAGGCTGTAGGCCAGGCCGCCCAGCATCAGCAGGAACAGGCCCACGCAAGTGACGAAAGGCACCCAGCTGAAACGTTCGGCATGGCGTGGCAACCGGGTCAGGACCATTTCGGTGCCGACGAAGCCCAGCAGCATCGCCACCCACACCCCCACCGCCAGGCCCAGATGGGCCAGGTTGCTCCACTTGTAGAAGATGCCCGCGTTGGCCAGCCCCAGCGTGACGGCGATCGCCACCATGCCGGCGGCCGTCCAGCGGATCGCGTGGCGCGCCCAATTCACCGCGCGGCGCTGCAGATCGCCGTCCACCCGCATCGTCAGCCAGGTGGCGCCCAGGAGCACATAAGCCGCGACCGCGCAGAGCCCGACGAACAGGGAAAATCCGTGGTAACCGGCGGTATTCTGGTAGCCGGTCGCGATGCGCCCCAACGCCATGCCCTGCCCGAACGCCGTCATCAACGATCCGATCCAGAACGCCGTCACCCAGCGCGGCTTGGATTCCGTCCGGGCGCGCAGGCGGAATTCGTAGGACACGCTGCGCAGCACCACCCCCAGCACCATCAGGGTCAGGGGCGCATAAAGCTGCCCCAGCACCGTCCCCCAGGCGAACGGGAACGCCGCCGCGAACAGCCCTATGCCCAGCAGCAGCCAGAATTCGTTGGCATCGCGCCATGGACTGAGCAGCCCCAGCATGCGGCCGCGTTCCTCTGCCGGCGCCAGCTGCAGCAGGATGCCCACGCCCAGGTCGAACCCGTCCAGCACCGTACCCGCCACCACCAGCACGAACAGCATGCCCATGAACACCAGCGGCATCCAGAACGACGGATCGTCCGGCGTGAGACCCAGCGACGCGGCCAGCGTGGCGATCACGACGCCGCCCCCGCCGCCTTGCGCACCGGCACCACGCCATAGCGCGCCGCATGGAAAAGCATGCGCACGAAAGCCGTGAAAAGTACGCCGTACAGCAGCACGTAGCCCAGGGTGCCGTACAGCAGCGAACGCGGCGAAGCGGCGCCCAGGATTTCCGACTGCGTGACGGCGCCGTTGACCGCGTAGGGCTGCAGGCCGACGATCGTGAACACCCAGCCGAAGACCACCAGCGCGCCGCCCGACAAGGTCATCGCCGCCAGGGCCCGCAGCCAGCGCCGCGAAAGAAAGGAGGGATCGAAGCCGCGCTTGCGCAGCTTGAAGACGGTGGCCCAGGCGATGCCCGCCATCAGGCCCGCCAGGATCACGATGACCCGCAGGGACCAGAAGGTCAGCGCCACCGGCGGCTGCATGTTGGCGTAGTTTTCCAAGGCCAGGAAATGGCCGTTGACGTTGCGGCCCAGCCAGCGCGCGGCCGCCCCTTGCACCGTCCAGGCGCCGCGGTTGGCCGCCAGGTCGGCATCGGGCCAGCCCAGCAGGACCAGGTCCGGCGCGTCGCCTTCATGCCAATAGGCCAGCGCGGCGGCCGCCTTGGCGGGCTGGTAATGGGCGATCATCTTGCCCATGCCGATGCCGACCGGCACCAGCAGGACCACCGAAATGCCGGCCAGGCCCAGGGCGGCCCGGAAACCCAGGCGCTGGCCGTCGTCCAGCGGCCGGCGCAGGGCCTGCCAGGCGGTAATGCCCATGATCAGGAACGCGGCCGCCAGCAGCGCGCCCAGCAGCGTCGATCCTATGGTCCATCCGAGCGAGGGGTTGAACAGCACCTTGGCCCAGTCGTAGATCTGGAAGCGGCCGTCCACCACGACCGCCCCGTCCGGCGTCTGCATCCACGAGACCAGCGCCAGCACCCAGAAGGCGGTGGCCACGTGGCCCAGCGCCACCATCAGGACCGACAGGGTATGCACGGTCTCCGACACGCGCCGCTGGCCGAACAGCATGACGCCCAGGAAGCAGGACTTCAGGGCGAATACCGACAGCACGGCGAACCCCAGCAGGGGGCCGGCCACATTGCCGATCTTGTCCATCAGGCCCGACCAGATCGTGCCGAGCTGCAGCAGCACCGGCACCCCGGATGCCAGCGCGAGCACGAAAGCCAGGGCGAAAATCCGGACCCAGAAGCGATAAGCGGCGGTCCAGCCGGCGTCGCCCGTGGCGCGGGCGCGCAGCTTGAAATACAGCAGCAGCCAGGACAAGGCCATCGCCAGCGCCATGAAAAGCGCCACGAAGGCCAGGCACGCGATGAACTGCAGACGTCCCAGGAATAAAGGGGGGATGCTCATGGTGGGCGCTAGTTTAGTCGGGTTTGTGCCGGCCGCGACGCCCCGCGGCGGCCGGTTCGGCGCGGGCGCGGGCGGCGCGCGGCGGCCCGCCGTGGGGGCCGCCGAGGCGGCCGGCCCCGAACGTGGCAAAATTGTCCCTTTGCCGCCGCCTTAACGACGCCCAGCATGACCACTGCTTCCCCGCCCCCCGCCGCCGCCGCCAATTTCCTGCGGCACATCATCGAGGCCGATCTCAAGGCCGAGCGCTTCAAGGACAAGCACTGGGCCGGCGTTCCCGGTCCGGCGGCGGTACAGGCCCAGGGCGGCCTGGATCCGGCACGCATCCGCACCCGCTTCCCGCCCGAGCCGAACGGCTACCTGCATATCGGCCATGCCAAGAGCATCTGCGTGAATTTCGGGCTGGCGCGGGACTACGGCGGCACCTGTCACCTGCGCTTCGACGACACCAATCCCGAAAAGGAAGACCAGGAGTACGTCGACGCCATCGTCGAAGCCGTGCGCTGGCTGGGTTTCGACTGGAAAGCCGCGGATGGCCGCGAACAGCTGTATTTCGCCAGCGACTACTTCGACACCATGTACGCCTTCGCGCAGGCGCTGATCCGCGCCGGCTACGCCTACGTGGACCAGCAGTCGCCCGAGGAAATCCGCGCCCGCCGCGGCACGCTGACCGAGCCGGGCACGAACTCGCCCTGGCGCGACCGGCCGGCCCAGGAATCGCTGGACCTGCTGGCCGAAATGCGCGACGGCAAGCATCCGGACGGCAGCATGGTGCTGCGCGCGCGCATCGATATGGCGTCGCCCAACATCAATCTACGCGACCCCGTGATCTATCGCGTGCGCCACGCCACCCATCACCGGACCGGCGACAAGTGGTGCATCTATCCCATGTATACCTGGGCGCATCCCATCGAGGACGCCCTGGAAGGCATCACGCACAGCATCTGCACGCTGGAATTCGAAGACCAGCGGCCGTTCTACGACTGGACGCTGGACCGCCTGGCCGAGCTGGGCCTGCTGGCGCGCCCGCTGCCGCACCAATATGAATTCGCGCGGCTGAACATGACCTACGTGGTCACCAGCAAGCGCAAGCTGCTGCAGCTGGTGCGCGACGGCCATGTGGACGGCTGGGACGATCCGCGCATGCCCACCCTGTTCGGCATGCGCCGGCGCGGCTATCCGGCATCGGCCATCCGCCTGTTCTGCGACCGCACCAGTATTTCGAAATCGGACTCGCGCATCGACTACAGCCTGCTGGAAGCCGCGGTGCGCGACGAGCTGGATCCGGTCGCGCCGCGTTCCGTGGCGGTGCTGCAGCCCTTGAAGCTGGTCATCACCAACTACCCGGAAGACCGCGTCGAAATGTGCAGCGCGCCGCGCAATCCGCACGACCCCGCCCAGGGCCAGCGCGAATTCCCGCTGTCCCGCACCCTGTGGATCGAGCAGGACGATTTCCGCGAGGAGCCGCCCAAGAAGTATTTCCGCCTGTTCCCGGGCAACCTGGTGCGGCTGAAGTACGGCTACGTCGTGCGGTGCACCGGCTTCGTCAAGGACGACCAGGGCAATGTGGTCGAAGTCCAGGCCGAATACCTGCCGGAAACCAAGAGCGGCACGCCGGGCGCCGACAGCGTCAAGGTAAAGGGCAACATCACCTGGGTCAGCGCGGCGCATGCCGTCGGCGCCACGATCCAGCTCTATGACCGCCTGTTCGCCGATCCCCACCCGGATGCGGGCGACAAGGACTTCATCGCCGCGCTGAATCCGCATTCGCGCCAGACCGTACAGGGCTGGCTGGAACCGGGCACCGAACTCGCGCCGGGCGTGACCTGGCAGTTCGAACGGTTGGGTTATTTCACTCTGGACAGCGTGACGTCGACGGCGGACACGCCCATTCTGAACCGCGTGGTCACGCTGAAGGACTCCTGGGGCCAGGGCTGAGGCCCGCTCAGGTCCACTCCAGGTCCAAGCCCCGGCTAGGGGCGCCGGCGCCGGGTGTCCGGGTCCAGGTTGGCCGGCGTCGAGCCGGTATCGTCGGGACGGTCCATGGGCGGCGTGGCCACGTCGTTCGGCGGCAGCAGGCCTTTGCGTTCGGCGTCGCCCAACGGATCGGCGGACGCCCGGCCTGCCCCATCCCGGCCCCGCGGGGCCATCGCATCGTCGCCCGGCTTGCGATCGCGATCGTCATGCACGGGCAATTCCTTGTCCGGCAAGGCCCCGGCGTCGGGATCGTAGCCTTTTTCCAGTGTCCGCAGCGCCTCTTCTTCCTGGCCGCTCAGGTTGGTGGGACGGCGGGGCGTATCGCGATTGCTCATGGGAATGCTCCTGTTCAGCCGATAGGGTCGCCTGGCGCCGCGCAAGGCATGTGCCCGTATCGCCGTCCGGCGCGCGGCGCTACCCCGGCGATGTCACGGCAATATCGCGGCGAGCGGTCCGCGGGATGGCCGCTCGGTTATCATGCCCGTCGTTACCGTAACCGGCGGTCTTTTCCGGTTTTTCGCCGCAAAGATGAGCTCCGATTCCCTAGCCCTGGATTTCAAAAGCGCAACGCTTTACGCCGTGCGCGTCGTTTTGCATAGCGCCGATATCGCCCGGCTCGCCGCCGCACTCGATCAGCGCATGGCCGACGCCGGCAGCTTTTTCGAGAACGAACCTGTCGTGATCGACGCCAGCCGCGTCGATGGCCTGGTCGATTGGCCGGCGCTGCTGGACGCCCTGCGTAAACATAATCTGCCGCCCATCGGGGTGGTGGCCGAAGGCGACAATCTGCAGGCCGCGCAGGCCGCCGGCCTGGCCCCTGTCGAGCTGTCGACCCCGCCGGCTCGCCCGGCGCCGGCCGACGCCGGCAACTCGCCGCCGCCCATGCCCACGCAGCCCGCCGCCGCCCTGACCGCGGAGCCGGCCCCGCAAGCGGGCGCCGAAGAACCCGCCGCCGACGGATCAGCCACGGACGCAGCGGCCACGGATGCGCCGGCCGCCGATGCCGGCAAGGCCTCCGCCGCCGCGGCCGACAGCAAGGCAGCCTCGGGCACCCGCAAGGAAACCGCCGGCGGCAAGCCGGCGCCGTCCGTGGGCGCCAACGGCAAACCGGCGACCGCCAACGGCCGCACGCCCGAACCCCTGCCTTCGCGCGCGGCGCGGGAGACCACCTCGTCACCGGCCCCCACGCCCGCCGACCCGCAGTCTTCATCCGCGCTGGTGATCAGCCGTCCCCTGCGGTCGGGGCAGCGCGTCTACGCGCGCCACACCGACCTGGTGGTGATCGGCATGGTCAGCCAGGGCGCGGAAGTCATCGCCGACGGCAATGTGCACGTCTATGGTCCCCTGCGCGGCAAGGCCATGGCCGGCGCGCGCGGCGACACGTCGGCGCGCATCTTCACCACGCATCTGGATGCCGAACTGCTGGCCGTGGCCGGGGTATACCGCGTGGTGGAAGACAAGCTCGACTCGACGCTGCACGGCCAGCCCGCCCTGGTCCGCCTGGACGGCGACACCCTGCGTATCGAGGCGCTCAAGGGATAAGCTCCCGGCGCCGCGGGACAGCGCCCGCACACATGGGCCCGCGGCGCGGCGGGTCCCGTCCCCCATGGGACTTGGTGACCAAGGGTTGCCAGGCGCGTTGAATAAACGCTAAACGCGCAGTTTTGCTTTACGATACTGCGATTTATTTGCTCAGGACATAAGGGTTCTATCGACATGACGCGTACTGTTGTGGTCACTTCCGGCAAGGGCGGGGTGGGCAAGACGACTACCAGCGCCAGTTTCTCTTCCGGCCTAGCGATGCGCGGACACAAGACCGCTGTAATCGACTTCGACGTCGGCTTGCGTAATCTGGACCTGATCATGGGCTGCGAACGGCGTGTCGTGTACGACTTCGTCAATGTGATCCAGGGCGAAGCCTCGTTGAAGCAGGCGCTGATCAAGGACAAGCAGCTGGAAAACCTGTTCGTCCTGCCCGCTTCGCAGACCCGCGACAAGGATGCCTTGACGCAGGAAGGCGTGGGCAAGGTCATCGACGAATTGAAAGAGATGGGTTTCGACTACATCGTCTGCGATTCGCCCGCCGGTATCGAAACCGGCGCGCTGATGGCCGCCTATTTTGCCGACGACGCGCTGGTCGTCACCAATCCGGAAGTCTCTTCCGTGCGCGATTCGGACCGCATCCTGGGCATCCTGGCGGCCAAATCGAAGCGTGCCGTGGAAGGCGACGAGCCGGTCAAGGAATACCTGCTGCTGACGCGCTACAACCCCAAGCGCGTGTCCGAAGGCGAAATGCTTTCGCTGCAGGATATCGAAGACATCCTGCGCATCAAACTGATCGGCGTCATCCCCGAATCCGAATCGGTTCTGCAAGCGTCCAACCAGGGCGTGCCGGCCATCCACCTGAAGGATACCGATGTCGCGGAAGCGTACAAGGACGTGGTGGCCCGGTATCTCGGCGAGGAGCGTTCGCTGCGTTTTACCGACTATGCGAAGCCCGGTTTCCTGAAACGCATATTCGGAGGCAAGTAATCGATGTCCCTTCTGTCCTTTCTGCTCGGCCAGAAAAAGTCATCCGCCAGCGTTGCCAAGGAGCGTCTGCAGATCATCCTGGCGCATGAGCGCTCGGGCCGCGACGGCTCGCCCGACTATTTGCCGCAACTGCAGCAAGAGCTGATCGCCGTCATCTCGAAATACGTGAAGATCAATCCCGAGGACATCAAGGTGCACCTGGAACGCCAGGACACCCTGGAAATCCTCGAGGTCAAGATCGAGATGCCGCAGCCCTAGCAGCCGCGGACGCCCAGGCAGGGACGCAAAAAGCCCGCCCCGCGCAGAACGCGGGGCGGGCTTTTTACCGCCGGCTTGCCGCCGCGGATTACTTGCCGACCTGGTTGCCGATCACGCCGCCGATGGCCGCGCCGCCGACCGTGCCGAGCACGCCGCCGTTGGTGATGACCGCGCCGGCCACGCCGCCGATACCGGCCCCCGTGACCGTCGCCTTCTGCCGGTGGCTCATGCCATCCCATGTGGAGCATCCCGCCGCGGACGCGGCGATCAGCGCGACCGCGCACAGTTTGGACAATGTTTTGATCTTCATGATTTCTTCCTCCTGACATCGAAGGCGCCAGGCGGGGAAATCAGGCCCTGCCGCCGCGCCGTCTTGGGCGATGCCGTCATGGACGACACATCCAGCATTGCAAATGAATGACGGTGGGGGTGTGAACTTTGCCCAACAGTTGTGTCAAACCGTTCAGTTCCACGCCAGCTCCCGAGGCGCGATGTTGCTCTATTTGACCAGACGTAACACGTCGCGGAAGCGCGGATGTTCGCAGGTGCCCAGCCATTCGAAAAGCGCCATCTCGACGCTGACCACGTCGATGTCGTGGGCGCGCGCCCGCTGCATCGCGACATCGAAATCGGCGCGCTTGCGCGAGCCGCAGGCATCCGCGACCAGGCACACGCGGCGCCCCATGCGCCGCAGTTCGAGCGCGGTCTGCAGCACGCAGATGTGCGCCTCGCAACCCGCGATGAAGACCGTGCCGCGGGCGTTGGGCAGCCAGCTGTCGAAACCGGACTCCGCTGCCGCCGAAAAATGCATCTTCTGGAAGACCCCGCGCACCTGTCCGGCGATCTCGGGCACCGTGGCGCCCAGCGCCGCGCGGTGGTGCTCGGTGGCCACCACGGGCACGTCCAGCAGGGCCGCGCCCGCCGCCAGCTTGACGGCAGCGGCCAGGACGGCGGCACCGTCGTCGATCACGGGCATCAGCCGCGCCTGCATGTCCACGACCAGGACGGTGGCATCCGCTGCATTGTGGACGGGCATGGCGATCTCCTGACGATACGGGCGACGGGGCGCGGCTGGCGCCGGCGGCTTACTTCAGCGGCTTACTTCAACGGCTTGTAGCGCAGGCGCTTGGGCTTGGCGCCTTCTTCGCCCAGGCGGCGGCGCTTGTCCGCTTCGTATTCCTGGTAGTTGCCGTCGAAGAACACGACCTGCGAGTCGCCTTCGAAGGCCAGGATGTGCGTGGCGATACGGTCCAGGAACCAGCGATCGTGGCTGATCACCATGACGCTGCCCGGGAATTCGAGCAGGGCGTCTTCCAGCGCGCGCAGCGTTTCCACGTCCAGGTCGTTCGACGGTTCGTCCAGCAGCAGCACATTGCCGCCGGCGATCAGCGTCTTGGCCAGATGCAGGCGTCCGCGTTCGCCGCCCGACAGCTGGCCGACGATCTTGTTCTGGTCGCCGCCCTTGAAGTTGAACCGGCCCAGGTAGGCGCGCGACGACATTTCGAACTTGCCGACGGTCAATATGTCGGCGCCATCGGAGATCGCGTCGAACACGGTCTTGTTGTCGGTGAGCGAATCGCGCGACTGGTCCACATAGGCCAGCTTGACCGTCTGGCCCAGCGTGACCTTGCCCGAATCGGGTTGTTCGCGGCCGGCCAGCATGCGGAACAGCGTGGATTTACCGGCGCCGTTGGGGCCGATGATGCCGACGATGGCCCCGGGCGGCACCTTGAAGCTGAGATTGTCGATCAACAAACGATCGCCATAGGCCTTGCTGACGTTTTCGAACTCCACGACTTCATTGCCCAGGCGTTCGCCGACCGGGATGAAGATTTCCTGGGTTTCATTGCGCTTCTGGTACTCGTAGGACGACAGTTCTTCGAAGCGCGCCATGCGGGCCTTGGCCTTGGCCTGGCGGCCCTTGGGATTCTGGCGCACCCATTCCAGTTCCTTCTTGATGGTTTTCTGGCGCGCGGATTCGGTGGCTTCTTCCTGCTTGAGGCGGTCTTCCTTCTGCTCCAGCCAGGAGCTGTAGTTGCCCTTCCAGGGAATGCCATGGCCGCGGTCCAGTTCCAGGATCCATTCGGCGGCGTTGTCCAGGAAATAGCGGTCGTGGGTGACGCCGACCACGGTGCCGGGGAATTTCTGCAGGAACTGTTCCAGCCATTCGACACTTTCCGCGTCCAGGTGGTTGGTGGGCTCGTCCAGCAGCAGCATGTCGGGCTTGGACAGCAGCAGGCGGCACAGCGCGACACGGCGCTTTTCACCGCCCGACAGATGTTCGACGGACGCGTCCCAAGGCGGCAGGCGCAGGGCGTCGGCGGCGATTTCCATCTGGTGCTCGATATCGTCCGCGCCGCTGCTCGCGGCGGCGGCGATGATGGCTTCAAGTTCAGCCTGCTCGGCGGCCAGCGCGTCGAAATCGGCGTCCGGCTCCGCGTAGGCGGCATAGACCTCGTCCAGCCGCTTGCGCGCGGTGACGACCGCGCCCAGGCCTTCTTCCACCGCCTGCCGCACGGTATGCGAGGGATCCAGCTGCGGTTCCTGCGGCAGATAGCCGATATTCAAGCCGGGCATGGGCACGGCGTCGCCTTCGATGTCCTTGTCGACCCCGGCCATGATCTTCAGCAGGGTCGATTTGCCCGAACCGTTCAGGCCCAGCACGCCGATCTTGGCGCCGGGGAAGAAAGACAGCGAAATGTCGCGCAGGATCTGGCGCTTCGGCGGCACGATTTTGCCGACGCGGTTCATGGTGTAGACGTATTGGGCCATGGAGGATGCTTGAAAAATATCCGATCGAATTGGTGATTGTAGGGTGTGCGGCCGCGCGGAGCGACCGGCCCGTGCCGTCGGCGGCGCCAGGCGATCAACGGCGGGCGGGAAAAAGCAGGGACGACCCATTGGCCGATTCTCCTTTTGCCGCTCTTTCGATATTCTTACAGTTCCCCTGGCGCCTTGCGAGGCGCCGTGCAGCAGCAGGAAAGCATAATGTCCGCATCAGCCACTCCCCCCGACTCCGTTTCGCGCTTCCAGGCCGCCGAACTGGACATGCTGGCCAAGACCGCCGATGCCCTGAGCGCCTACCTGGGCAAGCCGGTGCTGGCCGAAGTCGGCACCGCGGACGACGGCCTCGAATGGGTCACCTTCGGCATCCCGCTGGATGCCGATGCGCTGGAAGGCGGCGAACATGATCCCGTGCGCGTGCAGATGGGCGGTCCCGACGCCAGGCTGCTGGGCAGCCGCGGCGGCCTCACCGGCACGGACGAGCAGGCCTACGATTGCCTGTACCTCTGGGCCATCCAGATCACGCTGGCCGAAGGCGAACGCTTCGTCAAGCTGGACCAGGACGGGGAAGAATCCGCCTGGTCGGATACCCTGGCCGACGTATTGCCCTTCGTCGTTTCCGATGAAGACTTGGCCGCCCTCGAAGACGAGGACGACGAGGACGAGGACGACGAGGACGACGAGGACGACGAGGACGACGAGGACGACGAGGACGAGCAGGACGTCGACCGCGGCGGGCCGCCCCGCCACTAGGCATGGGTGGGCACCGGTGGGCACCTTCAAGCAGGGATGCACGGCGCGTCGACGCGCCGGCAAGGCGCGGATGACGGCGGACGGGCCCGGCCATGCGCGGGGTGCCCGCCGCGTGGTTCAATAGCGCCCGTTGCCTGATCCCCACCCGATCCTGGAGCCCATCATGCCGTCCAAAGCCTTGCGTGCCGCCATGGCGCTGCTGGCCGCCTGCCTAGCCTTGCCGAGCTTCGCGCAAATGAAGATCGGCGTCGTCACGTCCTCGACCGGCCCAACGGCGCTGGTCGGCATTCCGCAGAAGAACACCGTGCCGCTGCTGCCCACGCGCATCGGCGACCTGACGGTGCAGTACATCGTGCTGGACGACGCCAGCGATACGACGCAATCGGTCACGGCGGTGCGCAAGCTGATCAACGAAGACCACGTCGACGCCATCATCGGGCCGCCCGGATCGCCCAACACGCTGGCCATCCTGCCCTTCGTCGCCGAAGCCGGCGTCCCGCTGCTGGCGCCGGTCGGCACGGCGGCGGCGGTGCTGCCCATGGACGCGCAGAAGAAGTGGGTGTTCAAGACCACGCAGAACGACGACATCATCGCCCAGGCCCTGGTGGACCACATGGCGCTGGCCGGCGTGAAGACGGTGGGCTTCATCGGCCTGAACGATCCGTACGGCGAGAACTGGCACAAGGTATTCGCCGACCTGGCCGCGCGGCGCCGTATCGAGATCGTCGCCAGCGAGCGCTACGTGCGCACCGACAGCTCGGTCACCGGTCAGGCCCTGAAGCTGCTGGCGGCCAAGCCGGACGCCGTGCTGATCGCGGCCCCCGGCGGCGCCAGTGTCCTGCCGGAGACCACGCTCGTCGACCTGGGCTACCGCGGCCAGTTCTACCAGACCCATGGCGCGGCGCTGCCCGACTTCCTGAAGCTCGGCGGCAAGAAAGTGGAAGGCACCATCCTGGCCGCCGGCCCCATGCTGGTGCTGCCGGAGATCGCCGACGACAACCCGTCCAAGAAGGTCGCCACCGCCTATATCGAGGCCTATCGCCAGCGCTACGGCGCGGCGCCGGCCACGTTCGGCGCGAATGTGTACGACGCCGGCCTGCTGCTGGAACGCGCCGTGCCCCAGGCCGAAAAAGCCGGCGCGCCGGGCACGCCCGCCTTCCGTTCGGCGCTGCGCGATGCGCTGGAACAGACCCGCGACCTGGTCGGCACACAGGGCGTGTACAACATGAGCCCGCAGGATCACAGCGGTTTCGACCAACGCGGCCGCGTCCTGATCACGGTCAAGAACGGCAACTGGACGCTGGTCAAGTAGCGGCGGCGATGAGCGCGCAGATCGCCCTGATCCTGGGCCAGGACGGCGTGGCCAACGGGGCGGTGTATGCCCTGCTCGCGCTGTGCATCCTGCTGGTGTTTTCGGTCACCCGCGTGCTGCTGATCCCGCAGGGCGAATTCGTCGTCTATGGCGCCCTCTGCATGGCGGCCATGCAGAACGGCCGCATGCCCGCGCTGGTGTGGCTGCTGGCCGGATTTGCGGTGGCCGAAGCCATCGCCGACGCGCGGGCGCGCGGCCCGGCGGCGGCTGCCGTCGCGCCACGCCGGCTGCTGGCCAGGATCGCCTATCCCTTCTTGCTGGCCGGCCTGTTGTGGCTGCTGCCGCTGGCCGCGCTGCCCATCTGGCTGCAAGGCCTGCTGACGCTGGCCATCGTCGCGCCCATGGGCCCGCAACTCTATCGCCTGTTCTACCAGCCCATCGCCGACGCCTCGACGCTGACGCTGTTGATCGTCTCGATCGCCGTGCATCTGGCGCTGGTGGGCCTGGGCCTGCTGGCCTTCGGGCCGGAAGGCGCGCGTACCGCGGCCTTCAGCGATGCCCGCTATCCGCTGGGCCCGGTGACCATCGCCAGCCAGACCGTGTGGATCGTCGCCGTATCGGTCGTGTGGATGGCCGTCCTGTTCCGCTTCTTCGGCCGCACGCTGGCCGGCCGCGCCTTGCTGGCGGCCGCGGACAATCGCATGGGCGCGCGGCTGGTGGGCATTTCGCCGGCCTACGCAGGCCGCGCGGTATTCCTGCTGGCCGCGACCCTGGGCGCATGCTCCGGCATCCTGGTGGGGCCCGCCACCACGCTGTATTACGACTCGGGCTTCCTGATCAGCCTGAAGGGCTTCGTCGCGGCCATCGTCGGCGGGCTGGCCAGCTACCCGCTGGCGGTGGCCGGGGCGCTGGCCGTGGGCCTGGTGGAAGCGTTCTCCGCATTCTGGGCCAGCGCCTACAAGGAGATCATCGTCTTCACGCTGATCATTCCTTTCCTGCTGTGGCGATCGCTGCGCCAGGGCCCGATCGAGGACGACGCCGAATGACGCCCGGCAAGGCACTGGCGGCCTTGGTGGCCCTGCTGGCCTGCGCGCCGTGGCTGCTGCCGCCGTTCCAGGTCAGCCTGCTGGGCAGCATCGGCATGTACACGCTGGTGGCGCTGGGACTGGTGCTGCTGACGGGGATCGCCGGCCTGACCAGTTTCGGCCAGGCGGCCTTCGTCGGCGTGGGCGCGTACACGGCGGCCCTGCTGGCGACGCGCGCGGCCACGCTGCCGGCCTGGATCGCCTGGCTGGGCGTGTCGCCATGGCTGTCGCTGGCGGCGGGGCTGGCCGCCGCGTTCGTGCTCGCCTGCTTGCTGGGCGCGATCACGCTGCGCCTGTCGGGGCACTTCCTGCCCATCGGCACGATCGCCTGGGGCCTGGGGCTGTACTTCGCTTTCGCCGCGATTCCCGGCCTGGGCGGTTTCAGCGGCATCGGCGATATTCCGCCGTTGCGCGTCGCCGGCTGGGCGCTGGGCGATCGCGGCATGTACTACCTGACCTGGCTGTTCCTGTTGCTGGCCGTCTGGACCACGCGCAACCTGCTCGACTCGCGCCAGGGCCGCGCGATGCGCGCGCTGCGCGGCGGCCGCGTCATGGCCGAATCCATGGGCGTGGACACGACGCGCGCGCGGGCCGTCATCTTCGTCATCGCGGCGCTGCAGGCCTGCGCGTCGGGCTGGCTGTACGCGCATACGCAGCGCTTCGTCAATCCGACGCCCTTCGGCCTGCAGATGGGGATCGAGTATCTGTTCATGACGGTCATCGGCGGCGCGTCGCACGTTTGGGGCGCGCTGGTGGGCGCCGGCGTCTTCACGCTGGCCAAGCAATGGCTGCAGGACTGGCTGCCGCGCCTGCTGGGGCAGAACGGCAACTTCGAGATCATCGTGTTCGGCTTCGGCATGGTGCTGGTGCTGCATCGCGCGCGCGGCGGGCTGTGGCCGGCGATCGCGCGGCGCCTGCCGGTGGCGCGCGCGCCGCGCAACGTCAATATGTCGGCCGAGCCGCTGCCGCGCCGGCCCCTGCCGCCGCGCGGCGACGTGGTGCTGGAAGCGCACGGGCTCACGCGGCGCTTCGGTGGACTGGTGGCGAACGACGGCATCGGATTGGCGGTGGAAGCGGGTCAGATCGTCGCGGTGATCGGCCCCAACGGCGCCGGCAAGAGCACGCTGTTCAACCTGCTGTCGGGCGTCGATACGCCGACGGCGGGATCGATATTGTTCCAGGGCGAACCGGTGGCCGGCCGCGGCGCCCGCCATATCGCCGCGCTGGGCATGAGCCGCACCTTCCAGCACGTGCGCCTGCTGCCGCGCATGAGCGTGCTGGACAACGTGGCGCTGGGCGCGCATCTGCGCGGCACCCATGGCGTCTGGGCCTCGAGCTGGCGCGCCGACCGCCGCGAGGAAGCCCGCCTGCTGGCGGAGTCCGCCAGGCAGGTGGAGCGGGTGGGCCTGGGCGCGCACATGCACGACGAAGCCGGCACACTGCCGCTGGGCCGCCAACGCATCCTGGAAGTCGCGCGGGCGCTGGCGGCGGACCCCTGCCTGCTGCTGATGGACGAACCCGCCGCCGGCCTGCGCCATCAGGAAAAGCGCGAGCTGGCCGCGCTGCTCGCGCGATTGCGCGCCGGCGGCATGGCCCTGCTGCTGGTGGAACACGACATGGATTTCGTCATGGAGCTGGCCGATCGCGTGATCGTGATGGATTTCGGCCAGAAGATCGCCGAAGGCACGCCCGCCGAGGTCCAGCGCGACCCGGCGGTCATGGAAGCCTATCTTGGTGCCATCGACTAAGGGCCGCGCCGCGGCACGGCGCGGCCCCAAAGGCAAGCGCGCCGAAGTAAAATGCGGCGCATCCCCACGGGCTTGCCGCTGATTCGCACGGAACGCGTATGGACGCCGCTACGGTTCAACTGAACGACATCGCGCTTTTCGTAGAAGTGGCGCGCCGCAAGAGCTTCAGCCTGGCGGCGCGGGCGCTGAACATTCCGACATCCACGCTTTCGCGCCGCATCAGCGAGCTGGAGCGCGCGGTCGGCATGCGCTTGTTGAACCGCAATACGCGGCGCCTGGATCTGACGGAAGCCGGTTCGCAGTACTTCGATCGCTGCCAGGGCCTGGTGGACGAAGCGCGCTTCGCGCATGAACAGCTGTTTTCGCGCACGTCACGGCCGGAAGGCAAGCTGACGGTCTGCCTGCCCAGCAGCCTGGCGATGCTGTTGATGGCGGAATCGCTGCAGGCCTTCACCGACGAATATCCCGAAATCGAATGCGAGCTGGACCTGAGCCTGCGCTCGGCCGACCCGCATGCGGAGCCCTTCGACGTGATGCTGCGTTTCGGCGAACCGGCCTCGGCCGACGGCATGGAAGTGCGCGAGCTGATGGCGCTGAGGCGCAACCTGTACGCGTCGGAGGATTACGTGGCCCGCCATGGCGAGCCGGAGACGCCGGCCGACCTGACCCGTTTCGAATGCCTGCGCAGCGGCTCGAGCGAGATGAGCTCCACGTGGATATTGACCCGCGATGGCGTCGTCGAGCGCGTGCCCGTCTACGGACGCATCATGGCGAACAATATGGGCCTGTTGAGCGACTTCGCCAGCATGGGCCTGGGCATCGCCCCCCTGCCCGTCTACGCCGCCACGCATGGGCGCATCTCCAGCGAGCACAGGCTGCACCACATCCTGCCGGAATGGTCGGCCGCGCCCCTGCCGGTATATGCGGTATTCCCGTCGCGCATCCTGCCCGCCAAGACGCGGGCCTTCATGGAATTCATGATGCCCAGGCTGGCGCCCGTGAATGGCGACGCCGCCTGAGTCCACGATGCGCCCCTGAGCCGCGACGGAGCTCAAATAAAAAACCGCCGGTGAGGGCGGTTTTTTATTGGGTCTACCATCTGGTACCGGCGCCGTCGGCGCCAGCCGATCCCGTGCCGTTCAGGCGCGCTTGATCTTTTCCAGCATCTTGAACACGCCCTTGGGCGCGTTCACGAACAGGCGCTTGAAGGACTTGCCCAGGCAACGACGTTCCAGGGTATTGCGACGCACACGCTTGCGCTCAGCCATGACGAATCTCCAATCTAGTTCCGGGCCCCGGCCCGGGTTTGGGTATCACGCGCCCAGCGGGGAGTCCGTGGCGCCAAATGAGGTAAACCCGGCATTCTACCCGGTTTTTCGCCCCCCCGCCGCGCGAGGGCCTCAGGCCCGCAGGAAGGCGTCCACCTCTGCCGCCGTGGGCAGCGGCTGGACGGCGCCGAAACCGCGCGTCGACAACGCCGCCGCGGCATTGGCGTAGCGGACCGCGGCGCCCCAATCGTCGCCCTGGGCGCGCCGCGCCAGCAGGCTGCCCGCGAAACAATCGCCGGCCCCCGTGGCGTCGATGGCGTCGACCACCAGCCCCGGCACGATGACCCGCCCATGTCCGTCGTCCAGGACGGCGCCTTCGCGGCCCAGCTTCAGCACGATCACCCCGGGCGCGCCCGCCGCGCGTATCCAGTCCAGTGTCCGCGCGGCGTCGGTATGGCCGGTGAGATGCCGCATATCGTCCATGCTGGGCAGGAAAACGTCGGCCAGCCGCATGGCTTCGCGCAGGATGGCGCGGGCGCGATCGACGGGCCACAGGCGCAGCCGCAGGTTGGAATCCAGGCAGACCTGCGTGCCGGCGCCGCGCGCCCGCTCGATGGCGGCGAACACGGTATCGCAGGCGGTGGCGCTGATCGCCAGGCTGATGCCGGATACGTGCAGGAATGCCGCGCGTTCCACCAGTCCATGCCGCAGGTCTTCCGGGTTCATGCGGCTGGCGGCGGAGCCATGGCGCATATAGCTGAACACATGGCCTTCCGGGCCGTGCTGGACGAAGTACAGCCCGGTGTGCGCATGCGGATCGATCATCGCGCCGCGGGTATCGACGCTCTCGTCGCGCCACAGCTGCATGAGCTGTTCGCCGAACACGTCCGCGCCGATGCGAGTCAGATAGGCGCAGCGCGCCCCCTGGCGCGCCGCGGCGATGATGGCGTTGGACGTATCGCCGCCATAGCCCTGCAGGAACTCCGGATGGCCGGGACGGGTCTGGTTGAACTCGATCAGCGGCTCGCCCAGGCCGACGATGTCGAAATCACGCATGGGCCGCCTCGCGTATGCGCCGGATCTGCGCGACCAGCGCCCCGGAATCGCGCGCGGCGAAGGCCGCCTTGTTGTACAGGTTGCCGCCGATGCCGACCAGCGACGCGCCCGCCTTGAAGTAATCGCCCATGTTCTTTTCCGTCACGCCGCCGGTGGGGCAGAAATCGGTATCGGGGAACACCGACTTAAGCGCGGCCAGATGCCCGGGACCGCCGGTTTCGGCGGGGAATATCTTGACCATATCGGCCCCCGCGCGACGTGCCTGGATGACTTCGGAAGGCGTGAAGGCGCCAGGCAGGCACAGGGCCGACGCCGCATGCGCCAGCTCGACCATCTCCGGAACGAGGCCCGGCGATACGAGGAAATCCACGCCCGCCACCAGCGCGTCGCGCGCCTGGTCTTCCGTCAGCACCGTGCCCAGCCCCAGCAGCAGGCGATCGCCGTGCTTGTCACGCAGCGCCTTGACCAGGTCGATGACGCTGGGGATGGTCCATGTCAGCTCCAGCGTGGTGCAGCCGGCGGTGATGGCGACTTCCGCGGCGTAGGCCGCGGTGGTGGCGTCGCCGTAGCGCAGCACGGGCACCACGCGGGCGGCCATCAGCGCCTGGCGCTTGGCAACACGGGCGTCTGGGGAAGGATGGGTCGCGTTCATGAGTCCTCTCGAAAAAGTGCGCCGCCGGCAACCGCCGGCCAGGCGCTGAATCTGGCTTGCGCCGCATCGCGCAGCCGCATGAGCGGCGCGATGCAGCGGGAAGGCGGCGGCGCTTGCGGGCCCGCCCGGCCCAGCGAAAACTGCAGCGTGCTGACGCTGACGCAGGCCAGCGGCTGGCCGCCCTGGCCAGCCAGGGCGACGCTGTAGCAGACGATGCCGCGTTCGTTTTCCTGGTCGTCGACGGCATAGCCGCGTTCGCGGATGCGCGCCAGTTCCTGGCGCAGCGCTTCCTTGTCCGTGATGGTAGCCGGCATGCGGGCCGGCAGCGCCAGGGTGGCGAGCAGATCGTCGGCGTCCGCCGGCGGCAGCGCCGCCAGGTAGGCCTTGCCGGCGGCCGTGCAATGCAGGGCCAGGCGGCCGCCCACGCGTGACGCCATGCGCACCGGGCCCTGGTTTTCCAGCTTGTCGATGTAGATCAGTTCCCGCCCCGCCGGGATCGCCAGGTGGACGGTTTCGCCGGTTTCGTCGCGCAAGGCCCGCAGGTCTTCCGCCAGCGCGGCGCGCAGGTCCAGCTGCGACCAGGCGCGGCTGGCCAGTTGCAGCAGCCGCGGCCCCAGCGCGTAGCGCACCACCGGGCCGGGACCGCCGGCCGCTTCGGCGATCATGCCCTGCTGCTGCAAGGCGGCGACGATGCGATAGACCGTTCCGCGCGGATAACCGCAGGCGCGCACCAGCTCCGCCATGCCCAGCGGGCTGGCGGCGTCCGCCACCGCCTGCAGGACGGTCATGAACTTGGAAAACGCGGCGGTGCCGGCGACCTGGGGCTCTCTGTCCATCACGGGCTGTCCATAATATGGACAATTGACTCACAATATAGGCGATTATCCCACAGCCTCCTCCCCGGGCGCTATCCCGACTGGGGACCAAGGGCATGGTCCGACCCCTATTGACGCCCAGGCTACGATACGTACATGACATCCGAAATCCGCATTGTTGGCGCTCGCCAGAACAACCTGAAAAACCTGGACGTATCGTTCGCCACCGGCGAATTCGTCGTCGTCACCGGCGTATCCGGCTCGGGCAAGAGCTCCCTGGCCTTCGACACCCTTTATGCCGAGGGGCAACGGCGCTACGTCGAAACGTTCTCCCCGTACGCCCGCCAGTTCCTCGACCGCATGGACAAGCCGCAGGTCGATCGGATCGAAGGCATCCTCCCCGCCATCGCGATCGACCAGACCAATCCCGTGCGCAGCTCGCGCAGCACGGTCGGCACCATGACGGAGCTGAACGATCACCTGAAGCTGTTGTTCGCGCGGGGCGCCCGCCTGTACTGCCGCGGCTGCGGCACCCTGGTGCGCCGCGACACGGCCGATTCCATCTTTCGCTCGGTGCGTGAACGCTGCACCGGCGCGGATGACCGCCGGCTGGTGGTGACCTTCCCCATCAAGGTCCCCGCCAACTTCACCGAAGACGAAGTGCGCGGCTTCCTGGAACAGCAGGGCTACACCCGCGTGCACGCGCAGGAAGGCGAGCCCGCCGCATCCGAAGCCGAAGGCCCGACGGTCGACGCCGCGGCCAGAAAGGGCAAATCCAAAAGCGCCAAGGCCAAGGCGGGCGCCGGCGCGCCTGCCCAGGCGCTGCGCGTGCTGCACGTGGTGCAGGATAGATTCCGCTTCGGCTCGGTGGAACGCGAGCGCGCGATGGAAGCCCTGGACACCGCCCTGCGCATGGGCGCGGGCCACCTGTCGGTGCACGTGCTCGATGACGACGGCAAGGACGCCCAGGTCTGGAAGTACAGCGACCGGTTGCATTGCGCCGACTGCGACATCGAATACACCGACCCGTTGCCCAGCTCTTTTTCGTTCAACTCGCCGCTGGGCGCATGCGAGACCTGCCGCGGCTTCGGCCGCGTCATCGGCATCGACTTCGGCCTGGTGGTGCCCGACGAAAACAAGACCCTGCTGGAAGGCGCCATCAAGCCCTGGCAGACCGCCAGCTACAGCGAATGCCAGGACGACCTGCGCAAGTACGCGCCCAAGGCCGGGGTCCCCTTGTCGGTGCCCTGGAAAAGCCTGACGCCCGAACAGCGCGATTGGATCCTGCATGGCGATCCCGAATTCAAGGGCGGCAGCCAGGCCTGGAAAACGCAGTGGTATGGCGTGCAGCGCTTCTTCGCCTGGCTGGAAACCAAGGCCTACAAGATGCACGTGCGCGTGCTGCTGTCCAAGTACCGCAGCTACACGCCCTGCCCCGTCTGCCACGGTTCGCGGCTGAAGCCGGACGCGCTGCTGTGGCGCGTGGGCAGCAAGGAGGAAGCGGACAACGTGCTGCCGCCGGACGACGGCCGCTACAAGCGCTTCAAGCCGGTGCAGGCCAACTGGTCCGATGAACTGCTACATCTGCTGGACGGCCTGTCCATCCATGACCTGATGCTGCTGCCCATCGAGCGGGTACGCGCTTTCTTCGACACGCTCGGCTTCGTCGGCGTGCTGGACGCCGCCACCGACCTGTTGCTGACGGAAGTGCGCGCGCGCCTGAAATTCCTGTGCGACGTGGGGCTCGGCTATCTGACGCTGGACCGCCAGAGCCGCACCCTGTCGGGCGGCGAAGTACAGCGCATCAACCTGACCACGGCCCTGGGCACCTCGCTGGTGAACACCCTGTTCGTGCTGGACGAGCCCTCCATCGGCCTGCATCCGCGCGATATGCACCGCGTGGTGGAAGTCATGCATCGCCTGCGCGACGCCGGCAATACGCTGGTGGTGGTGGAACACGACCCGCAGGTCATGATCGCGGCCGACCGCGTCATCGATATCGGCCCCGGTCCCGGCGAACGCGGCGGCCACATCGTGTTCGACGGCACGCCCGCGCAACTGCGCAAGGCGCGCACGCTGACCGGCGACTATCTGGGCGGACGCCAGCGCGTGGAAGCGCCGCGCCCCATGCCGGTGGCCGCCAATACGCCGCGCCTGCTGCTGGAAGGCGTCAACGCCCATAACCTGAAGAACGTTTCCGTCGAAATCCCGCTGGGCCGCCTGGTGTGCGTGACCGGCGTGTCCGGCTCGGGCAAGTCCACGCTGGTGCAGGACGTACTGTATCCGGCGCTGCTCAAGCTCAAGGGCAGGCCTTCGGAAGCCCCCGGCGCGCATGCGCGGCTGCTGGGCGCGGAACAGATCACTGATGTCGTCATGGTCGACCAGGCGCCCATCGGCAAGACCGCGCGTTCGAATCCGGCCAGCTATGTCGGCGCCTTCGACGCGATACGCAAGCTGTTCGCGCAGGCGCCGGTATCGAAAGAGCGCAGCTATACCGCCGGCATGTTCAGCTTCAACAGCGGCGAAGGCCGCTGCCCCACCTGCGGCGGCACGGGCTTCGAGCACGTCGAAATGCAGTTCCTGTCCGACGTCTACCTGCGCTGCCCCGATTGCGACGGCAAGCGCTTCCGCCCGGAAGTGCTGCAGGTGCGCGTCGAACACCTGGGCAAGAGCGCGTCGATAGACGAAGTGCTGGACATGACCGTCAGCGAAGCGATCGAGTTCTTCAAGGGCTTGCGCGACGTACAGACCGGACTGGCGCCGCTGGCCGACGTCGGCCTGGAATACGTGCGCCTGGGCCAGCCGGTGCCGACCCTGTCGGGCGGCGAGGCGCAGCGCCTGAAGCTGGCGGGCCACCTGGCGGAAGCCGCGCGCAGCGGAATTTCCGCGGCCAGGGTCGCCAAGAAGGGCAGCCTGTTCCTATTCGACGAACCCACCACCGGCCTGCACTTCGATGACGTCGCGCGGCTGATGCGGGCGTTCCGGCAACTGCTGGCCGCGGGCCATACGCTGCTGATCATCGAGCACAACCTGGATGTGATCCGCGCGGCCGATTGGCTGCTGGACCTGGGTCCGGAAGGCGGCGACGCCGGCGGCCTGCTGGTGGGCGTGGGCACGCCCGCCGACCTGATGAAGAATCCCGCGTCGCACACGGGCGCGGCCTTGCGCGACTACGAGGACGCCATCGTGCCGGCGGCCCGTGACGGCGCGGCGGCCGACACCGTGGCGGAACCGGCGCTGGCCTATGGCAATGGCAATGGGGGCACGCCGCTGCAGACCGCGGTGCGCCGGCGCGCCGCCCAGGCGATCGAAATCCGCAACGCGCGCGAGCACAACCTGAAAAACGTCAACGTGGAAATCCCACGCGACAAGTTCACGGTGATCACCGGCGTATCCGGCTCCGGCAAGTCCACGCTGGCATTCGACATCCTGTTCAATGAGGGGCAGCGGCGCTATCTGGAATCGCTGAACGCCTACGCCCGCGCCATCGTGCAGCCGGCCGGCAAGCCCGACGTCGACGCAATCTTCGGCATTCCGCCCACGGTCGCCATCGCCCAGCGCACCAGCCGCGGCGGGTTGAAGTCCACCGTGGCGACGATGACGGAAATCCATCACTTCCTGCGGCTGCTGTACGTGAAGCTGGGCGTGCAGTATTCGCCGGACTACAACGTGCCGGTGGAACCGCAGACGCCGGACCAGATCGTCGCCCGCATCATGCGCGACCGCGTGGGCCAGCACATCGGCATCCTGGCGCCGCTGGTCATTGCGCGCAAGGGCTACTACACCGACCTGGCGAAATGGGCCGGCGGCAAGGGCCATACGCATCTGCGGGTGGACGGCGTGTTCACGCCCGTCAGCCCCTGGCCGCGCCTGGACCGCTACCGCGAACACACGATCGAACTGCCGGTGGCGGACGTGCAGGTCAATGCCGCCAACGAACCCGCGCTGCGCGAGGCGATCAAGCGCGCGCTGGAATACGGCCAGGGCGCGTTGAGCGTGCTGTGGCCGCTGGACAATCTGCGCGACAACCCCGATACCCCGCTGGAGCAGGCGCACTTTTCCACCAAGCGCACCTGCCCGATCAGCGGCGTCAGCTTCCCCGAGCTGGATCCGCGCATGTTCTCGTACAACTCCAAGCATGGCTGGTGCCCCACGTGCTTCGGCGCGGGCGTCGTCATCCCGGAATTCGACGAGGAACAGAGCGGCGAGGAAAGCGCCTGGATCGACGGCTCGGGCGAAGCCCAGGTCTGCCCGGCCTGCCACGGCCAGCGCCTGAACCGCGTGGCCCTGGCCGTGCGCTGGCGCGACCGCAACATCGCCCAGTTGGCCGGCATGGCGGTCAGCGAAGCCCATACCTTCTTCGAAGGCCTGGTGCTGCGCGGCCGCGAGGCCGAAATCGCGCGCGACATCCTGCAGGAAATCCGCAGCCGCCTGAACTTCATGAAGGAAGTCGGCCTGGATTACCTGGCCCTGGACCGGTCGGCGCCCACGCTGTCGGGCGGCGAAGCGCAGCGCATCCGCCTGGCCGCGCAGCTGGGATCCAACATGCAGGGCGTGTGCTACGTCCTGGACGAGCCCACCATCGGCCTGCATCCGCGCGACAACCGCATCCTGCTGGACGCCTTGAGCAAACTGGAAGGCAACGGCAACACGCTGGTGGTGGTCGAGCACGATGACGACACCATCCGGCGCGCCGCGCACATCATCGACATCGGCCCCGGCGCCGGCGTGCGCGGCGGCCGCGTGGTGGCCCAGGGCACGGCGCAGGACGTCATCGATGCGCCGGACTCGATCACCGGGCGCTACCTGGCGCAGCCGCTGCGGCATCCGCTGCAGGGCCGCCGGGCGGTCGACAAGGACACCGCCTTCATCGAAGTGCGCAATGCGCATCTGCACAACCTGCGCAACGTCACGGCCAGGCTGCCGATCGGCCGGCTCAGCGTGGTGACCGGCGTGTCGGGTTCCGGCAAGTCCACCCTGGCCCGCGAGGTCCTGCTGGACAACCTGCTGCAGGCCGTCTCGCAAGGCCAGGCGCCCGCCTGGAAGGGCTGCACCGCCATCAACGGCTGGGAAGTGCTGGACCGCGTGCTCGAAGTGGACCAGACCCCCATCGGCAAGACACCGCGCTCCTGCCCCAGCACCTATATCGGGTTCTGGGACGAGGTGCGCAAGCAGTTCGCCGACACGCGCGAAGCCCGCATGCGCGGCTGGACGCCGGCGCGCTTTTCGTTCAACACCGGCGACGGCCGCTGCCCGATCTGCGAAGGCCAGGGCATGCGGACGATAGAAATGAACTTCCTGCCGGACGTGAAGGTGCCCTGCGACGCCTGCAACGGCGCGCGCTTCAACGCCGACACGCTATCCGTGCAATTGCGCGGCAAGCATGCCGGCGAAGTGCTCGCCATGGAAGTCGACGACGCACTGGCCTATTTCGAGGCCCATCCCAAGGTGCGCCGGCCGCTGCAGCTGATGCAGGACGTCGGCCTCGGCTACCTGACGCTGGGGCAGCCTTCGCCCACGCTGTCGGGGGGCGAGGCGCAGCGCATCAAGCTGGTGACGGAACTGTCCAAGGCGCGCCTGACGGAAGGCGTCATCACGACGGGACGCGCGTCGCGCGCGCCGCATACGCTATACGTGCTGGACGAACCCACGGTCGGCCTGTCGATGGCGGACGTGGAAAAGCTTATCCACGTCCTGCATCGTCTGGTGGAAGCCGGCAATACGGTGGTGGTCATCGAGCACAACCTCGACGTCATCGCGGAAGCCGACTGGCTGCTGGACCTGGGCCCCGAAGGCGGCACCGGCGGCGGCCAGTTGGTCGCCCAGGGATCGCCGGAGGACGTCATGGCGCTGCGCGACCGCTCGCATACCGGCCGGGTCCTGGCCGAGTTCCTGGAGCGGCAGTAGAGGTTCCGATGTTCTGCCGTTTCGAAGACCGCCTGGCCGGGCGGGCCTTGCAGCTGGAAGGCCCGCGCGACCGCATCGAGGCCTGCGCGCCGGATCAGGTGCAGGCTGCCCTGGACGCCATGGAGGCCGCCCGTGCCGCCGGCCGCTGGGTCGCGCTGCTGCTGGATTTCGAACTGGGCGAATGGCTGCTGCCCCCGCCGGCCGGCACGGCGAGCGGCATCACCGGCCGGCCGCGCCTGCGGGCCCTGGTATTCGACCAGGCCCGGCAGGAAACGCCCTGGGCGGCCGCCGCGCCGCCGGCCGGAAGCGCGGGCGCCATCGCCGCCATCGCCGCGCGGCAGGATCGCGCCAGCTACCTGGACCGGATAGCGGCCATACGCGACGGCATCGGCCGGGGCGACTATTACCAGGTCAACTACACCATGCCGCTGGACGTGCGCGTGCGGGGTGACCGGCGCGCGCTCTATCGCCGCATCGCCGCCCGCAATCCGGTCGCGCACGCCGCCTTCATCGAGGATGGCGGGCAGTCGGTGCTGTCCTTCTCGCCCGAACTGTTCGTGCAGCGGCGCGGCGACCTGCTGACCACCCGGCCCATGAAAGGCACCGCGCCACGCGATGCCGATCCCGCACGCGACCATGCGCTGGGCCAGGCGCTGCTGGCCAGCGACAAGAACCGCGCCGAAAACCTGATGATCGTCGACCTGCTGCGCAACGACCTGGGCCGCATCGCCGAAACCGGCAGCGTGCGCGCCGACCCCTTGTTCACGCTGGAACGCTATCCCACCGTGTGGACCATGACGTCGACCGTCACGGCGCGCGCGCCGCGAGCCGGCCTGGGCGACGTGCTGCGCGCGCTGTTTCCCTGCGGTTCGGTGACGGGCGCGCCCAAGGTCGCCGCGCTGGCCCACATCCGCCAGGCCGAGATCGCGCCGCGCGGCCTGTATTGCGGCAGCCTAGGCTGGCTGGCGCCGGACGGCGATTTTTCGCTGAACGTGGCGATCCGCACCCTGGTGGTGGACGCCGACGGCCGCGGCGTCTATGGTGTGGGCGGCGGCATCGTCCACGACTCCGAGCCAGATTCCGAATGGCAGGAATGCCTGTGGAAGGCCCGCATCCTCGACCAGGAACTCGACCCCGCATGAGCGCCACCTCCAGCCCACGCGCACCGGCCGTCCTGCCGGACCTCATCGAAACCCTCCGCGTCGATGCCGACGGACGCATGCCGCTGCTGGATCGCCACATGGCGCGCCTGCAGGCTTCGTGCGCCGCGCTCGGCCACCGCTCGGATGCCGCCAGGGTGCGCGCGGAAGTGCTCACGGCCGCCGGCACGGCGCAAGGCCCCGGACCGCACCGCCTGCGCCTGCTGCACCATCCGGATGGCACGCTGACGCTGCGCACCGCGCCGCTGCCGCCGCTGCCCACGCCCCAAGGCGTCTGCCTGTGGACCAGCCGGCTGTCGTCCGGCGAATCGATGCTGCGCCACAAGACCACGCACCGGCCCTGGTATGACGACATCACCGAATGGCTGGCGCGGCATCCGGACCTGTTCGACGCGGTGCTGTGCAACGAGCGGGGCGAGTTGTGCGAAGGCAGCCGCACCAACGTCTATCTGCAGATGGGCGGCACATGGTTCACGCCGCCCGTGGACTGCGGCTGCCTGCCCGGGGTGCAGCGCGCCGCGCTGCTGGACGCCGGCCTGGTCCAGGAGCGCATCCTGTACGAGGACGATATGCGGCGCGCCAGCCGCATCCGTTTATCCAACGCGCTGCGCGGGTGGATGGACGTGGAATTCCGCCTGGGCGCGAAAGCGGCGCCGGCGCGCTAGCCGGCTAGGTGCGCGCCAATACCAGCCGCAGGGCCTGATCGGCCGCCGCCATGCCCATGGTCGCGGTGATGGTGATGGACGAGCCGTACCCGGCGCAGGACAAGCCTTGCGGCGCGAGCGGCGCCACCATGGCGCCAACGTCGTCTTCCGCCTCCGCCCCGGCGGTCCAGGCGGCCGGCAGGATCGCCGGCTGGTCGAACCACAAGGCCCGCACGTGCATCTTCGGCGTCCGTGACGGCGCCTTGCCGGCCTTGGCGGCGGCCTTGGGATAACCGTGTTCGCGGCGCAGCTTGTTGCGCAGCTTCGCCAGCAAGGCGTCATTGCAGGCCTGCGACAGATCGCCCACGCGCAAGGCCAGCGGGTCGGTCTTGCCGCCCGCGCCGCCGCATACCAGCAGGCCCAGGCCACGCCGGCGGGCATGCAGGATCATGGCGATCTTCGCCGCCGCCTGGTCCGTGCAGTCGATCACGGCGTCAAAGTCCGAGGCCAGCACGTCGGCGACGTTATCGGGCGTGACGAAGTCGTCGACCTGCGTGACGGCGCACGCCGGATTGATGCCGCCCACCCTGGCCGCCATCGCCGCGACCTTGGCCTGGCCCAGCGTTTCCGACAAGGCATGGATCTGCCGGTTCACATTGGATTCGGCGATGTGGTCGAGGTCGATCAACGTCAGGGCGCCCACGCCGCTGCGCGCCAGCGCTTCCGCCGTCCAGGAACCGACGCCCCCCAGGCCCACCACCGCGATGCGCGCGGCGCGCAGGCGGTCCGGCGCGCCGGGGCCGTACAGGCGCGCCAGGCCGCCGAAGCGGCGCTCCGCGTCGATGTCGCAGGTCGGGGGATCGATGGCAATGCTCATGATGGGTGGCATTTTCGCATGCGCCCGCGCCGCGGCCCGGTCAGGCCGGCCTCAATGCATTTCCAGCTTGTAGCCCACGCCGTAGATCGACCGGATCAGGTCGTGGCCGGGCAGCACGGCTTCGAACTTGCGCCGCAGGTTCTTGATATGGCTGTCGACCGTGCGGTCGGTGACGACGCGATGATCCGCGTACAGGTGGTTCAGCAGCGCGTCGCGCGACAGGATCTTGCCTTCCGCCGCCGACAGCGCCTGCAGCAGGCGGAACTCGACGGGGGTCAGCGACAGCGCCTTGCCGTCCAGCGTGGCCATATGATGCTCCGGACGGATCTCCAGCAGGGACTGGTGGTGCCCGCCGTTGTTGGGACCGCGCGCGCGCCGCAGGATGGCCTTCACGCGCGCCACGACTTCGCGCGGGCTGAAGGGCTTGCAGATGTAGTCGTCGGCGCCCATCTCCAGGCCGATGAGCCGGTCGATTTCCTCCACCCGCGCCGTGACCATGATCACCGGCACGTCGCTGAACGTGCGCAATTCGCGGCACACTTCCAGGCCGTCGCGGCCGGGCAGCATCAGGTCCAGCAGCACCAGGTCGGGTTTCATGCGGCGTATCGCCGCCAGCGCCTCGGCGCCGTCGGCCAGCGATTCGGTTTCGTACCGCGCGGCGCGCAGGTAGTCGGTCAGCAGGGCCGCCAGCTTGGGTTCGTCTTCTACGATCAGAATCATGATGTGTCTCAGGACGTGGCCGCCTGGGCCAGGGGAAAAACGATGCGCACGCACAGCCCGCCCAGGTCGGACGGCATGGCCTGGATGGTGCCGCGGTGCGATTCGACGATGCGCTGGCAGATGGCCAGCCCCAGGCCGGCCCCCCCGCTTTCGCGGGATCGCGACGGATCCACGCGAAACAGCCGGTCGAACAGCCGGGGCAGGAACTGCGCGGGAACGCCCGGCGCGGAGTCCTGGCATTCCACCACCACGGTCTCGCCTTCGGTGCGCGCGACGACCCGCACCACGCCGCCCGGATCGGTATAGCGCGAGGTGTTCTCGAGCAGGTTGTTCATCAGTTGCGTCAGGCGCTGGGCGTCGCCTTCGACGATGCAGGGATCGCCGCTGAAAGAAGTTTCCACGCGCAGGCCGCGCGCGGCCAGGCGCTCGCGGTACGCGTCGATCGATTGCTCGACGATATCCGCCATGCTGACCGGCGCCAGGCGGTACGACAGTGCGCCCACATCGGCCAGCGCCAGTTCGTAGAGATCGTCGATCAGCTTGCTGAGCATCGACACTTCGGCCTGCAGCGACGCCAGGGCCTCGGGCGAGAACGGCCGCACGCCATCCTGCAGTGCTTCCATCTCGCCACGCAGTATCGCCAGCGGCGTGCGCAATTCATGCGAGATGTCGGCCACCATTTCGCGCCGCAGGGACTCGTTGCGTTCCAGGGTATGGGCCAGGCGGTTGAAATCCTGGCCCAGCCGCCCCAGTTCGTCCGCCGAGGTAACGTTCACCCGGGTGGCATAGTCGCCGGCCGACAGCCGATGGGTGGCGCTGGCCAGCCGCCTGACGGGCGCCAGGAAAATCCGCGCCAGTAAGATGCTGACCGCCGCCGCCAGCAAGGCGGCCAGGGCCCCGATCACCCAGGTCGCTTCGGATTGCTCGCGCTGGAACCGCTGGTCGGCCTCGCTGGGCAGGCGGTTGGGGAATGGGGTGACCAGCCATCCCACGGTCATGCCATCCACATCGACGGCGCGGCGGGGCGCGCCAGGGGTGGGCGCGGAATAGCCCGCCACCACGCGCATCTGGTTGTCCAGCAGGGTGAAGGGCAAGGCCAGGAAGTCGCGCCCCGGGGCCCAATCCGGATCGGGCGGCTCCATCAGCGGCCCCGGCGGCGGCAGGTTGGGATCCAGGTCCGACAACCATTCCAGCACGCCATGGGGCGGCGGATGGCGGCGCAGGGCGGGATCGCCGGGCGGCACCGTCAGGATATGGTTCCAGAGCGACGGATTGCCGCGCAGCGCTTCCCAGCTGCCGCGCTCGCGATACAAGTCCGCCAAAGTTTGCCGCATCCGATCGACTCGTCGTAGTTCCCTTTCCTTGACGTACGAAAGGAAATGACGCTCGAAGTTCCACCGCACGGCGGATCCCATGGCCAGGGTCACCGCCAGGCTGGTGGCGAGGATGGCCAGGAACAATTTGAAGGTAATGCCTAATCTCATGGCTGGATGCGGACGATGCGCGGCACGAACGACGCCCGCGCGGGCCGCGGCGAATCGGTCAAATGTTAACCACCCCGGCGCGCCCTCGGGGTTGCCTGCGCCACTGTTCCACAATCTTTACGCCTTGCCACAGGCCACGAAGGACGAATCCTGCATACTGTTGCGTAAATGTTACTGACCCTCCTCACCTAGCAAGCTGACTCGACATAGGGGGAAGTTAGGCACAGAATAAGACAAAATTACCGTGCCACAGTCCGATTCTTCCCCCTCGATCGCGCCGATTGCCGCCTCCGCCTCAGGAGCCGTGTCGCTGTGCCTGATCAATATGATGAACCACGTGGCGTTGACAGGCGGTCGTGTAACCGTTTCTCTCAGCGCCCTGCACATCGGGCTCTCCACATTCACGGTCGGCGTACTTATCGCCGTTTTCGCCATACTTCCCATGGTTTTCTCGGTAAAAGCGGGAAGATGGGTGGATAAGGTCGGCACGCGGCGGCCCATGGTCATCGGTACGGCGATATTGGCGGTCGGCACGCTCGTGCCGGCACTGGTGTCGACCCGCATGTCGCTGCTGTTCGCCTCGTGCTGCCTGGGCGTGGGCTTCATGCTGCATCAGGTGGCGACCCAGAACGTCCTGGGGCAAGTGCGCACGGAAGAGCGGCTGCGCAACTTTTCCTGGATGTCGATCGCGCTGGCCGCATCCGGCTTCTGCGGACCGCTGGTGGGTGGTTTCGCCATCGACCACATGGGCGGCGGCGCGGCCTTCGCCCTGCTGGCCGCGGGCCCGCTCGGGGCGGCGACCGGCCTGTACCGGCTGCGGCGCCATCTGCCGCGCAAGCGGCAGCGGCGAGGTGAGCCGCCGCAGCTGGAACAGCGGCGCGTGACCGAATTGTTGGCTTCGCCGCCGTTAAGGCGCATCCTCCTGGTCAACACCATCCTGTCGGGCGCCTGGGACAGCCATCTGTTCATCGTGCCCCTGTTCGGCGTCGCGATCGGCCTGTCCGCCACCACGATAGGCATCGTTCTCGCCGCTTTTTCGGCGGCAACTTTCATCATCCGCCTGGCTTTGCCGCTCATCCAGCGGCGAGTGCGGTCCTGGACCCTGATCCGCGTTGCCATGGGCACGGCGGCGGCGGACTTCATGATTTACCCGTTTTTCACCGACGTTGCCATCCTGATCGGACTGTCGTTCGCCCTGGGCCTGGCGCTCGGGTCCAGCCAACCCAGCATCCTGGCCTTGTTGCACCAGCATTCCCCGCCAGGCCGCGCGGCCGAGTCGGTCGGTCTGCGCATGGCGATGATCAACGGCTCCCAGGTGTCGCTGCCCCTGACCTTCGGCGCCCTGGGCGCCGTCGTCGGCATCGCCCCGCTGTTCTGGGCCTACGCCCTGGCCCTGGCCGCGGCAGGATGGTTGAACCGTATGCCGCCAGCCGGGTCCGATGGGAATGCCTGAGCCTAAAACGCCCGCCCAGATACCGTTCCGCCTGTGGACGCCGGAAGAGCGCCAGGCGTCGATGGAAGACGCGCTGCGGCACCGACGGCCGGACGAGGACGTCTGGATCTTCGGCTACGGCTCCCTGATCTGGCGGCCCGAATTCGAGTATGTGGAAAGGCGGCTGGCCACCCTGCGCGGTTACCACCGCGCCCTGTGCCTGTGGTCGCGCATCAACCGCGGCACGCCGGAATCGCCGGGGCTGGTGTTCGGCCTGGACCGTGGCGGTTCATGCCGCGGCGTGGTGTACCGGATGGACAGCGCCCAGGTGCCGGCCTTCTTTCCGCAGCTCTGGAGGCGGGAAATGTCCACCGGCGCCTATCTGCCGCGCTGGCTGTCCTGCGCCACGGACGACGGCCCGGTCAAAGGACTGGTGTTCGTGATGAACCGCAGCGGACCGGCCTATATCCCCGCCTTGCCCGAGGACGAAATCCTGGCCATCGTGCGGCGCGCCAGCGGCCAGTATGGCCCATGCATGGATTACGTCCTGCAGACCGCGGAAGCGCTGCGCCAGTCCGGTATCCATGACCGCCGCCTGATGCGCGTGGCGCGCCTGCTGGCGGCGGAGCGCCACACCTTGCCGGATAGCTGAAACGGCCGCTTCATGACCGGTGGTCCGAGGCCGCATATCCGCAAGAGCGGTAAACTGGCGCTTTAGCCCCAGGCCAGGCCGCACCGCCCTCTTGTCCATGCAAGCGCGCGCAGCGCGGCCGCCTCCGTGAGCCCGCCATGTCCCTTGCAGATCTGCGCCAAAGCTACGAAAAGAAAGTCCTGCTCGAAAACGACGCCGCCGCTTCGCCTTTCGACCAATTCTCCACCTGGTTCGACGAGGCGCTCGCCGCCCAGGTGCCCGAACCCAACGCCATGACGCTGGCCACCGTCGACGAACGCGGCCATCCGTCGGCGCGCATCGTGTTGATCAAGGGCGCGGATCCACGCGGATTCGTCTTCTACACCAATTACGAATCGCGCAAGGGCCAGGAACTGGCGACCAATCCGCGCGCCAGCCTGCTCTTCTTCTGGCAGGCGCTGGAACGGCAGGTCCGCATCGAAGGCTCGATCGAAAAAACGTCGGCCGAAGAATCCGACACCTACTTCCACAGCCGCCCCCTGGGGTCGCGGCTGGGCGCCTGCGCCTCGCACCAGAGCCAGCCGGCCACCCGGGAAAACCTGGAAGCCGCCTTGCGCGACTGCGAACAGCGCTTCGGCGATGCGCCGCCGCGCCCGGACTACTGGGGCGGCTACCGCCTGGTGCCGGATCGCTTCGAATTCTGGCAAGGCCGCCCGTCGCGCCTGCACGACCGGCTGGTCTACGAGCCGGACGACAGCGGCGACGGCAGGGCCTGGCGCATCGTCAGGTTGTCGCCCTGAAGCACATGTCCGCATCCGCTCCCGATTTCGACGCCGGCTATTTCCGCACCGCGCTGGGCCGCTTCGCGACCGGCGTGACCGTGGTCACGGCCAACGGGCCGGACGGCAAGCCGCTGGGCTTGACCGTCAGCTCCTTCAATTCCGTGTCGCTGGAACCGCCGCTGGTGCTGTGGAGCCTGTCGGCGTCCTCCGGCTCGCGCGACGCCTTCATGCGCTGCGAGCGCTATGTGGTCAACGTGCTGAGCGCCGACCAGCTGCACCTGGCCCAGCGCTTCGCGCGCGGGAGCGTGCTGGAGCGCTATGCGGGCATGCGCGACGTCTACGCGCCGGGCGGCACGCGCATGCTGGACGAACACTGCGCGGCCTGGTTCGAATGCTACAACCGCAGCCGCTATGAAGAAGGCGATCACATCATCATGGTGGGACAAGTGGAGCATTGCGGCCATAGCGGCGCCCTGCCCCTGGTCTATCACGCCGGCGGCTTCGACCTGACGCCGGACCGCGCCACGACGGAAAGAGGATAGGCGGGCGGCAATGGGTACCGATATCGATTGCGTCGTGATCGGCGCGGGCGTCGTCGGCCTGGCCATCGCCCGCGCGCTCGCGATGGCGGGCCGGGAAGTCCTGGTGGCCGACGCCGCCGAAGCCATAGGCACGGGCACCAGCTCGCGCAATTCGGAAGTCATCCACGCGGGCATCTACTATCCGGCCGGCAGCCTGAAGGCCGAGCTTTGCGTGCGCGGCAAGCAGCTGTTGTACGCCTACTGCGCCGGACGGGGCATTCCGCACCGGCGGCTGGGCAAGCTGATCGTCGCCACGGACGAGGCGCAGGCCGCCATGCTGGACGACATCGCGCGACGCGCGGCGGCCAACGGCGTCGACGACCTGCAACGCCTGGCCGGCGACCAGGCGATGCGGATGGAGCCCGCGCTGCGGTGCACGGCGGCGCTGCTGTCGCCGTCGACCGGCATCGTCGACAGCCATGCCTTGATGCTGGCCTACCAGGGCGATGCGGAAAACGCCGGCGCCCAATGCGTATTCCATACGCCCCTGCTGTCCGGCGGCGTGCGGGCGCAAGGCGGCTTCGACCTGCGCTTCGGCGGCGACGACGGCATGGCGCTGTCCTGCTCGACGCTGATCAACGCGGCGGGCCTGCAAGCGCCCGCGCTGGCGCGCGCGATCGCCGGTGTCCCCGCCGATACGGTCCCGACCGCCTACCTGTGCAAGGGCAGCTATTTCACCCTGGCGGGACGCGCGCCCTTTTCACGGTTGATCTATCCGGTGCCGCAACATGCCGGCCTGGGCGTGCACCTGACGCTGGACATGGGTGGCCAGGCCAAGTTCGGACCCGATACCGAGTGGATCGCGCGGGAAGACTACACGCTGGACCCGCGCCGCGCGGATGTGTTCTACGATGCGGTGCGCAGCTACTGGCCCGGGTTGCCGGATGGCGCGCTGGCGCCGGGCTATACCGGTATCCGTCCCAAGATCTCCGGGCCCCACGAACCCGCGGCGGACTTTGCCATCGTGGGACCGGCGCGACACGGCGTTCCTGGCCTGGTGAACCTGTTCGGCATCGAATCGCCCGGATTGACCGCCAGCCTGGCGATCGCCGAACGCACGCTGGCCGCGTTGCAAGAACGGAGCTGAACGCCTGGACGCCATGACCTGCCCGGAAACGCCGCCCCACTCCCGATGACCGCCCGCCTGGGCCAGAACGATATCCAAAGCCGGACGCCACGTACCCATCATGCAGCACAACGACTACATCCTGACGCTATCCTGCCCCGACCGTACCGGCATCGTGTACCGCGTCAGCGGCCTGCTGTTCGAACTGGGCTGCAACATCCTGGATTCGCAGCAGTTCGGCGATGACGAAACCGGGCGCTTCTTCCTGCGCGTGCACTTCGACCTGCCGGCCTCGACCGCGCCGGACGCACTGCGGGAACGCTTCGGTCCGCTGGCGCGCGAACACGCGATGGACTGGCAGATCCACGATGCGCGCCGCAAGGCCCGCCTGCTGATCATGGTCAGCAAGCAGGGGCATTGCCTGAACGACCTGCTGTTCCGGGTCCGCAGCGGCCACCTGCACGCCGAGGTCGCGGCCATCGTGTCCAATCATCCCGACTACGCGGGCCTGGCGGCGTCCTACGACATCCCCTTCCATCATCTGCCGCTCACGGCGGACAGCAAGGCCGAACAGGAAGCGCGGATCCTGGAACTGGTCGATACGCTGCGGATAGACCTGGTGGTGCTGGCGCGCTACATGCAGATCCTGTCGGCGGACCTGTGCCGGGCGCTGGCGGGCCGGGCCATCAACATCCATCACAGTTTCCTGCCCAGCTTCAAGGGCGCGCGGCCCTATCACCAGGCGCACCAGCGCGGCGTGAAGATCATCGGCGCGACCGCGCACTACGTCACGCCGGACCTGGATGAAGGCCCCATCATCGAGCAGGACATCGAGCGCGTCGACCACACCATGTCGGCGCAGGACCTGACCCAGGTGGGCAGCGACGTCGAATCCCTGGTGCTGGCGCGCGCGGTGCGCAGCCATGTCGAGCACCGCATCCTGCTGAACGGCAACCGCACGGTGGTCTTCCGCTAGCTTGCGGAGGCGGCCGTCGGGGCGACGGCCGCGTGCCTGTCAGTGCGACACTTTCAGTGCGACACTTTCAGTGCGACAGGATCTTCGACAGGAACTGCTGGGCGCGCGGGGAGCGCGCTTCCAGGTGGCCGAAGAATTCTTCCTTGCCGCAGTCCTCGACGATCAGGCCGCCGACGTCCATGAACACGACGCGGTTGGCGACCTTGCGGGCGAAACCCATTTCGTGGGTCACCACCATCATGGTCATGCCTTCGCGCGCCAGGTCCACCATGACGTCCAGCACTTCGTTGACCATCTCCGGATCCAGCGCCGACGTCGGTTCGTCGAACAGCATGGCGATGGGATCCATGGACAGCGCGCGCGCGATGGCCACGCGTTGCTGCTGGCCGCCGGACAGCTGGCCGGGGAACTTGTCCTTGTGCGCGCTCAGGCCCACGCGCTCCAGCAGCTTCAGGCCGCGGGCGATGGCCTCGTCCTTGCCGCGGCCGAGCACCTTGACCTGCGCCAGCGCCAGGTTCTGCGTCACCGACAGATGCGGGAACAGTTCGAAGTGCTGGAACACCATGCCGACGCGCGAACGCAGCTTGGGCAGGTCGGTCTTGGGCGAACCCACCGACGTGCCGTCCACCGTGATCTCGCCCTTCTGGAAAGGCTCCAGGCCGTTGACGGTCTTGATCAGCGTGGACTTGCCGGAACCGGAAGGTCCGCACACCACCACGACTTCGCCCTTTTCGACCGACGTCGTGCAATCCGTCAGCACCTGGAAGTCGCCGTACCACTTGCTGACGTTCTTGATTTCTATCATTGCCATTCAATAAACCCCTAAGTGGCGGCGCGCGTCAGCGCACGATTGCCATGCGAGTCTGCATCCGCTTGACCAGCCGCGAGAGCGTGAAGCAGATGATGAAATACACGACCGCCGCGAACAAATACATTTCCACCAGGCGGCCGTCGCGCTGCGCGATCTTGGCCGCGGCCCCCATGAAGTCCGTCAGGGACAGCACGTAGACCAGGGACGTATCCTGGAACAGCACGATGGTCTGCGTCAGCAGCACCGGCATCATGTTGCGGAAGGCCTGCGGCAGGATCACGTGGCCCATGATCTGGAAGTAGCGCAGCCCCAGCGCCTGTCCCGCCGCGATCTGGCCGCGCGGAATGGACTGGATGCCCGCCCGCATGATCTCGCAGTAGTAGGCCGCCTCGAACAGCGTGAAGGTGACCAGCGCGGAGGTGAAACCGCCCACGGCCAGCGGCCGGTCCGATCCCGTCAGCCAGGCGCCGATATAAGGCACCAGGAAATAGAACCAGAAGATCACCAGCAGCAGCGGCAAGGCACGCAGGCCGTTCACGTAGACCGTGCCTATCCAGTTGAAGGCGCGGTTGCTGGACAAGCGCATCATCGCCAGCAGCGTGCCCAGGACCAGGCCGCCGACCGCCGACAGTATCGTCAGCTTCAGCGTGAACACCATGCCGTCGCGGAACAGGTAAGGCAGCGAACGTATGATGACGTCGAAATCGAATCCGTTGTTCATGGCCTTCCCCTCAATGTCCGCCGGTGCCGCTGGACTTCGAGCCGACGAAGCCCGGCACGGAGACGCGGCGTTCCAGCACGCGGGCGCCGAGCTGCACGACGATGTTCAGCGCGAAATACAGCAGCGTCGCGCCGGCGAAGGCCTCGAACACCTGGAAGCTGAATTCCTGCATCGAGCGGGCCGCGCCCGTCAGCTCCAGCAGCCCGATGGTGAAGGCGATGGAGGTGTTCTTGATCAGGTTCAGGAACTCGGACGTCATCGGCGGCAGGATGATGCGGTAGGCCATGGGCAACAGCACGTAGCGATAGACCTGCGCCGGCCGCAGGCCCATGGCGGTGCCCGCCATGCGCTGGCCGCGCGGCAGCGAACCGATGCCGGAACGCACCTGCTCGGCGACGCGCGACGACGTGAAGAAACCCAGGCACAGCACGGCGGGCCAGAACATGCCCCACGGCGGCGGCATCTGCTTGATGGCGTCGCCCAGGGATGCCGGCACCAGCTCCGGCACCACGAAATACCATATGAACATCTGCACCAGCAGGGGCACGTTGCGGAAGATTTCCACATAGCAGGTGCCGATGCGTTGGGCGAGCTTGCTGTCGGTGGTGCGCATCACCCCGATCACGGAACCCAGGAAAAAAGCCATGATCCAGGCCAGCAGCGCGGTCGAGACCGTCCACCCCAGCCCGCGCAGCAGCGCATCCAGATAGGTACCGGACCCATCGGGCGCCATCTGGAAAAAGATGGACCAGTTCCAGTTGTAATGCATGTGAGATCCTGCGGAAAAACCGCGCCGGCGATCATGCGCCGGCGCAGGGAATCGGCGTAGCCGCGCCGCGCTGGGCGCGGGACGGGCCTGGCCCGTCCACGCCGTTCATCGAGACTGGACGTCGATTACTGCTTGTAGACCGACGGATCGCCCGAGTCCGTGGGATTGGCCAGGACCTTCTTCAGCGCCGGGCTCATCGGCAGGTTCAGGTTGACGTTCTTCGGCGGGATGGGCGACTCGAACCACTTCTTGTACAGCTTTTCGACGGTGCCGTCCTTGATCATGGCGACGACGGCTTCGTCCACCACTTTCTTGAAGGCCGGATCGTCCTTGGGTTCGATCATGGCGTACGGTTCGACCGAGTAAGCCTGCTCGCTGATCATCCATTCCTTGGGATTGCGCGAGGTGGCCACCAGGCCGGCCAGCAGCACGTCATCCATGAAGAAGGCGGCGGCACGGCCGCTTTCGACGGTCAGGAAGGCTTCGGCGTGATCCTTGGCGGGAATGATGTTCATGCCCAGCGCCGGGACCTTCTTGCCGTCCAGGTAGGTGGCCTGGCCGCCGTTGGCTTCCGTCACCCACTTGATGTTGCTGGTGCCGGCGGTGGAGATCACGGTCTTGCCCTTCAGGTCTTCCAGCGTCTTGTAGCCGGCCGACTTCTTGGCGACGAAACGGTTGGCCGTCACGAAGGTCGTGGGCGCGAAGCTGACCTGCTTCTGGCGCTCCAGGTTGTTCGTGGTCGAGCCGCATTCGAGGTCGACGGTGCCGTTGGACACCAGCGGGATACGGGTGGACGAGGTCACGGCGACCAGGTTCACCTTCAGCGGCTTGCCGACACTTTTTTCCACGGCCTTGACGATGCCGTAGCAGATATCCATGGAATAGCCGATGGGCTTCTGGTTATCGTCCAGATAGGAAAACGGCAGCGAAGCGTCGCGATAGCCCAGCTTGATGGTGCCCGACGACTTGATGTCGTCCATCCGCCCGGCGTGGGCGGACAGGGACGTCAGCGTGGTGGCGGCAGCGAGAGCAGCGATGAGCAGCGTTTTGTTCATGAAGAAATTCCCATGGTCAGGAGAAACACTCGAACCGCACCGGTAATGAGGTCCGAGACTAGCCGGGTATTGTTTCAGAAAACGTCCCGGAAACAATCGGTATTACCCCTTTGATAAAAGGCAAAACCCTGGCGTGATCGTTGATTCAACGGCGGGTAAATATAGACAAAACCGCGCCGCCGCGCTTGGAAGCAAGCTTCGTGCTGACGTATGCCCTGTTGGCGTACCCGACAACGGGGCGGGTCATGCGCCGACCATCGCCTGCAGCCAGCCCTGGAATATACGCGGCGCGTCGGCACGATGCCCGCGGTCGGGGTAGCTGAAATAATAGCCGTGCGGCACCGGCAGCACGCCGGTCGTCGGCAGGACGACCTGCCCCGCGTCCAGCGATTCCTGGGCCAGGAAGCGCGGCACCAGGCCCACGCCCAGCCCGGCCTCGGCTGCCGCGAGTACCATGGAAAACAGTTCATAGCGCGGGCCGCCGGCCGCCTGCGGGCCGAACAGGACGTTGTTTTCCGCGTACCACAGCCGCCAGGCATCCGGGCGGGAATACAGGTGCAGATGCGGCATGCCCCCCAGCGGCCCGCCGCCCTGTTCGCGGCTGGCCTGCGCCAGGGCCGGCGCGCAGACCGGCACCAGCTCGCGTTCCCGGAACAGCAGCACCCCGCGCGTGCCGGGCCAGACGTGGTCGCCGTGGTACAGCGCGCCGTCGAAAGGCTGGTCCTTGAAGTGGAAAGGCATGGTGCGCACCGACAGGCTGACCGTGATGTCCGGATGCAGCCGGTTGAAGTCGGCCAGGCGCGGAATCAGCCAGGTGGTCGCCAGGGTGGGCACGACGGCGATGTGCAGGCTGCGGCCCATGCCGGTACGGCTGACCAGGCCGAAGGTGTCCTTTTCGATCTGGTCCAGGTGATGGCGGATGCGGCCCGCGTACTCCGCCCCATGGTCGGTCAATGCGATACGCCGCCGCACACGGGTGAACAGTTGCACGCCCAGGCGCGCTTCCAGGCTGGCCACCTGGCGGTAGACCGCGCTGTGCGTCAACGAAAGTTCTTCGGCCGCCCGGGAAAACGTGCCCAGCCGTGCGGTGGCTTCGAATGCCTGGAGGGCGCTCAGGTTGGGGATGCCTTTCCTCATGGTTGTGCGATTTTATCAATCGCTTCGTGCGCGGGACTCACAAGCTTGGGGAAGCCGGGGTGTCCTGGCATCGGGCGGGCGATGGCCGAGGGCGCAGCAGGCGGAACGGGAACGTGCAAATCGCCACATACTGTTTTATACTGAAATATATCCTTACTTTACTCCCACAAAGCGCTCGCAATTCGCGCACGCGCCCGGTCTCATGAATCTCCTGTCACGTATCTCCCGCCGTCTCTCTTTCCGCCTGGCCACCTTTGCCGCCCTGCTCCTCCTCGCGGGCTGCGCCTCCCACAAGTACGCCGATATCGCCAACGCCATGGCCCCCATGGCCTCCGGCGAAGGCCGCATCGTGCTGTATACGCCCGCCACCAGCGTCAGCCTGGGCGCGAACGCGCAGCCCCGTGTGCGCCTCAACAACCGCCTGGTCGGCTGCGCCAAGCCGGGCGGTTTCTTCTACGTGAACCGGCCCGCCGGCAGCTACACCGTCTCGTCCCAGCGCGGCAAATCGCTGACCTTCGCTCTGGCCGCCGGCCAGACCCAATACGTCCGCTTCGTACCGGATGGCCTGTTCTCCTCGAACGCCGGCGACGCCGGCGCCCGATCCCTGCGCCCCGAACTGGCCGCCTCGCCCGCCGACGCGCAGGCCGAGCTGCAACCCATGCAGTTCTGGGGCGCCTCCTCGCGCACCCGCAACGAAGAAGGCATCGCCCGCGACGGCGGCAGCGCGAGCTGATTCCACTCCCTGGCAGGGCGGCGCGGCGCGCCGGGATGCAGAGTTGTAGTCAGTAGAAATATTTTGGAACACTGCCTATACTCCGCGCTTTGCGCCGAGAGTCCGCATGAACCTTCGTCTTGCTCACGGAAAACCCGGGTCGCCGCTACGCTTCATTGCGGCGTGCGTCCTCATATCGACCTTGGCGGCCTGCATGTCGATCGCCATCCGGCCGACCACCTACTCCCCCGCCAGCGCCACGGGCGCCGCGCCGGTTCAGCTTGCCAGATCCGTGTCCGCGCCCCTTACCAACGACGCCACGGTCACGCTCGCGGGCGGGTCCCAATGGATACTGTCGGGTTCCATTCCCGAGGGCCAGGTTTACCGCAAGGCCGGTGGCACGCTGATGATCGATGCGAAGCGGCTGCGCGAAGCGTATCTGGTCGTCGCCAACGGCAAACTGGTCGGATTCTTCTTTCCTGGCGAATCGGCATTCACGCCCGTCGCCTACGCACCCAACCTGAGCCTGGAGTAATTGCATGACGCCCACCCGTCTGGCGGCCTGGATTGCCGGTATTGCCGCGGCCATATTGCTCGCCGGATGCGCCGGCCCTCGCTACGCCAGCATGGCGTCTTCGCTGCCGGCGCTGAAGCCGGGTGACGGACGGATCGTCTTTTACAACCCCATGCAGGATGCGGGCGCGGGGCCTTCCGGCCAGCCGAAGATCCGGGTGAACAAGCAGGTGGTCGGGCGCTCCAAGCCGGGCAGCTTCTTCTATGTCGATCGCCCCGCCGGCAGTTATATCGTGACCGACAAGCTCTGGACGGACGACGGCCTGAGCTTCATGCTCAACCCGGGTGAAACGCGTTATGTGCGTTTCGTGGCGCCCAGCCTGGGTAGCACCGGCATCGGCAACCTCCATATCGAGCTGGTCGACTCCCAGAGCGAGGCGCAACGCGAACTGCTTCCGCTGCGCTATTTCGGCGCGTCGCCCAGCGTGCAGGCACAGGCGCAGTTGGCGGAGTAGCTCCCCACGGCGAACGCGCCAGCGGCGGCCGCCCATCCGCCCGGCCGGGGACCTGTGTCCGCCACGCACTTGATTGTGCGTTTTTATCAATTGCGTTGTGCGCGTTTGGAACATTATTCTCACGGGTACCCTAGCCTGTACTCCGTGAAATAACGCCATGCAGACACCGCAGCCACCCCGCCTGGGCGGGCATATTCTTGTCGACCAACTCGCCGCGCACGGGGTGAAACACGTGTTCTGCGTGCCCGGCGAAAGCTACCTGGCCGTGCTGGACGGCCTGCACGATGCCAAAATCGACGTCACCGTCTGCCGCCAGGAAGGCGGTGCGGCGATGATGGCCGATGCCCATGGCAAGCTGACCGGCGAACCGGGTATCTGCATGGTGACCCGCGGCCCCGGCGCTTCCAATGCGCTGGCCGGCATCCATATCGCCATGCAGGACTCGACGCCGCTGATCCTTTTCGTCGGCCAGATCGAACGCGGCATGCGCGAACGCGAAGCCTTCCAGGAAATGGACTATCGCGCGGTGTTCGGCACCCAGGCCAAGTGGGTGACCGAGATCGACCAGGTGGAACGGATACCCGAACTCATTTCGCGCGCCTTTCACGTGGCGACGTCCGGACGCCCCGGCCCGGTGGTGATCGCGCTGCCGGAGGACATGCTGGTCGAGACCGCGGAAGTCGCCGACGCGCCGCGCTACGAGGTGATCGACAGCGCGCCCACGCCCGCGCAACTGGGCGAACTGGAAGCCCTGTTGAAATCCGCGCGGGCGCCCATCGCGATCCTGGGCGGTGCGCGCTGGGACGCCGACGCGGTCGCCCGCTTCGCCGATTTCGCCACGCGCTTCCAATTGCCGGTGGCGGTGTCCTTCCGCCGGCAGATGCTGTTCCCCGCCGACCATCCCTGCTATGCCGGCGACGTCGGCATCGGCCTGAACCCCGCGCTGCTCAAGCGCGTGCAGGATGCCGACCTGGTCCTGCTGGTGGGCGGCCGCATGTCGGAAATGCCCAGCCAGTCGTACACGCTGTTCGACATTCCCGTGCCGAAACAGAAGCTGGTGCACGTCCACCCCGATGCCGGCGAACTGAATCGCGTCTATCGCGCCACGCTGGCGATCAACGCATCGCCCATCCCCTTCACGCAGGCGCTGGCGGACCTGCGGCCCGCGAGCGGCGCCGGCTGGCCGCGGGATGTGGAGGCCGCCCACCAGGCCTATCTGTCCTGGAGCGATCCCAGCGCGATCACGACGGCCGGCGCGCTGCAGATGGGCCAGGTCATGCAGACGCTGCGCGAAACCCTGCCGCCCGACGCCATCATGACCAACGGCGCCGGCAACTACGCCACCTGGCTGCATCGCTTCCATCGCTTCCAGCGCTACGGCACCCAGCTGGCGCCGACCTCCGGTTCCATGGGCTACGGCCTGCCGGCCGCCGTCGGCGCGAAGCGCGTGTATCGCGACCGCACGGTCGTGTGCCTGGCCGGTGACGGCTGCTTCATGATGCACGGCCAGGAGTTCGCGACGGCGGTGCAATACGACTTGCCTATCCTGGTCCTGATCATCGACAACGGCATGTACGGCACCATCCGCATGCACCAGGAACGCCATTACCCCGGCCGCGTTTCCGCGACCGCTCTGCGCAATCCGGATTTCGCCGCCTACGCGCAGGCTTTCGGCGGCTACGGCGAGCGCGTCGAATCCACCGAACAGTTCGCGCCCGCGCTGCGGCGCGCCCTGGACAGCGGCAAGCCCGCCATCCTGCATTGCCTGCTCGATCCGGAAGTGATCACGCCGACCACCACGCTGGAAAAAATCCGCGACGCGGCGCTGAAGGCAAAACACTGAGCCGCGATAGTCCCGCCGCGGCGCGCTGCGTGAACCCACGCGGCGCGCGCGCGACGCCAGACGCCAGACGCAAAACGCAAAGCGCCAGACACCAACGAACCACCATCAAGCACCAAGCGAGACCGAGGAGTACGCCATGTCATCCAATCCTTCCTTCCACTGGCAAGACCCGCTGCTGCTGGACAGCCAGCTCACCGACGACGAACGCATGGTCCGCGAAGCCGCCGCCGCATACGCGCAGGACAAGCTGATGCCGCGCGTGCTGGAGGCCTTCCGCCACGAGCACACCGATCCCGCCATCTTCCGCGAAATGGGCGAACTGGGCCTGCTCGGACCGACCATCCCGACCGAATACGGCGGCGCCGGCCTGAACTACGTCTGCTACGGCCTGATCGCCCGCGAAGTGGAACGCGTGGATTCGGGCTACCGCTCCATGATGAGCGTGCAGTCCTCGCTGGTCATGGTGCCGATCAACGAATTCGGCAGCGACGAACAAAAGCAGAAATACCTGCCCAAGCTGGCCAGCGGCGAATGGATAGGCTGCTTCGGCCTGACCGAACCCAACCATGGGTCCGACCCGGGCAGCATGGAAACCCGCGCGGTCAAGACCAGCGACGGCTACAAGGTGTCGGGCAGCAAGATGTGGATCAGCAACTCGCCCATCGCCGACGTCTTCGTCGTCTGGGCCAAGGTCGTCGGCGGCGATGACGACGGCAAGATCCGCGGCTTCATCCTGGACAAGGGCATGAAGGGCCTGTCGGCGCCCGCCATCCACGGCAAGGTCGGCCTGCGCGCGTCCATCACCGGCGAAATCGTCATGGACGAAGTCGAGATCCCGGCCACGCAGATGCTGCCCAAGGTCAGCGGCCTGAAGGGCCCCTTCACCTGCCTGAATTCGGCGCGCTACGGCATCGCCTGGGGCGCCCTGGGCGCGGCCGAGTTCTGCTGGCACACGGCGCGCCAGTACACCATGGACCGCAAGCAATTCGGCCGTCCGCTGGCCGCCAACCAGTTGATCCAGAAAAAGCTGGCCGACATGCAGACCGAGATTACGCTGGGCCTGCAAGGCTGCCTGCGCCTGGGCCGCATGAAGGACGAAGGCACCGCGGCGGTGGAAATTACGTCGATCATGAAACGCAATTCCTGCGGCAAGGCCCTGGATATCGCCCGCCTGGCGCGTGACATGATGGGCGGCAACGGCATCTCCGACGAGTTCGGCGTCGCGCGCCACCTCGTCAATCTGGAGGTCGTGAACACCTACGAAGGCACGCATGACGTGCATGCCTTGATACTGGGCCGGGCGCAGACCGGCATCCAGGCGTTCTGCTAAGCGTCATACGCATGGCGCCCCGGTGACGCCGCCGGGCTACGCGCAGGGGGCGAGGGTCATACACCCTCGCCCCTTTTTCATTTTCTCAACGCGCAATTTGTCACACGAAGTTGCTCCTTCGTCTCAGTCGAATTCCTGAAGAATTAAGTCCAAGCCGCGCAAGCGTCGAGACAACGCAAACGATCAGGAATGCGCACATGAACGGTCTCCCCGCCCCCTCCCCGACTTGTGACCAGCGCCTCGGCCATGGCGGGAGACACCAGCAGCCGCGCCTTCGCGCGCGCGCCTCGAGACGCGGATCCCGCGACTCCCTCGCACCGTTATCCAGCAGCTTATGAACGCGACCCGCGTTTGCCGTTCCGAACGGCAAAACGTGGTCGGCAACGTTGAATCGCACCTTTGCCGGCGTAAGAACTTCCTGACGCCGCGAAGGCCGAAGCCTGCTTTCCCACACGGACGAAGGATAAGTCTATGCAGCGATCACCATGCGTTCCCATCGACTGGCGAACCCACGCACGGCCCGCGGGCCGGCGTGCGCCGATCGATTTCCCGCTGGCGCGCTATGCCTTGCTGCTGGGGTCGATATGCGCGGGCACACTTGCGTCGGCGACTGCCTCCGCCCAGCAAACCGCATCGGGTGGCAGCCAGGTGCAGATCACCGCGCCCAACTGCACGGTGCAGAACTGCTTTTCGGCGACCGGCGCCGGCTCGGTCCTGTTTTCCAATCCGCCCACGCAGATCAATGTCGCCCCGGTCAACGCGTTCAGTACGACGATAGGCGTCAGCGCGACGACCGGCGGCACCGTGCGGCTGGGTAACGGCGGCGCCATCGCCGGCACCACCGCCCTGCTCTCGGACAACGGCACCATCACGGTCACCGGTCCGCTCACCCTGACCCAGGACCGCCAGGGCAGCAACGCGCTATTCGTCAATGCCAGGAATGGCGGAACCATCACGCTCAATGGCCCGACCACATTCCAGGGCGTCTATCTCTCGAACGCGCTGGTCGCGCAGGGCGCGGGTTCGACCATCACCGTCAACGGTCCCGTCACCGCAACGGGGCTGAACAATTCGCCGAATTTCGCCTTCGCCCTCAACGGCGGCCACGTCAGCCTGAACGGCGGCGGCACCCTCACGTTGACCGGGACCAACTCGTCGCTGTCCATCCTGCAGGCGGCCAACCAGGTCGACACCACGCCCACCATCGTGGATGCGACAGGCATCACCGCCAATACGACCGGCAACAACGTGAATGCGTGGGGCGCCCGCGCCGTGGGCGCGGGCACCATCAACATCACCAACAGCAGCTTCACGATCGGCGGCGTCGCGTCCGGGAACCTGCCCGCCGGCATCATGCTGCAGGACGCCAACAACCAGGCCCTGGCCGGCACCGTCAATCTCGACAACTCGCACTTCCAGACCAGTTCCACGGCGGGCCCGGTGGTGCAGTACAACGGGACGACAGGTTCGCAGGTCAACCTGACCAACAACTCGAGCCTGACCGCCTTCAACGGCAGGTCGGGCACCATGGTCAACGTGTCTTCCGGGACGACGAACGCCGGCGCGGGCGCCAACGTGGCACTGCACGCCACCGACTCGACCCTGACCGGGCAGGTGTTCGTTCAAGCCCCCGCGACGACGAATCCCAATCATCTGGCGATGACGCTGGACGGCAACTCCACATGGGCGGGCGACCTGAACGTCGGCGCCGCATCGAGCGCGTCGCAGACCGTGGGCGGCACCGCCGTGTGGACCGGCACGACGCTGGCCGGTGCGGGCGTCGACGTGTCCATGCAGGACGCGGGACGATGGACCGTAACCGCGCAACCGACGGGCCTGGACAATCTGTCCTTCAACGGCGGCACCGTCCAGGCCGGCGTGAGCAACCTGGTCTTGTCCAGTCCCATCACGGTGGGCGCCGGCGGCGGCAGCATCGATACGCAGCGCTTCGCCATGTCCCTGTCGGCCCCCCTGTCCGGCACGGGCACGCTGAGCAAACTCGGCTCCGGCACCCTGACGCAGACCGGCAACAACGGCGCGTTCGGCGGCGGCACCACCGTGAACGCCGGCACCCTGCTGGTCAACGGCACGCTGGGCGGCACGATGAATGTCGCATCCGGCGGCGCGCTCGGGGGCACCGGCACGGTCGCCGGCGAGGCCACCGTCGCGAACGGCGGCGCCTTGCTGGGCAGGCAGGGCCAGGTGTTGAACTTCGCCGGCAACCTGACCCTGGCCAGCGGGTCGAATGTGAACGTCTCGCTCGGCGCTCCGGAAACCAACGGCTTGTTCAACGTCGCGGGCAATCTCACGCTCGATGGCCAGGTCAATGTCACCGATCTCGGCGGCTTCAGCCCGGGCCTCTATCGCCTGTTCGACTACAGCGGCAGCCTGACGAACAACGGCATCGACGTCGGCACCTTGCCGGCCGGGATCGACGCCGCGTCGATCACCGTACAGACCGCGCCCGGCCAGGTGAATCTGGTCAACACGACGGGCGTCGACCTGGACTTCTGGGACGGCGGCAACACCCAGGACCACAACAACAACGTCGTCAACGGCGGCAACGGCGTCTGGAACGTGTCGAACGCCAACTGGACCGAAGCCGATGGCGCGCTGAACGGCCGCTGGACCAACGACCACTTCGCGGTGTTCATGGGGCAGCCCGGCACCGTCACGGTGGAAGGCAACGGTCAGGTCGCCGTGGCCGGCATGCAGTTCGCGGTCGACGGCTATCGCGTCGAAGGCGGCGCCATCACCCTGAATCGTCCGGAGACCATCATCCGCACCGGCGCGGGCGGCCCCGGCAACGTCACCGCCACCATCGCGTCGGAACTGACCGGCGCCGGCGGTCTGGTGAAGACCGACACCGGCACGCTCATCCTGAGCGGCAACAATACCTACCAGGGCGGCACGGTGATACGCGAAGGCACGCTGCAGCTCGGCGAAGGCGGCACCAGCGGCTCGATCGCCGGCGGCGTCACCAACAACGGCACGCTGTCCTTCAATCGGTCGGATACCCTGACGTTCGACGGCGTCATCCAGGGAACTGGCACGCTGACGCAGGCCGGACCGGGCACTACGGTGCTGACCGCCGCGAACACCTATACGGGCGACACGCTCGTCAAAGCCGGCACATTGGCGGTGAACGGCTCCATCGCGTCGCCGACGACGGTAGCGCCCGGCGCCACGCTGGGCGGCACCGGCACCATCAGCGGCAACGTCGACAACTACGGCGTCATCGCGCCCGGCAACGGCGGATCGCCGGGAACGCTGACCGTCGCCGGCAACTACACGGGCCATGGCGGCGTCTTCCAGGTGAACAGCGTGCTGGGAGACAGTGCCTCGCCGGCCGGCCGCCTGGTCGTCAGCGGCGGCGAAGCGAGCGGCAGCACCAGCGTCAATGTCGTCAACCAGGGCGGCGGCGGCGCGCGCACCACGGGCCTGGGGATCCCGATCGTGTCGGTGGCCAACGGCGGCACCACCACTAGCAATGCGTTTTCCCTATCCGCGCCGGTGGCGGCGGGCCCTTACGAGTACCAGCTGTACCGCGGTTCCGAATTCGGTGCCACCGGAGACGATGGCAACGGCTGGTACCTGTCCTCGGTCACGCCGCCTTCGACCGATACGCCGACGGGTTCCAATCCGCTCTATCGCCCGGAAGCGCCGGTGTTCGGCGCGGCGGCCGGCGTGGCCCGCGAGCTGAGCCTGGCCATGATAGGCACGTATCACGACCGTGTCGGCGATGCATCGCTGATGGGCGCGTCGTCGACGACGGGCGGCGACGCCCTGTCCGATGGCGACAATGGCAGCCTCGGCAATAAGGGCGCCTGGGGCCGCTGGATAGGCGTGTCGCAGCGGCGCGGCTACGGCGGCGAGTTGAATGCACGGACCAATTCGAACATCAACGGCCTGCAGGTGGGCACGGATGTCTACCGGCGTGCGCCCCAGGCCCCCGGCGATTCGGAAGACAGGATAGGCACCTTCTTCACCTACGGCCACACCGACACCGAAGTCCATGGCTTCGCGCTGGGCCAGCAGAACTACGACTCCGGCAACATCAACCTCGACAGCTACTCGATCGGCGCCAACTGGACGCGCGTGGGCGCATCGGGCTGGTACCTGGACGGCGTTCTGATGGGGACCCGCTACGACGGCAAGCTGCGGTCGAATCGCGACGTCGGCGCGCCCATACAGGGATACGGCGCCACGGCGTCGCTCGAAGCCGGTTATCCGATCCGGCTCACGCACAACATCACGCTCGAACCGCAAGCACAGCTGATCTGGCAGTACGTCGATCTGGACAGCACGAAGGACGATTTCTCGTCGGTCGGCTTCAATTCCACCAGCGCCTTCGCCGCGCGTGCGGGCGCCAGGCTGACCAGCACGTTCTAGGTCGGCCGGACCGTCGTCACGCCGTCCCTGACCACGAACATCTGGCAGGAATTCAATCCCAAGGACAAGACCGATTTCTCCGGCACGACCTTGTCGTCCGGCGGGCAGGACACCACCGCATTCGAGGTCGTCGGCGGGCTGTCGGCGAAGGTGGCGAAAAACGTCGGGATCTGGACGTCGGTTTCCTACCTGACCGGTATCGCCGGCCCCAGCCAGAACGCCTGGAGAGGCAACGTGGGCGTACGCATCACCTGGTAGTCCCGAGCCCGCTCACCAGTACGTGACGGGACGCATTGCCTGATTCTTGATCGTCGATTTTTCTTACGCTCCTGCGCTATCACCAGCCTGGAGTCAACATGCGACAGCGAAGGGAGTAATCATGGCTATCTCCGTCACAACCTGGCTAGCGGGCGACGTCATTCCGCTCACGGCCACCAAACTACTGCTGGGCGTGGCCACCGACGGTCCGGGAAGCGTGGCGTTCGCGCAGACCGGCACCGTCACGCTTACCGGCTTTCCCACGGGCAGGATCAATATCGAACAGGGCCCGGCCGGCGATTATTATGCGACAGTTACCGGCGTCGGCGTGCCGGTGGGCACGTCCGACGGGGAGACGGTGGACATCACGGTCACCCCCTACGACACCACCGGCGCCCCCGGTACCCCGTTCCCGCAGACCCTGACCTGCAAGGAGTACAGCACAGACTCCGGGACGAAAACCATCACCAACGGCAACTTCGTCCTGACGCCGGCGGACGAGAATACGAACGGCAAGTATTGGCTCGTATCCATGGAAGCGCGCGCCATAGGCGGCGCCACACCGAGCCCGCTGGCAGGCGCGATGGTCAGATTCATACCGCGCGTCACCCGCGACCTCAGGTTCTGGACCGATACCACCCCTGCCGCGGACGCCGCCACGCTGCAACATGCCAACGGCTACTTCGTCAAGACGGATATCAACGGCGTCGCCGCCCTGCGCGTCACCACGCTGGGCGGCACGCTGAACCAACAGGCCTCGTTCGACGTCGTCATGACCGGCATCGAGGAGAACAAGCGGGCCGACGGCTATCTCGCCAACGGCAACGACGACGCCGACGAAGACGGATTGTGGATTCCCCCGTCGGCGGGGGTGGACAACAGCGGCAACATCGAGATCCCGGAATACGGCCAGACGTTCAGCCTGGACGTGTCCGTGAATGGCGAAACCGGGCAGGGAACGCAGAATTTCGTGCGGTACGTGGTGATGAACAATACGGCGGTCTTTCCCTACGACCAGGACAACGACGGCGTCCTGCCGATCGACTATTCCATCCTGAACCAGAGCAACGCGCCCAATTCGAACTTCTTCACCTACGTCCGGATTTCGGACGCCAACACCAAATGCAGCGGCCCCTGGAACTGCGGCGTGGACGGCACGCGCGTCAATCTGCCCAACCCGGACCCGCAGGACGGCCAGCGCGTTGCGCCAGCGCTGCGCGTCATTCCAGACCCGGGCCTGGACCGGACCATAGGCATCAGCACGCTCAAGTACTACAACGGGCTGCGGCTGGAGCTCAACAATTTCAGCACCAGCCTGTTGCCGGGCTACAGCACCGGCGCGCTGTCGATCGTATTCAATTGCTATATGAACGGCTACGACCAGGACGGGAACGACAGGCCGCCCATGGTCTACAACAGCGTTCGTGACGCCGCCCTGTACGACCTCGTTCCCACGATCAGCGATGTAGGCGGCGTGATCACATTTTCCGACCTCTACGTGGAGCTCTCGAAAGGCGCTGCCAGCAATTGGGGGAGAAATCCGTTCGATGGCGGCGACAAGAAGAAGGTCGGATTCGAGTACATCATCACTCAGGGCGCCAACACGTGGTACAGCGTCTACTCGTCGACCAACAGCTGGTATTTCATCTCCACCGGAAACTGGTAATTCCGCGGGCATTCAACCCACGTGACGCCTGAACGGGCAGCCGCCGCGGGAAACCGCGGCCCGATCGGCGCCGGCATTCCAATCGGCATGCGGAAATCGATGCGCAATGCATGTGATTTCCGCCCGCCCATGCGCTCGTCAAGGAATTCCAGATGAAAATCGAATTGCTGCAGCCCACTGAAGATCAGATCCTTACTGATGGGCTCGTCCTGTCCATCGCTGTGTGTGTCCGGGATGATAGGAATACCGCCGTGCCGCGGGCCGCGGTGACCTGGCTGATAGATGGCCACGAACATCGGTGGGAGCAGGCGGCAACGTCCACGGACAAGACAGGAGTCGCGCGCAATACGGTCGTATTGTCCGAGATGTCTGGCATCGGACGCGGCACGGTATCGGTCCGGACCACCGACAATCACGTCCACCCGATTGGATCGTTCCTGGTCGTTTCCCAAGGCGCGGGCGCAGCCGGTGCGGTGCTTTTCCGTCCCACTGCCGGCAGGCTACCCGCGCGCCCGCCGGTCATCACGAACATCACCGCTCGCTCGGCCTCGAATCCCGCCACCAAGGCTGCCGGAAATACCCTGACGATTGAGTATCCAGGTAGCGGTGTGAAGCTTCGTTGGGGCGTGCCCCAATATGCCTGGGCGCAATACCTGGATAGCGCCGGCAAACCGCTTGCGGGACAAGCGTTGATACCCACCGGCGACGGCGCCGTCTACATAGATCCCAAAGATCCGGTGCCAGTCACCGATCAGAACGGCTGGGCCGTTGTCAAGATCCAGGTTACGCCCTCTCTGGGGGACAACCCGCCGTTCGTGGCCCAGGACGCGGGCGGCACGCTCTATCTGCAAGCCCAAGGCAATACAAGTGACCGTGGGCAGGCCGCCATTACCTTTTCGACAACCATGGAAGGGCGCGGCTATATCACCGCGACACCGGCGGCTGAACGGACGCAGGGCTCCTGGTGGGCCGTCAAGATAAGCTATCGGTATGCCGATGGGACGCCTATCCCACATAGATACCTGACCTGGTACAACCTGGCGGACCCTTCGGGTACGTCCCATCCAGTTTCATTTTCGTGGGGTCCGTCGAATCCACCCTCTCCATCTATCTCGCAACGGAGCTATTCGGTAACGGACCAGAACGGCGAGGACACGCTTTATATCCTGACGGATAGCGGCTACGGCCACGATATCGATATATCTCTGCTCATCACGTGCCCGAACCTCGTAGACGCCTCGGACGACGCCACGCAAATCGGCCCTCTGGCGGTGGCGTCGCGCCTCCGGTCCGCAAGTATCTGGCCGCGCCTCCAAGGTTCACTTAATGGAACTCTTGGCGCCAATGCCACCCCCGTCGCCCTCACATTCCAGACGAAAGCACCGGTTCCAGATGGCACCGCCATCACATGGACCTCGCTCGACCCACGAGCTACCCTCACGCATGCATCGACCCTGCTGCAAAACGGCATGGCGGTCAATTGGGTCACGGGAAAGGCCGTCGATGACCTGTACGACGCGACAGTGTATGCACAAGTCAATTACCCCCCAGGCTCTTCGGAACAGGCATACTTCACCATAAGATTCTTGAAGCCCGGGTCGAGCCTGCCGGCCAACCCGCAGATTCTCGCTCCGTCACAGGATCGGCTGTCCTCCGACGAGTGGTACACCTTCACGCTGCGGTATGCAGGGGGGCCGACCGGGCAGCCTGTAGATTGGTATGCGGAAGCGTCTCTTCCATCGACCGTAATTGAATTCCACCCCCCTTATCCAGGCACGTTGAATGCCGGAGGCACGTGCTCGGTGCAAATGCGCGCCCACAGCATCAGCCCCGACCGCGCATCGATCACGGCGCGGACCTTCAATCCCGATTCAGGCGTGGTCTTTGCTCAATCGATCCACACGATCTCTCCTCCGCAGCAAACAAATCCTCCCAATCAAATCGTCATCGGAGCCATCACCCCCCCTCCCGTTCTATATGTGCCATCTCCTGTGTCGGCCACGTACACCAAAGACGGCAAGCCGGTATCGGGCGCCGACATCCAGTGGGCCGCGTCGCCGCCGAACACCGCCGCGTTCTCGCCCAACCTGTCGCAGACCAACAGCCAGGGCATCGCATCGACCACGATGACGGCATACGGTCCGAACCAGGCCACCAGCCTGACCATCGTCGCCAGTTCCTATGACGACACCACGCAGGAAACCGTCGCCGGCAGCCTGGACGTACAGGTCGGCGCCGCGTCCACGCCGCCGGCCGATTCCGCCGCCTGGCTGGACCTGGTTTCCCTGGAAGGCGACACGCTCTACGGCCTGACCTGGCATGTGCTGCAGGTCAGCTATCTGTACGACGACGGCCAGCCCGTGACCGGCAAGCGCCAGATCGACTGGTCCACCGTGAACGGCAGCGGCGCGGAACTCCAGGAAACGTCCACCTGGACCGACGAAAACGGCGTGGCCACCAACATGATCCACGGCCCCGGCACCTTCCACGGCGATCTGGTCCATGCCATCGTGCGCGTCAGCACCGCCAACCCGCAGACCAGCCAGCCCGACTCCGCGACGGTATCGATCATCCTGACCGCGAACGACGTCGAGCCGGTGTCCAAGACCATGACGATCACGGTCGACGGCACCCAGCCCATCAACAGCGGCTATGCCTGCCCGATCAGCGTCAAGTACACCCAGGCCGACCTGATCACGCCCATGGTCAACGCCCCCGTCACCTGGGCCGTCTATCCCTATGTGGAAGACAGCGCCGACCCGCCCTACGAACTGAGCTTCGGCGAACTCAATCCCACCTATACCGGCGACGACGGCGTGGCCCACAACACGATCAGCTACAACGGCACCCAGGACCTGCCGAACGCCATCCTGGTCGCCAGCTGCTTCAATCCTGTCAGCGGCCAGACCGATTTCGCCACGACCCGCCTCAGCTTCGATTACGTGTCGCCGTTGACCGGCATCATGATTTCCCGGCCTTGGGCGACGAATCCCGCGTCGGGCAATGTCATTCCATCCATTCCCTGCCAGGTGGTGACGGCCAGGATGAATCTGGCCAGCGGCGAAGGCGATGCCCAGGTCAAGATGATGACGGAGCCCGGCCAGCTCAATGGCGTCCAGGTCTACACCACCAACGGCGTCCAGGTCCAGCCCGTGGATGGCGCGTTTACCGTCATGAGCCAGAACGGCGCGGTCGAGGTCCTGGTCGGCGCCCGCTTTCCGACCTTCTTCACCCTGCAGGCCTATTACCCGGTCGATGCGCCGCAGCCGCTGTGCGACACCGACCTGTGGCTGTCGACGCTGGGCGGCAAGTATTCGGACTCCCGGTTCCCGCTGACCATCGAAAACCTGGATATGTCCGCGACGCCGCCGCTGCTGACCATGCCGGACAAATCGACCTGGCCCGACCCGTCGTTCACCGTCAGTCTGGCGGCCAGCGGGCAACAACTCGACCCGGACGCGCCCCTGGCGATCCTGTTGAATTACCGTGTCGCCTATACCGGCAAGGTCGCCGATATCCAGGCGCCGAATAGCATCGACATCGCGTATGCCATGCTGCAGCCCACCGGCAATACGATCGCCTATTTTGTCGGCACCAGCGTCGCCGTGACCCAGCGCGGCAACCTGACTTTCGATGCGCAGGGCCAGGCCCAGACCTATCCCTGGACCGGCAGCATTTCGCCGATCCTGTCGATGCCGGCCCTGGTCCCCCCGCTGCAACGCGTCACGGCGGTGGACATCATCAACGGACTGAACGTCAGGATACTGCCGTCATCGACACAGTCCGGCTGGAAGTACCAGGCAGGCGACCAGATCACCGTGTACTTCTACCTGTCCGGCAAATACCCCTTGCCCGACGTGGCGTCGAACTATTGCCCGAGCATCACCCAGCCCGCGCGCAACATCGCCACCCTGCGGTACACGGTACAGCCCGGCGACGAACTGACCATGGGACAGCCGCAGGTGCTCGGTCCGATGGCGCAGGCGCTGCTGGCCGGCTATGGCGGATCGGGCACGCTGCAACTGAACTTCTCGGTCCAGCGTGGCAGCACCACGTATTGGTCGAAGGCAGGCAGCACGATAGGCATGGACACCGCGACGATCGATCCATCCTTGTAGATCCTGTTAGCGCGGCGCGGCCCCGACGGCCGCCCGCCTGGCACGGTCGCCGCATTGCGCGCAGGTAGCGATTCTCCGCCCATATGGCCTGGGCTATCGAGGATTCCAGATGAAGACCGACTTGCTGCAGCCTGGTGAAGCCCGCTCTAGCGCGGCGAACTCGCTGACCATCCTGTATCCCGGCAGCGGCGTGAAGCTGGCCTGGGGTGTACCGCAATATGCGTGGGCGCAATACCTGGACGGCGCGGGCCAACCGTTGGCGGGGCAGACGCTGATACCCACCGGCGATGGCTCCGTCTATATCGACCGCGGCGATCCCAAGCCGGTGACCGACGCGTATGGGTGGGCCGCCATCAAGATCCAGGTGATTCCCCCCCTGGCCTACAACCCGCCATTCACGGCGCAGGACGCGACCGGCAATCTCCATCTGCAGGCCCAGGCCACCCCGGGCGACCAAACCCAGGCGCCCATCGCCTTTTCCACGACCATGGGCGGTCGCGGCTACCTCAGCGCCACGCCGGCGACCGGGCGGACGCAAGGGTATTGGTGGGCGGTGAAGGTCAGCTACCGCAATCCGGACGGCACGCCCGTGGCCCATAAAAAGCTGGTGTGGGAGAACATCAGCGGCACGTTCGGCACCGTCTATCCGGTTTCATATTCCCCGATGCCGCTGAATCCGCCCGGCGACTTCTCGTCGCTGATCGCCTGGTCCTATACGGACCAGAACGGGGAATGCACGCTCTACATCCTCACGCAAAGCGGATATAGCCGATCCATCGGCATAGGGCTGCAGATATCGTCCACCAACGAACTGAACCCGCCGGCCGACTCGATCCAGATCGGGCCGCTGGGGGTGGACCCGCGCCCCTATGCCGCGGCCGTCTGGCCGAACCTTTCCGGCAACTCCGGAATCGTCCGTCCGGGCACCCAGGTGGCCCTGACGCTCACCTCGAAAAAGCCGATTCCGGACGGCACAAACGTCACCTGGAAATCCCTGGACAAGCGGGCCACGCTCGCCTATCCGTCCACCCAGATCCAGAACGGGACCACCGTGAACTGGGCGACCGGCAAGGACGTGGACACCTTGTACAACGCCACGGTGCTTGCGGAGTCGATGTATCCGCCCGGCGTCCCGGAGCAGGGCTATTTCACCTTGACCTTCGGATACAGCACGCCTTCCGTCGACCGGTACGTCCAGCCCAATGCAAGCCAGCCGCTGTCTTCCGGCGATTGGCACACCTTCACCTTCAACTATGCGAGCGGCGGGTGGGCGACGGGACATGCCGTGCGGTGGTCGGCCAATCCGGCCGAAAACATCGAGTTCAAACCGCCCTATCCCGGCACCCTGAGCGCGAGCGGAACCTCTTCCGTCGACCTGCGCGCGGTGGGTGTGACGGCAGATACCCGCATCGCCATCCAGGCCGAGATCTACAACCCGCTCTGGGGCGAATACGACAGCGCCGGCTCCACCTACACGTTCCTGGCGCAGGCGGAGACCGGTGGCGAGATCGTCGTCGGGACGATCACGCCGGCGCCCGTGATGTATGCGCCCTCCACGGTGTCGGCCACCTACACCATGGGCGGCAAGCCGGTATCGGGCGCCGACATCCAGTGGGCCGCGACGCCGCCGAACACCGCCGCGTTCTCGCCGAACCTGTCGCAGACCAACAGCCAGGGCATCGCATCGACCACGATGACGGCATACGGTCCCAACCACGCCACCAGCCTGACCATCGTCGCCAGTTCCTATGACGACACCACGCAGGAAACCGTCGCCGGCAGCCTGGACGTACAGGTCGCCGCCGCGTCCACGCCGCCCGCCGATTCCGCCGCCTGGCTGGACCTGGTTTCCCTGGAAGGCGACACGCTCTACGGCCTGACCTGGCATGTGCTGCAGGTCAGCTATCTGTACGACGACGGCCAGCCCGTGACCGGCAAGCGCCAGATCGACTGGTCCACCGTGAACGGCAGCGGCGCGGAACTCCGGGAAGCATCCACCTGGACCGACGACGACGGCGTGGCGACCAATCTTATTCGTGGGCCCGGCTCGTTCCAGGGCGATCTGGTCCAGGCCATCGTGCGCGTCAGCACCGCCAACCCGCAGACCAGCCAGCCCGACTCCGCCACGTTGTCGCTGATCCTGACCGCCAACGACGTCGAACCGGTATCCAAGGTCATGCGGATCACGGTCGATGGCCCCCAGCCCATCAGCAACGGCTACGCCTGCCCGATCAACGTCAAGTACACGCAGGCCGACCTGACCACGCCCATGGTCAACGCGCCCATCACCTGGGCCGTCTATCCCTATGTCGAGGACGACGCCGACCCGCCCTATGCGCTGAGCTTCGGGCTTCCCAATCCCACCTATACCGGCAACGACGGCGTGGCCGTCAACACAATCAGCTATGAAGGCATCCGGGACCTGCCGGATGTCACCCTGGTCGCCAGCTGCTTCAATCCCGTCACCGGCCAGACCGACTTCGCCACCACCCGGATCAGCTTCGTTTATGCGTCGCCATTGACCGGCATCATGATCTCCCGCCCCTGGGCGAACAATCCCGGATCCGGCAACGTTCTTCCATCCGTCCCATGCCAGGTGGTGACGGCGGGGATGACCCTGGACAGCGACGAGGGTGACGGCCAGATCAGGTTGCAGACCGTCCCCGCCCAGCTCAACGGCGTCCAGCTCTACACCAGCGATGGGACCCAGATCCAGGCCGTGAACGGCGCTTATACGGTCACGACCCGGGATCGCTCCGTCGAGGTCCTGGTCGGCGCCCGCTTTCCGACCTTCTTCAACCTGCAGGCCTATTACCCGGTCGACGCGCAGCAGCCGCTGTGCGACACCGATCTGTGGCTGTCCACGCTGGGCGGCAAGTATGCCGACGGCCGGTACCCGCTGACTATCGAAAACCTGGATATGTCCACGACGCCGCCGCTGCTGACCATGCCGGACGAATCGAGCTGGCCCGACCCGTCGTTCACCGTCAGCCTGCCGGCCAATGGCAATAGCAATGGCAATGGCCAACAGCTCGATCCGGACGCGCCCCTGGTGATCATATTGAATTACCGCGTCGCCTATACCGGCAAGGTCGCCGATGCCCAGGCCCCCGACAGCATCGACATCGCCTATGCGATGCTGCAGCCCACCGGCAACACGATCGCCTATTTCGTCGGCACCGGCATCGCCGTGACCCAGCGCGGGACCCTAGTTTTCGACGCGCGGGGCCAGGCCCAGACCGATCCCTGGACCGGCGGGATTTCGCCGACGCTGCCGGCGCCTGCCCCGGTGCCCAGCCTGCAAGGCGTCACGGCGGCCGACGTCGTCAACGGCCTGGCGGTGAGGATACTGCCCGGATCGACACAGTCCGGCTGGAAGTATCAGGCTGGCGACCGGATCACCGTGTACTTCTATCTGAGCGGCACGTATCCCTTGCCCGATACCGAGGGTTGTCCGAGCATCGCGCAACCGGCGCGGAACGTCGCCACGCTGCGGTACACGCTGCAGGCGGGCGATGACTTGACGACCGGGCAGGCCCAGCTGCTCGGCCCGATCGCGCAGGCCTTGCTGGCCGGCTACGGCGCCCCGGGCACGCTGCGGATGAACTTCGCGGTCCGGCGTGGCGGCACGGCGTACTGGTCGCAGGCAAGCGCCACGATCGGCATCGACACCGCGACGATCGATCCCCCTTCGTCATCGCTGTCGTGATCCTCGTCGCAACGGCGCTCGAGCGGATGAAACATCGATTCAAACCACACTGAGAAGGACACCATGGCCCTGTACATACCCTATATCGCGGTCGACAAATATGTGGCGACGCCTTACGACCCCGGCACCAACCAGCAGAACGTCCTGCCTGACGCCACGGCGTATTATCGATTGGGCATACAAGTGCACAACGCCGACGGATCGTTGCCCCAGGGCGCGGTTCCGGTGTACCTGGGCGACGACCAGAACCGTAACCGCGTCCAGTACTGGAAGAGTGACAAGCAGACCAACATCACGCAGACCGTTCTGGATGGAGGGTCCATCATGTCGGATGCCCAAGGCCATCTGACGGTCTATATCGCGGTCACCAACTTCCACTACCCGTCGTATCCCGGCTGCATATTCAACGTCTACGCCAGCCCGACACCCGATCCGGTCGACTATGGCGTCAATCAGACGTTGACGTGCTGTTATTACACCCAGGACGCCGCGTCCAAGGTCATGGACCCGGACCTCGAGCCGCTGGTGCTTTCGGTTGACGGGCACGGGCAGGTCACGATACCGGCCTGGAATAGTTTCGACTATGCCTTGAGCATTTTGCTGGAAAGCCCGGATCCGAACGTGAGCTCCGACGCGAAGCTTTCCATCGTGGTCAATGGCAAGCGCGTGGACAACAGCAGCTACACATACCAATCCTTGTTCACTGGCGTAAACATCCCCTATAGCCTGATGATCCCGGGCAACAACTGCATCGTCTACATGACCGACGACGGCACCCCGAGGTTATCGAAACCGTGGCCGTTCACCATCGTCGGCGTGCCCCTGCTGATGCCGAACCCCAACATACAGAACCGCTACGGCCTGCCCTGGTGGTTCGGCGCCCCACCGGGCAAGCCGCCCAAGAAAGAACCCCTTGGGCTGAGCGACATGCAAGACAGCGACGACGGGCCCGGTTTCGACGTCGTGCTGGCCTTCGCCTCCGACGTCAAGCCAGGCGACGTCTACAGCGTTCTCATCTACATGAACGGCTACACCGCGTCCGGCGAACCGCAAACCCGAATGCTGGGAGACGGAAGTCCGTTGCCGAACGGCGTGGGTGGGGACAATCTGCTCACGATCATCGCGCCGCCGAACGTCCAACCCGGAGACACGATGTCGGTGGCTTCACCGATCGCCACCGTGGAAGGATTCGGCGCGAAAGATGCGGCCGACCCCGGCTTTCTGTTCGTGAATTTTCAAGTCAACGGACAGGACTGGTCCGCCCCCTATGTAGGCAATAAACGGCCAGTAAAGATCAACTTCGCGGAAGGCACCTGATGGCGGCGAGAACCGCCGCCGAACTTCCGATGCTTGAGGAACAGCCATGTCCGAGATCATTTACTTCCGCGCCGACAAACAGCTCGCCGCGCCGTCCGGCCTGCAGGCGTTTTCGTCTGACCCTGCCGATCCGCACGATCCGCGGAAGACCATCACGATCACGATCCAGGTGCTCGGCGACGGGACGGCGGGAGACTCGCTGCCCCTGGCCGTCGGCAGCGGCGAAGCACGCGACGCGATCCTTTATTTCGATGCGGACTTCCTGCCGATACCGGTGGACGAACAATCGTTCATCCACGTGGCCACGCGGAAGGACGGCGGATTGAGCATCTATGTTTGCGCGCCGCAGAGCATCCTGTGCACCCTGCTGGCCAAGATCGACCAACCCGGCCAGAACTTTCGCTCATTGGAACTGCTCTTCTTCGATTACCAGCTGACGCCCGCGGAAGGGCTTCTGGCGCCCAGCCTCTCGCGCGCCAATGGCCAGCTGAAGATACCGCCCTGGAGCAGCTTCGATTACGCGGCCAACGCCAATACGCCGCTGCCGCCCGCCGTCTACGAGGCCGCGGCCATCGTGTGCAATCAAACCTATGCGCATATCGGCGACCCCAACATCATTTCCAACGACTTCCGCGTGCCCTATGGGGTGATGCTGCCGCAGGGCAAGCAGAACACCGTGGCGTATGTTTTGAAAGCGGGCAGCAATACGATCTGCTCCCCCGTCGTCAACTTCATCGCGGTAGGGCAAGGCCTGGTCATGCCCGATCCCGAAAAATATGCGACCTACCCTGCGCCCGAATGGGAAGGCGGCACCTCGCGCCAGCTCAATACCTACGATATCTACCCCGATCTCGTACTGAACATCACCCTGGTTGACGATGTGCGGGAGGGCGACCTTTACGAGGTCAATATCTACCTGAACGGCTACGACAAGAACGGCGTGCCCATGCCGCCGGCGCCTGTCCAGGTCTATACGCTGCGGGCGTCCAGGGACGCGCGCGCGGGCCAGCAGTTACCTTGCGCGATCAGCCAGGACAAATTGCTCGGGTACCGGCGGAAGGATGCGAGCAATTGGGGCTATATGTGGGCGGACTGCCAGATCACCAGCGCGGCATGGTTATACGCATCCGGGTGGACCCGCCCCTGGGGGCCGATAAAGATCGATTTTTTCTAACCCGGCTTCCTTGCGCAGTCAGGGTCCGTTTCGGGATTTCGGACCTGCCGGCGCGTACCCCACGCCGCGCACCAGGAACCGCCAATAGCGCGGTCCGGCGCCGGTGTCGATCACCGCGACGCCGCCGACGTTCACGCGCGCCTGGCGCACGCATGCGGGATCGCGCGCCATCCATACGGACGCGGTGCCGCGCGGCGGCAGCTCCAGCCACTCCCGTGGTGCGTAACCCTGCGCGACGGGCACGCCGGTGATGGCCAGGCGGGTGCACAGGCCGACGAAGGCCTGCGATCCCAACAAGGCCATGCGGACCGGCGCGGGACGGGGATTGTCCACGCGCAACCAGACACCGGATCGATCGGCGGCAGCCGGATCGGATCGGTTGGGCAATGCGGGCGTATCCGCCGCGGGGGCATCGCGCTGCCCTGTCACGGTGATCCGCAACGGCTGTTCCAGCGCCGCGTCGCGCGGCCATTGCCGGTCGGCGCGCGCCTGGCCCGCCAGTACCTGCCGCGAGGTATCCGCGACGTAGGCCGCCCGGCCGCGCCATTCCGCCAGCGCATCTGTCTTGCACCCGCCGGCATTGGCGACGACGCGCACCGCCTGTTCCGCGGTCATCAGCACCGGCGGTACTTCGTCGCGCAGCGCCTCCAGCAGCGCCTTCGCCGACAGCTTCAGGCGCTGCCTGGCGACGGTTTCCAGTTCGTCCAGGCGGCGGGCTTCCCGGTCGCGGCCGCCATCGGGGCACAGGACGTCGACCTTGGACAGCATGTCCGAGGCCATGAGGGCCTGCCGCAGGGTGTAGTTTTCCTGCGCCGGCACCGGCGCGGCGAGCGCGGCCGACTCAGCGGATGCGGCGGGCGCGTTCGGCAGGACGTTTGGCACCGCGTCCGGTGCGGCATGCGCGCCCATGGCGCACGTCGCGAACCCCAGCGCGATTGCGGCCTTACCGATGCGCATGGAGCGCCCGGCCCTCAAGCGGAGGCGTCCTCACCCAGGTCGAACAGGCTGGTCGCGTCCAGTTCCAGCACCGCTTCGTCATGCTGGTTGTAGACGACCCACGCCCAGTTGATGATGCCCAGGTCGCTGCGCGACGACGAACTGCGCACGCCGTGCACGCGCGCCTCCAGCCGCAGCTGGTCGCCCGGACGCACGGGCACGCGCCAGCGCACTTCGCCCAGTCCAGGTGAGCCGAAGGATTCGGAATCGTGCAGGGCCGCGTCGACGGCCATGCGCATGGCCATGGCGCAGGTGTGCCAGCCGCTGGCGATCAAGCCGCCCCAGCGCCCTTCGTTGGCGCGTTGGACGTCGGTGTGGAACCACTGCGGATCGTACTTGCGGGCGAAATCCAGGATCTCGGCTTCGGTGACCTTGAGCGGGCCGGCGTGTATGACCATGCCCTGCTTGAACTCGGCGAACTTCATCTAGCGGCTTCCCCATGGCGACCGGGCCGGGACTGCGCCATGCCGCGCGCCCCGTGGGCGCCTGGGCGGGATCGTCCGGTCGCGGTCAGTACGTCTCGAAATGCAGCCGGCCTTGGCGGCACAAGGCCTGGTGCAGGATAGACCAATCCTGGCCGGCTTGCACGGCGGCATGTTCCAGGGCGTCCAGCACGCCGGTTTCCATGCCCTTGAGTCCGCAGACGTACACACAGGTCTTGTCATCGTTGAGCAGCGCCAGCACGTCGGCCGCCCGCTCGACGATCAGGTCCTGCACGTAGCGCTTGGGCTGGCCGGGTTCGCGCGACAGGGCCAGGTTGATGTCGATGAAGTCGGCGGGCAGCTTCATCAGCGGACCGAAATACGGCAGTTCGCGGCGCGTGCGGGCGCCGAAGAACAGCATCAGCTTGCCGTTTTCCTTGCCGTCCATGCGGCGGCGGCAGCGCTCCGTCATGGCGCGCATGGGGGCGGAGCCGGTGCCGGTGCAGATCATCAGCAGGTTGGCGCCGGCGCGGCCGGGCATCAGGAAGGTGTTGCCGAAGGGCCCGATGACGCGCACCGTGTCGTGCTTGGCCAGGTCGCACAGGTAGTTGGAACACAGGCCGTCGTGGCTGTTGCCGTCGCGGCCGGCGGCGACGCGCTTCACGGTCAGGGACAGGTTGTTGTAGCCGGGGCGCTCGCCATCGCGCGGGCTGGCGACGGAGTACTGGCGCGCGTGGTGCGGCCGGCCCCGCGCGTCCACCCCGGGCGGCAGGATGCCGATGGACTGGCCTTCCAGGACGGGGAAGGACGCTTCGCCGAAATCGAGGACGATGTGGCGCACGTCGCTGTCGGCATCGTCGCCGGTGACGCGGTAGTTGCCGACGACGGTCGCCACCACCGGTTCCTTGTGGGTGTACAGGTTGACGTAGGGATGGGCGGCGGACCAGGGCGGGACGGTGGCGCCGCGGTTGACGACGACGGCTGGCGACGCGGCGCCTTCCTCCATGAGGGGATTGTCCGGCGCGCCGGCCATGGCGGCACTGGCCATGGCGGCATTGGCCGACCCGGGCGCGGCGAGGGCCGGCGTGGCATCCGCGTCGGCGGACGCGCCGCCTTGGCCGGCCTCGGCCTGGGCTTCCGCCAGCAAGGCCTCGACCGGCTCCTGCGGCGGCAAGGCATCCCAACCGAACTGGGCGTCCACGCCGTAGGCCCGCGCGCGCGGAATGACGCGCCAGTTGTCGATGGAGCCGGTCGGACACGGCGGCACGCAGGCCATGCAGCCGTTGCAGACGTCCGGATTCACGACATAGTTGTTGCCATCGTGCGTAATGGCATCGATGGGGCAGGTTTCCTCGCAGGTGTTGCAGCGGATGCAGATCTCCGGATCGATCAGGTGCTGCTTCAGCAGGCTGGCGGGTAATGGCGCGTTCATCGTGGCACCCTGGATACGGCGGGCGGGCGGATCAATTGAAACGGATGTACTCGAAGTCCACGGGCTGGCGGTTCACGCCCATGACCGGCGGCGCGATCCAGTTGGCGAACTTGCCCGGCTCGGTGACACGGCCCATCAGCGACGCCACGAAGGCGCGGTCGTCCGCGGTGGGCAGCCAATGCGGCAGGCCCGCGCGCCATTGCGCGTCGTCCACCACCTGGCCTTCCGGCGTCACGTTGATGCCGGCCAGCGTGCCGATCTGACGGTTGAAGGCCTTGTGCGGCACGCTCAGGCGGAACGGCAGGCCGTTTTTTTCGATGACCTTGTTCCACCGCCCCACGCCGGCCATGGAATCGCGGATGAAGTCGTCGCGCAGCACTTCGTTCAAGGCGTTCAGCATGGGCACTTCCGTTTCGCCCAGCCTGCCGCCTTCCAACGACAGGATGCGATAGGTGTCGTTCTTGAGCTGATGGTCGTCCTTGCGCTTGCCCTCTTCGTAACGGCCCTTCAGGCCGGCGCTGTAGAAAATGGCGGCATTGGACGACTGGTCGGCGCCGAACAGGTCTATGGTGACGCTGTAGTGGAAATTCAGGTAGCGCTGGATGGTGGGCAGGTCGATGACGCCGGCCGCGCGTATCGAGGCGGGATCGTCGGTCTTCAGCTGGTTCATCACCTCGCAGGTGCGCTGGATGATGCGCGACACGCCGGATTCGCCCACGAACATGTGATGCGCTTCTTCGGTCAGCATGAACTTCGTCGTGCGGGCCAGCGGATCGAAGCCGGACTCCGCCAGCGCGCACAGCTGGAACTTGCCGTCGCGATCGGTGAAGTACGTGAACATGAAAAAGGAAAGCCAGTCCGGCGTCTTCTCGTTGAAGGCGCCCAGGATGCGCGGGTTGTCGGCGTCGCCGGACGTGCGCTGCAGCAGCGCGTCGGCTTCCTCGCGGCCGTCGCGGCCGAAGTAGCGATGCAGCAGGTAGACCATGGCCCACAGGTGGCGGCCTTCCTCGACGTTGATCTGGAACAGGTTGCGCAGGTCGTATTGCGACGGCGCGGTCAGGCCCAGGTGGCGCTGCTGTTCGATCGACGCGGGTTCGGTATCGCCCTGCGTGACGATGATGCGGCGCAGGTTGGCGCGATGCTCGCCGGGCACGTCCTGCCAGACCTCGCGGCCCAGGTTTTCGCCGAAGTGGATCCGGCGCTGGCCGTCCTGCGGCGCCAGGAAGATGCCCCAGCGGTAATCGGGCATTTTCACGTGGTCGAAATGGGCCCAGCCGTCCGGCTCCACGCTGACGGCGGTGCGCAGGTAGACGTCGTGGCTGTGCGAACCGTCGGGGCCCATGTCGCGCCACCATTGCAGGTAGTTGGGCTGCCAGTGTTCCAGCGCGCGCTGCAAGGCGCGGTCGCCGGACAGGTTGACGTTGTTGGGGATACGGTCGGAATAGTTCACGCCTGACATGTCGATGCTCCTAGACGCGGTTCCAGTCGAACTGGGCCTGTTCGCCTTTGCCATAAAGCTTGAGTGCGCCTTTTTCACCGGCGGCGTTGGGCCGGTTGAAGATCCAGTTCTGCCACGCGGTCAGGCGGCCGAAGATGCGGGTTTCCATGGTTTCGCGCGGACCGAAGCGCAGGTTGGCTTCCATGCCGGTCAGCGCATCGGGCGAGAGCGCGCCGCGTTCTTCCAGGGCCAGGCGCACTTCGTCGTCCCAGTCGATGGCGTCCGGGGCGAAGGTGGCCAGGCCCAGATCCAGCGCCTGCGGCGCGGCCAGCGGCTGGCCGGCCTGCGCGCGCACGGCCTCCAGCGGCGCCGCTTCGCCGTGGAAGCGGCGCTGCAAACGGCTTTCGCCGCTGACCATGGGATAGGCGCCGAAGTTGCGATCGCCGAGCACGAGCCGGGCGGGCGCGGCGGCGTCCTCGTCATCCAGCATGTAGATGCGATCCGCCGCCAGGGCCAGTTCCAGCAGCGTGCCGGCGAAGCAGGAGCCGGGCTCCACGAACGCGAACAAGGTGCGCGAGGTGACGTCGAGCCGCGCCAGCGTCCGGCGCAGCATGCCGGCCGTTTCGTTGACGAACCAGTGCGCCGCATGCGCCTGCAGGGCGGCATCGGCGGCCAGCACGGCTTGCGCGTCGCCCTGGGTGCGCAGCACCCAGGTGCCGATATCCAGTTCGTTTGCGCGCATCCACAGGATGGCGTCGTCCAGTTCGCGCGCCATTTGCAGCGGCCACCAGGCCGTCCCCTGCGCCAGGATGGCGTCCAGTCCGGCGGGCAGGTCGCCGTCGGGGGCGCGCACGGTCCAGTTGGCCAGGCGCCGCGCGCGGTCGATCTCGACGGACACGTAGCGGTAGGACAGGCCATCGGGCGCGTCGCGGCGCTCCAGCGGCGTCAGTGCGATGCCCTGGGCCTGCGCGGGACGGCTGCTGCCGGCGGCCAGGGCCAGGGCGCGTTCGCGCACGCCGGCCGCGAACTGCTGCGGCTTGATGACGTCGTCGACCAGGCGCCAGGCCTTGGCGCGTTCGCCGCGTACCCCTTCGACCAGGGTGCAGAAGATGTCGGCATGATCGTGCCGCACCCTGCGCTTGTCGATCACCCGGGTCAGGCCGCCGGTGCCGGGCAGCACGCCCAGCAGGGGCACTTCCGGCAAGGCAACCGCGGAAGAGCGGTCGTCCACCAGCAGGATTTCATCGCAGGCCAGGGCCAGCTCGTAGCCGCCGCCGGCGCAGGCGCCGTTGACCGCCGCGATGAACTTCAAGCCGCTGTGCCGGCTGGCGTCTTCCATGCCGTTGCGCGTCTCGTTGGTGAACTTGCAGAAGTTCACCTTCCAGGCATGCGAGGACAGGCCGAGCATGAAAATGTTGGCGCCCGAACAGAACACGCGGTCCTTCAGGCTGGTCACCACCACGGTGCGGACTTCGGGATGCTCGAACCGGATGCGCTGCAGGGCGTCGTGCAGTTCGATGTCGACGCCCAGGTCATAGGAATTCAGCTTGAGCTTGTAGCCGGGGCGCAGCCCGCCGTCTTCGGCGACGTCCATCGCCAGGGTGGCGATCGCGCCGTCCGTGGTCAGGCGCCAATGACGATAGCGGCTGGGATCGGTCCGGAAATCGACCGGGGGTACGGCATGGGTCATGAGGGTCTCCTGCACCGTTCGCATGCAAGATACTGCATGCGGTTTATTTTGATGCAGAATAGTGCAGCAAAGTGCAGGCGTCAAGCAGCACATGCAGAAAAATGCCTGTTGGCGCGTTTGCCCTGCCCGCCGGTGCTCAGAGGGGCAGCTCGCCCGCCTTGCGCACCTGGGCCCGCAGGCCCGCGAAGCATTCGCTGATATCCATATGGCTGGTGACCCACGTCAGGTCGGCCTTGGCGTAGAACGCCTCGCGCCCGGCCAGGATGCGCTTCAGGTCGGCCATGGCTTCGCTATTGCCGGACATGGGCCGGAAGTCGCCCTGCGCCATGACTCGGCCCATGTGTTCCTCCGGCGTGGCGCGCAGCCACACCGTGTAGCAATGCGCCAATAGCAGGTTGAAGGTCGCCGCCTCCGACACCAGGCCGCCCGGCGTGGCCAGCACCATTTCCGGATAAAGCTGCACCGCTTCTTCCAGCGCGCGCCGCTCGTAGCGGCGATAGGCGTTGGGGCCATACAGGTTGTGGATTTCCAGGATACCGCAGCCGGCCACCCGTTCGATTTCCACATTGAGCTCGACGAAGGGGTAGCCCAGGTCGTCGGCCAGCATCTGCCCCAGCGTGGACTTGCCCGCCCCGCGCAGGCCGATCAGGGCAATGCGCTGGAAGCGGTTGGGCCGCTGTCCGCCGCCCACCCCGAAAAGCTGCGCCAGCGATTCGCGGGCGCGTTGCAGGTCAGCCTCGCCCCGGCCGCTGAGCAGCTCGCGGATCAACAGCCATTCGGGCGATTCGGTGGTGACGTCGCCGACGAGTTCCGCCAGCGCGCAGTTGAAGGCCTTGGCGATCTGCAGCAGCACCAGGATGGACGCGTTGCCGACGCCGTGCTCCAGGTTCGCCAGATGCCGTTCCGATACGCCGGTCGCCTGCGCCAGGGCCTTGCGCGTCAGGCCGCGGATGGCCCGCAGGCGGCGCACGCGTTCGCCCAGCGCCATCAGGAAGGGCTCCCGGGCGGGGTCCGGGATCGCCTTGTCCAGTGCTTGACTCATGAATCTCCTTGCTCCGAGATTTCCCTAGGAGGCGACATTTTATGCATTATAGTGCTTGACCCAGCCCGATTAAAGCACTATTTTTCCTGAAAATCGGACGCGGGCGATGGCGCGCGTCCGCCGAACGAGCGCCGGCCCATGTCGCCATCGCCGGTCGGATAAAGACAGACCAGGAGACAACCGTGGAAAGCTGTCCGCACGAATTGAATTTCGCGCAGTATCTGGCCGCCTCGAACGCGGCGCGGGCCGACAAGGTAGCCTATATCGACGACTTCCGCACCTTGCGCTACGGTGAACTGGCGGACCGCGTCGCGCGCTTCGGCGGCGTGCTGAAGCAGCTGGGCCGGCGCCGCGAAGAACGCATGCTGCTGCTGATGCACGATACGGCGGATTGGCCGGTGGCATTCCTGGGGGCCTTGCATGCGGGCATCGTGCCGGTCGCGGTGAATACCCTGCTGACCGCCGAGGACTACGCCTACATCCTGTCGCATAGCCGGGCGCGCGCGGCCATCGTGTCGGGCGCGCTGATGCCCATCCTGCGCCAGGCCATGGCGCTGGCGGATACCGAGATCGAACACCTTATCGTCTCGCGGCCCGCGGATGGAAACGAAAGCGGCGTCATCGAACTGGAACAGGCGCTGGCGGACGCGCCCGCGATACCGGCCATCCGCACGCTGGCCGACGAAATGGCCTTCTGGCTGTATTCGTCGGGGTCCACCGGCAAACCCAAGGGCGTCGTGCATACCCATGGCAACCTGTGGCACACGGCGGAACTGTACGCCAAGCCCGTGCTCGGCATACGCGAGGACGACGTCGTGTTCTCGGCCGCCAAGCTGTTCTTCGCCTACGGCCTGGGCAACGGCCTGACCTTTCCCCTGTCGGTGGGCTCGACCGTGGTGTTGATGGCGGAACGTCCGACGCCGCAAGCGGTGTTCGAGCGATTGATGCGCCACCGCCCCACGGTGTTCTACGGCGTCCCCACCCTGTACGCCGCGATGCTGGCCGCGCCCGACCTGCCTGCGCGCGAACAGCTCGCGCTGCGCGTCTGCACGTCGGCGGGCGAAGCCTTGCCGCGCGATATCGGCGAACGCTTCCGACGGCACTTCGGCTGCGACATCCTGGACGGCATCGGCTCCACCGAGATGCTGCACATCTTCATCAGCAACCAGGCGGGGCGTATCCGCTACGGCACCACGGGCATGCCGGTGGCCGGCTACGAAGTGCAGCTGCGCGACGACCAGGGCCTGCCCGTGCCGCCCGGCGCGATCGGCGACCTGTACATCAAGGGCCCCAGCGCCGCGCTGATGTACTGGAACAATCGCGAGAAGACCCGCCAATGCTTCCTGGGGGACTGGCTCAAGAGCGGCGACAAATACGTCTGCGACGCCGACGGCTACTACACCTACGCGGGCCGCAGCGACGACATGATCAAGGTCAGCGGCCAGTACGTGTCGCCGGTGGAGGTCGAAAACGTGCTGATCCAGCACGAAGCCGTCCTGGAAGCGGCCGTCATCGGCGTCGCCGACGAGCAGGGCCTCGTCAAGACCAAGGCCTTCGTGGTGCTGCGGCCGGGCCATGCGCCGGGTCCGGACACTGGCGCCGCCCTGCAGGCCTACGTCAAGCAGCACCTGGCGCCCTTCAAGTATCCACGGCAGATCCACTTCACGGAAGAACTGCCCAAGACGGCGACCGGCAAGATCCAGCGCTTCCGCCTGCGGCAGCTGGAAGAACGGGCATGACGATGACGGAGCACGCATCCTCGCTGGCGCCGGTGCGGGTGGCGGGGCGCGAGCTGTTCGTGGAATATCAGTGGATCGCGGCCGAACGCCGCGACGCCCCCTTGCTGGTATTCCTGCACGAAGGACTCGGTTCGGTCTCCATGTGGAAGGACTGGCCGGCGCGCGCCTGCGCGGCGGCGGGCTGCCGCGGCCTGGTGTATTCGCGGCCGGGCTACGGGCGGTCCACGCCGCGCCCGCATGGGGAAAAATGGCCCCTGCGCTTCATGCACGACCAGGCCGCCGACGTGCTGCCCGCGCTGCTGCGTGCCCTGGACGTCGACGCCCGCTCACATCCACCGATACTCTTCGGGCACAGCGACGGCGGCTCCATCGCGCTGCTGTATGCCGCGAGCCATCCGGACGCCGTCGGCGGCGTGATCGCCGCCGCGCCGCACGTGTTCGTCGAAGACGTGACGGTGCGCAATATCGCGGCGGCACGCGTGGCCTATCTGGAAGGCGACCTGCGCGGCAGGCTGGGCCGCTACCACGATGACGTCGAATCCGCCTTCTGGGGCTGGAACGACGTCTGGCTGGACCCGGCCTTCCGCGCGTGGAACATCGAGCAGGCCCTGCGCGACATACGCTGCCCGGTGCTGGCCCTGCAGGGCATCGACGACGAATACGGCACCCTGGCGCAGATCGAGCGCATCGTCGACAACGCGCCGCATGCGGCCATGCGGGTGCTGCCGGATTGCGGGCATACGCCCCATCGCGACCAGCCCGCCGCGGTGATCGAGACCATCCGCGATTTCCTGCGAGCGCAATAACGATGAACGCAGCACCGATAAACGACATATCGACCGGCATATAGACCGGCACATAACAACCAGGAGACACACGATGAACACGCGCATCACCCGGGCCGCACTGGCGGCCTTGCTGGCCACGTCGGCGGCGCTCGCCCAGGCGCAGCCCCAGGGCCCCGTCAAGGTGGGTTTCATGCTGCCGTACAGCGGCACCTATGCGGCGTTGGGCACCGCCATCGAAAACGGCTTCAAGCTGTACGTCGACGAACAGGGCGGCAAGCTGGCCGGCCGCGAAGTCGCGTACTACAAGGTCGACGACGAATCGAATCCGGCCAAGGCCCCGGAAAACGCCAATCGCCTGATCAAGCGCGACCAGGTCGACATCCTGGTGGGCACCGTGCATTCCGGCGTGGCGATGGCCCTGACCAAGGCGGCCAAGGAATCCGACACCACGCTGCTGGTCACCAATGCCGGCGCTGACGCCATCACCGGCCCCATGTGCGGCATGGGGGTGTTCCGCACCTCGTTCAGCAACTGGCAGCCGGCCTATGCCATGGGGCCGGTCGCCGCCGAAAAAGGCTACAAGACCGCCGTGACCATCACGTGGAAGTACGCCGCCGGCGACGAAGCGGTCGCCGGCTTTCGCGAAGGCTTCGAAAAATCGGGCGGCAAGGTCGTCAAGGACCTGAGCCTGCCCTTTCCCAATGTCGAATTCCAGCCCTTGCTGACGGAGATCGCGGCGCTGAAGCCCGACGTCGTGTTCACGTTCTTCGCCGGGGGCGGCGCCGTGAAGTTCGTGCAGGACTATGCCGCGGCGGGCCTGAACAAGACCATTCCCCTGTACGGATCGGGCTTCCTGACGGACGGCACGCTGCAGGCGCAAGGCCAGTCGGCCCAGGGCCTGCTGACCACCCTGCATTACGCCGACGGCCTGGACAACCCGCGCGACAAGGCCTTCCGTGCCGGCTATGCCAAGGCCTACCCCGGCGTGGCGCCGGACGTGTATGCGGTGCAGGGCTACGACGCCGCGCAGCTGCTGGCCGCCGGCCTGCAGGCGGTGCGGGGCGACCTGTCGAAGAAAGCCGATATGCGCAAGGCGATGCGGGCGGCCACCATCGATAGCCCGCGCGGCGCCTTCACCCTGTCGCCGGCCGGCAATCCGGTGCAGGACATCTACCTGCGCCAGGTCGACGGACTGGAAAACAAGGTCGTGAAGGTCGCCGTCAGGAAGCTCGCCGATCCGGCGCGCGGCTGCCGCCTGTAGGCCCGGCGCCATGACCGCGTCCGTCTTCCTGATCCAGTGCCTGAACGCCGTGCAGTACGGCCTGTTGCTGTTCCTGGTGGCCAGCGGGCTGACGCTGATCTTCGGCATCATGGGCATCATCAACCTGGCGCATGGCAGCTTCTACATGGCGGGCGCGTACATGGCCTTCTCCCTGGGCCCCTGGATAGACAGGACGACGGGCGGCGGGCTGCTGCTGACCATTGCGGCCTGCGTGGTGCTGGCCGCGGTGCTGGGCTACCTGCTGGAGCTGGCTTTCTTCAGCTTCCTGTACCGGCGCGAGCACCTGCAGCAGGTATTGATGACCTACGGCCTGATCCTGGTGTTCGAGGAAGCGCGCGCCATCCTGGCGGGCAACGACGTGCACGGCGTGCCCATCCCCGGCTGGCTGCAAGGCGGCATCCCGCTGGGTGACGTGATGACCTATCCGGTCTACCGGCTCTTCATCTCGGCCGTCGGCGCGGCGGTCGCGCTGCTGCTCTACGCGGTCCTGACGCGCACCCGTATCGGCATGATGGTGCGGGCCGGCGCCAGCAACCGCGAAATGATCGCGTCGCTGGGCGTGGACATCAACCGCCTGTACCGCCTGGTGTTCGCCGGCGGCGTGGCCCTGGCGGCGCTGGCGGGCGCGATCGCCGCGCCGGTGTCGTCCGTGTATCCGGGCATGGGCAATGGCGTGCTGATCGCCTGTTTCGTGGTGGTGGTGATCGGCGGCATCGGCTCCATCCGCGGCGCCTTCGTCGCGGCCATGCTGGTGGGCTTCGTCGATACTTTCGGCCAGGTGTTCTTTCCGGCGGCCGCGGGCGTGCTGGTGTATGTGTTGATGGCCCTGGTCCTGCTGTGCAGACCCGAAGGCCTGTTCAAGCAAGGCTGACGAGAGACGCCGATGAAGATTTCACCCGCGGGGATGGCGGCCATCGTCGTCCTGCTGTGCCTGGCCCTGCTGCCCTGGGTCACCAGCGAATACTACGTGGGCCTGGCCCAGCGCATCGTCATCTACGCCGTGTTCGCCTTGAGCCTGCAACTGCTGGTGGGCGAAGCGGGGCTGGTCAGCCTGGGACATGCTGCGCCTTTCGGCATCGGCGCCTACGCGGCGGCGCTGCTGTCGCCGGCATCCGCCGCGGGACCGCTGCTGCCGCTGCTGGCGGCCGCCCTGGCCGGCGGCGCGGCCTATGCCCTGGCCACGGGCGCGCTGGCGCTGCGCACGCGCGGCGTGTACTTCATCATGGTGACGCTGGCCTTCGCGCAGATGGCGTATTACGTGTTCCACGACACCAAGGTGGGCGGCGGCAGCGACGGCGCCTATCTGTATTTCCGTCCGGAATGGCGGGTGGGCGACTGGATGCCATTCGACCTGGCGCGGGCGACGACCTTCCACCTGTTCGTGGTCGCCTGCCTGGCCCTGGCCTGGGGCCTGCTGGCGCGCCTGCGGCGCTCGCCGTTCGGCGCGGCGCTGGCAGGCATACGCATCAACGAGCAACGCATGCGTGCGGCGGGGTTTTCGACCTTTCCGTACAAACTGGTCGCCTACACGCTGGCGGGCGGGCTGGCCGGGCTGGCGGGTTTCCTTTACGCGTTGAAGGACGGCTTCGTGACACCGGAGCTGTTCGCCTGGGAGCAATCCGGACTGGTCCTGCTGATGGTGATCCTGGGCGGGATGGCGCGTCCTGGCGGCGCGGTTGCCGGGGCGGCGGCGCTGGTGTTGATGCAGGAGCTGTTCCAGTCCGAAGCCGTCTTCGGCGATTACGCGCGCCACTGGCATCTGCCGATGGGACTGGCGGTCATCCTGCTGGTGGCCCTGCTGCCGCGCGGCCTGGCGGGCCTGGCCGGCGTCGGACGCACGCCGCGCGCGGCAAGCATGGCGCCCATCGCCGACACCGCGGAGAAATCCCATGCCTGAGATTCCGATGCCCGGCATTTCCAGTCCCGGCATGAAGCGCGCGGACGCCGCGGGACCGGACATCGCCATGCCCGGCGTCCTGATGCAGGCCACCGGACTGCGGCGCAACTTCGGCGGGCTGACGGCGGTGCAGGACGTATCGTTGGCGCTGCCCCGGGGCAGCCTGCATGCCGTCATCGGCACCAATGGCGCCGGCAAATCGACGCTGATCAATCTGCTGTCGGGCGACCTGCCGCCCAACGGTGGATCCATCATGATGGACGGCCGCGACATCACCGCCTGGCCGCAGCCGCGCCGGGCGCGCGCCGGGCTGGGCCGCACCTATCAGCGGTCCACGCTGTTCCCGTCGCTGACCGTGCACGAGAACTGCCGGTTGGCGGCGCAGGCCGCGCGGCAGCGCTTCTGGCAATGGTGGCGCCATGCCGGCGATTGCAGGCACACCACGGGCCTGGCCGACGACGCGCTGGAACGGACCGGCCTGGCCGACGCCGCAACATGCATCGCCGGCACGCTCCCGCACGGACGCAAGCGCCAGCTGGAGATCGCCATGTGCCTGGCGACGCGGCCATCGGTGCTGCTGCTGGACGAACCGCTGGCCGGCATGGGCGCGGAAGAAACGGGCCGCATGCTGGACCTGCTGGAACGCCTGAAACCCGACCACGCCATCCTGCTGGTGGAACACGATATGGATGCGGTCTTTCGCGTGGCCGATACGATCACCGTGATGGTGAACGGCGCGGTGATCGCCAGCGGCGACCCCGACACCATCCGCGCGGACGAGGCCGTGCGCACCGCCTATCTCGGCACGGATGCAGCGGAGGGAACGCCATGAACGCGCATCCTGGCATGGAGAAGATGCGCGTAGCGACGGAAGAACAGCGCGCGCATGAGGAATGGGTGCGCGCGGAAGGCTTGCATGCCCACTACGGCGCCAGCCACGTCCTGCGCGGCATCGACCTGCGCATCGATCGCGGCGAAGCCGTCGGTCTGCTGGGCCGCAACGGCATGGGCAAGACCACGCTGATACGCGTGCTGACCGGGCACCTGCGTTGCAGCGCCGGGCGCATGCGTATCGGCGGCGGCGACAGCACCCATATGCCGCCGCACGCGCGCGCCCGCCTGGGCATCGCCTACGTGCCCGAAGGCCGCGGCGTCTTTCCCAACCTCTCCGTGCGCGAGAACCTGATGGTGGCGGCGCGCGCCGGCGCATCGGGCCGCCGCGACTGGGACTACGAACGCGTGATGGAGACCTTTCCGCGGCTGCGCGAACGCACGCGGCACGGCGGTCAGGAATTGTCGGGCGGCGAACAGCAGATGCTGGCCATCGGCCGCGCGCTGATGACCAACCCCGACCTGCTGATCCTGGACGAAGCCACCGAAGGCCTGGCCCCGCTCATCGTCGCCGAACTCTGGCGCGTGATCGCCGCGATCCGGCGCACCGGCATATCGACGCTGATCGTCGACCGCAACTATCGCGCGGTCCTGGCCCACACCGACCGCTGCGTGGTCATGGAAAAAGGCGTGCTGGCCCACCAGGACGCCAGCGCCACCCTGGCGGCGCAACCGCATCTGCTGGAACGTTATCTGGGCGTGTAGCCCCCGGCGAAGACCATTGAACGCTAGCGGCCGCGCGGGTACTACCGGGGTCAGCTCCGCCGCCGGCGTATTGTCGATTCATCCGGCGGTCCACACACCGAGGCCCGCCCATGTCCGTCGCTCACCGTCCTGTCGCACCCTTGATCTGCACGCACGCAGGGCCGCCGGCGCAAACGTGCACGCATACGCAGACGCAGCCGGATGCCGGATCCGGCGAAAACGCCGGTGCGTATCGCGACGGCGGCGAAATGGCGCTGCGTTTCGCGCGTGCCGCCGGCGCCATGGACGGCACGCCTGCCGCGGCGGCGGCCACGGTCGCCGATCGGCCGCCCGTCGTCGCGACGCCCCGCCCGCCAGCGCAAACCGAACCGATGGCGGTCACGCCGTGGCCACGGTTGGCCGCCTTCATCGGCTCCGATGTCGCCACGCAATTGGGTTTGAAGCCGAACCGCTACACCGCGGCGGAGCTGGCCGATCTTGGCCGGCAGTTCATCGTCGACCATGCGCTGCACGGCGACCGGGCCGCGCGCCTGCGCGTGCTGGCCGCGCTGACCTCGGCATCCAAGAGGCTGCAACGCTCCAATACGCCATCCGGTATCGTGCCGCCCGCGACGGATTCCCACGACAGGCTGGCCGCGTGGATCGCCGACTTCCTGGTTTCCGCCACCGGCAACGAGATGGCGGTCGCCCATGCGGCCGAGGACCTTGCGGCATTGCGGCCTCGAACAGGACAGTTCGACGCCTATGCGCGCGCCGCGACGGATAAAACGCTGGTCCTCGTCGACCGCTGGCTCGCATGGATCGCCGCGACGCTCGGCGCGGACCTCGGTGCGTCGCATGTCGATATCCAGTCGGTGAACCTGCAGCTGTACCGGCGGGAAGTCACGTTCCCGCTGAACAAGGCGTTCGTCAACGACAACCGCGTCGACGAAACCGTGCCCGCCACCGGCTATATCGCAGCGGTCCACGCGCACGGCCTCGCCCACCGCTACTTCCTCTCGACCCGCGACGGCAGCGTGCACCCCTTGCCGTTGCACGAACCCACGGCGGACTGGGTCCTGCGGCATTCCGATCTCGTCCTCGGCGTCGCGCCCGATCGTGCCAGGCCGGATCCGAAGCGCACCAGCCGGCGCAGCCGCGTCGTCCTCGATCCCGTGGCACAGGGCCGCCGCGACGACCTGCACACGTGGCTGAAACCGGCGCTGCGGCAACGCTACGATCGCCTGCGTCCGGCGAACGATGCCGCGGCCCCCACGGAAAGCGTGGCCGACACCTTGCTGGATTTCATCCCCTTTCGCCGCATGGTGCAGTCCATCCGCCACGGCGAATACGGGACCGCCGCGCTGAGCGGGGCCGTCGACCTCGCCACCATCTTGCTCCCGATGGTGGGCGCGGGCTTCCGCGCGGCCGCCGAAGGCGGTGTCGACCTGGCGCGGGCGGCGCAGGCGATCGGCGGTGAATTGGCCGGCGGCGGCCTGGGCCGCGCCGCGGCGTTCTCCCGGCCGGCCATGCGATCGGAACTGCGAGCCGGACTGAGAGCCGCGCTGCAATCGCTGCACGGCACGTCCGCCCTGTCCCAGGGACTCCGGCCGCTGGACATCGATGGCATGGCGACGGCGTTGCGCGCGCGCAGCCCGCGTATCGCCAACGCCCTCGAACTGCAAGCCCAGCAGGCGCGCGGCATCGTCCTGGGCGACGGCTGGCGCCTGCCGGACCCGCCGCAAACGCCGGCGGAAAACGCCGGCATCGAAGCGCTGAACCCAATCATGGCGCGCGGGCCCGATGGCGGCACCATGCCGCTGCTCACGTACGGCAGCGACGCCGCGCGTGCCTATACGCGCATCCACCCATCGGGCGAACGTAGCGGTGCCCTGCTGCTGGCCGACCGGGACGGTGGTCTCCATGCGTCCCTGCCCGCCGAGACGTTCGAGCGCTACAGTGTGGGCAATCCGGAACTGGCGCAGGCGCTCGGCCAGCGCCGGCCTGGCGCGGATGGTGTCATCGCGCACCAGGGCAGGACCTACGCCCGCATTGCCGGCGCCCATGTCGAAATCCTCAGCGAACCGGCTTCCACCGCCGAGCGGCCGGTCTGGCGCGTGGCGGCGCCGGAAGGCGCGCGGCGCGACATCGTTTTCCACCGCGTTGCGTACGACAAGGACAAGGATCTCTGGCTGCGCGCCGATCCCGCCCGGTTGAAGGGCGGCCAGGGCGGCTCCGCATCCACGCCCCGGCAGTCGGGTCCGGCCGGGCCATCCGCCGGCGAAGGCACGCGTGCGGACCAGGCCGGGCCATCGGGCGCCGCCGCGCCTGGCGCACCGGGCGCCCCCGTGCCCGCCGGACTGGTTCCGCGGGCGCTGCCGTCCGCCGCGGCAACCGCACAGAAGCTGAAGGACTTCAAGCAGGTGCTGCTGGAGCACATCGCCGACCCGACACCCGCCAAACGGGACGGCGTGCTCGCCCTGTTGAACCGGGTGCAGGCGGATCCGCGCGGCAGGACGATACTCAGCGCCATGTCGGCCTACCATGAGTTGACGGGCAAGACGGCCGATATCGTGTTGCAGACGGGTAATGATGCCCTGCTGCCCAGGCCATCGCTGGCCTCGCCGCTGCGCGGCCCGCGATGGAACCTCGCGCTGGATGCCCTGGCGAACGACCGGCTGGAATCGTCCGTGCAGGAACTGGCGGCCGTGTACAACAACCTCACCGGGATAGGTGAAGGCGAAGACCCCTACGCCGCGATCCTGGCCAGCGGCGGGCCGCCGCTGGCGGCGGACGAAGAAGCCGCCCTGGCGAATTGGGTGGGCGATGACAAGGGATCCTTCCTGCCCGCCGACCCCACGCGCTTCATTCCTTCGCCGCGCCAGCTCGCCGCCGACGAACTGCGCGCTCAGATCAAGCGGGCGCGCTGCCATGGCGGCGTCGACAAAACCACGCTGACGCGCGTATTGCACAACCATCCCAGCGCACGGCTACCCGGCCTGACGCTGGACCTGGCCGAACTCAACCTGACGGACATTCCGCCCCTGCCCGTCGACGTGCGCAAACTGGTCATGCACAACAACCCCATCACGGACTGGAGCCGGCTGCCGGCCACGCTGCATACGCTGGACGCGGCCCAGACCAGCGCGACCGTGGTGGATCACCTGCCACCCGAGTTGCGGGAACTCGACATATCGGACAACGACTTGGGCTCGATACCGGTGGACAAGCTGCCGCGCGGATTGACGCGCCTGGCCGCCGAAATGAACATGCTCACCGAAATCCCCGCCGGACTGCCTGAAACGCTGCTGCAGCTGCACCTGGCCGATAACGCCCTGAGACGATGGCCGTCGGAACTGCCGCCGCGCCTGCGCGTCCTCAAGCTGTCGGGCAACTACCTGGCGGCGCTGCCGCCGCGCCTGCCGCCGGACCTGGAAGTGCTGGACCTGTCGGAAAACATCATCTGGCAAGTGCATGCCGGCGTATTGCCGCCGCGCCTCCGGACACTGTGCCTGGCGGACAATCTCGACCTGTTCCGGCTGCCGCCCCTGCCGCCGACGCTGTCGGTCCTGTACGTCGACGCCACGGCCTTGACCACCCTGCCCGAGGACCTGCCACGCGGGCTGCGCGAGCTCTACGCGAACGACATGAACCTGACGCGGCTGCCGGACAACCTGCCGCGCGGACTGACCGTGCTCGGCGTCGCGGACAACCGCTTGTCCAGACTGCCCGCGAACATCACCGAACTGACACGTTGCGACATCTATCTGGACGGCAATCCGATCGACCCGACGGACCTGCCCACCCTGCCGGAAGGCCGGCGCGGACCCGTCTTCCACCTGTCCGGCATGACGCCGGGCCTGGGCACGCACGCATCCCGTACGGTGGGCCAGGCCGTGCGGCATTGGCTGGGCGGCAACGCGGGCGACACCGCCGCGCGTTGGGAATCCATCGGCGAGACCTTGGAGCACGCGCCCCCGCACCGCATCGGCGCTGTGGAATTCCGCCGGCTGCTCGACCGGTTGCGTGGCACGACGCTGTTCACGGACGGCGCGACACGCGCCCACGTGCGCGCATGGCTGGAAGAATTGTCCAGGCCCGACCGTGAACCCCTGTTGAAAAGCACGCTGGAAATGTGCGCCGGCGCCACCGAAAGCTGCGAAGACCGCGTCATCCTCGCCTGGAACGAACTGCGCAAGCTATGGACGCACGACGACATCCGCATGGGCCGCTACGATGGCCGTCCCGCCGACGCCCTGCAAGCGATGCGGCAGCTGTTCCGCGAAAGAAAGCTCCAGGAGATCGCCTACCGCAGAATCGTCCGCATGGCCGCGATCGGTCCCGGCATGGTGGATGACGTCGAGGTCTATCTCGCTTACGTCGTGGGCCTGCGCGACAGGCTGGCATTGGCGCAGGCGCCGTCGGACATGGCGTTTTTCCATCTGTCGGACATCACGCCGCAGGATCTCGACCGGGCTTTGCGGGAGGTGCGCGACGCCGAGCTCGCCGCGTTCTACAGGGACCTGGTCGTGGACGACACCTGGAACGCCCTGATCAAACGAGCCATGCCGGCGCGGTACGCGGCAGCGGAAAGCCGCAAGATCGAACAGTCATCCGCGCCCTTGCGGGAGCAGGTGCGGGCGCGACTGCTCGCGCTGGGCCTGGACCCGGACGACCAGGACGCCTACAGCAATGCCGCGCCGGGAATCTGGCGCGACATGCTGTACGACATCATGGAGCCGCTGACCCGCGATTACCTGCAAGCGGCGGGCGTGGCCTTGCCGCCTAGCGTACCGGCCAGGGATACATCGCCCCGCCCTGGTTCCACAGCGCATTGACGCCGCGCTTGAGCCCCAGCTTGCTGCCGCCGCCCACGTTGCGTTCGAAGATCTCGCCGTAGTTGCCGACGGCCTTGATCGCGTTGTAGGCCCATTTCTCGTCCAGGCCCATATTCTTGCCGGCCCCGGGCGTCACGCCCAGGATGCGCAGCACGTTGGGGTTGTTGCTCTTGAGCATGTCGTCGACATTCTTCTGCGTGATGCCGTATTCCTCGGCTTCCATCAGCGCGAACAGCGTCCAGCGCACGATACCCAGCCAGTTTTCGTCACCCTGGCGCACCATCGGGCCCAGGGGCTCCTTGGAAAGCCGTTCGGGCAGGATGTCGTAATCGTTGGGGTTGGCCACTTGCGACGCGCGCACCGCCGCCAGTTGGGAGGCATCGTCGGTAAAGGCATCGCAGCGGCCCGATTCGAAGGCGCGCACCACCTCGGTCACCTTGTCGATGACCACCGGCGTGAACTTGATGTTGTTGGCGCGGAACCAGTCGGACAGGTTCAGCTCCGTCGTCGTGCCCGGCTGCACGCAGATCGTCGCGCCGTCCAGCTCCTTGGCGCTCTTGACGTTCAGCGACTTGCGCACCAGGATGCCCTGGCCGTCATAGAAGCTGGCCGCCACGGCAGCCAGGCCCAGCGACGTATCGCGCGTCTGCGTCAGCGTGACCGTGCGCAGCAGCACGTCGACTTCGCCCGATTGCAGCGCGGTGAAACGCTGCTGCGTGGACAGGGCCGTGCCCTTGAATTTGCTGGCGTCGCCCAGCGTCGCCGCCGCGATGGCGCGGCAGATGTCCACGTCCATCCCCGCCCATTCGCCCTTGCTGTCGGTCGCGCTGAAACCGGTCACGCCATCGCTCAGGCCGCACTGCACGAATCCTTTCTTCTTGACCGCGTCCAGCGTCGGTCCCGCGACCGCGACGTGCGCGGCGCCCGCCAGCGCCAAAGCGCTCGCGGTCAGGGCAAGAAACTTCTTCATGGGTGTTCTCCTAGTGGGCGCCCGCCGGCCTCGTGAGCACGGCAAGCCGTTATCGCCGGGCTGGTTGCCGGCGGTTCTTGCATGTAGGCGGCGCAGCGTAAGCCGCGGCGAACGGCGCGGCAATTAGGTGGAACACTTATTCGAAGGCGGCCGCGGCGCGGCCGATGCGGTCGTTCACCGCCGCCCATTCCGGCGTCAGGGGCGGCGCTTCAACCAGGATGCGGCGATAGCCCATGCCATCCAGTTCGCGCAACACCGCGTAGAGCGCCTGCGCGTACCGGGCCGGGTCGGCGGCCACCGGCTGCCAGACCAGCCGCGGATCCAGCTCCAGGGGACGCGGCGTGTAGGCGACCGCCACGACGCGGCCGTCGTCCGGCAGGCCCAGGCCCACCGCGGCGGCCTCCAGCTGTTCCCGCGAGACCAGCGCCAGCGGGGTGTGCGGGGCATAATGGGCGCGCAGCGTGCCCGACGCGCGCGGCGCCGCCGCATCGGGCAGCGCGGGCGCGACGCCCAGCACGCGGGCGATATCGTCGGCGGAGATATGGCCCGGCCTCAGCAGCACCGGCCCCATCCCCCGATCCACGCGTGATAGATCGACGATGGTGGACTCGATGCCCACGGCGGACGCGCCGCCCTGCAGGACCGGCATGCCCTGGGCGACCTCATCGGGGAATTCGGCCCGCACGTGCTCGGCGCGCGTGGGCGACACCTGGCCGAAGCGATTGGCCGACGGGCCCGCGACACCGCCCTGCCCGCTGGGATTCAGGGCGGCGAAGGCGCGCAGCAGGCGCTGCGCCACCGGGTGCGAAGGGCAGCGCACGCCCACGCTGTCCTGGCCGCCGCTGACGGCCGGATCGATGCGCGGGGCGCGCTTCAGGATCAAGGTGAGCGGGCCCGGCCAGAAGGCGTCGATCAAGTCGCGCGCCTGCGGCGGAATGTCGGACGCCCAATACGACAGGTCGGCATCGGGCGCGATATGCACGATGACGGGATGGCTGGATGGGCGGCCCTTGGCGGCATAGATACGCCCGACCGCGAGCGGACTTTCCGCATCCGCGCCCAGCCCGTAGACGGTTTCCGTCGGAAACGCGACCAATTGGCCGGCGGCCAGGACACGCGCGGCATGCGCGATCTGCTCGTCGCTGGCTTCGGCTTCGGTCTGGGACGCCATCGTGGACTCCTGTTCAGGGCGCCGGGCTACCGGGCGCCGGAATGCCGAGCGCCTCGGCGACGCGGGCGGCGTCGCGCCGTGCCTGCGACATGGTGGGCGCGACGATGGTCACATGGCCCATCTTGCGGGCGCGCCGTGCATCGCGCTTGCCGTACAGATGCAGCTTGGCCGTGGGCACGGACAAGGCCGCGGCCCAGTCGGGTTCGCGCTGCGTGTCCGCGGATTCAGGCGCGGCCTGGGCGGCGTCGATGGCCTCGAACCAGATGTCGCCCAGGATATTCAGCATGACCGACGGCGCCAGCAGGTCCGTGGCGCCCAGCGGCAAGCCGGCCATGGCGCGCGCCTGCTGTTCGAACTGGCTGGTGACACAGGCATCGATGGTGTAGTGGCCGCTGTTGTGCGGGCGCGGCGCGATCTCGTTGACCAGCAGGGTCCCGTCGCGCAGCACGAAGAACTCCACGCACAGCACGCCGTGATAATCCAGGCCGGCCGCGATGCGCAGGGCGGCGTCGCCGGCGGCGCGCTCCAGTGCCGCGTCGGGGCCCGACAGCGCCGCGCGATCCACGGTCGATACCGCCAGGATGCCGTCACGGTGGACATTGCGGGCCACCGGGAACATGACCGTGCCGCCGTCGAAGCCGCGCGCGATCACCACCGAGATTTCATGGTCCAGCGGCAGCAGGGCTTCCAGCACGCAAGGCACGCGGCCGAAGGCTTCGAATGCCGCCAGCGCCTGGTCGCGCGTCTGCACGCGCGCCTGCCCCTTGCCGTCATACCCCAGCCGGGCCACCTTCAGGATGCCGGGAAACAGCGTATCGGGAGCATCGCGCAGGTCGGCGTCCTGCCGCACGGCGACGTGGGGCGCGACCGGGATGCCCTGCCCGGCGATGAAGGACTTTTCGGCGATGCGGTCCTGCACCACGGCGACGGCGTCGGCCGACGGGCTGACGCGGCAGCGCGCCGCCAGGGCGCGCAGGCTGTCGGCCGGCACGTTTTCGAATTCGGTGGTCACCGCGCGGCAGGTGCGCGCGAGTTCGTCCAGTCCGGCGGGGTCGTCATAGGCCGCGTGGATATGGCGGTCGGCGACCATCGCCGCCGGACCGTCGGCGGCCGGATCCAGCACCGCCACCTTGTAGCCCAGGCTTTGCGCGGCGTGGCAGAACATGCGGCCCAACTGGCCGCCGCCCAGCAGGCCCAGCCATCCGCCCGGTTCGACGATCGTGGCGGAAGCGGGCGCGGCGCCGGCCTTGCCGGCCTTGGCATCGTGGCGCGCGGTCATGCTTGCGCTCCCGGCGGGGGCACCTGCATATCGCGCGCGGCCTGCGTCTGGCGGGCGCGGAATTCCACCAGCCGCGCATGCAGGCGATCGTCGGTGGTGGCCAGGTTCGCGATGGCGTGCAAGGCCGCGTTGGCGGCGCCGGCTTCGCCGATGGCGAAGGTCGCCACGGGCACGCCCTTGGGCATCTGCACGATGGAAAGCAGCGAATCTTCGCCGCGCAGGTACTTGGACGGCACCGGCACGCCGAACACCGGCACTTCGGTCAGCGCGGCCATCATGCCAGGCAGATGCGCCGCCCCGCCGGCGCCGGCGATGATGGCGCGCAAGCCCCGTCCGCGTGCCGCCGCGCCGTACTCGGCCATGTCCAGCGGCATGCGGTGCGCGGAAATCACGCGGGCTTCGCAGGCGACGCCGAAGTCGTCCAGCATGGCGACGGCGTGCTTCATGACTTCCCAGTCACTGGAGGAGCCCATGATCACGCCGACCAGGGGCGTCGGCGCGGGCGTAGAGGTGGATTTGGCGGTCATAACGGCGGTTGGGGCGCGGCGAGGAAAGTCCTCGATTTTACCTGCCCCGGCGGGCAGTCAGCCGCCGAACGCCGGAAGCCACTGGTAGGCCGTGGGATTATCCGGGCAAGGCCCCAGGCCGCATTCCAGCGTCGTGCCGGCGGCATGCGCCACGACGGCCACGAAAAACAGCCACATGATGGCGCCCGCCACGATGCCGGCGCGCCGCGGATGGCTGTTGTCGCCCGACCGGCGGTCCAGCGCCAGCATCACCGCGCAATAGGCGATCAGCGCGACGAAGGCCACCAGCGCCCAGGTGTAGAAATGTATGCCGAGCAGCGTCGACCCGTAGCCCGGGTCCCCCGGCGCCTGATGCAGCATCATCTGCCGTGCCGCCACCACCGCGCCGGCCAGCGCGGCGGCGAGGACCATGGCGTAATGCGCCGGCGATGCGCCGAAACGCAGATTCAACAGCAGGCCCGCGCCCGCCATCACGAGGGCCAGGCGCTGCAGCAGGCACAGCGGGCAGGGCAATTCGTTGAAGACGATCTGCCAGGCGAAGGCCAGGATCAGCGAGCCCGTGATCGCCAGCAAGGCCAGCGCGTTCAACAGGGTCGAGGCGGGATGCGAGGCCCGGGAGGCGAATTGCATGGCCGTGTTCCTAGAGCGACAGCCGCAGCGGGTCGGTCATATGGTGGTTCGCCCAGGCGGCGAAGACCAGCAGGGTCACGATCCATAAGGCGAAGCAGGCGGATCGCCTGCCCCGGATGCCAAACCAAACCGCCAGCATGCCGAGTACGAACGGCAGCATCATGATCATTTCAGCGCCACTCCTTGCTGCGCCGACACCCCACCCGGGGCGCGGCTGCGCGGCACTATATATGATCCTTGGCGGAAAGACGACTACGGCGGAGCAGGCCGGCGGCCCCGCGGCCCGGCGATCAGGCGGGGCCGCCTAGGCTGTCAGCCGGTCCAGCGCCTCGCGGTACTTCTCCGCCGTCTTGCGGATGACGTCGGCGGGCAGCCGCGGCGCGGGCGGGGTCTTGTCCCAGGGCTGCGTTTCCAGCCAGTCGCGCACGAACTGCTTGTCGAAAGAAGGCGGGCTGATGCCCACGGCATAGCTGTCGGCCGGCCAGAACCGCGAGGAATCCGGCGTCAGCACTTCGTCCATCAGGTGCAGCGCGCCGTCGTCGTCCAGGCCGAATTCGAACTTGGTATCGGCGATGATGATGCCCTTGGTCGTGGCGAAGGCGGATGCTTCCGCGTATAGGGCCAGCGTCACCTCGCGGATGCGTTCGGCCAGCGGCTGTCCGACCTCGCGCACCACGTGCTCGAAATCGACGTTCTCGTCATGGGTGCCGAACTCCGCCTTGGCGGCCGGCGTGAAAATAGGCTGCGGCAGCTTTTCCGCCTGCCGCAGGCCGGCGGGCAGCGCGATGCCGCACACCGCGCCGGTGGCCTGGTAGTCCTTCCAGCCGGACCCGATCAGGTAACCGCGCGCCACCGCCTCCACCAGGATGGGCTTGAGCCGCTTGACGACCACCGCCCTGCCCCTGACCTGCTCGATTTCGTCGGGCGCCACCACGTCTTCCGGCGCGACGCCGGTGGAGTGGTTGGGGATGACGTGCGCCAGCCTGGACAGCCAGAACTCGGTCAGCGCCGTCAGCACCTGGCCCTTGCCGGGGATGGGATCGTCGAGGATGACGTCGAAGGCGGAAATACGATCCGTCGCGACGATGAGCAGCTTGTCGTCGCCGACGGCGTACATGTCGCGTACCTTGCCGCGCCCGAGCAGGGGCAGGGACCGGATACTGGATTGATGCAGGGCTGAAGTCACGGGAGGCCTATGGCGGAAATGAAACATTCCCGCGGGACGCGCGGTCCGGCGGGAATGTCCGAAGAAAATGAATGCCGACGGATGCGCGCAGTTTACTGCACGACCTGGGACAGCTTGCCCCCGGCGTACTGCTGGGCCATTTCCTGCAGCGGCATCGCCTTGATCTTGCTGGCGTTGCCGGCCGTGCCGAATTCCGTGTAGCGCTGCACACAGATCGCCTTGGCCGCGGCGCGCGCCGGCTTCAGGTATTCGCGCGGGTCGAACTTGGAAGGATTCTCGGCGAAGAAGCGGCGGATCGCGCCCGTCATGGCCAGGCGGATATCGGTGTCGATATTGACCTTGCGCACGCCGTACTTGATGGCTTCCTGGATTTCCTCGACCGGCACGCCGTAGGTTTCCTTCATGTCGCCGCCGAATTCACGGATTTCCGCCAGCAGGTCCTGCGGCACGCTGGAGCTGCCGTGCATCACCAGGTGGGTGTTGGGCAGGCGGCGGTGGATTTCCTTGATGCGGGAAATGGACAGGATGTCGCCGGTGGGCTTGCGGGTGAACTTGTAGGCGCCGTGGCTGGTGCCGATGGCGATGGCCAGGGCGTCCAGCTGCGTCTTGCGGACGAAGTCGGCGGCCTGTTCCGGATCGGTCAGCAGTTGCTCGCGCGTCATGGTGCCTTCGGCGCCGTGACCGTCTTCCTTGTCGCCCATCATGGTTTCCAGCGAGCCCAGGCAGCCCAGCTCGCCTTCCACCGTAACGCCGACTTTATGGGCCATTTCGACGACTTTGCGGGTGACTTCGACGTTGTAGTCGTAATCGGCGACGGTCTTCCCGTCTTCCTTCAGCGAGCCGTCCATCATCACGCTGGAAAAGCCCAGGTCGATGGCGCCCTGGCAGATCTTGGGCGACTGGCCGTGGTCCTGGTGCATGACCACGGGGATGTGCGGGTAGGACTCGACGGCCGCCTGGATCAGGTATTTCAGGAAACCTTCGCCGGCATACTTACGGGCGCCGGCCGACGCCTGCATGATCACCGGGCTGTCGGTTTCGGCGGCGGCCTCCATGATGGCCTGGACCTGCTCGAGGTTGTTGACGTTGAACGCCGGGATGCCGTAGCCGTTCTCGGCGGCGTGATCGAGCAGCTGGCGCATGGAAACTAGGGCCATGAGGTCCTCCTGGTAGGCAATGATTGAGTAATGTTGAATTTTTCGCGGCGAGCGAGCCGAACCGGGCGATTTTAGCGGGGCTGCACGGAAAGTTCTTGGGACGTAGGCACTAGCCCGGGCGCGCGATTGTTTCCGGGCATTACCCGGCCCGCCTGTCCGGGACCTGTTTCAGGGCGTGAACCACCCGCCGGCCGCCGTGTCTTACGCCTGTTAAGCTCGGGCAAGCCCCTTGCGAAGCGGCTCGCCCGCCCACCCGTCCGGCGCACGCCGGCGCACCCTCAGAGGACAGCATGAAATCACGCGCGATATCCGCGACCGCAATCGCCCTGATGTGGGCCGCCGCCGGCGCGGCCTCGGCCCAGACCCAGCAGGAAATGCAGTTTCCCGGCCATGACGGCAGCCTGTCGCCCCCTTCCACGCTGCGCATGACGGTGACGCCCCAGGGGCCCGCCGTGCCCCCGCCGCCGCCGGTGCGCGACACGCCGGGAAGCCTGCGCCTGTATACCCAATGCCGCAACGACGCCGACCGCGAAGCCACGTCGGCGGAAAAGATGCGCCAGGCCGTGGGCGTTTGCCTGGACCAGCTGAACCAGCGCCGCGCGCAAGGCCAATGACCCGCGGGCGGAATCCCGCGCCGCGCAGGCGCCGGGCGTCCATGCCGGCGCGATCCCGGGTAAACTCCCGCGCGTTCGCGCCGGGACCACCGCGCCGCCGGCCCATGGGGGCCGGCCCTTTTCTTACGCCATGACGCAGAATTTCACATCCGCTCCGCCGACGGTTTTTCTGTACACCGAGGAAAAACGGGGCAATCAATGGGTCGAATCGGTCATCGTCGGCCAACTGGGCGATTTTTCCGGCTCGGAAAAATTCATCGTGATCCAGGATCCGCATACGCAGATCAACTTCGTCTACCGCATCGACAGCATGAGCAGCAATCTGGATGCGGTGTCGATGACCACCCTGACGGAAGCCGACTTCGCCGGGCGCAAGACGACCACCATCAGCGGCGCCACCTTCAAGCTGGGACCGGCCGAGGACGCCGTCAGGCTGTTGCGCGGCAAGACGCAATGGATCCAGGACAAGGGCGCGATCCTGTCGGTCCTGCTGCAGGGCGCCGCCACCAAGAAAGTGGGTTTCGTCTCTTCCCGGATCCAGCGGGACCGGGTCACGCAGGTGAACCCCAATACCCCGGTGGAGTACCTGCGGGACCGCACCCGGCGCCATGGGGAAGAAGACGCCGGGTCAACGGGCGGGTCAACGGACGCGTCGGCGGCCGGAACGTCGGCGGCCGGCGCCACGCAATACGGCCCCGCGGAGTAAGGCGGGCCAGTCGCGCCGCAGGCGGCCTGCCGTCTGCCCGCCTGCCGTCTGCCCGCCTGCTATGTGCCCGTTGGGGGCTATTCGTTGACCGTACACGCGACGGCTTCGCCGCCTTCGAACTCGACGTCGTAGGTGTGTTCCTGGTCCCACGGCACCGTGAACCACAGTTCGTAGTCCTCGCCGCTTTCGTCGAACACCCATAGCGCCCGCAGCACGGCGACCTCCGCCATGGCCTCGGGCGTGTCCTGGCGCGGCAGCCGCGCCAGGTCGATCCCCATCTTTTCGCATTCGTCACGCGAATACTGCTCGAGCAGCAGCTCCGCGGCCTCCAGGACCTTGTCGCTCAAGCCGTCCAGCAGGGCAAGCAGTACCTTCTGGCACTCGCGCGACGGCGTTTCGCCATCGGTCTGCACCATCACGTGTATGGGGGGACGATCCACCGCATACATGACGTTTTCCACCGCCCAGAGTTCTGGCTCTTCGGGATCCTGGTTGAATTTCAGGAGCGCCATCTTGGATCCTCCACCGGAATTTAAGTCCGGTCGCCATGGTAACGCGTGGCGCATGACGGTGGGGGCGCCATCGGCGTTCTTTGCCGGATCGGGCCGAAGGCTTAATGCATCTGACGGCTATTGACAAAAAATAACCAAACTAATCTACACTCCCACGGTTTATCCGGATCCTCTTCCCATTTGCCGCTCCCATGATAGGCCGCCTCGCATGGCGCTTCTGGTTCCCTGCGCTGCTGGCGGTCTTCCATGCGGCCGCGGGCGCCGCCCCCTCGCCGACCGACGCGGATGCGCGCGCCGCCATGGTGGGCCAGGTGGTCATGGGGATCCTGGGCTATGCACGCTGGCCGGTGCAGCCTGAAGCGATACGCCTGTGCATCGCGGGCCAGCCGGCCTACGCGGCCGCCCTGTTCGACGAACAGGCGCGACCGCCCTCGCTGGCCGTACAGGCGCGGCGGATGGCCGCGGACGATCCCGCGCTGGCGGCGGGCTGCGACGCGGTCTATATGGGGGGCCTGGGCAATGACGCGCGGCAGCGGCTGTTGCGGCGCATCGTCGGCCATCCCGTGGTCAGCATCGTCGAGGACGACGCCGAGTGCGCCGTCGGTGGCATGTTCTGTCTGGACATCCAGTCCGACCGTGTCGGCTTCCAGATCAATCTCGATTCCGTGGCGCGCAGCGGTGTTCGCATCAACCCCAGCGTGCTTCAGCTTTCGCGTCGCAGGTCATCTCCATGAAGAAGAACGCGCGCCCCGACTACAACCGCCCCACCCTGCGCCAGGCGCTGCGCAGACTGCATATCGCCGTGACCCTGTTCGCCGTGGGACTGGCCGGCATCATCGTGATGGTGATGGGCCTGTTCGCGTTGCGGACCTATAGCGATCACCACCAGCAGCTGATCGCCCGGTCCATCGCATATACCGTGGAAGCGGCCACCGTCTTCCACGATCGGCAGGCCGCCATGGAAATCCTGGCGACCATCGCCGCCAAGGAGGACGTGTCGTCCGCCGTCGTCTTCGACGGGGGCAACGAGATCCTGGCGGAATGGCATCACCCGAAACAGGAAAACTTTGTCTGGATACGGGAACAAGTGGCCCGGCTGGTGAATCCGCCGCCCGTCTACACGCCCATCGCGCACCAGGGCCAGGTGGTGGGACGCCTGCTGCTGGTGGGCCGGGGCGCCAATCTGTTCGATTTCCTGTTGAAAGGACTGGGCGGCGTGCTGGCGTGCGTGCTCGTCAGCGGACTGATCGCCAGCTGGCTTTCCCGCAGGACCTCGCGCGAAATCGTGCGTCCGCTGCGTACGCTGGCCGAGGTCGCCCACGCCGTGCGCAACGAGCGCGCCTTCGCGCGCCGCGTGCCGCCCGCGCGCATCCAGGAACTGCACGCGCTCGGCGAGGACTTCAATGCCCTGCTGGATGAGCTGGAAGCGTGGCAGACGCAATGGCTGCATGAAAACGCGTCGCTGGCGCACAAAGCCGCGCACGACAGCCTGACCGGATTGCCGAACCGCGCGCACTTCGAGGAACAGCTGGACCGCGCCATCCATGATGCCGCCGTGCTGGACCGGCGCGTGGCCATCATGTTCCTGGATAGCGACCGGTTCAAGGAAATCAACGACGGCATGGGCCATGCGGCCGGCGACGCCGTCCTGATCAATATCGCCGCGCGCGTGCGCGGCCAGCTGCGCGAAGGCGACGTGGTCGCCCGGCTGGGCGGCGACGAGTTCGCCGTCATGCTGTCGCCGCTGCGCGAACTGAGCGACGCGCAGCGCATCGCCGACGACATCCTGCTGGGCATGCGGGCCCCCATCCGCCTTCCCAATGGCGAAGACATCATCTGTTCGCTGAGCATCGGCATCGCCGTCTATCCCGACCACGCGGGCAATCCCACCGACCTGTTCGACGCGGCGGACAGCGCCATGTACCGCGCGAAACGGCGCGGCGGCGGCACCCAGTCGACGGCCGGCCGCCGCGGACGGCCGTCGCGCGAAATCCATACCGCCTACAACTGATCATGCAGAGGAGTCCTTCCGTGTCCGCAATCCGTCTTTCCGGCCCTGGCCGTTTTCCCGCCACGATCGGCGCCTGCCTGCGCTGGATCCTGTGGCTGGCCTGCGCCGGACTGGTGCTGGCCGGCTGCCAGACCGTGCACAAGGGGCTGACCCCGGCGCAGATTGCCGTGCTCAAGCAGGAAGGCTTCAAGCAGACCGAGGAAGGCTGGGAGCTGGGGCTGTCCGATAAAGTGCTGTTCGACTTCGACGCCTACGTCATCAAGCCGGAAGCCGGCCAGAACCTGCAACGCCTGACCGGCAACCTGCTGCGGGTCGGCCTGGACCGCATGCGGCTGGACGGCCATACCGACAATGTCGGCGCCGCCGACTACAACCAGCAGTTGTCGCTGCGGCGCGCCCAGGCCGTCGCCGACGTCGTCAAGGCCGCCGGCATGCCGGCGGCCAACATCCAGGTGCGCGGGCTGGGCGCGACCCGGCCGGTGGCCGACAACGGCAGCGCGGCCGGCCGTGCGGAAAACCGCCGCGTCGCCATCGTCATCACCGTGGAATAAGGCCCGGCGCTCATACCATCCAGCTCTGCAGCCAGAAGACGATCCGGTCGAGCAGGCCGCCTCGCGGCGCGCGGCCGCCGAGGTGGAAGGCCTGCCACTGATCCGCCTGGCCCGCCTTGCCGATGTGCGGTTCGATGCGGCTGTCCACCAGGATTGCGCGAAAGGCATCGATCGCGTCCTGATGGCCGCCCCGCACCGCCAGGGGCATTCCGTTCATGCCCGATACGCCGCGCTTGATCAGCAGCGCAGCCAGCACATGCGGTATTTCCGGCAGGATCTTCCGGTCCACCAGCATGCCGTGATAAGCCTTCAGCACGTCCGCATGCCCGGCACCCAGGGCCTGCGCCAGGCCGTTGGCTTCCCCCAAGGGGCGCGCCTTCAACAGGCCGGGCAGGCTGGCGCGGATAGTCGGCCAGATGGCATCGTCGACCAGTATCGCGTGATAGGCGGCGATGGCGCGCGCGCTTCCCCGGGATGCCGCGACCGCGAGCCCCGGCGACCCCCAGCTGTCCTCGGCCCGCAGCAGTTCAGGCAGTGCGGCGCGCAGGTGCGGCGTGACGTCGGGATGCGCCAGGAAGGCATGGTAGGCGTCGATCGCCGCCGCGCAGTCCTTGCGCAGCGCCGCGTGCAGCGCGGTGACGCGGCCCGCCGGATCGCATCCGGCAAGCACGTTAGGCAGATGCGGCTTCATGCATGCCATGACCGCCGGCTGCGTCAGTATGCGCTGGAAGGCGCACACGGCGCCGGCGTGGCCGTTGTTCATGGCCCACCATAAAGGAGCCCGGCAATAGCCGCGCGCCGAGCCGCGCCTGCGGGTGCCGCGGCTGCCGCTGATGCCGAACAGCTTGGGGATATCCTTGCCTATCCGCGGCAGCAGCGCCGGATGCACCAGCAATTCGCCGTAGGCCTCGATCGCCGCCACGGCGCCGCCATCCATGCCGTACATCAGCGCATTCGCGCGGTGCGGCGTGCGCCGGAACCGCGATCCGGTACCCGCCAGGAGCGTGGGCAGTTGCGTAGGCAGTTCGGTCAGCAGCCGCGCATCGGCCAGCATCGCGCCGAAGGCGGCGACCGATGCGGCGCGGTCCTTGTGCATCGCCTCGCACAGCGCGGAAATACCGCCCTGCCGGTCGGCGACCAGCAGGTCCGTCAGCATCGTCCCGATGTTCGGCAGGATCACGGACGAACATAGCAGCTGCCCCCAAGCGCCTATGCCGGCCGCATCGCCGCGTGCCATGGCTTCGTAGAGGATGGGGGTCTGCTTGTTTCCGCGCATCAGTGCCGCAAGCTGCGTGGCTTTCCTGGGTGGGCAGGTCGCACCGCCCCAGCCGTTGTCCGCCAGATCGCGCGCGGCGTCGATGGCGGCGGCATTGCGCAGCGTCATCCAGCGCTGCAATCGCGTCGGACCGCCGGCGACGGCGGTCTCGCTCAGCAAGGCATACATGTCGGCATACCAGCTGCACGCCAGCAAGCCCGCGGCGGGGCCGCGATGCATCGCCCCGTCGATGAAAGCCGCCCGCTGGTCGCGCGGGAAGCGCGCGAGAAAATGCGACACGTGCGTTTCCAGGTAGCGGTTTGCCCGCTCATCATCCCGCCCGTCGCCCCGTTCATCGTCCATCCGCGCGAGTAACTGCAGCGCGGTGTCGGCGTCCATCAGCCAGGCCGCCGGCGTGGCCGCCAGCGCCTCGGGTTCGTCAGCCCGGATCGCCGCCCGCACCAGGATCGCGGGGACGTCGCCGCCGAACGGCTCGTACGCATGCGTCCATCGGCGCAGGTCATCCACGGTGAGCAGTTCCGCGGCGCTTTCCGCCGCATTCCAGACGGGGCGCGGCTCCCCCCGGCCCATGGCCGTGGCGCGCCAGGCCAGGGCGCCGTGCACCAGCATGGCGGCGCGCTGGCCGTCCTGATCCACCCACATGCCGCCGTACTGCGGCATGTGGTCCATCAACCCTTCCGCATGGATCGCGTCCAGCAGCGCCACGGCGACCAGCGTGGCGTCGGTTCTCAACCGGTAACGCTGGCCGCTGTCGTCCAGTTGCACGAAGGCATGCAGCGTCAACCTGTCCGCGCCCAGGCGCAGGTCCAGCAGGATGGCTTCCAGGGCGCTGTCGAACCAGGCCGGGATGCCCGTGCCGTAGGGCGCGCCGCGAGCGCCTTCGGGCGCCGATCCCACGAACGCGCCCAGGCAGTCTTCCGCCAACCGGGTGGCCAGGTTTTCCGGGGTGAGCCCCGCCAGCAGCCGCGCGCGGCACAGGTCCAGGAACGCGCTGTCGCCAGCCAGCAAGGCGTCGGCGCCGGGATCGTTCATCGGCTGCAGGCCGAACTCGCCTGCCAGGTGATTCCAGGCCGAATTCACGTAATGCAACTCGGCCGTAAGGTATTCCTTGCGGGTGTGGAATTTTTCGTGCACCGCTTCCAGCAGCAGGGCGCGCGCGCATTCGTCCTTGATCTTCCAAAGCCTGGCGCGCATGCCCCCGGCCGACGTCATCAACGTCCGTTGCGCGAGCAACAGATTGGACAGCGTGCCGCCCTGGCACACGCTCAGGCTGGTCGAAAGATTGCAGGCCGTGGCGCGGCGCAGGGCCAGCGGTATGGAGTCGTCGTGGACCAGCGCGCAAATGCTTTCCAGCGTGCGCTTGCCGGGGCCGTCGATCAGCTCGGCATATTGCTCCACGTATGGCGTGTCGAAGCGCCGTTGGTACAGCTGGTTGAAGCCGTCGGCGATCGCTGTGCGCGTGGCCGCGGGCATGCCGTCGTCCACGGCGAAGGCGGTCAGGATGTCCAACAGGACGCGCATTTCTTCGCGATAGCGCGGAAACACGGGGCTTGCGCAGAAGGCCCGATTGGAGCCGTGCAACTCCCGCGAATAACTGAGGCCCGTGTCCCCGGGCGCCGCGTCGGACGGCGGCGCGTCCGGGTTCGATCGAAAGGGCAGGAAAAACTCGGACCGGAAACCGGACGCCGCGTGCGCGGTCACGCCTGCCGTCTGTGCGTACATGCCACATCCCACAAAAACCGCTTATGTGGCGGCTGCGGAATATGGTTCCGGTCCGGCTCCCGCGTCGGGCGTGCTAGGCCGCCAGCGCCGCGCTGCCCTGGCTGGCGGGCTCGGCGTGATGGCTCGGCAGGGGATAGCCCGCCGAGAAAACCAGCCGGCCGGCGCTCCAGGTATGGCTGACCAGCGGCTGCCCGCCCACCATGGCCACCGCGGTCAGGTCGGCGCGCAGGCCCGCCTGGATGCGCCCGCGATCGCGCAGGCCGGCGGCGTCGGCGGGATTCGACGTGACCAGCGCCAGCGCCCTTGGCAGCGGCAGCGACGCCTGACGCGCCGCGACGAAGGCGGCGGCGATCAGCGTGGACGGCTGGTAATCGGAGCACAGGCAGCTGGCGACGCCCGCGCGTATCGCGTCGATGGCGCGCATCGAGCCGCTCTGGCTCTGCCCGCGCAATACGTTCGGCGCGCCCAGTATGGTCGGCAGCCCGCACGACACGGCCGCCTTGGCGGTATCCAGGGTGATGGGGAACTCGCTCATCGCCACGCCCAGGGCGCGCATCGCCGCGATGCGATGCACGGAATCGTCGTCATGGCTGGCGGTCGGGATGCCGTTCAGGCGGGCGCGTTCGAGCAGATGCTCGACGCGGCCGACCGCGCCTTCGCGCGCCGCCGTCTTGGCCTGCGCGGCTTCCTCGGCCTGTTCGCGGCTCATCCCGTGGTTGCCCATCATGTACTCGAGATAGGCGTCCAGCGTCTTGAACTGGCCCTGGCCAGGCGAATGGTCCATGACCGACAACAGGTGCACCACCCCTTCGTCCATCAGGCTGGTCAACACCGGGACCGCGTGGGGATCGGTGACTTCGTAGCGGCAGTGCACGCGGTTGTCCACCAGGCTGTGCTGCCGGAAGGCATGCACCATGCGGATGACCTGCGCGGCCGTTTCGTTGTTGCGCACGCCCCATTCGCGGTTGGCGAAAGACACCGCGTGGTAGGGCGTGGTGATGCCGGCGGCGGCATTGCGGCGGTCCACCTGCGCCACCGCGAACTCCAGGGGAAACAGCACGCGGGAGCGCGGCTCGGCCTCTTTTTCGATGGCGTCGCAGTGCAGGTCGACCAGGCCGGGCACCAGCGTATGGCCGCGCAGGTCGACAACGTGGTCAGGCCGCGCGTTGACGGGATCCACCGCGGCGATAACGTCGTCCTCGATCAGCAGCGAGGCGTTTTCGAGTACGTCGTCGGCCAGCACGATGCGGGCATGGGTCAGCAGCGTCGTCGGCATGGCTTACTCCTGCAGGGCCGCGGCGGCCGGTTCCAGGGCGAGGACGCGCGTCGACACGGCGTCGCGCACGGCGTCGTCGTGGAAGATGCCGATCACGCAGCGGCCCTCGGCCACGGCGTCGCGGATCAAGGCGACGACGACTTCGCGATTGCCCGCGTCCAGCGACGCGGTCGGTTCATCGAGCAGCAGCAATGGATGGCCGGCGATGAAGCCGCGCGCGATATTCACGCGCTGCTGTTCGCCGCCGGAGAAGGTGGCGGGCGGCAGGTCCCACAGGCGCCGGGGCAGGCGCAGCCGTTCCAGCAGCCCGGCGGCGCGTTCACGGGCTTCGCCGGCGCCCACGCCACGGTGGCGCAGCGGCTCGGCCACCACGTCCAGGGTCGATACGCGCGGGACGGCGCGCAGGAACTGGCTGACGTAGCCGATCACGTCGCGGCGCAGTTGCAGGATGCGCTGTTCGGGCGCGCGGGTCAGGTCCACCCAGTCCTCGCCATCGCGCACCCGGATGCTGCCCGAGGTCGCCAGGTAGTTGCCGTACAGGCAGCGCAGCAGCGTGCTCTTGCCGGTACCGGAAGGCCCGGCCAGCACCAGGCACTCGCCGCGCGCGGCGTCGAAGGAAACATCGCGCAGCACCGGCAGCGTGATGCCGCCCTGGTTATGCAGCGTGAAGAGCTTGGACAGCCCCCGCGCTTCCATCATGATGTGTCTTTCGGTCATGTCAATAATCCATCCCTTCCTCTAGCCCTGCAATATGGAAGATACGAGCAGCTGCGTGTACGGGTGCTGCGGGTCGTCGAGGATCTGGTCGGTCAGGCCGCTTTCGACGACGTGGCCGCCGCGCATCACCAGCGTGCGATGCGCCAGCAGGCGCGCCACCGCCAGGTCGTGCGTGACCACGATCGCGGCCAGTCCGAGGTCGGATACCAGCTGGCGCAGCAGGTCCAGCAGCCGGGCCTGCACCGACACGTCCAGCGACGCGGTCGGTTCGTCCATGAACACCATGCGCGGGTGCGTCACCAGGTTGCGGGCGATCTGCAGCCGCTGCTGCATGCCGCCGGAAAACGCGGCCGGCCGGTCATCCAGGCGCCCCACGTCGATCTCCATCTTGTGCAGCCAGTTGCCGGCGACCTCGCGCAGGCCGCCATAGTGCCGCTGGCCCACCGCCATCAGCCGTTCGGCGATATTCGCGCCCGCGCTGACCTGCATGCGCAGCCCGTCGCGCGGGTTCTGCCGCACGAAGCCCCAGTCGGTGCGCGCGAGCAGCCGCAGGCGCGCGCTGGACAGCGTCGCCAGATCGGTCGGGCCTTCTTCGCGCAGGTCGTAGCGCACGCTGCCGGCCTGCGGCGCCACCTGGCACGACACCGCCTGCAGCAAGGTGCTCTTGCCCGATCCCGATTCGCCCACCACGCACAGCACTTCGCCGGGGTACAGGTCGAAATCGATGTCGCGGCAGCCGTGGATGCCATCCCAGGTGTGCGTCATGCCTCGCACGGAGAGCAAGGGGGTGGTCGCCATCATGCCGCGCTCCCTTCGGCGGCGTGGCCGCGATGCCCGGCGGATTGACGGTCCGCGCAGTATTCGGTGTCCGAGCAGACGAATTGCCGGCTGCCCTTGTCGTCCAGGATGATCTCGTCCAGATAGCTGTCGTGCGATCCGCACAGCGCGCAGCAGTCCTGCCACTTTTCCACGGTGAACGGATGATCCTCGAAATCCAGGCTCTTGACGCGGGTATAGGGCGGCACCGCATACACCCGCTTTTCACGGCCGGCGCCGAACAGCATCAGCGCCGGATTGCCATCCAGCTTGGGGTTGTCGAACTTGGGAATGGGCGACGGGCGCATCATGTAGCGCTCATTGACCACCACGGGATAGTCGTACGTCGTGGCGATATGGCCATGCTGCGCGATATCTTCGTACAGCTTGACGTGCATGCCGCCGTACTCGGCCAGCGCGTGCATGGTGCGTGTTTCGGTTTCGCTCGGTTCCAGCCAGCGCAGGGGCTCCGGAATCGGCACCTGGAACACCATGATCTGTCCTTCGCGCAGCGGCGTTTCGGGAATGCGATGGCGCGTCTGCACGATCGATGCCGCCTGCGTGGACTCCGTCGTGCGCACACCGGTCACACGGGCGAAGAAGCGGCGGATGTTGATCGCGTTGGTGGTGTCGTCCGAGCCCTGGTCGATCACCTTCAGCACGTCGCCGGACCCGATGATGGCGGCCGTCACCTGTATGCCGCCGGTGCCCCAGCCGTAAGGCAGCGGCATTTCGCGGCTGCCGAACGGCACCTGGTAGCCAGGAATCGCCACGGCTTTCAGCAGCGCGCGGCGCAGCATGCGCTTGGTCGATTCGTCCAGGTAGGCGAAGTTGTAGTGCGGATCGCGCGGGATGTCGCCCTGCGCGGCGGTGGCGAAGGATGGCGTGGCGGTGCTCATGATGCGATGGCCTCGTCCAGGGTGGCGCCGGCGGCCGGGGCCAGGCCTGGCGCGTCGTGTTGTTCGGGGTGTCGCGCGTCCTGCGCGGCATGTCGCGCGGCGTCCTGTCCGTCGGCCTGCGCCGCCTGCGCGGCCAGTTCCGCGCGCATGCGCCGCACCAGCGCCAGGTTGGCCTGGAAATCCACGTGATGGGGCAGCTTCAAATGCTGGACGAAGCCGGACGCCTCGACGTTGTCGCTGTGATACAGCACGAACTCGTGATCGTTGGCCGGGGAATCGCCGGCTTCGCCGAGTTCCTTCGCGCGCAGCGCCCGGTCGACCAGCGCCATCGACATGGCCTTGCGTTCGCCGTAGCCGAACACCAGCCCGTAGCCGCGGGTGAAGCGCGGCCCTTCCTGCGGGTCGCCGGCGAACTGGCTGACCATCTGGCACTCGGTCACCTCGATCTCGCCCAGCGTGACGGCGAAGCCGAGTTCCTCGACGAACATCTCGACTTCCACCGTGCCGTAGCGGATCTCGGCGGCGAAGGGGTGGGTGTTGCCGTAGCCGCGTTGCGTCGAATAACCCATGGACAGCAGATAGCCTTCATCGGCGCGCGCCAGGTTCTGCAGGCGCGCCGGACGCGAGGCGGGAAAGGTCAGCGGCTGCCGCGTCAGGTCGAAAGGCGCCGGGTCGCCCGGCGGGACGGCTTCGCCTTCGATCAGCGACTCGCGGCGCAGCAGATCGGTGACGCGCGGCATCTCCGCCGCCACGGGGTCGTCGGCGGGCGGCAGCGGCTCCGCCGGCGCGTCGTCTTCGAGGCTGAAGTCCAGCAGGCGCTGCGTATAGTCGTAGGTAGGGCCCAGCACCTGGCCGCCCGGCACATCCTTGAACGTGGCCGAAATGCGCCGCTGCAGGCCCATCCGCGCCGTGTCCATCGGCTGCGTGTAGCCGAAGCGCGGCAGCGTGGTGCGATAGGCGCGCAACAGGAAGATCGCCTCTATCGTGTCGCCCGCGGCCTGCTTCAGCGCCAGGGCCGCCAGATGGGGATCGTACAGCGAGCCTTCGGCCATGACGCGCGACACCGCCAGCGGCATCTGCTCGCGTATCTGCGCCAAGGTCAACGCCGGTACCGCCGGATCGCCGCGGCGATAGCAGTCCAGCATGCGATACGAATTCAGGATGGCGCGTTCGCCACCCTTCACGGCTACATACATGTCAGTTCTCCATTCGCGTCGTGCGCGGCAGGCCGCAGATCTGGTCGCCGTGCGTCAGGAAGACGTCCACGCCCAGCGGAAACAACGCGTGATTGGCGGCCCATTGCGCCGCGAAGCCGTCGGGCAGTCCCGCCACCGACACGACGCGCGAACCCGGAATGCCGGGGCCGGAAAGCGTCAACGCGCTGGCCGATGTGCCGGATGCCAGGCCGTCCACGTCCAGCAGCACCGTGGCGGAACGATCGGGATACGCGGGATCGCCCGCATCGCAGCGCGCCAAGGGCGGCATGGCGTGGCCCGCGGGGACGGCGACGAAGCGCGCCTGGGCCGGATCGTCCACCAGCGGGCAGGCGCAATGGAAACGCAGGAAACCGCGCACCGCCTCGTCCACGCCGGCCGGCACCCATACGGGGGCATCGATGTCCGCCAGCGCCAGCAGCAAGGCGGTCATGGCTGGCGACAGGCCCGCCGGCACGCCGCAGGCGGCGTCCACCACCTGTACCTGTCCCGGGTTGGCCAGCGCCTGCAGCGCCGCGCGAAACGCCGCCTGCGCGCCGTCGACGGGATCGTCGAAGCCGGGCAGCAGGGTCGCGCGGTGCCCGAAGGCGCCGCCGGACGTGCCCGCGGCCGTCGCCGCCTGGGCCATGGCGCCGTTCGCCACATTCGCGGCCCCATTCGTCGCAATGAGCGGCGATATGAAGGGCGACACGGGTACGGATTGAGCGTTCGACATATCAGTTATCTCCCCGCACCATGGTGAAGAAGTCCACGCGGGTCTGCGCGGCCACCGCCGCGCGGCGGGCAGCCTTGTCGGCATGCGCGCGGGCCAGGGGCTCGATGACGCCGGCATGCACGCGCTGGTGCCAGGACGCCATTTGCAGCAGGCCATCGAGCACCGCGGCCTGCTCCGCATGGCGGTGAGCGCGGCCACGGACATACGCGGTGCCGACCACGCCGTCGCCGTCGAAGGCCACCGCGCAGCGCGTCACCGAGACTTCGCCCAGGTTGAACTGCGCGCCGGTGCCGCCGGCACGCCCACGCACCATCGCCATCCCGGTTTCCGGCGCCCGCAGCTTGCGATAGCCGGGCAGCTCGCCCAGGGCGGCGTAGGCGCGCGCCAGCGCATCGGGCTCCGCCAGCGCCATCACACGCATCCAGGCGGCGCGAGTGCCGCGGGCGGCTTGCCGCTGATCACCGCTTTGCGTAATCATGGTTACCTCTAAACGTCTATACGAGTAGATGTAGTATGATCCCTTGCACGGCAAAGTTCAACCGCAGTGGACCACGATCTTGGTGAACTTTTTATGACTGCGCCGGCATAACAGGAAGAACATCATGGTGGAACGAGGATCAGGCATCGCCGTGTGGCGCCAGATAGGCGAAGCGCTGGCGACGGACATCCGCAACAAACGCTACGCGCCCGGCGAACAACTGCCGCCCGAGCCCGAACTGGCGGCGAAGTTCTCCGTCAACCGGCACACCATACGGCGCGCGATGGGCGCGCTCGAACAGGGTGGCCTGGTGCGTATCGAGCAGGGACGCGGCACCTTCGTGCAGGAACATGCCATCGATTACGCCATCGGCAAGCGCACGCGCTTTTCCGAGAACCTGGGCAGCCAGGGCGTGCTGGGCCACGCGCAGGTCCTTGAAAGCCAGGTGACCAAGTCCGCCGAGATCGCGCAGCACCTGGGCCTGCCGCGCAATGCGCCGTTGCTGTACGTCAAGCTGATCGGCAAGACGGAGAACCGCACCATCAGCGTGGCGGAGCATTACTTCGATGAAAAGCGTTTTCCCGGCTTCGTCGACAAGCTGGCCGCCGCGCGTTCGATCTCGAAGACCTACCGCCAGTTCGGCATCGCGGACTACACGCGCAAGTGGTCGCGCATCACCGCCACGCTGCCCGGCGACGACATCGCGCGCCTGCTGGGCCAGCCCAAGACGCGGCCCATCCTGAAGGTGGAAGCGCTGAACGTCGACCAGGACCAGGCGCCGCTGCAATACAGCATCACGCGGTTTTCCGGTGACTGGGTGCAGCTGATGGTCAATGACGACGATCGGGCAGACATCTAGACATCTGTTCGTCATGAAACGAGCCTAATCTATCGGTTCAAATAGGTGAACCCCATGTACACAGACAGCACGCCTCCCTCCTTCTTGCGCGGCATCAGCGGCCGCCGGGTATTGACCGCACAAGGCGTGGGCCCGGCCTGCCTGGCCTTCGAACAGGACCGCATCGGCGGCGTCTGCATCGGCGCGGACCCGGCGGACGCCGAATTCGACGCCGGCGACCTGCTGGTGCTGCCCGGCATCGTGGACCTGCATGGGGACGCTTTCGAGCGCGCGGTCATGCCGCGCCCGGGCGTGGCATTCCCCTATGACGGCGCGCTGCTCGACGTCGACCGGCAATTGCTGGCCAACGGCATCACCACCGAATTCCATGGCGTGACGCTATCCTGGGAAGGCGGCCTGCGCGGCGAACCCTATGCGCTCAGCATGTTCGACGCGCTGGAGCGCATGCAGCGCCTGTTGGGCGCCCGCCATCACGTGCACCTGCGCTTCGAAACGCATCACGTCGCGGGCGTCGAGACCGCGCAGGCGTGGATCCGCGCGGGCAAGGTGCGCTTCCTGGCCTTGAACGACCATCTGCCCAGCATGACGAAACGCCTGGGCGACGACCGCAAGCTGCTGCAGTATGCCGAGCGCGCGGAATGCGACCTGGACACCTTCCAGGACCGCATCCGTGCCGCCATGCAGTCGGCCGACGCCGTCGCCGGCGCCATGCGCGAATTGACGGACTGCGCGCGCGAAGCCGGCCTGGAAGTCGCTTCGCATGACGACCGCGACCCGGCCACGCGGCGCTATTACCACCAGCTGGGCTGCAAGGTGGCGGAGTTTCCCTTGACCATCGAGGCGGCGCAGGTGGCGCGTTCGCTGGGCGATTCGATCGTCTTCGGCGCGCCCAACGTCGTGCGCGGCGGCAGCCATACCAACGCGCCGGACGCCACCGAAATGATCCGCGCCGGCCTGTGCGACATCCTCGCGTCCGACTACTACTACCCTGCCCAGCTCAACGCGGTGATGAAGCTGGCGCACCGCGGCATCCTGCCGCTGGAACAGGCCTGGGCACTGGTGTCGCGCAACCCGGCGCGCGCCGCCGGCCTGCGCGATCGCGGCGCGCTGGACGCCGGCATGATGGCCGACGCCATCGTGGTGGACGACAGCGTGCCGGACGTCCCGCGCGTCTGCGCCGCCATCGTCGGTGGCCGGCTGCGCTATGCCGCGCGGCAATTCGATGCCCGCCTTGCCCACGCCGACGCGTGAGGCGCGACGCTGGAATTCGATCTTATGCCGCGAGCCTATCGCTATGCCGTTTATCTTGCCCCGGTCGGCGCCTGGCGTGAAATCGGCGCGGCCTGGCTGGGCCGCGACGAAGAAACCGGGCAGCGCCTTGCGCGCGCGCGGGAAGACGATCCCCGGCTGGACGCCTGGACCGATGCGCCACGCCACTACGGCCTGCATGCCACGCTCAAGCCGCCCTTCCGGCTGCGCACCGGCACCACGGCCAACGCGCTGGATGCGGCGGTGCGCGCGCTGGCGCGCACGCGTACGCCTTTCGGCATCGCCCTGACCCTGCGCGCGCTGCGCGGCTTCCTGGCATGGTGCCTGCCGGACGACGCGGCCACGCACGCGCGCGTACGCGCGCTGGCCGACCGCGTGGTGCGGGACCTGGATCCCTTCCGGGCCCCGCCCACGCCGATGGAAATCGCCCGGCGCCGCCCCGACCAGCTGACCTTGCCGCAACAGCGCATGTTGGCCGAATGGGGTTATCCGTACGTGTTCGACACCTTCACCTTCCACATCACGCTGACTGGCAACCTGGGCGCGACCGAGCTGGAGCATGCGCAGGAATTGTTGCGTGCGCGTGCTGGCGGGATGCTCGACGCGCCCATGCCGGTCGAGGCCATCAGCGTCTATGTCCAGCCCGGCGCCGACGAGCCCTTCATCGTGGCGCGGCATTACGGTTTCGACGGCACGGTGCGGGACGGGGCCGGGGCGGGCCATATGGACGACGATGCGTCATGAATGCCGCGACGATACCGTTGATCTACGTAATGGGCGCATCCGGCAGCGGCAAGGACACCCTGCTGCGCCACGTGCGCGCGATGAGCACGCCGCAGGACCGCCTGCTGGTCGCGCATCGGTACATCACCCGGCCCAGCGGCGCCGACGAGGCATCGGTGGCGCTGACCGAGGACGAATTCATACGCCGCGAAAGCCTGGGCTGCTTCGCGCTGTCCTGGCGCAGCCACGGCCTGGCCTACGGCGTGGGCGTGGAAATCGATGCCTGGATGGCGGCTGGCGTGACGGTGCTGGTCAACGGCTCGCGGGCCCACCTGCCGCGTGCATGCGCCCGCTATCCCGGCCTGTGCGCCGTGGAGATCACGGTCGACGCGCAGGCGCTCAGGCAGCGCCTGGCCGGACGCGGCCGGGAAAGCGGCCAGGCCATCCAGGAACGACTGGCGCGCGCCAACACGCAATTCGATTTCCCCGCCGATTGCGAGCGCCTGACGATAGACAACAACGGCGCGCCGGAACAGGCCGCGGAAAGACTGCTGCACATCGCGCGCCGCCGCCACGCGTAATGCAACGCGGGCGCGCGCCCGTGCCACATTGCAGCCTGGCGGGCACGCGCATCCCCTATCCGCCATTCACCATTCGCCATTCGCCATCGCGCTCACCGCGCCCGGGCCGCCTCCACCACGTCCCGGTAGAAACGGCGCAACAACGGATCTTCCAGCGACATGCGGTGGTAGGCGAGCATCACCGGATTGACCGGCAGCGCGCGCCGCACCTTGACGATGCGCAGTACGCCGAAGCCGACATGCCGGCGCACGATGGATTCCGGCGCGATGGACACCAGGCGCGACGCGGCGACCAGCGCCAGGTTGGCTTCGAAGGAGCGCGTTTCCATCAAGGGCGTGATCGCCGGCAGGCCCTGCTGCGTCCAGAACGCATCGAAGGCTCCGCGGGAAGTCGTGCCGCGCTCGGGCAGGGTCCAATCCAGGGCGGCCAGGCGCGACAGCGACACTTGGCCATGCGCGATATCCGGATGGTCGGCCGCGCAGTAGATCACCGTGCGTTCGTCGAAGAGGCGTTCGATGGCCCATTCATCCCCGGCTTCCTGCACGTTGCCGCGCAGGATCGAAAAGTCCAGGTCGCCCGCCACCAGGGCGTCGAACAGCGCGACGGAATTGCCTTCCTGAACCACGAAGCGCATGCCGGCGGGACCCGCGCCATCGGCGCCATCCCGGCGCGGATAGACGCGTTCCAGCAGGCGCGGCAACAGCGTGTGCATGGCGCGCGGGATGCAGCCGAGGCGGATGGGCGGCGCATCGCCGGTGGTCAGGTCGTTCAGGCGTTCCATGCTGCGCAAGGCGAAGCGGGCGCGTGGCAGGATCAGGCGGCCTTGCGCGGTGGGGACGCTGCCGTGGCTCGAACGCTCGAACAGCCGCGCGCCGACCAGCGCTTCCGCCTCGCCCAGCAGGCGTGACAGCACCGGTTGCGGGACGCCGAGCTCGCGCGCGGCGCGATGCACCGACCGGCTTTCCGCGACGGCGACCAGGGCTTCGATATGGCGGCGCTGCAGGTTCTTTTGCTTGGACATGGGCGGAACGCAAGACGGCCCGCAGGATGCGGGGAGATACGAATTCAGTATAACGATATGCCTTATATATATCATTTACCGCATTACCCGCCGTTGCTATATTGATTCGTCCGCGGCCCGTCAGCGCCGCATCGGAAACACGAACCGCAAGGGCCGATACCATGTCCTCGATAACCGTCACCCCCATCGCGCCGGCGCTCGGCGCCGAGATTTCCGGCGTCGACCTGCGCAAGCCGCTGGCTGCCGACGACCTGGCCGCGATCAAGCGGGCCTGGGCGGATCATCTGGTGCTGCGCTTTCGCGGCCAGTTGCTCAGCGATCCCGAACTGATGGCCTTGAGCCGTTCCTTTGGCGAACTCGATCCCCCGGGCCCCAACCCCTACGGCAAGCCTTTCCTGACCGAGTTTCCGGAAATCAACGTGATTTCCAACGTGAAGAAGGACGGCGTGCCGATCGGCAATCTGGGGGATGGCGAAGCGGTCTGGCACTGCGACATGACCTACATCGACACGCCGCCCATGGCCGCGATGCTGCATGCGCTGGACGTGCCGCCCAGCGGCGGCGATACCTTCTGGGCCAATATGTACATGGCCTACGAAACGCTGCCCGCGAAGCTGAAGCAGGCCATCGCCGGCCGGCGCGCGATCCACGACGCCACGTACAACAGCGCGGGCATGATGCGCAAGGGCATGAAGGAAGTCACCGACCCGCGCGAAGCGCCGGGCGCGCACCATCCGCTGGTGGTGCGGCATCCGGAAACGGGCCGCGCGGCCCTGTTCCTGGGCCGCCGCCGCAACAGCTATATCCTGGGACTGCCGCTGGACGAAAGCAATGCCCTGCTGGACGAGCTGTGGGCCCACGCGACGCAGCCTGAATTCACGTTCCGGCAGGAATGGAAGCCGCACGACCTGATCCTGTGGGATAACCGCTGCACCCTGCACCGCCGCGACGCCTTCGATCCCAGCGTCAGCCGCATCATGCACCGCACGCAGATCAAGGGCATCGCAACGATACCGTACGAGCAGGCCGACGCCGTGGCCGCCTGACGCGCGGGATCCCGTCGAAAACCGCTCTGCTAAACTCGCACGGTTTTCGACGGGGGTATCCCCATGAGCGTCAAGCCTGTGTCCAGCGACGTGCCGTCCCTGGACAACATTTCCGGCGATCTGAAACGCCTGGGTTTCACGGAATACGAAGCCAAGGTCTACGTGCAGTTGCTGGGCATGCCGCCTTCGACGGCGTACGAGATTTCCAAGCTGGCCGGAGTGCCTCGGCCCAATACCTATAGCGCGCTGGACAGCCTGGCGCGCCGCGGCGCGGTGCTGCCCGTGCGCGAAAACCCCACCTGCTATGTCGCCGCGCGTCCGCGCGAACTGCTCGACGCCATCGCGCGGCAGACGCGCTCGCTATGTACCGGGCTGACGGAACGGCTGGAAGCCGTGACACCGCGCACGGACGACCAGTACGTCTGGACGCTGCGCGGCGATTCGGCGGTGCACGAGCACATCGACATGCTGATCGATCGCAGCACGGAAACCGTATGGATCAAGGCGGCGGACCACGTGCTGCGGCGCCATGCCGATGGCCTGCGCGAAGCCGCGGTCACGCGCGGCGTGCGGCTGCTGATCGTGCTGTTCGGCACGAACGCCGATGAATTCCGCTACACCGAGAAGTGCAGCGTCTACATCCACGAAAACAACGGCGTACGCATGGGCACGGCGGACAACCTGTTCACGCTGGCGGTCGATTATCGGGAAATGCTGACGGCCAACGTCGAAGGCGACGTCATCGCGGCGCACTCGAAGAACATGCCCATCGTCACGATGGCCTTGTCGCTGATCCGCCATGATTACTACATGGCGGAAATCTTCGCCCGCTTCGGCGACCAGATCGACGACGCATTCGGGCCTTACCTGCGGGATCTGCGCCTGCCCAGTTTCACGCCTGAACAGGTGGCCTCGTTCAGGAAGAACACCGGGCTGGGCGATTAGCCGCCGAAGTCGCGCCGCTCTATCGTGAACGCCTCGACGGCGGCGCGATCCAGCGCGGGCCGGTATCCCGCCGGCATGATCACCGCGCCGTTCTCGAAGCCCAGCGGCTGGCGCAGCAGCTTGGCCGGGTGCTTCAGGAAACCATTGAATTCGCCGGCATTGTCGATGATGCCGCGCGCGACGCATGCTTCCATCCAGTTGTGGATTTCGCTGCCCAGGCCGTCGCCCAGGACGGGGCGCATGCCCTTGGCATGGACGCGGTTCAGGCCTTCGGCCAGCCGCTCCATGCTGCCGAAGCGCTTGAGCTTGAGTTTGCAGTAACCGACGTTGCGTAGGGTGGCGGCGCGATCGATATCGGCCAGCGCGCAGATCGGCTCGTCCAGCATCAGGGGCACGGGACTGGCGTTGGCGACGGCCGCATTGGCGTCCCAGTCGTCGGCGTCGCAGGGCTGTTCGAACAGATCGATGCCCGCGGGGTCCAGCTCGCCGACGAAGGCGATCGCGTCTTCACGGCTGTAGGCGCGGTTGGCATCCAGGCGCAGGGTCGCGCGGCCGCCCGCCGCCTGCTGGATGGCGCGCACGCGATCCAGGTCCGCCCGCACGTCCTTGCCCACTTTCACCTTGAAGACGTGGAAGCCGGCGGCGACGCGGCGGTCGATTTCCTCGGCGATGGCCGCCGGTTCCTGCGCGCTGACGGGGACCAGCAGGGGCAGCACCGTGTCCTGCGCGACGTCGAGAAAGCGCGAGCCTTCCAGCGCCTCGATCGCGCACACCATGGCGGTGACGGCCACCTTGCTGTCCTCGAACCGGGCCAGCAGGGCCTGCCTGGCCTGCGCGGTGTCACGGCCGGGCAGCAGCGCCAATTGTTCCAGGCAGAAGGCCCATGCCCCTTCCCGCGTTTCGCTGCTCGAGCCCGGGGACACGTGTCCATCCGCGAAGGACTGCCGCCCGCTGTCGTCTTCCAGTTCCACCAGGTATGGCTCGAATTCGGTGAAGGTGCGGTAGGACAGCCGGTAAGGGCTGGACAGGGGCAGGCGCAGGCGGCGCAGGGTGATCTTGCGGATGGTGCTCAATGGGCGGCCTCGATGGCTAAGCCGGGGATATGGGTCCGTGAGAGGTCCCGGCCGGTTTCCTTGTTATCGTCGTTGCGTACACTACTACGATAATCCGCCGCTCGCAACGATGCAGGGTTTGGCGGCGCCCTATTGCTGCGCCGCATGGAACCCGGCACTTATAAACATATGCGTTTTTGCCCGATTGACGGCTCGCCCCGGCCGGCATCACAATCCGCAAACTAGTAGTTGTACGAACGACAACGATATAGGCGACAACGATATTGAAGCCGTGCGGGACGTCGCGTCCCGGACAGGCGTCAAGGGAGACAAGGATGCAGGACGACCATAACGAGCGCCACCCGTCGCGGCGCGCGCCGATGACGCCGGAACGAGCCGCGGGAACCCGCCCCGCTCGGCGGTGGCTCGCCCGAGCCGCCGCCGGCCTCTCCGCCTGTGCGGCGCTCGCGGCGGTCCCGGCGATTCCGGCGCACGCCGCCGACGATTGGCCCACCAAGCCGCTGACCATGCTGATTCCCTACGCGCCCGGCGGCACGACGGACATCATCGGCCGCGTCCTGGCGGACAAGGTCGGGCGCATCCTGGGGCAGACCGTCGTCGCCGACAATCGCGGCGGCGCGGGAGGCACCATCGCCGGCACCATGCTGGCCCGATCGAATCCGGACGGCTACACCTTCATGCTGGAGCACATCGGCTTCGCCTTCAACGCGTCGCTGTATCCGCATCTGAGCTACGAGCCGCTGAAGGACATCACACCCGTCGCCTACGTCGGCCAGACGCCGAACGTGCTGGTGGTGACGAATTCCATGCCGGTCAAGACGTTCAAGGAGTTCCTGGACTACGCCCGCGCCCACCCCGGCGCGGTGAACTACGGATCCGGCGGCGTGGGCAGCGCCGGCCACCTGCCCATGGCATGGCTGCAGTCCAAGGAACACCTGACGCTGACGCACATCCCCTACAAGGGTTCCGGGCCGGCCATCACCGACCTGATCTCCGGCCGCATCGAGGCGATGCTGTTGACCATCCCCGCCGTGCTGCCCTACATCCGCAGCGGCCAGGTGCGCCCCCTGGCGACGTCGGGCGCGGCGCGCGCGGCATCGCTGCCGGACCTGCCCACCATGCAGGAGGCGGGCGTGAAGGGCTTCGACTATGAGCCCTGGTACGGCGTATTCGTGCGCACCGGCACGCCGCCGGCCGTGGTCGCCAAGCTGCACGACGCCATCAACAAGGCGCTGGCGGATCCCGATACCCAGAAGAAGATGCTGGAACAGGGACTGGCCGTGCAGACCTGGACGCAGCAGAAGTTCCAGCAGACGGTGCGCGACGATACCCAGAAGTGGCACGGGATCATCACGTCGCTGAACATCAGGATGAACTGACGGCGTCCAGGAGGACGCCGCCGCGCGCGTCAGGCGGCGTTGTCGACCGCCGCCACCGTCTCCAGCATGTCCAGGTAATAGCGCAGCGGCGGCGTGGCCGCGCCGGGCACCTTGGCCAGGTCGTCGTAGCGGCGCAGGCGCACCGCCTCGGCGAAGTAAGGCAGGCGTTCGAAAGCCTCGACTTCCCGCGCGGTGTAAGGACCGCCCTGCAACACCAGGGTGTCCTTGGACGCCTGCGACAGCGTGGACCAGTATTCCGCATCCACCGCGCACAGATAGCGCTTGGCCGGCACGTGCAGGCGCACCGGCGCGATCACGCTCTCGCCCACCAGGCCCAGCAGCGCGCGGGCGCCGATGTCCTGGTGGCGCTTGTCCTCCAGCGTGCTTTCGGCCATGACCAGATGGCCGATGTCGTGCAACAGGCTGGCGGCGATGGTGGCCGGCGTTTCGCCCGCCTGCTCCGCCAGCGCCGCGCATTGCAGCGCATGCTCGGTCTGCGTGATGGCCTCGCGGCCGTAGTAGGCGCTGCCGTAGCCCGCGAACAGGCTTTCGATGCGCGACAGGGTCAAGGCTTCCGACATGGCGGTCCCCTCAGATGAACACTTTGCGGATGCGCGACGACAGCACGTCGATGCCCGTCACGAAGAGGATGATGATGATCATCACCGCGCAGGTCTGGGCGTACTGGAAGCTGCGGATGATTTCCCACAGCACCATGCCGATCCCGCCCGCGCCGACGATCCCCACGACCGACGCCGACCGCACGTTCGATTCGAAGCGGTACAGCGAATAGGAGATCCACAGCGGCAGCACCTGCGGGATCACGCCGAAGACGATTTCCTCGATGGCGCCGGCGCCGGTGGCGCGCACCCCCTCGACGGGCCGCGGATCGATGGCTTCGACGGCCTCGGAGAACAGCTTGGCCAATACGCCCAGCGTGTGCACCCACAAAGCCAGCACGCCCGCGAACGGACCCAGGCCCACCGCCACGATGAACAGCATGGCGAAGACCATTTCGTTGATCGCGCGGCAGGCGTCCATCAGGCGGCGCACCGGCTGGTAGACCCAGGCCGGCACGATGTTGGACGAACAGAGCAGGCTCATCGGCACCGCCAGCACGATCGCCAGGAAAGTGCCCCAGATGGCGATCTGCACCGTCACCAGCATCTCTTCCAGATACATGCGCCAGTCACGGAAGTTCGGCGGGAAGAAATCCCGCGCGAACTGCGACATGTTGCCGGAATCGCGGAACAGGTCCATGGGGCGCATATCCGCCCCATGCCACGACGCGGCCAGCACGGCGATGACGATGGCCCATACCAGCAAGGTAGGCAGGGAGCTCTTGGCGGGCGTGGGCGCGGGGCGCGCCGGGGTCAGGGTGGCGCTCATCGGCTTACTGGGACTTCGCGGCGGCGACCTGCTTGGACAGCTCGGCCAGCCTGGCGTCCATTTCCGCCAGCTTCTGCTGCTTTTCCTGGGCGCTCAGCGTGGTGTCGTGCTCGACCTTGGCGCGCTGGCCGGCCAGGTTGATCTGGCGGATCGGCAGCAACTGGCCGTTGTCCGACGCGACGAAGCCCTTGTAGGTCAGCGCCTGCAGGTTCTTCAGCTCCTGCGCGGCGTTGGGACCGCTCTTGCCGTAGTTGACGAAGAAGGCCTGGATCTTCTGCTTCAGGTCGGCTGGCAGGTCGGTGCGCCACACCAGCGGATCGGCCGGGATCAGCGGCGACTTCCACAGCACGCGCACGGAATCCTCGGGCGACTTGCCGGTGTTGATCTTGTAGCGCTCCATGGCTTCCGTATTGGTGATGGCCACGTCCACCTGGCCGTTCATCGCCGACAGCAGGTTGGTTTCGTGGTTCGCGATGCGGAAGTTCTTGAAGAAGGTCTTGGGATCGATCTTGTTGGCGGCCCACAGGTAGTAGCCGGGAACGGCCGTACCGGACGTGGAGTTGGGATCGCCCGCGCCGTAGCTCATGCCCTTGCCGTTCTTCAGCACGTCGTCCAGGGTGGCGATCTTGCCGTTCTTGGCCGTCACCAGCACCGACCAGTAGCCGGGATTGCCGTCCTTGTCGATGACGTGGGCGAACACTTCCCCCTGCGAACGATCCACGGCCTCGATGGCCGACAGGTTGCCGTACCAGGCCATCTGCACCTTGTTGAAGCGCATGCCTTCGATGATGCCGGCGTAGTCGGAAGCGAAGAAGGGCTTGACCGGCACGCCGATCGCCTTGCTCAGGTCATCGATGACAGGCTGCCAGCCGCTGCGCAGATTGGACGACGATTCCGTCGAAATGATGCCGAAATTCAGGGTCTTCGCGTCCTGGGCGAACGCCGGGGCGGTCAGGGCAGCGGTCGCGATCAGGGCGCAAAAGGTTCTGCGAAGCATGAGGGGTAACTCCGTGTCTTGCGGTAGGAAGGAAAGAAACTAGGCGGCCGCCAGCTGCGGACGCCCGAGGGAAGGTTGCGGCGCCGCGCCTTCGGCCGGTCCGCCGTCCCGCGCCTGCGCGGCCGGCATCAGCTCGTCGAGTTCGGCGCCGTACAGGTCGCGCAGCATCTGCGCGGTCAATTGGGCGGACGGGCCGTCATACACGACCTTGCCGTGGCGCAGCGCGACCACGCGGGGGCAATAGCGCATGGCCACGTCGACCTGGTGCAGCGACACCACGACGGCCACGCCGCGGGTACGGTTGATCTGCGCCAGCGTATCCATGACGCGGCGCGACGATTCCGGATCGAGCGACGCGATGGGTTCGTCGGCCAGGATGGTGCGCGCGTTCTGCACCAGCGTGCGGGCAATGGCCGCGCGCTGCTGCTGCCCGCCGGACAGATTGGATGCGCGCTGGAAGGCATGGCCTTCGATGCCGACCTGCGCCAGCGCGTCCAGGCCGACCTGCACTTCCGCGCGCAGGAACCAGCGCAGCAGGCTGCGATACAGCGGCACGCGCGGCAGCATGCCGGCCAGCACATTGGTAATGACAGGCAGGCGGCCCACCAGGTTGAATTGCTGGAATACGAAACCGATGCCGGCGCGCGCGCGGCGGACGTCGCGGCTGATGCGGCCGTTGCGCTGGATCAGGTCGCCGTTGACGCGGATCTCGCCGGCCCCGGTGTCGCCCGCGACGAAGCCGGCCAGATGGCGCAGCAGCGTGGACTTGCCCGATCCCGAAGCGCCCAGCAGCGCCACCATTTCACCGTCGCGCACTTGCAGGCTCACGTCGTCCAGCGCCTTCTGTCCGGCGCGGAAGGACTTGCTGAGTCCGCGCACTTCGATCGCATAAGTCATCGCCGTAGATCCGCATTCATAAGATGCGGATAGTCTGGAGACGACCAATGACAGCCGCGTGACCATGTAATAAAACATTCAGGCGGTCTTTGGTGACGAGGTGTTGGTTCGTCATCAAACTGAAATACCCAGTCGGTCCGGACGCTGACGCGCCTCGACCGGCGCATTAGTCCGCGGCTTAATACCGATGGCCGAGCCGGCCAGGCCGCGCGCCGCGCGATACCAACTGGTACAAGTCGATTTCTTCGGGCTACTGCCCGCGAACTTTCCGTATCGCGCGCAAGGATGCTTTAAGCATGAGCATGCGGCGGCGCCGCATGCCCCGCTGTAGGCTGCGACCAAAGCATATGGATCATCTCCGCTCCATATGGAGGACGCATCGCCCGGCACCCGGCGCGCAGAATCTCGGGCATGGATGGAGACTGCCCATGGGTTTGCTGAGGACGTTATTCGCGCTGTCGGTGGTGCTGGACCACTCCCCTTTCAACGACGGCAACATGCTGGTCGGGGGCCGACTCGCGGTACAGCTTTTCTACGTCATATCCGGTTTTCTGATCTCCTACATCCTTACCACCAACAAGGCCTACGAGAGCACCGGGCGCTTCTACGAGAATCGCCTGCTGCGGCTGTTCCCGACCTATTTCGCGGTCGCCGTCGTCGCGCTGGCGCTGAACGTCGTGGCGAATCCCGAATTCCTGGACGTCTATCGCCGCGGCCCCAACAGCGCGGACCTGTTCCTGGTGCTGGCCAACCTGTTCATCTTCGGCCAGGACTGGCTGATGTTCTTCGGCATCAAGGGTGGCGAGCTGACGTTGACGGGCAGCTATGCCGACAGCGACGTACCGCTGTACCAGGGCCTGCTGATCCCGCAGGCATGGACACTGGGCGTGGAGCTCAGCTTCTACCTGATCGCGCCGTTCATCCTGCGTTCGATGCGCTGCGTGGTGGCGCTGTTCCTGGCGTCGCTGGCCTTGCGGGCGGTGCTGCTGCACAACGGCGTGGCGCAATCGGATCCGTGGAGCTATCGATTCTTCCCGCTTGAACTCGCGCTGTTCCTGGCGGGCGCGCTATCGCATCGGCTCTTGCTGCCGATATGGCAGAAGCTGAGCGAGCGCTTCCATTACCTGCCCGAACTGGCCACGGGCTTGTTCGTGGTGTACGCGCTGTTCCACTTTTCGGTGACGATCAACCACAACCTGCGCGATGCCCTGGCACTGGCCGCCTTCACCGCCATCCTGCCGTTGACCTTCATCTACCAGGCGCGGCACCGGCTGGACAAAAAAATCGGGCAGCTCAGCTACCCGATCTATATCTCGCATTCCGTCGCCCTGCTGCTGGTGCACCAGGCGACCAGCTGGATGGGCTGGACCAGCGCCCTGTTGATTTCCACCTTGAACGTCCTGCTGTCATTGGTGCTGGCCGTGTTGCTGTGGACCATGATAGACAGCAGGATCGACAAGGTGCGCGAACGCGTCAAGAGCGGCGCGCCGTCAGGCGCTCCGGCGCGCGCCCTGCGCGCCTGAGAACGTGCTGACCAGCGCCTGCGCGATGACGGCGACCACGATGTTCACGAGCAGCGCGACCAGGCCGGTATAGACGCCATAGGTATTGCCGCCCACCACGAAGGCATGCACGGGCTTGATGCCGTCCATGTACGCCAGCGTGGTGCCGGTGGCCAGGCCCACCAGCCAGCCCAGCAGCAGCGGACCGCCACGGAACCAGCCGAAGAACAGGCCGAACACCACCGCCGGGAAGGTCTGCAGTATCCACACGCCGCCCAGCAGCTGCAGATCGAGCGCGAACTGCGTCGGCACGAACACGATGAAGACCAGCGCGCCGACCTTGACCACCAGCGACACGATCTTGGCGACCTTGGCCTCGCCTTCCGACGTGACCGCCGGATTGACGTAGGCCTTCCAGAAGTTGCGCGTGAACAGATTGGCCGCGCCGATCGACATCACCGCCGCCGGCACCAGCGCGCCGATGGCGATGGCGGCGAAGGCGAAGCCCGCGAACCAGCTGGGGAACAAGGTATTGAAGAGCGCGGGCACCACGTCGTTGGGCGTCTTCGGGTGCAGGTTCGCCGCGTAGGCCATATAGCCCAGCAGGGCGATCAGGCCCAGCAGCAGGGTATAGGCCGGCAGGAAGATCGCGTTCTTGCGTATCGTGTCGGCGCTCTTGGCGGCGAAAATGCCCGTGAGCGTGTGCGGATACATGAACGCCGCCAGGGCCGAGCCCAGCGCCAGCGTGGCATAGGGCAGGAACTGCGAGGCTTTCAGCGTCAGCCCCGTGGCGCCGCCTTTCGCCGCGAAACCGGCGGCCGCGGACGAAAACACCGCGCTGTAGCCGCCCAGCTTGGCCGGCACCAGCACGATGGCCACCAGGACCACGATATAGATCATCAGGTCCTTGACGAAGGCGATCAACGCGGGCGCGCGCAGGCCCGCCGAATAGGTATAGAGCGCCAGGATCACGAAAGCGGCGGCCAGGGGCAGTTCGCCCTGCAGGCCCAATGCCTTGATGACGACTTCCATGCCGACCAGCTGCAGCGCGATATAGGGCATGGTCGCGAGCACGCCGGTGGCCGCGATGGCGAGCTCCAGCGGCCGCGACTGGAAGCGCGCGTAGACCACGTCGGCCGACGTCACGTGCCCGGCCTTCTGCGCCACGCGCCACAGGCGCGGCATGATGGTGAAGACGATGGGATACACCAGTATCGTGTACGGCAGCGCGAAGAAGCCATAGGCGCCGACGGCGTAGACCAGCGCCGGCACGGCGATGACCGTATAGGCGGTGTAGAAATCGCCGCCCACCAGGAACCAGGTGATCCAGGTGCCGAAGCGCCGTCCGCCCAGGCCCCACTCATCCAGGTGCGAGGCGGAATCGCCCCGCTGCCAGCGCGAGGCGGCGAAACCCATGACGGTGACGAGCACGAAGAAGAAAATGAACACGCTCAAGGCGGTCCAGTTGATTTGTGCGAGGTCGTTCATTACTCGTCTCCCCGGTGGCGCTGGCTGCGGTAGACGATCCACGTCAGCAAGGCCGTGATGGGCACCCAGAGCAGCTGGTACCAATAGAAGAAGGGAAAACCGAACAGCTCGGGCAATGTCTCGTTATAGAAGGGCACCCAGAGCAAGCCGATGAACGGCAGCAATAGCAGAATCCACATGCCTAGACTCGTTATAGGAAAGGTTGTCTCTTGATATACCGCGATGATGTGTCGCGGGGCGGCAATGATGCCGGTCGCGCGGGGTACGCACGAAGGCGAGGCGCAGAATACTCCCGTCCGGGAATCGGCGCCAAAATGACCATTTCGCTGGTAGGGAGCCGCGATTCAGGGTTTACACCAGGGTAAAATTAGACTAGACTCTATTGCTTGTTGATCTTCGATAGATTCGGCTTGCGTGCGTGATCGCCCGCCGACCTGACGAAGTTCGGATCGGCCTGGGTAGTTCCGGGCATTTTTGCGGCTCCGCCGCACCACCAGCTTCTTCCAGCGCGCCGACCGGGCCGCTGCGACCAAGCGCCCGCCACGGCGGGTTCAGCGGCCTTGACGGCCAGCGTCCTTGCCCTTAATCCCCGCGTCCCCGACGCACCGGCCCGCCCAGGCCCCAGGCCGCGTCCGCCCCAGGCCGCGGCCACCGCTCTTTTCTGGAGACTTTTCATGGCGAAAGAAGAATTGATCGAACTCGACGGCATCGTCGACGAAGTACTGCCCGACGCCCGCTACCGCGTCACCTTGGACAATGGCGTGGAAGTCGGCGCGTATGCGTCTGGACGCCTGCGCAAGCACCGTATCCGTATCCTGGCTGGCGATCGCGTCACCCTGGAAATGTCGCCCTACGACCTGACCAAGGGGCGCATCAATTTCCGTCACAAGGACGCCACGCCGATCGCCCGCCAGGGCGCGCCGGCATACCGTCGCTAGGAACAGCCGCCGTTTCGGCCTGATTTCGATCGAATGCCGCGCCCGCGCTTGCGGTAAGGTTGCGGCTTTTGCGGAATCACCCGGCCAGCCATGGCTACCGAACAGGAATTGCGCGCCGCGGCCGCGCGCGTCGCGGAGGTCCAGAAACAGCTCGCCCTGGCGGACCGGGGCTGGCAGTTGCTGGGCCGGTCACGCGCGGCGTTCATCAGCAGCCTGCGCCACACCGGGCTTTCCTACGCCCACGCCCAGATCAAGTTCGACGACTTCGTGGAAGAACAGCGCCGGCTGTACGAGCACCTGACTCAGGCGCTCGAAGCGGCGCAAACCCACTACGCCCATCTGACAGGCGGCTCGGTCGCCGCGCCGGCCCAGGCCGCGGGGTCCTGAAGGCGGGCCCGGGCCACGCCCTTGCCCAGAGCGGCCCGGACCGCGCGGTCCCGCGGGCCGGCCCACCCCCTACATGCAAAGATTCGCGGTCTGCACCAGGTTTTGCGCGCCATACGTCGAGCGCGAGACCATGCGGATGTCGACCGTGCCGTTGGCGTACTGGAGAACGCGCAGCGCGGAACTGAGCCCCAGGGCGCCGTCCTGCAGGACATCGTAGCCATTGCTGACGGCCTCCACCCGGACCTTCTCGCCCTGGCCTCGCCATCCATCCGCCACGCACTGGGCATAGGCCTGCGGCGATTTGGTCGTATGGCCAAAGAACACGGGGTCTTTTTTCATCAGGTCAGTGGGGGACGTGCAGGCCGCCAGGGCCAGTACGGCGCCGGCGACGCCTAAACGACGGATCATCGGGACATCCTTGGAGATCGAAAACGATCTCGGACTATAGCGCACGGACGCGCGGGGTCAGCCGCCGCATCGCAGCCGCCGCATCGCAGCCGCCGCATCCCGATCGCCGCCTCTCAGCCCCGTATCGCCGACTTCGGCCGGAACGCCTTGACCACCTCGGGGCGCGTCTCCATGTACGGGCCGCCGATCAGGTCGATGCAATACGGCACGGCCGCGAAAATCCCCGGCACGGCCACCGCGCCGTCCTGTCCGCGCAGTCCTTCCAGGGTTTCCTTGATGGCCTTGGGCTGGCCCGGCAGGTTGATGATCAGCGCCGCATGGTCGGCGGTCTCCCGCAACACCGCCACCTGGCGGGAAAGAATCGCCGTGGGAACGAACTTCAGGCTGATCTGCCGCATCTGCTCGCCGAAGCCCGGCATTTCCCGCGTGGCGACCGCCAGCGTCGCTTCCGGCGTGACGTCCCGGCGTGCCGGTCCGGTACCGCCGGTGGTCAGGACCAGATCGCACCCGGCCTGGTCCACCAGTTCGATCAAGGTGGCGGAGATCCCGTCCCGTTCGTCGGGTATCAGGCGATCCACGGCCTGCCACGGCGACGCCAGGGCCTGCCCCAGCCATTCCCGCAGCGCGGGGATGCCCTGGTCCTGGTAGGCGCCCTGCGACGCGCGGTCGGACACGGACACCAGGCCCACGATCAGTTCATCGGGATGGCGGCGCGCAAGGCGCGTGACGGTATTGCTCATGAAGGACACCTGACGGCGGATGGGAATGGATAGGGGGACGGCCTACTATACCGTCCGCCGGCGCCTTCGCGCACATCGCCGCCGCCTGCCCGCGCGCCGGCGACGCCCGCCAGCGTCCCTTACCTGCCCAGGTTGGCGCGTGGATCGAAAGGCGCCTGGCGCTGCAGGTTGCGGTAGGCCTCCTGCATCGCCGGCGTATTGGCCGGCGGCAGCACGACCTCCAGCTCCAGGTACAGATCGCCCGGCGGCTTGCCCGGCAGTCCGCGCCCTTTCAGGCGCAGCTTGCCGCCATTGCGCGACCCCGCGGGTATCGCGACCTCCACCGGACCGCCCGGCGTGGGCGCCGTCACGGTGCCGCCCAGCGCCGCTTCCCAGGGCGCCACGGGCAAGGTCAAGGACAGGTCGCGGCCGTCGACGCGGTACAGCCGGTGCGGCTTGAGACGGACCTCCAGATACAGGTCGCCCGCGCCGCCGCCCGCGTAGCCGGCCATGCCCTGCCCCGCCAGGCGGATGCGCTGGCCTTCGCGGATGCCGGGAGGAATCTTCACGCTGAGCTTGCGCTCCTGCAGCCGCGGACGTCCCTGCTCGTCCATTTTCATGGACCGCAGGCTGATCTCCCGTTCGGCGCCATGCAGGGCGTCTTCCAGGTCGACTTCGATGGTGGCGTGGTGGTCCTCGCCACGCGCGCGGAACCCGCGCGTCCGCTTGCGGGTCGCGTTGCCGAACAGCGACGAAAAGAACTCGCTGAAGTCGGCGTCTTCCGCCCCGTTGGCCGACGTGAACTCGAAGCCCTGGTCCCAGCCCGGCGGCGGCCGATGCCCGCCGCCCGCCGATACGCCGGCCGCCAGGTCGTCATAAGCGGCGCGCTTTTCCGCGTCGCGCAGGACGTCATAGGCCTCGTTGATGTCGCGCATGCGCGCTTCCGCATTGGGCTCGGTGCTGACGTCGGGATGGTATTGCCGCGCCAGCTTGCGATAGGCACGGCGCAGCTCGTCGTCGCCCACGCCGCGTTCCACGCCCAGAATGTCGTAATAGTCTTTGAACTCCATAGCGCCCGTTCCCGGAGACCGGGTCATAAACTTTCAGATAGTGGATATATCGGGGTGGATGGCCTGTTTTCAATGTAAGGCAGCCGCATGGCTACCAGAACGCTACACCGGCAGCAGCGGTCCGGCGATCAGCCGTCAGGGGGATTGCAGCAACTCAACAGTTGCGGGAACAAAATGTAGCGCGACGACGGGCTTTGCGACAGAATGAGTGCCGTTCATATCAGCCAGGCAGCAGGCTTGCTCCGTCGCCAAACCCTCACGATCCAACAGCAGATCCTACTGCTGGCCGGCACGCTCTGCCTGGCCCTCGTGGCGGCGGCGGCCGGTGGCGCGGCCTACATGGGCCAGCGCCAGACCCGGGACCTGATCGAGCAGCACGTGGCCGATATCGCCGGCGCCATGGCGCGCACGCTGGACCGCGACATGTTCGAGCGCTTCCGCGAAATCCGCAACCTGGCGGAAGCGCCCACCACCCGCACCATGGACCCCGCGGCATTGCGCGGCCTGCTGACCGGCCGCCAGCAATCGATGACCGACTATGCCTGGATGGGGGTGACCGACCCGGCGGGCAACGTCATCGTCTCCACACAGGGCAAGCTGGAAGGCAGCTCCGTCGCCGATCGCATGTGGTTCAAGCGGGGCCGCGAGGCGCCCAACATCGGCGACGTCCGCGAATCCAATATGCTGAACGAGCTGCTGGGCCGTCCGCGCGGCAAAGGCTTCCGCTTCGTCGAGATCTCCGCCCCCATCGTCGACCGGGGCCGGCTGCTGGGTGTCCTGGGCGCCCATCTGAGCTGGACCTGGGCCGCCGACGTCCGGCGCACCATGCTGGAGGCCGACACGTCCGGCGGCGTCCGCGACCTGTGGATACTGTCTTCGGACGGCACCATGCTGCTGGGCCCGCGGCTGGGGAGCCGGCCTTTCTCCGACGAACGGATCGCCCGGATGCGCGCCTCCGGCCAGGGCTACTTCGAGCTGCAGACGGACCAGGGCGAAATGCTGACCGGCTACGCCCTGGCGTCCGGCTATCGCGACTACCCGGGCCGCAACTGGATCATCGTCGCGCAGCAGCCGTCGCGCGATGCCTATGCGGCCGTCCGGCGGCTGGAGTGGCGCGTGCTGATCCTGAGCGTGCTGATCAGCATCGCCGGCATCGCCCTGATGTGGACCATCGCCAAGCGCATCGCGCGGCCGCTGCGCGCCTTGACCGAGGCCGCCAGCCTCCTGGGCCGGGACGAGACGGTCACCATGCTGCCCCGCCTGGCCGGCGCCCGTGAAATCGTCGACCTGTCCGCCGCGTTGCGGTCGCTGATGCGGCGCCTGGACGTCGAGCAGGCGCGCGCCGAGCATGCCCAGCGCCGCGCCCAGATCGAGGAGCAGCGCTACGTGCAGGAAATCAGCGAACTGCGCAAGGCCGCGGGCATCGACCCGCTGTCCGGCCTGCTCAACCGCCGTTCCTTCCTGTACGCCGCCGCCATGCTGATGGCCGAGCAGAGTTCGCGCATGGGCCAGGTCGCGGTCATCATGGCCGATATCGATTTCTTCAAGCTGGTCAATGACAACCATGGCCATGGGGCCGGCGACGCCACCATCCGCAAAGTCGGCGAAATACTGACAGGATCGGTCCGCGAACACGACCTGGTCGCCCGCTTCGGCGGCGAGGAGTTCGTCATCCTGCTGGCCGGGGCCTCGCCCAATGCCGTCCTGGCCACGGCCGAGCGCATGCGCCGGAACGTCCAGGAAACGCCCATCGAATACCACCACGTGACCATACGCATCACCATCAGCCTGGGCATCGCGGTCGCCAGCGCGCGCGACGCGGACATCCAGGCCGTCATCGAAAGCGCCGATCACGCCTTGTACCGGGCCAAGCAGCGCGGCCGCAACCGCGCCGTCCTGTCCGCCTGACCGTCGATGCCCGGGCCCTGCTCTTCCTGGCGCCGGCGCACCGATCCGCGCGCTGCTAGTATCTGTATACGCGCGACGGATCCCGTCCCATCTTCGCGCGGATAAACCTGGAGGAGACCGTGGCCGTACCGCTGACCCTATATGTCGACGCCCAGTTCCTGAGCCCCTACGCGCTATCGGCGTACGTGGCGCTGGAGGAAAAAGGGCTGGACTTCGAGGTCAGGCAGATCGATCTGGAGCAGGGCGACCAGCGCGCCGCGCCTTTCCTGCACCGTTCGCCCATCGGCAAGGTGCCGGTGCTGGCGCATCTGGATTTCTACCTGAGCGAATCGAGCGCCATCGCCGAATACCTGGAGCAGGCGTTTCCGCCGCCCGAGTACGCGGCCCTGTATCCCGCCGATCCGCGTCCGCGCGCGCAAGCGCGGCAAGTGCAATCCTGGCTGCGCAGCGATCTGCACGCCCTGCGCCGCGATCGTCCCACCGAAGTCGTTTTCGAAGGCACGCGTCCCGCGCCCCTCACCGACGCCGCCCTGTGCGACGCCGCGCTGCTGGTACGGGTGGCCAGCTCGCTGCTCGCCCATGGGCAGGCGCACCTGTTCGGCGCCTGGTCGCTGGCCGATCTGGATCTGGCCCTGATGCTCAATCGCCTGGCGATCCCCGGCGATGACCTGCCGGAACCGTTGCGGGACTATGCCCAGGCCCAGTGGAATCACCCCGGCGTGCGCCGCTGGCTGGCCAGCCGGGGCTAGCCGCGCGCCCAGGCGCGCGGCGTATTCCGATCAGCCGGCCCGCTGCTGCAGGATCTCCACCGCGGGCAGCGTCTTGCCTTCCAGGAACTCCAGGAAGGCGCCGCCGCCGGTCGAGATATAGCCCACCTTGTCCGTGATGCCGAACTTGGCGATCGCCGCCAGGGTATCGCCGCCGCCAGCGATGGAAAACGCCGACGATTCGGCGATCGCGCGAGCGATCACCTCGGTCCCGTGCGAGAACTGTTCGAACTCGAACACACCCACCGGCCCGTTCCACACGATGGTGCCGGCCTTCTTCAGGATGCCCGCCAGGGCCTGCGCGGTCTGCGGGCCGATGTCCAGCACCATGTCGTCGGCGCCGATCGCGTCGGCGGCCTTGACCGTCGCCGGCGCGTCCGCGCCGAAGCTCGGCGCGCAGACCACGTCCGTCGGAATGGGTACATCCGCACCGCGCTTGCGCATGATGTCGATGACGGCCACGGCTTCGCTCTTCTGGTCGGGCTCCGCCAGCGACTTGCCGATGGACTTGCCCGCCGCCAGCATGAAGGTGTTGGCGATGCCGCCGCCCACCACCAACTGGTCGACCTTGCCCGCCAGCGACTGCAGGATGCTCAGCTTGGTGGATACCTTGGAACCGCCCACGATGGCGACCAGCGGCCGCTTGGGTTCGTGCAGGGCGCGGCCCAGCGCGTCCAGCTCGGCCTCCAGCAAGGGGCCGGCGCAGGCCACCGGCGCGAATTGGGCGATGCCGTAGGTCGTGGCTTCGGCCCGATGCGCGGTGCCGAAGGCATCGTTGACGTAGACGTCGCACAGCGCGGCCATCTTGCGCGACAGGGCTTCGTCGTTTTTCTTTTCGCCGGGATTCACCCGGCAGTTTTCCAGCAGGACGACCTGGCCCGGCGCCACCTGCACGCCGTCCACCCAGTCGCGTACCAGCGGGACGGGGCTGCCCAGCAGCTCGGACAGGCGGCGACCGACGGGGGCCAGGCTGTCGGCATCGGTGAGCTGGCCTTCCTTCGGCCGGCCCAGATGGGAAGTCACCATCACCGCGGCGCCGGCATCCAGCGCCATGCGGATGCCCGGCACGGAGGCGCGGATGCGCGTGTCTTCCGTGATGTTGCCGGCGTCGTCGAGCGGCACGTTGAAATCGGCACGAATGAAAACGCGCTTGCCTTTCAGCGCGCCGGCCTTGGCCAGCGCGGACAAAGTATTTACCTTGGACATTACAACCTCCCCATTATTCCCACGACGTGCAAAAAAAAGGAACGTCGAGCGTCCCTTTGCCGTTGCCCGAAGAAACAGGTGTTCCCCCGATCGCGGACGCCGAGGATCCGGGTCCCCCGGTCCTCGGGCGTCGCCCCCTTGAGGGGGAAGCGCGCAGCGCTTCGGGGGTGGGCTTACTTTGCGTTCATCAGCGCGACGGTGGTGTCCAGCATCCGGTTGCTGAAGCCCCACTCGTTGTCGTACCACGACGACACCTTGACCAGCGCGCCGGACACCTTGGTCAGCGTGGCGTCGACCGTGCTCGAGGCCGGGTTGTGGTTGTAGTCCACCGAGACCAGCGGTTCGGTGTTGTACTCCAGAATGCCCTTCAGCGCGCCCTGCGAGGCGGCCTTCAGGATACCGTTGACTTCCTCGACCGAGGTCTCGCGCTTGGCGATGAAGGACAGGTCGACGATCGACACGTTGATGGTCGGCACGCGGATCGCGAAGCCGTCCAGCTTGCCGTTCAGTTCCGGCAGCACCAGGCCCACCGCGGCGGCGGCGCCGGTCTTGGTGGGGATCATGCTCATGGTGGCCGAACGGGCGCGACGCAGGTCTTCGTGATAGACGTCGGTCAGCACCTGATCGTTGGTGTAGGAGTGGATCGTCGTCATCAGGCCCGACACCACGCCCAGTTCGTCATGCAGCGGCTTGACCAGCGGGGCCAGGCAGTTGGTGGTGCAGGACGCGTTGGAAATGACGGTGTGCTCGGGCTTCAGGGTCTGGTGGTTGACGCCGTACACGACGGTGGCGTCGACGTCCTTGCCGCCGGGCGCCGAGATGATCACCTTCTTGGCGCCGCCCTTCAGGTGCGCGCTGGCTTTTTCCTTGCTGGTGAAAAAGCCGGTGCATTCCAGCACCACGTCCACCTTGAGGTCGCCCCAGGGCAGCTCAGCCGGATTGCGATTGGCCAGCACGCGGATCTTGTCGCCGTTGACGACCATGTAGTCGCCGTCGACTTCCACCGTGCCGGGGAAGCGGCCGTGCGCCGTGTCGTAGCGCGTCAGGTGCGCATTGGTCTTGGGATCGCCGAGGTCGTTGATGGCGACGATCTGGATGTCGTGCTTCTTGCCGCTTTCATAGTGCGCGCGCAGGACGTTGCGTCCGATGCGGCCGTAGCCGTTGATGGCAACACGTATGGTCATGACTCGATCTCCTCGTTTACAAAACCTGTTTGACGGCAGCGGCGACTTTCTCGGCGGTCAGGCCGAAGAAGGGGAACAGCACGCCGGCCGGCGCCGACTCGCCATAGCGGTCGATACCGACGACCGCGCCTTCCAGTCCCACGTATTTGTGCCAGAGGCCGGTCGTTCCGGCCTCGACGGCGACGCGCGGCACGCCCTTGGGCAGCACGGCGGCGCGCCAATCGGCGTCCTGTTTGTCGAACACGTCCGTGCTGGGCATGGATACCACCCGCACCGCGACGCCTTCCTTGGCCAGCAAGTCCTGTGCTGCGAGCGCCAGGGCGACCTCGGACCCGGTGGCGATGATGACCGCGCGGGCGTCGGGCGCATCGCGCAGCACATAGCCGCCGCGCGCGATCGCGGCGATGGTGGCCTCGTCGCGCGGCACGAAAGGCAGGTTCTGGCGCGACAGCAGCAGCGCGCTGGGACCGCCATCGTGCACATCCATGCCGATGCTGGCCGGGCGGCTGACCGCCTCGATCCAGGCGACGGCGGTTTCGGTGGTGTCGCAGGGGCGCCATACCGACAGATTCGGAATCAGGCGCAGGCTGTTGGCATGTTCGATCGACTGGTGCGTGGGGCCGTCTTCGCCCAGGCCGATGGAATCGTGCGTGAACACGTGCACCACCCGCTGCTTCATGAGCGCCGCCATGCGCAGGCCGTTGCGCGAGTAGTCGGAGAACGTCAGGAACGTGCCGCCGAAAGGCAGGTAGCCGCCATGCAGGGCAATGCCGTTCATGATGGCGGCCATGCCGAATTCGCGCACGCCGTAGTTGATGTGGCGGCCGAACTGGATGGCCTTGTCGCCGGCGCGCACGGGCGCCACGCCCTTCCAGTCGGTGTAGTTGGAGCCGGTCAGGTCGGCCGAGCCGCCCAGCAGTTCCGGCAAGGCCTGGGCCAGCGCGCCGATCGCGTACTGCGAGGCCTTGCGGGTGGCCACCGTTTCCGCCTTTTCCACCGTGGCGGCGACGAAGGCGCGTGCCTTGTCGGCGAAATCGGCGGGCAGTTCGCCCCGCATGCGGCGGGTGAATTCCGCGGCTTCGGCGGGGAACTGCCGCGCATACGCGTCGAAACGCGTCTGCCATTCGTTCTGGGCCATGGAGCCCGCCCGGCGCGCATCCCAGCCTTCGTAGACGTCCGCAGGAATCACGAAGGGTTCATGCTGCCAGTTCAGGGCGGCGCGCGTGGCGGCGATCTCATCCTTGCCCAGCGGCGCGCCGTGGACCTTGTCGGTGCCCGCCACGTTGGGCGCGCCCTTGCCGATGACGGTACGGCAGGCGATCAGGGTCGGACCGCCATGGCTGGCGGCGTTCGCGCGCGCCTGGCGCAGGGCGGCGTCGACCGCGTCGACGTCGTGGCCATCGACGCCGCGGATCACGTTCCAGCCATAGGCTTCGAAGCGCTTGGCCGTGTCGTCGCCGAACCAGGCTTCCACCTTGCCGTCGATCGAAATACCGTTGTCGTCGTACAGCACGACGAGCTTGGACAGGCGCAGCGTGCCGGCCAGCGAGCAGACTTCGTGCGAGATGCCTTCCATCAGGCAGCCGTCGCCGACGAAGGCATAGGTGTGGTGATCCACCACGCTATGGCCCGGGCGGTTGAATTCCGCCGCCAGCAGGGCTTCGGCCAAGGCCATGCCGACGGCATTGCCCAGGCCCTGGCCCAGCGGGCCGGTGGTGGTTTCGACGCCGGCGGTGATGCCGACTTCCGGATGCCCCGGCGTGCGCGAGTGCATCTGGCGGAACTGCTTGATTTCTTCGATGGGCAGGTCGTAGCCCGTCAGGTGCAGCAGCGAGTACAGCAGCATCGAGCCGTGGCCGTTGGAAAGCACGAAGCGGTCGCGGCCGGGCCAGGCCGGATCGGCCGGATTGTGGCGCAGGTGGCGCGTCCACAGCGCCTGCGCGATTTCCGCCATGCCCATGGGAGCACCCGGGTGCCCGGAGTTCGCCTGCTGTACGGCGTCCATCGCCAAAGCGCGGATGGCATCCGCCAAAGAAGGTTGTCGGGCGGTCGGATTGCTCATTCTGGAAGGGCTCGCTGCGCACGCTGTCCCGGCGGGGATAGACAAGCGCCGGGCCTGGGGTTTGAAGAGCTCACGATTTTAGCATCCGGGCGGGGGCCGGCCGGCCGCGCGGCCTCGCCCGGGCGAACTAGGGCACGGCCGGCCATATGATGGACCGCGGCTGCGCCATGGGCGGACCAGGGGATGGACCACGGAGCGCCGGCGGGTAAGATGCGGCGGACATCCGCACGTTTACGATGGCCGCCCAGGCCCGCATCCCATGCCCAGCCCTCGCTTCTATTGTTCCTTCGCCCTCGCGCCGCATGCGCGCATCGAACTGCCCGACGCCATCGCGCACCATGCCGCGCGCGTCCTGCGCCTGCGCGATGGCGACACGGCGGTGCTGTTCGACGGCACGGGCGGGGAATATCCGGCGACGCTGGCGATCAACGGCAAGTCGGTGCACGCCGAGCTGGGCGCGCACGATACCCGCGAGGCCGAACTGGCGGGGACCATCACCCTGGTCCAGGGCCTGCCGTCGGGCGACAAAATGGACTGGATCGTCGAAAAAGCCGTTGAACTGGGCGTACAGCGGCTGGTGCCCGTCGCCGCGCAGCGCAGCGTCCTGCAGCTGAACGGCGAACGGCAGGACAAGCGCCTGGCGCACTGGCGGCGCATCGCCACGGCCGCCAGCGAGCAATGCGGGCGCAACAGGCTGATGCGGATCGAGCCGGTCACGCCGCTGGCGCGCTGGCTGGAAACCGCTGCTGCGGGGCCCCGGCTGCTGTGCCATCCGGACAACGGCAGTCCGCTGAAGACGGCGCTACGGGATATCGGGGACGCGCGGTCGATCGCGCTGCTGGTGGGGCCGGAAGGCGGCTGGTCGGACGCGGAGCGCGACGCCGCGCGGGCGGCCGGGGTGGACGTGGTCAGCTTCGGCCCGCGGGTGCTGCGCACCGAAACCGCCGGACTGGCGCTGGCGGCCGCGGCCACGGCGCTGCTCGACTGGGATGGGCCCGGGCTTCAGTCGGCTTCGCCATAAGGCGCGGCGGCCACGCCGGGTTCCGCCGCGGGGTGCGCGCCCGCGTGTTCCACGACATAGGCGAACAGCCGGCCGTTTTCACGGGCGTATTCGGTGACATCCTCGCAGATGGAGCGTATGCGCGCCGCGTCTTCTTCCAAAGCGGGATCGCCGGAATGCAGCTTGTGCAGCCACAACACGACGCCGACTTTCTGATCCAGTACGGTGTCGGACAGGCAATCCGACAATTCATCGAAACTGCGGAAGTGCATCGGAAAGTCCACCGCCTTGGCGATGGCCCGGAATACGGCCGACCGGCTGCGCGCGCGATCGCAGTCCGCGACGTACAAGGCCGCGCGCAATTCGCCGGCGGCATCCGCCACCGATTCCCTATCCAGCGCAGCAGCATCGAGCTCGCCGCCTCGCTGCAACTGTCGCTGCAATGCGGGCTGACCTGTTCTGGCCATGCTCGGACCTCCTGCAAAAAAACGACCGCGAGTCATCCGCGGATTACGCTGCATCGTATCGGCATAAACCGGTTCGATCAATCGCGCCGCGCCATGTTTTTGCGCGCCCCCGATCCACGCGATATCCACGGTCGGCGCATTGGATTCGGAAGATACAACGAGCAGGATGCAATGAAAAGGGCCGGAGCCCGGGCGGCTGCCCGGGGCTCCGGCCCCTGGGACCGGCGCCGGCCATGGCTGGCCGGTCGCGGCTTCGGTTGCGCTTCCTTAGCGGCGGTTGTTGGCGTCCACCACGGCCAGGGCCGTCATGTTGACGATGCGGCGCACCGTGGAACTGGACGTCAGGATATGCACCGGCGCGTTGGCGCCCAGCAGGAAGGGACCGACGGCCACATTCCCGCCGGCCGCCGTCTTCAGCAGGTTGTACGCGATGTTGCCCGAATCGACGTTGGGACATACCAACAGATTGGCGCTTCCTTTCAGCGTCGACGACGGCAGGATGCGCATGCGCAGTTCCTCGTCCAGCGCGCAATCGCCATGCATTTCGCCGTCGATTTCGATCTCGGGCGCGCGCTCGCGCACCAGTAGCAGCGCTTCGCGCATCTTCTCGCCCGACGACGAACTGCCGGAACCGAAGTTCGAACGCGACAGCAAGGCGACCTTGGGCGCGACGTTCAGGCGGCTCATTTCCTGCGCGGCGGCGATGGTGAACTCGGCGATCTGTTCGGCGGTGGGATCTTCGTTGATGTGCGTATCCACTAGCACCACCGTACGCTCGGACAGCAACAGGATGCTCATCGCGGCGTAGACGTTGCTGCCGGCACGCTTGCCGATCACTTCGTCGACGAAGCGCAGGTGATCGGCGTACGCGCCGACCGTGCCGCAGATCATCGCGTCGGCGTCGCCCAGGTGGACCATCATCGCGCCGATCAGCGTCAGGCGGCGGCGCATTTCCACGCGCGCCATCTCCTTGGTGATGCCGCGGCGGCACATCAATTCCCAATACGTGGTCCAGTAGCGGTGGAAGCGCTCGTCGTATTCGGGGTTGGTGACTTCGACGTCTTCGCCCAGGCGGATGCGCAGGCCCAGGCGCTCGATGCGCGCGGCCAGCACGGCCGGACGGCCGACCAGGATGGGCTTGGCCAGGCCTTCGTCCACCACCACCTGCACGGCGCGCAGCACGCGCTCGTCTTCGCCTTCCGTGAACACCACGCGCGACTTGGCGCCTTCGCGCACCAGGCGCTTGGATGCCGCGAACACCGGCTTCATGAAAGCGCCGGAGTGGTAGACGAACTGCTGCAGCTGTTCGACATAGTTGTCCATGTCGGCCAGCGGACGCGTCGCCACGCCCTCTTCCATCGCGGCCTTGGCCACGGCGGGGGCGATGCGCACGATCAGGCGCGGATCGAACGGCTTGGGAATGAAGTATTCGGGTCCGAAGCAGAGGTCGAAGGTACCGTACGCGGCCGCCACGACTTCGCTCTGTTCTTCCTGCGCCAGCTTGGCGATGGCGTACACGGCGGCTTTTTCCATGCCGCGCGTGATGGTGGTCGCGCCCACGTCCAGCGCGCCGCGGAAGATATACGGGAAGCACAGGACATTGTTGACCTGGTTCGGGTAATCCGAGCGGCCGGTCGCCATCACGGCGTCGTCGCGCACGCTCTTGACCACTTCCGGCAGGACTTCGGGCGTCGGGTTGGCCAGCGCCAGGATCAAGGGACGGGCGGCCATCGCGGCCACCATGTCCGGTTTCAGCACGTTGCCGGCCGACAGGCCCAGGAAGACGTCGGCGCCTTCGATCACTTCGCCGAGCTTGCGCAGGTCGGTCTTGCGCGCGAAGCGGGCCTTGTCCGGATCCATCAGCGTGGTACGGCCTTCGTACACCACGCCTTCGATATCGGTCACCCAGATGTTTTCGAGGGGCAGGCCCAGGTCCACCATCAGTTCCAGGCAGGCCAGCGCCGCGGCGCCCGCGCCCGAGGTCACCACCTTGACCTTGGCGATGTCCTTGCCCACCACCTTCAGGCCATTGATGAAGGCCGCGGACACCGTGATGGCGGTACCGTGCTGGTCGTCATGGAAGACCGGGATCTTCATGCGTTCGCGCAGCTTGCGCTCCACGACGAAGCATTCCGGCGCCTTGATGTCTTCCAGGTTGATACCGCCGAACGTCGGCTCCAGGCCGGCGATGATTTCCACCAGCTTGTCGGGATCGGTTTCGCTGATTTCGATGTCGAACACGTCCAGGCCGGCGAATTTCTTGAACAGCACGGCCTTGCCTTCCATCACGGGCTTGGACGCCAGCGCGCCGATGTTGCCCAGGCCCAGCACCGCCGTACCGTTGGAGATGACGCCAACCAGATTGCCACGGCTGGTGTAGCGGTAGGCGTTCACCGGATCCGTGACGATTTCTTCGCAGGCGGCCGCGACGCCGGGCGTGTAGGCCAGTGCCAGATCGCGTTGGTTGGTCAGTTGCTTGGTCGGCGTGACCGAGATCTTGCCGGGGCGGTCCTGCTCGTGATATTCGAGCGCGGCCTTGCGCAGATTGGCGTCCATGATCGCTTGATACGTGTGAAGAAAGTTGAAAACCGAAAAGGCAGGATTCTAGTCCCTTGCCGGACCCTGTGCCGGGAATCGGGTCAAAGGGTTCAATCTTACTCCGATGCGGCGGCACGCCCCCCCCACGGCGGCGCGTGGCCGCGCATGATCAAGCCAGCTCGGGGAACAAGCCCGCGGGATCGAAGCTGTCCTTGATGCGCCTGTCGAGCGCCCGCGCGCGCGCCGGCGGCAGCGGCGTAGCCGAGTCGCCGGCGCCTGCGGGTGCGGATGACGATGCGGATGACGATGCAGGTGGGGAGCCCTGCGGCGGCGCTTGCAGGACCAGGCTTTCCAGCCACGCCAGGGTCCCTTCATGGCCATGCAGCAGGCACCCCAGGTTCACGCTGGCGGGCGCGGCCGGCAGCAAGGCATCCAGCCGATAACGGGCCGGCCACGCCGGCTGCTCGGCGCACCAGCGCGCTTCGTCGCCGGACGCCAGGCGGAACAAAGCCGGCACCAGCTGCTGCAGGGTCCCGCTGCGCAATGGCCGGCCATCGTCCGCGCCGAAGGGCCCCAGCGTTTCCACCACGCCGTCGGCCAGCAGTACGCCGGCCTCGTACACGCCTGACAGATCCCCCCGCCCCGTCGGCCAGGCCGCCGCGCGCCGGTCGGCGAACCACGCGGCCAGCGTGCGCGCCGGATCGGCGTCCATGAATTGCGGCAGGCCGACGCCGGCCAGCTCACCCAGCGTGACGCCGGGCCCGGCGCGCCAGCGCGGCACGGCACCCGGTTCGCGCACCAGCGAGGTCAAGGCCGCCGGATCCACCCACAGCACCGGCCGCCCGTCCACCGCCCCGGCCGATCCGGCCAGGACCAGTTGCACCCCGTGCTCCAGGCAAAGCAATCTGGCTTGCCGCACGTCGGCGCCATCGACGGGGGTCCAGCGCGCCCGCGGCGCGGCGTCGGCCGCCTGGATCAGCTTGAGCTCGCCGGCGCACACCCGGCGCAGGCTGTGGCAAAACACCTGCCACGGCGTACGCGGCGTGGCGCGGCCCATCAGAAACGCGCGTCGCGACTGCTGCATGACTACAATTCCTTTCTTCCTATTCCGCGACCGCCGCAAGCATCCGTATGTCTCCCCTCGCCGACCGTACCCATGAATTCCTGACATTCCACGCGGTGGAGGTCTTCAAACAGGCGCAGGCCATGCAGGCCGTGGGGCGGGACATCGTCAGCCTGGGCATAGGCGAACCGGACTTTACCGCGCCCGCCCAGGTGGTGGAAGCGCTGGAACGCGCCGCGCGCGCAGGCCGGAGCGGCTACAGCCCACCCGCCGGCCTGTCGGCGCTGCGCGAAGCCATCGCCGAGTTCTACACCCGTTTCGGCGCCCATGTCGATCCGTCGCGCGTCATCGTGACGGCGGGCGCGTCGGGCGCCCTGTCGCTGGCCTGCGCCGCCCTGGTCAATCCGGGCGACGAAGTGCTCATGCCGGATCCCTCCTATCCCGCCAACAGCAATTTCGTGCTGGCGGCGGGCGGACGGCCGCGCCTGATCGCGAGCACGCCGGAGAAGCGCTTCCAGTTGTCGGCCGCGGACCTGCGCGAGCACTGGTCGTCCCGCACCCGCGGGGTGATCGTCGCGTCGCCCAGCAATCCCACCGGCACCTCGGTCGCGCAGCCGGAGCTGGCGGAGCTGCTGGGCGAGATCGGCGCACGCGGCGGTTTCACGCTGATGGACGAGATCTACCTGGGGCTGTCCTACGACGGCCAGCCGCGCTCGGCGCTGGCCCTGGACGACGACGTCATCGTCATCAACAGCTTTTCCAAGTACTTCAATATGACGGGTTGGCGGCTGGGTTGGCTGATCGTGCCGCAGTCCATGGTGGCAACCGTCGAGAAAATGGCCGCCAGCCTGGCGATCTGCGCCCCGACCCTGGCCCAGCACGCGGCCCTGGCCTGCTTCCAGCCCGACACGCTGGCGCTCTACGAAGAGCGGCGCCTGGCCTTCCAGGCACGCCGCGACTTCCTGCTGGACGCCTTCGACCGCCTGGGGATCCAGGTGCCGGTCAAGCCGGATGGCGCGTTCTATATCTATGCGGACGTGTCGCGCTGGGGCATGGACAGCGCCAGCTTCGCCATGCGGCTGCTGCAGGAAGCCGGTGTGGCCGCCGTCCCGGGCCTGGATTTCGGCCCGGCGCACGCCAGCCGCACCGTGCGCTTCGCGTACACGACCGGCATGGAACAGCTCAGGGCGGCGGTGGACCGTATCGGCGGGTTCCTGGACACGCTGCGCCCTTAGGCGTCGGTGGCAGGACACGGTCGGCGGGACACGCTCGGCGGGTTCCGCTCGGCGGGACACGCTCCCGCCGACGGGCCCCGTCCTGGTCCTAGTCCCGCGCCAGCGGGATACCCGACGCCAGCGCCAGGCGGCGACGTTCCGCCTGCACCTTGTCGCCGTAGCCGCCGTCGTTCGCGCCGCTCGCGCCGACGTAGCACGCCAGGCCACCCGGCACCGAACCCCGGCGCTTGATGCAGTCCTTCAGGATGCCGGCGCCCACGCGGATATTGGAAACCGGGTCCAGCGCGCCCTTCTTGCCATAGGCATCGAACTTGGACTGATGCACGCTGGTCATCACCTGCATGAGGCCCTGCGCGCCCACGCTGGACTCCGCGAACGGGTTGTAGCGCGACTCGACCGCGATGACCGCGAGCAGCAGCAGCGGATCGATCTTCAGCTCGCGGCCCACCTTGTACGAGGTATTCACGAGCACCGCGGTGGCGTCCGAGGCGACCTTGTATTTGCGCGAGATATAGTTGCGCAGGGCTTCGGTCTGCCCGGTGTTCACGGTTTCGGCTCGCGGCGCAGCCTTGAGTTCGGGATGAGGCAAAGGCGTAAGGAAAGCGGTCGCGTTATTGCCGGTATCCGGCACCGCCAGCGCCACGGCGCCCGGCGAACCATCTGTCCTGTTGCTATCGTCCGCGTCCAGGTCGGACAGCGTGTCGGCGTCGGCATAGGCGCTATCCGAAGATCCCGCCGGGGAAACCGTCGCGGGTGCAAGCGCCGTCAATAATGCTTTGTGTACCTGCAAGGCCTGATCGCGCAGACCAGGCAAAGCCAAACCCATGCTGACTGTGACGATGACCGCGATGCCCAGGTAGACCGAACAGATACGCAGCCATTCGCCGAGATAACGGTGAACGCCTTGTGCCAATTGCCGGAAGACCGGATAACTGGCGACTGACGCATAAGGCATTAGTGACCTCCTGCGTTTTATAGGGAAGGGGATGTTAACCTCTTATGGACTGCCCATATGTAACAAAAACCCGTAATTACCACGCAACGTTGGGCAACTTTGTCGAACTTCCGCGAACTCACATACGCTCTCCCCTAGGCCTTCCGTGAAATACCGAGATTTAAGAGATTTCATCGCCCAACTCGAAGCGCGCGGCGACCTCAAGCGCATCGCCGCGCCGGTGTCCACCCACCTGGAAATGACCGAGATCGCCGATCGGGTGCTGCAAAAAGGCGGCCCCGCCCTGCTGTTCGAAAACGCGATGCACCAGGACCGTCCCGCGGGCATGCCGGTGCTGGCCAACCTGTTCGGCACGCCCAGGCGCGTGGCCTGGGGCATGGGCGCGGAACAGGTCGAGGCGCTGCGCGACACCGGCGAACTGCTGGCCTCGCTGCGCGAACCCGAACCGCCCAAGGGCCTGCGCGACGCCTTCGCCAAGGTCGCGATGCTCAAGGCCGCGCTCTGGGACATGAGCCCGAAAACCGTGCGCAGCCCCGCCTGCCAGGAGATCGTGCTGGAAGGCGACGACGTGGACCTGTCGCGCCTGCCGCTGCAAAAATGCTGGCCCGGCGACGTCGCGCCCTTGCTGACCTGGGGCCTGGTGATTACCAAGGGTCCGCGGGCGCGGCGCCAGAACCTGGGAATCTACCGCCAGCAGCCGGTCGGCCGCAACAAGCTGATCATGCGCTGGCTGTCGCACCGGGGCGGCGCGCTGGACTTCCGCGAGCATGCCCAGGCGCACCCCGGCCAGCCCTTTCCCATCGCGGTGGCCTTGGGCGCGGATCCGGCGACCATCCTGGGCGCCGTGACGCCGGTGCCCGACAGCTTGTCCGAATACCAGTTCGCCGGCCTGTTGCGCGGTTCGCGCACCGAAGTCGCCAAGGCGCTGGGCAGCGAACTGTCGGTGCCCGCCTACGCGGAGATCGTCCTGGAAGGGCACCTGCTGCCCAGCAGCGATCCGCGCGCCATCGCGCCCGCGGTCCCCGAAGGCGTGGCGCCGCCGCCGGACACGGGTTACGAGATGGCCTTGGAAGGCCCGTACGGCGACCATACCGGCTATTACAACGAACGCGACTGGTTCCCGGTGTTCACGGTGGACCGCATCACGATGCGGCGCGATCCCATCTACCATTCCACGTATACCGGCAAGCCGCCCGACGAACCGGCGGTCCTGGGCGTGGCGCTGAACGAAGTGTTCGTGCCCCTGCTGCGCCGCCAACTGCCGGAAATCGTGGATTTTTACCTGCCGCCCGAAGGCTGCAGCTACCGCCTGGCCGTGGTATCCATCCGCAAGCAGTATCCCGGCCACGCCAAGCGCGTCATGTTCGGGCTATGGAGCGTGCTGCGGCAGTTCATGTATACCAAGTTCATCGTGGTGGTGGACGAGGACGTCAACCCGCGTGACTGGAAGGAAGTGGTGTGGGCCATGACCACCCGGATGGACCCGGTCCGCGACACCACGCTGGTGGAGAACACGCCCATCGACTACCTGGATTTCGCTTCGCCGGTGTCGGGCCTGGGTGGCAAGATGGGGCTGGACGCCACCAACAAATGGCCCGGCGAGACCGACCGCGAGTGGGGCCGGCCCATCGTGATGGACCCCGCCGTCAAAAGTAAGGTGGACGCGATGTGGGGCCAGCTGGGTTTGTGACGGACGCCGAACCGGCCGCGCCGGCGGCCTGGCGCGCCTTCCAACCGCGGAAGACCTGCCAGCCCACCACGGCGGCGGTACCCAGCTTCAGCAGCCGGGAACGCTTGCCGCCCAGGAATGCGGTGGACAGCGTGGACGTAATGATGGGATAGCGGCGCACCAGGTTGAAGGCCTGCCAGGCCAGGCCGGGCATATTGCCCGCCCCCAGGCGCGGAACCAGGCCTTTGACCAGATGCGAAGGCGACAGGGACTGCGTCAGTCCGGCGACGTTGTGCACCAGCGCCTGGCGCTCGACCGCCGCGCGGGCGCGCAGCAATTCGATGCGCACCTGGCGGTCGACCTCGGGGGACAATTTACTCATGGCGCGTCTCCCGCCGGCGGGCGGCGTGGGCTTGGCGTTCGGCTTCGGCGCGGCGTTCCGCTTCCTCTTCTTCCTGCGCCTTGATGCGCAGGTGTTCGAGCAACTGCACGTCTCGCGCCAGCTCTTCCATCGTGGCGGCGAAGGGGGCCGGCCCCTGCGTCAGCATGCGCCGCACGACCAGCAGCAGGATGACGCCAAGGACGGCGTAAACGGCCGCCAGCGCGCCGAACGCCATATAGCGTTCGTCGGTGGGCCAGAAATACACGGCCACCAGTATGGAAAACACCAGCACGGCCAGGGTCAGGAACAACAGGGCCGCGAAGGAACAGCCCAGCAGCTTGAGCAGCCGGCCTTTTTCCGCCGAGGCTTCCAGCGCCAGCAGCTCGAAGCGCGTGCGCCCCAGTTCGACCAGGCTGGAGGCGACGCCGAGCAAGGATTTGCGTAAGGGCATGTTCGGGGGTGCGGAGCGCCGGCGGGTCGAAGGATTCGCGCCCGCCGTCGGTCCGCCAGGTGAGGGTTCAGCGGCGCGCGATCAGCAGGCCCAGCAGCAGGCCCGTCACGCCCGCGATGCCGATGGCTTGCCACGGATTGTCGTGCACGTAGTCATCGGTCGCGCGCGCTGCCTTGCGGCCACGCTCGACCACGGCGTCCTGCACTTCGTAGAGCGCTTCGCGGGTGCGCTTGAGCGACGTCATCGCGCGGTCGCGCAATTCGGCGGCCTTGTCGCCGGTGCTGGAGGCAGCTTCGCGCAGCAGGCTTTCCGCATCGTTCAGGCTGCTTTTGACGCTGTCGATCAGGTGGTCTTTGGCGGCGTCGGAAGTTTTCGCGTTCATGTTCGCTCCTTTCTTGTTGCAAGTCCTGGACAAAAACAATGATACCAGTGGGCCTTGGTCTCAAGCCCCGTATTGCTACCGTCTGCTACGCTCGCAAGCGGTCTATTTGATCGTTATTTGACCTTGGTTATCTCTACCGCGGATTTGATGCCCTGCTGATCGATATCCTGCTTCATGACCAGATTGACGGCCGGGCAATACCAATCGGTGACGGTGGTGTTCAGCGCCGGGATCGGAATGGTCAGGCCCTTGAACGTGGCCATCGTCGGGTCGGTATCGCGACGGTAGGAAATCGGCCAGCAGGATTGCTGCCCCAGCGCGGTTTCCATGTTGCGGCGGGTGCCGACGGTCTTCTGGCCTATGCGCACGGTGGTGCTGGGGGTGCCGCCCACGGGCGCTTCCTTGCCGATGTTCAGGCGGAAATTCGCCCCAGGCAGCTTCTGGCCCGGCCCGCTGATCTTGCCGTCGTAGGCGAACAGGCCCAGCATGCGCAGGTCGAACTGGCCGTCCGACGCGGGCCGTTCGCCGGCGTTTTCATACTTCACGAACGTCGCCTTGCCGTCGCGCACGGTCATCAGGTAATCCAGCTTGGATTTGCCCGGCGGCAACCCGGCATAGGAAAAAGTCGCGACGCCGCTGACACGGGCGCGGCAGTTCTCACCATTGCTTTTGGTTACTTCGGCAAACGCCAAATCGGCACCCAGTTGCAAATTGCCCGAGCCCGTCAGCTGAACCTGGCCTCCGTCGCGCACGAATTGGGCGTCGCAGACGCCGGCTTGGGCCGCGCCCGCGGCCAACGACAACGCGGCGGTGGCGAGCGCGTACCCAAGGACGTGGGGAAGCCGGCCGCCTCGCGGCGACACGGATGACATGGGGGGGCGGCTGGGGAACGCGGCGTCGGAAGCGGAATGCGGATACACGATTGGAGACCTCTTCGAAAGCGGCCGCCCATGGCGTCGGGCGGGTGCATCGATACTACACCGTGGCCGTCCCCCGCACGGCGCGGGCCGGCAGAGGCGCCTAATAGCGGCCGCCCATAAAATCGGGCCGCAATATTCCCACGACTCATAAGGACATGCCTATAACTTCGTTCCTGCGCCAGGGGATGGCTTTCTAGAATGCGCCTGTTGCCCACTTCGCGCCGCGACGGTGGGCTTGCGTCGTTTTGCCGCACCCCATACCGACCGCCCACCGCCATGAAACTATTTCCCCTGTTCGCCGACCTGAACCAGCGCCTCGTCCTGGTCGTGGGGGGCGGCACCGTCGCCGCGCGCAAGGCCCAGGCACTGCTGGAAGCCGGCGCCCGCGTGAAAGTGGGCGCGCCCGAGCTGGCCCCGGAACTGGCGGCGCTGGCGCAGGCAGGCAGGATCACCCATATCCCCGGACGGTTCGATGAAGCGTGGCTGGACGACAGCTGGCTGGTGGTGGCGGCCACCGATGACGAAACCGTCAACGCCCAGGTGGCGGCGGCGGCGGGCGCGCGGCGCATCCTGGCCAACGTGGTGGACGACCCCGCGCTGTCTTCCTTCCAGGTGCCGTCCATCGTCGACCGCTCGCCGCTGATCGTGGCGGTCTCGTCGTCCGGCGTGGCGCCGGTGCTGGCCCGCCGCATGCGCGAACGCATCGAATCCCTGTTCGACCACGCCCTGGGCCCCCTGGCCGAGCTGGCGGCCCGCTACCGGGCGCGCATCCGCGAACGCCGTCCGGACCTTGGGGCGCGCCGGCGCTTCTACGACACCCTGCTGGATGGCCCGGTCGCCGCGCTGCTGCGCCAGGCCCGTCCGGCGGAAGCCGAGCAGGCGCTGGAAGCCGCGCTGGCGCAGCCGCAGGAGACGCCCGTGGGCAGCGTGGTGCTGGTCGGCGCCGGCCCCGGCGACCCTGGCCTGCTGACGCTGAAGGCGCTGCGCGCCCTGAACGAAGCCGACGTCATCCTGTACGACCGCCTGATCAGCGCCGAGATCATGTCGCTGGCCCGGCGCGACGCCGAACGCATCGACGTGGGCAAGCGGCCGGGCGAAGACCACCCGGCCACCCAGGCCCGCATCCACGGCCTGATGGTCGAGCACTCCAGGCGCGGACGCCGCGTGGTGCGGCTCAAGGGCGGCGATGCCTTCATCTTCGGGCGCGGCGGCGAAGAGCTGCAATACCTGCGGGCCCACGGGGTTCCCTACGAGGTCGTGCCCGGCGTGACGGCGGCGCTGGCCTGCGCGGCCCATGCCGGCATCCCCCTGACCCATCGCGAGCACGCGCAATCGCTGCATCTGATCACGGCGCACTGCCGCGATGACAATGCCCAGGCCATGGACTGGCAGGCCTTGGCGGGCGCCAACCAGACGCTGGCGTTCTATATGGGTGTCGGGCAGTTGGAGTCGCTGTCGCGGCGCCTGCGCGACCATGGCCGCGCGGCGGATACGCCCTTCGCGCTGGTGGAAAACGGCAGCCGGCCGGAACAGCGGGTACTGACGGGCCGGCTGGAAGACCTGGCTCCGCTGGCCCTGACCCACGAAATACGCTCGCCCGCCCTGCTGATCGTCGGCAGCGTCGCGGCGCTGGCCAATGACCTGCACTGGTTCGGCCAGCATATCGACGGCATGGCCGCCGTGCCGGCGGGCTGAGGCCGGCTACTCCGCCTTCTGCCGCGTGCCGAAGATGCGGTCGCCCGCGTCGCCCAGGCCGGGGATGATGTAGCCGTCCTCGTTCAGCCGCTCGTCGATGGATGCCGTGTACACCTGCACGTCCGGATGCTCCCGGTCCAGGCGGGCGATGCCTTCCGGCGCGGCCACCAGCACCAGCGCGCGGATATCGCGGCACCCTGCCCGCTTCAGCATGTCGATGGTGGCGCACATCGAGCCCGCCGTCGCCAGCATGGGATCGACGATCAGCGCCACGCGCTGGTCCAGCTCGGCCACCAGGCGCTCCAGATAGGTGTGCGCCTGCAGGGTTTCCTCGTTGCGGGCGATGCCGACCACGCTGACCTTGGCGCCGGGCACCAGCGTCAGCACGCCGTCCAGCATGCCGATGCCGGCGCGCAGGATGGGTACCACGGTGATTTTCTTGCCCGCCAGCTTTTCCACGTCGACCATGCCGCTCCAGCCCTGCACCTGGCATGGTTCCAGGGGCAGGTCCTTGCAGGCCTCGTAGGTCAGCAGGGCCCCGACTTCCTGCGACAGCTCGCGGAAGCTCTTGGTGCTGAGGTCGGCGCGCCGCATGATGCCGAGCTTGTGGCGGATGAGCGGATGGCGGATTTCATGCACGGGCATGGGGATTCTCCGATGACAATGGGTGGAATCGTAGCCTGTTCAGCGATCGACCAGCCACTTGATCAGCGCATCGTCGAACGGCCGCACCGCGTCGGCGCGATCGTCGTTGACGATGCTGACCACCACGTAGCGCTTGCCGCTCGCGCCCAGCACATAGCCGGCCATGGCGCGCACGTTGGCCAGCGATCCCGTCTTCAGGTGCGCCATGCCGCGGGTGTCCTTGTCGCGCAATCGGCGGCGCACCGTGCCGTCGACGCCGGCGATCGCCAGGGAAGACATGAATTCCGGCATATAGGGCGAATTCCAGGCCACCGTCAGCATGGACGCCAGGCTGTCGGCCGAGACGCGGCCCGTGCGCGACAGGCCCGAGCCATTGTCGATGACCAGCTCGGGCATGGACAGGCCCTGGCTGCCCAGGACGCGCCGCACCACGGCCGCGCCGGTGTCCGGGGTGGCGGGACGGCGGCCGCCTTCCGCGCCCAGGGTCAGCAGCAGCAGGCGCGCCATGACGTTATTGCTGCGCTTGTTGATGGTGCGGATGATGTCGCCCAGCGGCGGCGATTCGTGTGAAGCCAACGGGACCGCGTCCGGCGGCACCATGCCGGCGCGGACCTGGCCGGTGAAGGTGCCGCCCATCTCGCGCCACAACTGCCGGATGACGTCGGTGGCGAAATCGGCTTGCGACAGGGCCAGGCGGTACAGGCTGAATTCGCCGCAGGAACCGGCCACGGTGCCGGTCACCCGCAAGGTAATGCCCTGCTGCGTGATGAGCGGCTCGGTCGAGACGTCCGGCGATCCGGGGCAGGTGGCGTCGCTCCATTCCACCTGGCCGCTGAGGCTCACGCCGGGTAGCGGGGGGTCGATCACCGGCCGCCAGCGCCGCGCCGCCGGATCCGGGATGAACAGCAGGCGCAAGGCGCCGAAGCCGACCATGAGCGCGTCCGGGCTGGCGTTGTAGGGTCGGTCTGGCGCGCCGTCGAAGGCGCCGGGGTCGGTGGCGACCGGGCCGAAGATCGTGCGGTCGATCACCAGGTCGTTGATCTGCCGCACGCCATGCAGGCGCAGGTCGCGCAGCAGCGTCCACAGGTCCTGCAGCATGAACAGGGGGTCGCCGCCGGCGCGCAGATACAGCGGACCCGGCAGGACGCCGCTGGCGTTCGGCCGGGCGCCCGGCTGGGCCAGCAATTCAGTGCGCCACGTGTAGTTGGCCCCCAGGCTGGACAGGGCGGACCAGGTGGTGACCAGCTTCATCACCGAAGCCGGGTTGCGCGGCTCCTTGGCGTTGATGGACAACAGGCGCTGGCCGCCCAGTTCCTGGACCACCAGCGACAGCGACCCGCTGGGCAGCTTGCTGGCTCGCCAGGTCGCCGCCAGGTCATGCGGCAGGACATTGGCCGAGGCCGGCGCCAGGCCCTGGGCGTTGGCCACCCCTGCCACCCCCACCGTCAGGGCCGCGACCGTGGCCGCTCTCAGGACCGTCAGGCCGGCCGAAACCGACTGCCGCAACCCTGAACCGGCCGCCGCCCACCACCCCGTCGTCCGCTTGCCTGCCCGCTCTGTCATTCCCGCCCGCTGCCGTCGCCAGATCGCCAAAAGCGCCAAGGATACCTTGCGTGGCGGGGTCGTGCGCCCGGGCCACTACAATGCCGGGTTGGCTTTTTACGATTTCGACGTCCAGCGTGTCTCCGTCCCTGCCCTCTTCCCTTCGCCTTGCCGATTTCGACTATGACCTGCCGCCGGAGCTCATCGCGCAGCATCCCAGCGCCGAGCGCGGCGGCAGCCGTCTGCTGCACCTGGACACCCACGGCGAGCTGCACGACCGGCGCTTCGCCGACGTGGCCGCGCTGCTGCGCCCGGGCGACCTGCTGGTATTCAACGATACCCGCGTGATCAAGGCGCGCCTGACCGGCCACAAGGCCAGCGGCGGCAAGATAGAGGTCCTGGTCGAACGCATCACCGGGCCGCGCCGCGCCCTGGCGCACGTGCGCGCCAGCAAATCGCCCGGGCCGGGAACGGTCCTGCGGCTGGCAGACGCCTTCGAGGCCGTGGTGGAAGGCCGCGCCGGGGAGCTCTTCGACCTGAGTTTTACGGAGGACGTACTGGCGCTGCTGGACGCCCATGGCGCCACGCCGCTGCCGCCCTATATCACCCATGCGCCGGACAGCGACGACGACACCCGCTACCAGACCGTCTACGCCCGTGAACCCGGCGCGGTGGCGGCGCCCACCGCCGGCCTGCATTTCGACCAGGCCATGCTGGACCGCCTGGAAGCCCTGGGCGTCGGGCGCGCCTTCGTCACCCTGCACGTCGGCGCCGGCACCTTCCAGCCGGTGCGGGTGGACAATATCGCCGACCACGTCATGCACGCCGAGTGGTACACCGTGCCCCAGGCGACCGCGGACGCCGTCGCGCGCGCCAAGGCGGCCGGCGGCCGCGTGGTGGCGGTCGGCACCACCAGCGCCCGCGCCCTGGAATCCGCGGCGGGGCAGCATCTGCCGCTGCGCGCCACCCAGGGCGATACGCGGCTCTTCATCACGCCGGGCTATCGTTTCCAGGCGCTGGACGTGCTGATCACCAATTTCCACCTGCCGCAGTCGACGCTCCTGATGATGGTGTCGGCGCTGGCGGGCATGGAACCCATCCGCCGCGCGTATGCCCACGCCGTGGCGCAACGCTACCGCTTCTTCAGCTACGGCGACGCGATGTTCATCGAAGCCGCCGCGGCCCCCACACCATGACCGGACTCGATTTCCAACTGCTGGCCACCGATGGCGGCGCCCGGCGCGGCCGCATCACGCTGAACCATGGCGTGGTCGAAACCCCCATCTTCATGCCCGTGGGCACCTACGGCAGCGTCAAGGCCATGCTGCCCCACGAGCTGGAAGAAATCGGCGCCCAGATCGTGCTGGGCAATACCTTCCACCTGTGGCTGCGTCCGGGCACGGACATCATGGAAAAGCATGGCGGGCTGCACGGATTCATGGGCTGGAACCGGCCCATCCTGACCGACTCGGGCGGTTTCCAGGTGTTCAGCCTGCAGGGCATGCGCAAGATCACCGAAGAAGGCGTGCGGTTCGCGTCGCCCATCGACGGCGCCCGGCTGTTCCTGACGCCGGAAGAGTCCATGCGCATCCAGCGCGCGCTGAACTCGGACATCGTGATGGTGTTCGACGAATGCACGCCCTATGAAATCGACGGCCGCGCCGCCACGGAAGAAGAAGCCGCGCGCTCCATGCGCATGTCGCTGCGCTGGGCGCGCCGCTCGCGCGACGCCTTCGACGGCTTGGCGAACCCCAATGCCCTGTTCGGCATCGTCCAGGGCGGCATGTACGAACGCCTGCGCGACGAATCGCTGGCCGGCCTGCTGGAGATCGGCTTTCACGGCTATGCGATCGGCGGCCTGTCCGTGGGCGAGCCCAAGGAAGACATGATGCGCATCCTGGCGCACGTGGCCCCGCGCCTGCCGGCCCAGGCCCCGCGCTACCTGATGGGCGTGGGCACGCCGGAAGACCTGGTGGCCGGCGTGGCGCAGGGCGTCGACATGTTCGACTGCGTCATGCCGACGCGCAACGCACGCAACGGCTGGCTTTTCACCCGCTACGGCGACGTCAAGATCCGCAATGCGCGCTACCGCGACGATACGCGGCCGCTGGACCCCAGCTGCGCCTGCCACACCTGCCGGCACTTTTCGCGGGCCTACCTGCACCATCTGCAGCGCGCCAACGAAATCACCGGCGCGCGGCTGAATACGCTGCACAACCTGCATTTCTACCTGACGCTGATGGGCGAGATGCGCGAAGCCATCGCCGCCGGCCGCTTCGAGGCCTGGCGGGCGCAGTTCGCGGCCGACCGGGCGCGCGGGGTGGATTAGCGACGCCCCGGCGCCGCCCCGCCGGGCTGCGCCGGCGGTGGGGGCCTACCCCGGGCGGGCGGCTTCGCTACAATAGCGGGCTGCCCTAGATGCGCAGGCTCGCGAAAAACCCACAACCAGATCAAAAACCGATAACCGGATCCGGCGACCGGATCCCACAGGAGTATCACGATGTCCTTCATGACCGACAACCTGGGCGTGGTCATCGCCCAAGCCGCCCCGGAAAGCGCGCTGATGAACTTCCTGCCGATCGTGCTGATGTTCGTCATCCTGTATTTCCTGATGATCCGTCCGCAGATGAAGCGCCAGAAGGAACACCGCAACCTGCTGGCCGCGCTGAGCAAGGGCGACGAAGTGGTCACCGCCGGCGGCGTGCTGGGCAAGGTCACCCGCGTCACCGACACCTACATCACGGTGGAGATCTCCGAGTCCGCGGACAAGCCCGTCGAAGTCGTCGTCCAGAAGAGCGCCGTGTCGACCGTGCTGCCCAAGGGAACCATCAAGGCGCTGTAAGCGTCCCAGCATGCCGGGCCGGCGGCGCAGCCGCCGCCCGCCCGGGCTCGCAGCGTTCCGGCGCCTCGCATTAAGCGCGTCGCCTTAAGCGCTTCGCCTTATGCGTCCCGGCTTTTCGCCTCAACCGTCTTTCTTCACCTACAAGTAGCCGGCCATGAACCGCTATCCCCTCTGGAAGTACCTTACGGTCCTGATCGCGGTCGTCATCGGCCTGCTGTATACGCTGCCCAATTTCTACGGCGAATCCCCCGCGGTACAGATTTCCAGTGCGAAAGCGACGATCAAGGTCGACAACGCCCTGCTCGGCACGGTGGAACAGATCCTTGCCCAGGCCAAGATCCCCACGACCGGCGCCTACTATGAGCAGAACGGGCCGCTGGGCACCATCCGCGCGCGTTTCGGGTCCACGGATCAGCAGCTGCAGGCGCGCGACCTGATCGACAAGACGCTGAATACCGTGCCGGGCGATCCCCATTACACGGTGGCGCTGAACCTGCTGCCGGCTTCGCCCGAATGGATGCGCGCGCTGGGCTGGTTCGAACCCAAGCCCATGTACCTGGGGCTGGACCTGCGCGGCGGCGTGTATTTCCTGCTGCAGATCGACATGCAGGGCGCATTGACCGCCCGCTACGATTCCCTGGCCGCCGATGTGCGCAGCGTGCTGCGCGATCAGGACGTGCCGGGCGTCACCGTCGACCGCACGGGCCAGTCCGTCACCGCCGCCTTCCCGAATGCCGACGCCCGCGACAAGGCCGTGTCCATCCTGCGCACGCGCATGCCCGACCTGCAATTCGTCGACCAGAACGACGGCGGCAAGCCGCAGCTGGTCGGCACGCTCAGCCCGGCGTCCATCACCCGGGTGCAGGAAACCGCGCTGAGCCAGAACATCAATACGCTGCACAACCGGATCAACGAGCTGGGCGTAGCCGAACCGGTCATCCAGCAGCAGGGCAACGACCGTATCGTCGTGCAGCTGCCCGGCGTGCAGGACGTGGCCAAGGCCAAGGAACTGCTGGGCCGCACCGCCACCCTGGAAATCCGCATGGTGGACGACTCGCCGTCCGCCCAGGCCGCGCTGGCCGCCAATACGGTGCCCTTCGGCCTGGAACGCTATACCGACCGCGACGGCCGCCCGCTGCTGGTGCGCCGCCAGGTCATCCTGACCGGCGAAAACCTTCAGGACGCCCAACCGGGACGTGACCAGCAGACCCAGCAGGCCGCCGTGCACCTGACGCTGGACGCCAAGGGCGCGCGCATCTTCCGCGACGTCACCCGCGACAACGTCGGCAAGCGCATGGCCATCCTGCTGTTCGAAAACGGCAAGGGCGAAGTCGTCACCGCGCCGGTCATCCGCGGCGAGATCCCCGGCGGGCAGGTGCAGATCTCCGGCAGCATGACCGCCGAAGAAGCCGCCGATACCGCGCTGCTGCTGCGCGCCGGCGCCCTGGCCGCGCCGATGTCCATCATCGAAGAACGCACCATCGGGCCCAGCCTGGGCGCGGACAACATCGCCAAGGGTTTTGCCTCGACGCTGTACGGCTTCCTGGCGATCGCCGTCTTCATCATCGTTTATTACCGCCTGTTCGGCGTGTTCTCGACCATCGGCCTGGCGGTGAACGTGCTGCTGCTGCTGGCGCTGCTGTCCATGCTGCAGGCCACGCTGACGCTGCCCGGTATCGCGGCCATCGCGCTGACGCTGGGCATGGCCATCGACTCGAACGTGCTGATCAACGAACGCATACGTGAAGAGCTGCGCAACGGCGCTTCGCCACAGCAGGCCATCCATCACGGTTTCGAACGCGCCTGGGGCACCATCCTGGATTCGAACCTGACCACGCTGATCGTCGGCCTGGCGCTGCTGGCCTTCGGTTCCGGCCCCATCCGCGGCTTCGCGGTGGTGCACTGCCTGGGGATCCTGACGTCGATGTTCTCGTCGGTGGTGGGTGTGCGCGCGCTGGCCAACCTGTGGTACGGCCGCCGCAAGAAGCTGGCGAGCGTATCGATCGGCCAGGTGTGGAAGCCGTCGGACGACGGCAAGGCGAAGGCCTGACGGACAACAGGCCTGCCGTCCGGCGCATGCCGGACGTGCAGGGATAGCGCGACACAACACGATTAGGACAGGGCCGCGGCGGCGTCGCCACCCGGCCCAACCAAGCAAGGCGAATCATGGAATTTTTCCGCATACACCGCACCATCCCATTCATGCGGCATGCGCTGGTGCTCAATATCATCAGCGCGATCACCTTCCTGGCGGCGGTCTTCTTCATCCTGACGCGCGGTTTCCATCTGTCCATCGAGTTCACCGGCGGCACGGTGATGGAAGTCAACTACGCACAGACGGCGCAGCTGGAGAAGGTGCGCGGGTCCGTGGCCAAGCTGGGCTATGCGGACTTCCAGGTGCAGAACTTCGGCACGTCGCGCGACGTGCTGATCCGCCTGCCGCTGCAGGCCGGGCAGACGTCTTCGCAGCAGAGCGACGCGGTGTTGAAGGCCCTGAAGGCCGACGATTCTTCCGTCGAGCTGCGCCGGGTGGAATACGTCGGCCCGCAGGTGGGCCAGGAGCTGGTGCACAACGGCCTGATGGCGCTGCTGTTCGTGGTGCTGGGCATCGTCATCTACCTGGGCATCCGCTTCGAATGGAAATTCGCGCTGGCGGGGGTGGTGGCCAACCTGCATGACGTGGTCATCATCCTGGGCTTCTTCGCCTTCTTCCAGTGGGAATTCTCGCTGTCCGTGCTGGCGGGCGTGCTGGCGGTGCTGGGGTACTCGGTCAACGAATCCGTGGTGATCATGGACCGGATCCGAGAGAACTTCCGCAAGCAGCGCAAGGCGTCGGTGCAGGAAGTCATCAACGGCGCCATCACGCAGACCATCTCGCGGACCATCATCACGCACGGTTCCACGCAGATGATGGTGCTGTCCATGCTGTTCTTCGGCGGCCCGACCCTGCACTACTTCGCGATGGCGCTGACCATCGGCATCTGGTTCGGTATCTATTCGTCGGTGTTCGTGGCCGCGGCGCTGGCCATGTGGTTCGGCGTCAAGCGCGAAGACCTGGTCAAGCCGGCCAAGAAGGACGGACCCGAGGTCGCCTGATCTCGTACCCGCGGCCGGGAACGCGTCGCCCGCCGCGGGCGGCGCACCGTTGATCCGGGGTTACGCGTGGCGCATCCGTCATATTGCCGCGCTGGCGAACCGGGAAGATAATTTCCGGTATGGAAGCCGCCACCCAGCCCCGCCGAAGATTTCACTCCAGGCTCGAAGCCATCGAAGCCAGCATGGACTGCCGGATCTCGCGCATTGAAGATTACGCGCACGACATTCGGGAAACCTTCAAGGAAATTCGCGCGGACAACAAGGAAATCCGTGCCGACATGAGAGAAATGCGGGCCGAAATGCGCGCGGAGCTGCAAGAGGTCCACAACAAGATCGCGGGATACAAAATGGTGCTGGTCACGACGGCGGTCGCCGTCGTGCTGGGCATCGCCTCAGTCAACGCCGCGCTGACGTCGAACATGCTGAGCGCCTTTCAGGCGGGTATCCAGAACGCGGCACAGAAGGCGCCCGCCGAAGCGCCTGGGCCGCGGCAGTAACCCCCCCGCCACCAGCGCGGCCGGCTCAGGCCGGGCAGTTCATCTTCGTGGCCAACTGCCCCATATCGTCGGCGACCCAATCCCAGTCCTGTTCCGCGCGCAGATTGGTTTTCTGGTCCGGGCCGTATTCCGTGGGCCGCAGGACGAACGCGGTATGGAATCCGCACTTGCGCGCGGCCGCCAGGTCGGAGTTGTGGGCGGCGACCATGCAGATTTCTTCCGGGCGCAGGTCCAGCACTTCCGCGGTGCGCAGATAGGCCTCGGGCGAAGTCTTGTACGCCTTGACGACTTCCGCGCCCAGGATCGCGTCCCAGGGCAGGCCGGCGCCCTTGGCCATGTCGGTCATCAGCCGGATATTGCCGTTGGACATCGGCGCGATGATGAAGCGCTGCTTCAACCGCCGAAGACCCGCGACCGAATCGGGCCACGGATCCAGCCGATGCCAGATCAGGTTCAGGTCGTTCAGCGTTTCCTCGGACAGGCTGGCGACGTCCACCTTGTAGTCGGCCAGCAGCTTTTCCAGGTTCTCGCGATGCAGGACGTCCAGCTTGACGAAGGGACGCCGGCCGGTACGCACTTCTTCCAGCGCCGGCTGGTACTTCTTGCGCCAGGCATTGGCGACGTCATGCGGGTCGTCCTGGATACCATGCTGCTCCAGAAACGGCCGCAACTGCCGCGCGACGCTGGTGCGCCAGTCGACCACCGTTCCGAACACATCGAACAGCAGCGCCTTGATCGTATCTTCCTTGGCCATGGTCTCCATCCTTGCATCGAATCAGTTCGATGCCGAAGTCTACCGCTGGTGATACGCTCGCGGCTTAATCGTCGCTGAACCGATATCCAACGAATCTGGAGTGACGAATCTGGACTGCTGCCACGTCCTGGCGTGCTCATCGCGCCAGGCAGCGCCCAGGACTGGCGCCCGCGCTGGCGGCGCCGACCTTCAGCGCGATTCGCGCGCCAGCCTGGCGCTGACCCGCCGCGCCAGGTCCAGCATGGGGTCGCTGGACGGATAGAGCTCATGCTTGCCCACGATGGGAAAGCTGTGCCCCTTCCAGAACTGCCTGGGATCGAAGCGGAACTTGGCCACCAGGCGCCGCCCGAAATCCATTTCGTGATGCAGGTACAGCGCTTTCTGGCCGATGCCGGACATCTCCGGATATTCGCCCAGCAGATAGCCTTCCTGCAGATGCGGCCGCGCGGCGGATGGGGGGCAGACGCTGGACAGGCGGATGGTCTGCAGGCCGGATTCGGCGCTGACGGTAATGCCGCCGCTCAGATACGGCACGCCGACGACGAAGACATAGGCCTCGTTCCGCGCATCGTGGCTGGCGAACGATGCCGCCACGCGCAGCGAGTGCGTGACGTCGAGCAGCGGCGTGGCGCAGATTTCGTAATGCTGCAGGATCGCCCAGCGCACCATGCCGTGGCGGCCCACGCGCTCCAGGCCCAGGAAGCCCGCCCCCAGGTATTCCTCTGCCAGGATTTTTTCGGCCGCGGTCAACCTGGCGTAGCGTTTGCGCAGCTCGTCCAGGCTGGGGTTCTTGCCGCCGTTGCCGCGCAGTATCGTCGGCTTCAGCGATGTGTAGCCGGCACGATTGCGATGGTCGGCCGCCTGGCCGCGGAACAGCAGGATGTGGTCGCGGTTGTGGAACTGCAGTTCGGCGATCCGGGTCGCCAGGTCGAAGTACGAGCTGACCGGATAGGCGTCGGCCTTGCGATAGTCCTGCCGCTGCACCACGGTCGCCACCGGCGAGCCGCCGGTGAACGACCACAGCTTGTACTCGGTGATGGTCTCCAAGCGCCGTCCTTCAGGTGGTGGGATGGGTCATTTGCCCAGCCATTTTCCACTGATCTGCGCGTATTCGCCGCTGGCTTGCGCCAGGTGCAGCCATTGGTCGACGAAGCGCTTGAAGATTTCGTCGCCCTGCGGCAGCAGGTAGGCCATCTCGGCATACTGCAGCGGCTTGTCTGGGTTGACCGCGCACAGCTCGGGATGCAGCTTGCTCTGCACGATGGCTTCCGCCGCTTCCGTGACGAAGACGTCGGCCTGGCCCTTGATCAATTCGTCGAAGATGGTCAGGTTGTCCGGGTGCATGGTCAGCTTCGCGTGGCTCAGCCTGGTCTTGGCGAAGCGTTCGTTGCTGCCGCCGGGGTTGGCGATCACGCGCACCGAGGGCTGGTCGATCGCCTCCACGGTCTGGAATTTGGCCACGTTCTCGCAGCGGGTCAGCGGGGTCTTGCCATTGATCATGTACGGCATGCTGAAGTAAGCCTGCTTCTGGCGTTCCAGAGACGCGGAAATCCCGCCCACCGCGATGTCGCACTTGCCGGCGACGAAGTCGGGCATCAGGTTGGCCCAGGTGGTCTTGATGAACTGCGGCTTGGCCTTAAGGGCCGCGGCCAGCGTCTGCATCAGATCGATGTCGATGCCCTCGAATTCGCCCGGCGCGTGCTGGAAGCTGAAAGGTTTGTAGTCGCCGGGCGTACAGACGCGCAGCACGCCCGCTTGCTCGATCCGGCCCAGCGCGGAATTCGCGGCGGGAGTCGGGGTGGCGGGCGCGCCGGCCACGGGCGCCTGGGCGTATGCCAGGGCCTGGACGGAGAGCAGAATCAAAGCGGCAAGGATTTTCATGGCCGGGTTTCCTTTGGTATTGGAGTTGTGCGGTACCGCGGACCGCCAAGGGCGCGGGACGCGGTCGATCCGACTGACAACTGTAATCGCTTGCGGGGGGGCATACATTGCGGGTTTGCACGGCTTGCGGGCGGGAGGGGAACTGCCGCGCGCGCGGGCCGTCGAAGGTAGGCCGCGCCCGGGGGGGACGGCTTTCCAGGAGCATCGATCCATGCGTTATCCCATGCGTTATCCCATGCGTTATCTATTGCTTGTGCTGATGGCGCTATGCGCCCCCCTGCATGCGGCGCCCGCCAGCGACGCGGAGCGCTTCGCGTCCGGCTTGCAGTTCCCCGAAGGCACCGTGTTCGTCGGCGACACGCTTTATTTCGTGGACTACGGCACGTCCGCCGTGCTTCGCCTGGGCGCGGACCGGTCGGCCGTACACGCGTGGCAATCGGCGGGCTGTGGCCCCAATGGCCTGCTGCCGCTGGCGGACGGCACGATGCTGGTCGCCTGTTATGACGCCGGAACGGTGGAACAGCGTACGCTGGATGGCCGGCTGCTGCGTACCGTGGATAGGGGCGCACAGGGGGAGCCTTTGGTCCGCCCCAATGATCTGGCGCCGGACGGCCATGGCGGCGCCTATTTCACCGCTTCCGGCGGCGCGCAGGGGATAGAGGGCCGGCTTTATCACCTGGCGGCGGGATTGGCACGGGCCGACATGGTGGTGGACCACGTGCAGAATGCCAACGGCGTGGCCTTGTCGCCCGATGGCCGTACCCTTTACCTGGGCGAGAGCACCACGGACAAGCTGCTGCGCTTCGATGTGGCGGCGGACGGCAGCCTGACCGGGCGGCGGGATTTCCTGGTGCTGGACGATCTGGGCCATGGCGAGCGGCTGCCGGGCGACGGACGCCATACCCCGGATGGAGTGCGTACGGATCCCTCGGGCCATGTGTACGTCAGCCTCTACAATGGCGACGGCTTTGCCGTGTTCGGCGCCGATGGCCGCCTGCTGGCAACGCAGTCCCTACCGGGCACCCACCATGCCAATCTGGCGATCTCGCCGGATCAGGCCTGGGTCTACGGCACCATCGATGACGACGAAGGAAGTCTCTACCGGGTCAGGAATCCGCTGGCGCCGCCGCGAGGATGAGCCGCGCCGAGCGGGCATGGAACGTGTGACGGGACGCCACGACAAAGCCGCCGATGACGTCTGAGGACTCCATGACGAACAAGATACGGTTGGATAAATGGCTGTGGGCCGCGCGCTTCTACAAGACGCGTGCCCTGGCGGTCGAGGAAATCGGCAAGGGTCGGGTGCTGGTCAACGATCAGCCCGCCAAGCCGGCGCGCGACGTGGGCGAAGGCGATTACATCACCTTGCGCAAGAACGATCCGCCCATACGCGTGCTGGTCCGCGCGGTCAGCACCATACGCGGCCCCGCCACAGCGGCGCGCCTGATGTACGACGAAACCCCCGAAAGCATCGCCGCCCGCGAACGGGCCGCCGAAATGCGCCGCCTGGCACCCGAACCTGCCCTCGATATCGTCGAAGGCCGCCCGACCAAGCGCGACCGCCGATTGATCGATCAGTGGCGCGGTAAATAGGCGGCCAGTTCGGCCGCGCCCTGGCTCAGGCCCGCTCGCCGCGACGGAACCAGCGCCAGGGCAGCCGCGTGGGCCACCGATAGGCGGGATCCAGGAACCACGGCTTGAGCACGTGCACGGCGGTGATCGCGATCAGCGCCGAGGCGGCCACGTCGGACGCGAAATGATCCAGGTTGACCAGCCGGCTGATGCCCGCCAGCACCGCCAGCGCGAACACCGGCAGCCGCCAGCGCGGCGCCACCACCGCGATCGCCGACGCCAGCACGAAGGCCGTCAGGGAATGGCTGGACGGGAAAGAGTTGAAAGGCTTGCCCTGGAAGGCGTGTCCCAGCCCGTAGTAGCCCTGCTCGAACAACACATAGGGCCGGGCGCGCGCCACCGTCTGCTTGAGCAGCCCCGTGACAATGCCGCCAGCGATCCAGGCGCCCATCAGCAGCAGGCTGCCGCGCACCACCCGTTCGTAGCCGCCGATCCAGGCGCCGTCCCTGCCGCGCCGCAGCGCCGCCAGGGCGGCGATATAGACCGCCAGCACGACCCACGCGTAATTGTTGCTATCGCCCAGTTCGCCTATCCATTCGAAGGCGTTGTCCACGGCCGGCGACACATTGGCATGCAGGTACCTGGCCAGGGGCAGATCGACGAAGACCACCAGGCCGCCGATCAGCAGCAGGGCCAACAGCCAGGCGGCCATCCATCGATTGCGTGCCGCCTTACCGTGGCGCGGCGCCCCGTGGCTGGAATGCGCATCGTCGCGCAAGGCCGTGTTCTGGACCATGTCCCCTCGTCTTCCCTGTCGATTGCGCGGCGCCGCCCCGTGCGGCCGGCCGCGTATCCGGCCTCATGCTAGGACCGGACCGAGACAATACCAAGACAACGGCGCATCCGGGGTAAAATTCTGTTTTTCTCCTCCGCCCCCGGGATCTACACCCGTCACGGCTTCCGACATGCAAGAAACCCTACTCGCGCGCGACGGCGCACCCGCGCCGGCGTCCGCCGACGCTACGCCTGCCCTGTCCGCTGGCCCGGCCTCCGATACGCCCCGCAAATTGTTCATCCGCACCTTCGGCTGCCAGATGAACGAGTACGACTCCGACAAAATGGTGGACGTGCTGCGTGAATCGCAGGGCGTGGAGTTGACCGACACCCCGGAAGACGCGGACATCATCCTGTTCAACACCTGTTCCGTGCGCGAAAAGGCGCAGGAAAAAGTGTTCTCCGACCTGGGCCGCGTGCAGCAGCTCAAGAAAACCAAGCCTGGGCTGGTCATCGGCGTGGGCGGCTGCGTGGCCAGCCAGGAAGGCGAGGCCATCGTCAAGCGCGCCCCGTACGTCGACGTGGTGTTCGGTCCGCAGACCCTGCACCGCCTGCCGGAGCTGATCCGCCAGCGCGAAGCCGAAGGCCGCGCCCAGGTGGACATCAGCTTCCCGAGCATCGAAAAATTCGACTCGCTGCCGCCGCCGCGCGTCGACGGGGCGACCGCCTTCGTGTCCATCATGGAAGGCTGCAGCAAGTACTGCAGCTTCTGCGTCGTGCCCTACACCCGCGGCGACGAAGTCTCGCGCCCCTTCGACGACATCCTGGTCGAAATCGCCGACCTGGCGGACCAGGGCGTGAAGGAAGTCACGCTGCTGGGCCAGAACGTCAATGCCTACCGCGGCCGCCTGGGCGATGGCGACGACATCGCCGATTTCGCCATGCTGCTGGAATACGTGCACGACATTCCCGGCATCGAACGGATCCGCTACACGACCTCGCACCCCAAGGAAATGACGCCGCGGCTGATCGAGGCCTATGCCCGCCTGCCCAAGCTGGTGTCCTTCCTGCACCTGCCGGTGCAAGCCGGCAGCGATCGCGTGCTGGCCGCGATGAAGCGCGGCTACACCACGCTGGAATTCAAGTCCATCGTGCGCAGACTGCGCGAAGCGCGCCCCGGCCTGACCCTGTCGTCCGACTTCATCGTCGGCTTCCCCGGCGAAACCGAAGAAGACTTCGAGAAGACCATGAAGCTGATCGACGACGTCGGCTTCGACACGTCGTTTTCCTTTGTCTACTCGCGTCGTCCCGGCACGCCGGCCGCCGACCTGGCCGACGAGACGCCGCAGACCCTCAAGCTGCAGCGCCTGCAGCGGCTGCAGGCGCGCATCGCCGAACAGGCGTCGGCGATCAGCCGCGCCATGACCGGTACCACCCAGCGCGTGCTGGTCGAAGGACCGTCGCGCCGCGATCCGAATGAACTGATGGGCCGCACGGAAAACAACCGCATCGTCAATTTCGCCGCGCCGGCGCGGCTGATCGGCCGCATGGTCGACATCGTCATCACCGAGGCCTACCCCAATTCCCTGCGCGGGCGGGTGGCGGTTGCCGGCGACGGGGAGGCCGCGTAATGGCAGGCGCGCCCCGCAAACAACCCGGCATCACCGTCCAGCTCAGCGGCGACAACGCGCAGCTGGCGAATCTCTGCGGTCCTCTCGACGAAAACCTGCGCCAGTTGGCCGATGGCCTGGCGGTCAAGCTGACGCGCCGCGGCAGCCGCGTCACGCTGGAAGGCGAACAGGCGGAACTGGCCGCGCAGGCGCTGCGCCGCTTCGACGAGCAGGCGGCGCGCAAGCCCTTGTCGGTCGACGACATCCAGCTGGGCCTGGTGGAAATCGGCATCGGCCGCGTCGGCGGCGCGCCGGGCGCGACGCAGGCGTCGAGCCCCGGCGCGATCCCCGCCCTGGACGACGACCGCGACTTCATCGCCCTGCGCACGCGCCGCTCGGACCTGCGTCCGCGCACGCCGCGCCAGCGCGACTATCTGGAAAACATCCTCAAGCACGACATCACCTTCGGCATCGGACCGGCCGGCACGGGCAAGACCTGGCTGGCCGTGGCCTGCGCCATCGACGCCATGGAGCGCGACACCGTGCAACGCCTGGTGCTGACGCGCCCGGCTGTCGAGGCCGGCGAACGCCTGGGCTTCCTGCCAGGAGACCTGGCGCAGAAGGTCGATCCCTATCTGCGTCCGCTGTATGACGCCTTGTACGACCTGATGGGATTCGAACGCGTGCAGCGCCTGTTCGAAAAACAGACCATCGAGATCGCCCCGCTGGCCTATATGCGCGGCCGCACGCTGAACCATGCGTTCGTCATCCTGGACGAAGCGCAGAACACCACGCCGGAACAGATGAAGATGTTCCTGACGCGTATCGGTTTCGGCAGCAAGGCGGTGATCACGGGCGATCCGTCGCAGGTGGACTTGCCGCGCGGCCAGCAAAGCGGCCTGGCCCACGCGGTGCGGGTGCTGGAAGAAGTCCAGGGCATCGCCACCACGCGCTTCACCAGCCGCGACGTGGTCCGCCACCCGCTGGTCGCGCGCATCGTCGACGCCTACGACAAGGCCGCGACGGATGAGGAATAGCCTGGGCGACGGCGCCGGTTCCGTCGCGCTGTCGCTTTCCGTTCAGTATGCCGTCGACGCGCCCACGCTGCCGCGCTGGCGGCTGCGGCGCTGGATACAGCGTGGGCTGCAGGCCGCGCGCGACGATGGCCTGGTCGATTTCCAGGGCGCGGAAATCAGCCTGCGCATCGTCGGGCAGGCCGAAGGCCGCCAGCTCAATCACGCGTTTCGCGGCCGGGACTATGCGACCAATGTGCTGACCTTCGAATACGGCGTCGGGCCGGACCGGATCGCCCGGGGCGATATCGTGCTCTGCCTGCCCGTCCTGCGCCGCGAGGCGCGCGAACAACGAAAAGCGCCGCTGGCCCACGCCGCCCACCTGACCGTGCACGGCGCCCTGCATGCGCTGGGCTACGACCACATCAAGGCGCGCGACGCCAAGCGCATGGAAGCGCTGGAAACCCGCGTGCTGGCCGGGATGGGCATCGCCGATCCCTACGAACCGCAGTAGGCGGCGGCCGCGGGCCGGTTCCTACTGGGGTTATCCCCGCCGCGCCGTTACAAAAGCGCCGCGCAACATCGGTTATGCTGGATTCTTTGTAACCTGTCCTCTGGACGATGCCCGACCCCTACCCTGCGAACGACGCGGATTCCACGCGTCAAGCCAAGCCCGCCAACAAATCCCTGCTCGACCGCCTGCTGTCCCTGGTTCGCCGCGAACCGGAAGATCGCGAAGGCATCAAGGCCATACTCGAGGCCGCCCACGAACGCGATCTGCTGGACGCCGAGTCGTACGCGATGATCAAGGGCGCGCTCGCCGTTTCGGAGCGCACCGTCGGCGACATCATGGTGCCGCGTTCGCGCATGGACCTGCTGGACATCGCGCAGCCCCTGCCCTATCTGCTGTCCGTCATCATCGATACCGCGCATTCGCGCTTTCCGGTATTCGAGGACGACCGCGACAACATCATCGGTATCCTGCTGGCCAAGGACCTGCTGCGCTGCATGCTCGAACCGAACATCGAGCTGCGCTCGCTGGTGCGCCCGGCTGTTTTCATTCCCGAATCCAAGCGCCTGAACGTGCTGCTGCGCGATTTCCGCGAAAGCCGCAACCACCTGGCCATCGTCATCGACGAATACGGCGGCATCGCCGGACTGGTCAGCATGGAAGACGTGCTGGAGGAAATCGTCGGCGATATCGAGGATGAATTCGACGAAGACGAGGAAGCCACCATCTTCCCGGAAGGCGACAACCAGTGGCGGGTGCAGGCGAGCACCGAAATCGAGAAATTCAACGAGGCCTTCGGCCTGGCGCTGCCGGACGATGAGTACGACAGCATCGGCGGCTGGCTGGGCGGCGAACTCGGCCGCATCCCGCGTCGCGGCGATTACGCCGAGCGCGACGGCCTGAGTTTCGAAGTCGTGCGCGCGGATCCCCGCCGCGCGCTGTGGCTGCGCGTGAAGCGGCTGCCTCCCACCGCCACCCCTGCTGCTTCCGCCGACGCAGAATGAGCATTCCGGACAAGCGCGACCCGCGCGCGGAGGACGCGGCGGGAACAGGCACGGCCGGTTCAACCCGGCTCGGGCGACGGCGGGCGGGTATCGGCGCGGCGTGCATGATCGTGGCCGGCGCCGTCCAGGCGCTGACCTTCGCCCCGGATCCGCTGCCCGACGGCGCCCTGGCGCTGGTGCAGGTCCTGATGCTGGCCATCGTGGCCCGTCGCCAGTTGGCGGCGCCCACCTTGCGGCGGGCGCTATGGGACGGCTGGCTCTTTCACTTCGCATGCTATGCCCTGGGCTTGTACTGGCTGTACGTCAGCATGCACGACTATGGCGGCCTGTCGTCGCCCCTGGCCGCCGCGGGCGTGCTGGCGCTGTCGGCGTTCATCGCGCTGTTCCCCGCGGCGGGCGGCGTGCTCGGACGCTGGCTGGCGCCGCTGCGCGCGGACGCCGCGCCCGGCCGCCGGCTGCGCGCCGCGCTGGCCTTCGCCTGCGGACTTGCCGCGCTCGAATGGGTGCGCGGCACGCTATGGACCGGCTTCCCCTGGCTGAACATCGGCTACGCCCACGTCGACAGCCCCTACGCCGGCTGGGCGCCGGTGCTGGGCGTGTACGGCGTCGCCTGGCTGGCCGCCTTCGCCGCCGCCGCCCTGGCGGTGCTCTGGCGGCCGGCCGAGACATCCCGCGACCCGCGCGACGGCATGGCCGCCGCGCTGGCGATCGTGGCGGCGCTCGCGGGCTGGGGCCTGTCGCATATCGCATGGTCGCGGCCCGATGGCGCGCCGCTGCGGGTGCGGCTGGTCCAGGGCAACATCGAACAATCGCAGAAGTTCGATCCGGCCCAGATGGAAAGAGGCCTGCTGCAGCACATGAACCAGGCGTCCATGCCGCCCGCCGCGGGCGAAGCCGCGCCGCAGGTCATCATCCTGCCGGAAACCGTATTGCCGGTATTCCAGGACCAGCTCGACCCGCGCGCCTGGGACCTGTGGCGCCGCATCGCCGAAGAACGCAACGCCACCATCGTGATGGGCGTGCCCCTGCACCGCGTGGTGGACGGCCGCGACCGCTATACCAACAGCGCGGTGGCCTTCGACGCCCACACGTCGCCGGAAGCGCTGCGCACCGGCGAGCTGCCCATGCGCTACGACAAGCGCCACCTGGTGCCCTGGGGCGAGTTCGTGCCGCCCGGCTTCCACTGGTTCGTGCGCATGCTGGACATCCCGCTGGGCGATTTCGATCGCGGCGACGCGCGCCAGGTGCCGTTCGACATCGCGGGCCAGCGCCTGGCGCTGAACATCTGCTATGAAGACCTGTTCGGCGAAGAGCTGCTGCCGGCGCTGCGGCCCGGGCCGCAAGGCGAACCCGGGGCGTCCATCCTGGTGAATCTCAGCAACCTGGGCTGGTTCGGCGATACCTGGGCCTTGCGGCAGCATCTGCAGATCGGCCGCATGCGCACGCTGGAAACCGCGCGGCCCATGCTGGCGGCGACCAACACCGGCCTGACGGTGTCCATCGATCCGCAAGGCCATGTGCTGGCCCAGGCGCCGACGATGCAGATGACGGCGCTGGCGACCACCGTGCAGGGGACCACGGGCCTGACGCCCTATGTCCGCACGGGCAATACCGCCATCATGGGACTGGTCGCGCTGGGACTGCTGGGCCTGCTGGCGACACGCCGCCGCGGGCTGGCCGCCTAGCGCGCTGTTTGGCCGCGGCCGGACGGTCCGCATGACCGGTCGTCCGGCCGCGCATGGGGCTGCCCGCAAGGCGCGGCGTTCGGCCGCGCCCGGGCCGCCGCGATTCAGGTCTCGCGCAGCGGCAGCTCCGCACCCGCTTGCCGCTGCGGCGACGACGGCCCCGTGCCCACGCCGCTCAGCTCGATGAAGGACGCGATCTCGGCCATGTCCTGCTCGTCGAGCTCCAGGGTCGCGGCGCCCAGCCAGCCATCCACCTGCCCCGCCGACCGCGCGCCGACGATGGCGCCGGTGACGCCGGGCCACGCCAGGGTCCAGGCAATCGCCGCGGCGGCCACCGTGCAGCCATGCCGCTCCGCGACACGCCGCAGTACATCGGCCAGCTCCAGGTTGCGCCGCAGGTTCTCACCCGTGAACTCCGAATTGCGCGAGCGCCAGTCGTCCTCGGGCAAGGCAGCGGCGCGCGCCTGGCTGAAGCTCCCGCTCAATAGCCCCGACTGCATCGGGCTGTAGACGATTACACCCGTGTCGTGATCCAGGCACCAGGGCAGCAGGTCGGCGGCCGCGTCGCGCCGTATGGCGGAAAATGGCGGCTGCAGCGTGTCGACGTGGCCCAGGCGTTCGGCATCTTCCAGCTGCGCGGCATTGTGATTGGACAGTCCGATGGCGCGCACCTTGCCCTCCGCCTTCATGTCCAGCAAGGCCTGCCAGTATTCCGCCAGCGTGGCGCCGTCGCCGGCGGGCCAGTGCATCTGGTACAGGTCGATGCGCTCGACGCCCAGGCGCTTGAGCGAGCCTTCCAGCTCCGCGCGCAGGCTGCGGGTGGCGCCGACCCGGCGCGGCGGCGCCGTCGGCGCGTGCTCGTCCCACACCAGGCCGCATTTGGTGAACACATAGGGGCGCTGGCTGGGCGCCATGTCCTTCAATGCCTGGCCCACCAGTTCTTCGGAATGGCCCAGGCCATACACGGCCGCCGTATCGATCCAGTTGATGCCGCGAGCCACGGCATGGCGGATCGCCGCGATGGAATCGGCGTCGTCCTGCGCGCCCCAGCCCGCGGCCCAACCGGCGCCGCCGATGGCCCACGCGCCGAATCCCACGCGCGTGATGTTCATGTCGGTACGGCCCAGAGGACGCACCGGAAAGGAAGTCGGACTCATGCTTGGCCTCCTGAAATCGATGTCCTGAACAAGCTGGGCGGCATATGCCATGCCCGGGCCTGCCCAACTTGCACGCCCCAAAAAAGTCGTGCATAATCTCGTTTCTTCGCCAACGGCACAGACAAAAGCCGGCAAGAACAGTCGCAACGAACAGTTTTATCGCTGTACCCAAGCACTGATTTTGCGGGATTTTGGCTAGTATTTCGTCAGCAGTATCGCGAATACACGGGGGTATAGCTCAGCTGGGAGAGCGCTTGCATGGCATGCAAGAGGTCAGCGGTTCGATCCCGCTTACCTCCACCAGTCGAAAGCGAAGTATGCAGTAAAAGACGAGTTCAGGTCCCCTTCGTCTAGAGGCCTAGGACATCACCCTTTCACGGTGAGTACAGGGGTTCGAATCCCCTAGGGGACGCCAGCTTCATTGCTGGCAAGGTTGTAAAGTCCGGCGTCGTTCGCGATGCTGTACAAAATACGCCGCTGCGGAGCGGTAGTTCAGTTGGTTAGAATACCGGCCTGTCACGCCGGGGGTCGCGGGTTCGAGCCCCGTCCGCTCCGCCAAAATTCAGATTGTTGTTGTGACAACAGCGATCATGCTGAAAGCCCTGAGAAATCAGGGCTTTTTGCTTTGGGGCGGCCCAGCGATCTCGAGCCGTCCCGTGAACGCGGCGCCGACGCGTGTCTGCCGCCCGGCGCCCGTTGCACGGGATGTGACCGCTTCCGGCAGCACTTCAGAAGCAGGACGAGCCCGCTTGAATTCCGCGTCCTTCCATTCCGGGCTGTCTTCATCAATCAATTCTGGATCTGGCTTCTTCATAGCGCACCGCCTCCCTATTGTCTGCCTTGTATAGGCCGATCAAGCCCGCTCGGCGCGCACGGGGCGGATCGGCTTCCTAGGTAACAAAGTCGGCACGACAGTCCGATGCGGACATGCGATTGCGATGTCCGCCTTGGTCGCTTGCCGAACGGGATTCAGCCGCCGGGCCGACGTGCAGGTAGCCAACGGAATGATACTGTTGCCGATGATCTCCGCGGCATGACCGGCATTCACTCTGCCGGCTGCATCAACGCCGTGAACGCGCGGGCGTCCTGGCATTTTTCCAAGGCCCATACGGTGTCGCACAACCGGCGTGACCGAGCCTCGCCCAGGACGGGGGTGAGCAGCCCCATGGCCTTGGTGTGTTCCACCAGGGTGCTGCCGTCTTTCAGGGTGATCTCCACGATTCCAGCATGTCGCGGTTGTTGACGATGGTCAGCGACTCGTGCGGAATGCGCACGCGTACGGACTCGATGGCATCCGGCCCCGCACCCTTCTATCCCAGCAACTGCGGATTCAGGCGCCACGTCTTATAGCAAAGCGCGGTGGCGAAAGCGACCCATGCCAAGTAAGGCAGCATCAATACACCCGCCAACGCCCGCACGCGCCAGAACGCGACGAGCGTCGCGACGATCAGCAGCAGCAGCAGGCAGACATCGACGAAGGCGGCGGCGCCCATGTGCCATGCGAAGAACAGCCAGCTCCATAGCGCGTTGACCAGGAGTTGCACCAGGAACAGCGCCAGCGGTTTCGCCTGGACCCGCCAGCCGCCCTCGCGCCAGACCAGCCAGGCCGCGACGCTCATCAAGACATACAAGGTGCTCCAGACAGGCCCGAACACTCCCGCCGGGGGCGCCCAATCCGGCCGGGTCAGCTGCCCGTAGAACTGCGCCGCCTGGACGGACGCGATGGCGCCGGTCGCCGCCGTGGCGAAGCCGACCGCGAGCCAGCCGATCAAACCCAGGATCTGTTGTCGCATCGAAAGGAATGGCATAGGTGTTCGTGTGCTGAATGGGAGTAAGAATTACAGCACGGCTCGATCCCGCCGATCGATGGGCCGGATCAAGGCACGTAGCCCCACAAGTCCAGGATGACCGCCGCGTCCGGCAGGAACAGCGTGTCCGCGACCTGGATGGCGCTGAATGGCAGCCCGACGCGGCGCAGGCCCGGATCCCAGGCCATATAGCCCCGGCGGAAATCCGCCAGGTCGGCATGGAAATGCAGCGCGCGCGTGACGTAGGCGAGCTCCGTGCCGGCGGCGGCGAAAATCGTCGCCGCCTTTTCCAGGATGTCGCGCATCTGGGCCTGCACCGGGTCGTCATAGAACGGCGCGCTGGCGTGCACGTGACAGCCGGCGCACAAGCCGCCATCCTCGATACCCATCAGGCCGGCCACGAACAGGACGCCGTCGAAGACGCGCGCGGGCAACATGTCGGTGGCGATCAGCGACACATCGCATTCGACGTCGCGCACACGGTCGGCGGCGGATTCGTGGGCGGCGACCAGGTTGACCTCGATGGTGGCGTCGCGCGTGCCGAAGCCCGGATGCCGCACGGGCACCACCGTGGTGGGCGGCACGCGGCCGCCGAATGCGCGCGACCAGGACTGCCAGAACGCGGGCAGGTCTTCGTGATGGCTCAGGTAGACCTGGGCCTTGAGCACCAGGTCCAGCCGGCTGCCCGCCGCTTCCAGCGCGGGCACCAGGCGCTTCTGGACCAGGTAATCGGTTTCCAGCTTGATGCGCGTGCCGTTCCACATCTGGCCGTCCGGCACCTGCGCTTCCGGTGCGATGTTACCCGTGGCGTCACGCGCCAGCTGGCCGGCGACGAAGATCATGTCGCCCATGCGCAGACAGGGCGCATAGCCCGACGTCTGCGGTACGTTGAGCTTGCCGGCGCCGGCTTTTTCCGCGGTATAGCCGCTGGCCGCGGTGGCGGCCATGACCTGCACGTCCATGGAGACGTCCAGGTTCAGCAGGCGGTCGACAATGACCGAGGTGCTGGGCGCGACCTGCCCAGCCAGGGCCTGCTTGCGGGCGACGTGGTAAGGGTCGACGTGGCGTGGGTCCGGGTAGTACTGGTCCAGGCGCGCCACGCGGTCCAGGCCGCTACCCGCTTCTTCCAGGTGGCGGCGCATGGTGTCGAAGATGGCCTGGGCTTCGCGCTGCGCCTGCGGCGGCGCGCCCAGCGGGTGGTCGGCGCGCAGTACGGCGGGATCGGCCAGTCCGTTGGGACGCACGGCGCGCAGGCCGGTGCCGAACACCCAATGGCCCGCGCGCACGAAAGGCACGTGAATGATGTCGCCGTTGCCGTAGCGGCGGATCCCATAGCGCTGGAAAGGCATGCTGTCTCCAAATTATTGCCTTGGGGGCGGACATTTGTTCCGCCACCGCAAAGTGCTGCCACCTCGACCCGGGCGGCGGATCGGGCTCTGCCGGCCCGCCCGCCGCGCCCCCTTGAGGGGGAAGCGCGCCAGCGCTTCGGGGGTGGGTGAATCCATTGGGTCAATCTATCTTCAAACCGGCTTCCTTGATCACCTTGGCGTCGCGTTCCTTCTCCTCCTGGAAGAAGGCCTGGAACTCGGCGGGCGTGTTGGTGATGATTTCGACGGACGCATTATTCATGTAGGCCTTGACGGTCTCCGACTCCATGGCTTTCTTCAGCTCGCGGTTCAGGCGCTCGATGATGGCGGGCGGCGTGCCTTTGGGGGCGACCAGCCCCGACCAGACGTAGGCGGAGAACCCGGGGAAGCCTGACTCGGCCAGGGTCGGCACATCGGGCAGCAGCGGCGACCGCTTGTCGCCGGTGACCGCCAGCGGGATCAGGCGCTTTTCGCGGATGTGCGGCATCATCGCCGCCAGCCCCGGCATGGCGACCATGACCTGGCCGGCGACGACGTCGGTCACGGCCTGCGCACTGCCGCGATAGGGGATATGCATCATCTGCAGGCCCGCGGCGGACAGGAACATGGCGGTGAACAGATGCTGCGCGCTGCCGTTGCCGGATGAGGCGTAATCGATCTTGCCCGGCCGCGCCTTCACGTAGTCGATGAATTCCTGGACGCTGCGCACCGGCATCTTCGGATTGACCACCAGCACGCCAGGCTCGCGGCCGAACAGCGAGATCGCGGCGAAGTCGGCAACCGGGTCGAAATTCAGCCGGCTGTACAGGGTCGCGCTGATGGCCTGCGGATTGGAGGCCAGCAGCAGGGTGTAGCCATCGGGCGCCGAACGGGCGACGTATTCCGCGCCTATCATCGCCCCCTGCCCCGGCTTGTTCTCGATGACGATGGCCTGCCCCATCTGCTGGGCCATCTGCTGCGCGATGACGCGCATGGGCGCGTCCGACGAACCGCCCGCGGAGTACGGCACGATGATGTGGATCGGGCGCGAGGGATAGTCGTCGGCGCGCGCGGACGGCGCCCCCAGGCTGGCCGAAACGGCCAGCAGCGCCATCCATGACGCGGCGCGGCGGAAAAAGCGGCGGGGCAACAGAGCAAGCATTCCGACTCCTGCGATACAGGTTCACGTTGGGCGTCCACGGGACGCCGTCGCCTGTTGAAAGCAATATGCGCGCCAGTTTTGCGCCGGCTTTTGCATTTACACATCCGGTCCCAGCATGCACCAGCGCGGGGACGGCGGGGATCCGGTCTTTCCCGCAAATGTGCAATTTCCGCCCGCGGACGTGCCCCACGGTGGGATGAGGATGTGGCTTTTTTGATAATCGGCCGGAATTTCGTCGAAGAAAACAGGCTATTCGTCGAAAAACCGCCTGCTGCGCGGACGTAAACGGAACAATCCGCTTACGAACAATGGCGTCTCGTCATGCTTGCGCAAGCGAATCAGCATCCACGAGGCCGAACCGCCGCCTACAGGATCGCTGATGAGACGACGCACCGCCCTGCCCGCCACGACGAAGCACAGGGGCGCGCGTCCCCCCGTACCGACCCGCACGGCGCATCCGCCGCGGCCGGCGGCCTTGACGGTGCTGTCCGCCGCGCTGTGCGGCGCCTTGGGAACCCTGGCCGCGCCATCGGCGCAGGCCGCGCTGTCCTGCCCCGCCCCCAGCTCATCGACGGGCCCCGCCACCACCTGCACCATAGCGTCGAGCCAGGGGGGCTCGGGGGCGCAGATCAACATCAATTTCACCGCCAACGCCGGCACCGGCACCAACATCGGCGACTACGGCGGCAACTACACCGTGGTCAACAATGGCGCGGTGCTGCAGCCCAGCGTGCCGCAGGCCGGCCTGTTCGTGAAACTGCAGGGCGGCTTCGGCTCCAGCGACACGTCCAACAATGCCACCAACGGTGGCAACGGCGGTACGATCTCGATCAACAACAGCGGCGCCATCAACGTCTACACGACGCCGACGTCCAGCAGCCAGGGCGGCGCGCCCGGCATCTGGGACGACGCGGGCGCGCAGTTCGGCATCTACGCCGCGTCGGTGGGCGGCAACGGCGCCAACGCGAACAGTACCGTCATCGGCGGCGGCAATGGCGGCTCCGGCGGCCAGGCTTCGGCGATCTCGATCACCAACAGCGGCGCGATCCAGGTGAACAACCTGCCGTATGGCGGCGTGGGCATCTACGCGGCGGGCATGGGCGGGTCCGGCGGCGCCGAGGACAAGGCCGGCACCGGCGACCAGAATGGCGGGAACGGCGGCGACACGAATACCATCTCCATCAACAACAGCGCTTCCGTCTCCGTCAACTCGGGCAGCGCGTCGCGCTACGCCTGGGGCATCGGCGTCGAATCCATCGGCGGCAATGGCGGCAACTACAACGGCTACGGCGGCAATGCCGGCTTCGCGAACACTTCCGTCCCCAGCAATATCGTCAACAGCGGCGCCGTCACGGTCCAGCTCAACGGCGGATCCAGCTTCGCCAACGGCGTGCGCGGCCTGTACATGCTCAACCAGGGCGGCAACGGGATCACTTCCGAAGACGGCAGCGACAACGGCGGCGCGGGCGCCAACGCCGCCGGCATGACCATCACCAATTCCGCGCCGATCAACCTGTCCATGCTCAACGCGCTGCCCGCGCCCACCGGGCTGTCCGGCGTGTCGGGCGGGATCGTCATGATAGGGTTGGGCGGCAACGGCGGCATGAGCGCCCAGACGGTCACGAACACCACCGGACAGCGGGGCGGCACGGGCGGCTCCAATCCCTATACGTCGACGATCAACCTCAACAGCGGCTCCGCCATATCCACCTACGGCAACTACCTGCCCGGCGTGGTGGTGATCAGCCAGGGCGGCAACGCCGGCGCGGGACGGGAAGACGGCAACGGCGGCGCGGGCGGCTACGGCGGCCTCATCAACGTCTACATGAATGGCAACGCGAGCATCACGACCAACGGCACGCAGGCCCACGGCATCGCCGCCCGCAGCGCCGGCGGCGCCGGCGGCGGCGTGGAGACCAGCAGCGGCCTGATCGACTTCACCCCCGAAAATGCCGGCAGCGGCGGCGCGGGCAAGGACGTCACCATCACGACCGGCAACCAGTCGGGCAGCGGCGGCACCATCGGGACCTATGGGGCGAACTCCATCGGCATTCTGGCGCAGTCCATGGGCGGCTTCGGCGGCGGCACGACGTCCAATTTCGAGTTCTTCGGCGATGCGGGCGCCAACGCGGGCGACGGCGGAACCCCGGGCAACGTCACGATCAGCAGCCTGACGGCCATCACCACCACTGGCGCTTCGTCGCATGGCATCGTGGCCCAGTCCCTGGGCGGCGGCGGCGGCGCGGCGGGCCAGAGCAGCGGCATCGTGGCGCTGGGCGGTTCCGGCGGCAACGCGGTCAACGGCGGCACGGTCAGCATCACGCAATCCGCGACGCTGGCGACCAAGGGTTCCGCGGCCATCGGCCTGCTCGCGCAGTCCATCGGCGGCGGTGGCGGCGACGGCGGCGGATCCAGCGGCATCGCGACCATCGGCGGCCAGGCCGGCAACGGCGGCGGCGGTGGCGGCAGCGCCACCATCAACCTGAACGGCGGCGCCATCACCACGACGGGCGATACGTCTTACGGGTTGGTCGCGCAATCCATCGGCGGCGGCGGCGGCACCGGCGGCGCGGCGTCGTCGTTCAACGCCAGCCTGGGGTTTTCCATGGCGGTGGCCGTGGGCGGCAGCGGCGGCAACGGCGGCGCTGCCAGCAGCGCCAGCGCCAACCTGACGAACGGCAGCATCACCACCGGCACGTCCGGCACCAGCGCGACCGACGCCCACGGCATCGTCGTGCAATCCATCGGCGGCGGCGGCGGTATCGGCGGCGCGGCGGTGGCGCAGGCCTATGCGGTGGCCGTGCCCGACGATTCGGTGTCCGTCGGCGCGTCCGTGAGCTTCGCGGCCGGCGGCAGCGGCGGCACGGGCGGCAGCGGCGGCAATGCCAACGCCAACCTGTCCGGGTCCAGCGTGACGACCTATGGCGCCGGCTCGAACGGCCTGCTGGTGCAGTCCATCGGCGGCGGCGGCGGCGTGGGCGGCAACGCCACGGCGACGTCGACGGTGATCGGCACGGAAAGCTCGGTGGGCGCCGAGGTCAGCGCCGCTTTCGGCGGCAACGGCGGATCGGCGGCCTGCGGCGGCACGTCGACCTCCACCTGCGCCAGCAACGCCAACGTATCGCTGCAAGGCAACAACCACATCCAGACCTGGGGTGACTCGGCCAACGGCATCGTGGTACAGAGCATCGGCGGCGGTGGCGGCGCGGGCGGCATCGGTTCGGCCACCGGCAGCAACCGCAACACCGACGCCAACGTGCAGGCGACGATCAGCCTGGGCGGTACCGGCGGCGGCGGGGGTACGGGCGGCAGCGTCAATTTCGCCAGCACCCTCACCGACACGATCATGACCGGCGGCGACGGCGCGCGCGGCGTGCTGCTGCAATCCATCGGCGGCGGCGGCGGCGCGGCCCAGGGCGGCCAGATCGGCCTGTCGCTGGCGTCGGAAAGCGAGGATGGCAGCACCGACGTGCGCGGCACCGTGAATGTCGGTCGGGGCGGCAGCTCCGGCGGCGCGGGCGGCAGCATCGCCCTGTCCTCCTACGGCAACATCACCACCTATGGCGCGGACGCGGACGGCCTGGTCGCGCAAAGCATCGGCGGCTCCGGCGGCCTGGGCGGCGTGGCCGGCGGCGACTCCGCCGATCCTTCCACCGGCGCGCTGCGCAAGCTGGCGGGAACCCTGAACGACCAGGGCACCAGCTACGAATTGAACCTGGGTGTCGGCGGCACCGGCGGCAATGGCGGCAACGGCGGCGCAATCGGCAGCAGCACCACCGCAGCCAGCCTGGGCTCGCAGATCAATACCTACGGCGATTACGCCGACGCGGTGCTGCTGCAATCGATAGGCGGCGGCGGCGGACAAGGCGGGGCGTCGACCACCTCGTCCAGCAGTTCCTCGTCGCACCTGACGCTGTCGGTGGGCGGCAAGGGCGGATCAGGCGGCGCGGGCGGCGATATCGTGGCGTATTTCGACGACAACTTCGCCACCAACCACAACGGCAACCTGTTCAATACCAACGGCTTCGGCGCGCATGGCGTGGTGCTGCAGTCCATCGGCGGCGGCGGCGGCGTGGGGGCTTCCGGCTCGCCCCTGGTCAACGGCACTCTCACCGTCGGCCGCAACGGCGGCAACGGCGGCAATGGCGGCAACATCACCGTGAACCAGGCCAGCTGGGCGAATATCTCGACGCACGGCGACAGCGCGTATGGCCTGGTCCTGCAATCGATAGGCGCCGGCGGCGGCATCGGCATGTCCGGCACATCCGACACGGCGACCTCCAGCGGCCGCCAGCTCAACCTCACCCTGGGCGGCCAGAACGGCGCCACCGGCAACGGCGGGACCATCACGGTCTCGACCGGCCTGGGCATGAACACTTACGGCGCGCGCGCCATCGGCGTGGTGGCCCAGTCCATCGGCGGCGGCGGCGGCATCGCCACCAGCGGCGCGGCCAGCAGCATCAGCGGCATCAGCCTGGGCGGCCAGACGGGCAACGGTGGTGTGGTCAACCTGAACATCACGGGCGGGGGCGTCAACACGCGAGGCGACGGCGCCCATGCCATCGTGGCGCAATCGATCGGCGGCGGCGGCGGCATCGTCGGCGACACCGCCAAGGGCATACAGCTGGATCCGACGGCCTGGGGCGTGCCGACCCGGCAGCCCAGCGCCTCCGGTAGCGGCGAATCGGTTTCCGTCACGGTCAATGGAACGCTGACGACGTCCGGCAGCAATGCCTTCGGCATCGTGGCGCAATCCATCGGCGGCGGAGGCGGGCTCGGCGGCAGCGCCACCAATGGGTTTGCCGGCACCAACAACCCGCAGTCCAGCGTCATCGGCAGCGCCGTCACCGTGAACCAGTCCGGCACGATCACGGCAACCGGCGCGGGCTCGACCGGGATATTCGCGCAAAGCCTGGGCTCCGGCGACGACAGTACCGTCACGGTGAACGTCAATGGCGCGGTACAAGGCGGCTCAGGGTCGAATGCCTCGGCGGTATGGATCGCCAACGGCAAGCAGAACGTGATGAACGTGGCCGTGGGTGGCAGCCTGAGCGCGGCTTCCGGCGTGGCGATACGCTACGACGGCGAGGCCGGCACCGGCTACGGTTCGGTGCTGACCGTGAACAACAGCGGCACCATCAGCGGCAGCGCCATGTGCGAAAACGCCGATGGCACCGGCGCCTGCACGATCAACAACCTGCAAGGCGGAACCCTGACCAACGCCGCGGTGTACCAGGCCGACGTCAACAACGACGGGTTGCTGGTGCTCGGCGCGCCGGGGCAGTTCAACGCACTGACCATCACCGGCAGCTTCATCCAGCGTCCCACCGGCGTGATCCGCGCGGACGCCGATTTCAGCGCATTGAAATCCGACAGCCTGGTCGTGCAAGGCAATGCATCGCTGGCGGGCGCCGTGGACGTGGTGCCCAGCGCCCTGCTGCCCAATCGCGACCTGACGGTGCTGACGGTGCAAGGCCAGACGCAAGGGTCGCTGCAGGCCGTGGACAGCCCGATCATCGATTACGGCGTGCGGCAGAACGGCCAGACCTACCAGGTGCGCGCCGACTCGGCGAACTTCAATGCGCCGTCCATGGATCTGTCGGGCAACCAGAGCCGGATCGCGGGCCAGTTGCAGCGCATCTGGGACGCGGGCGGCAACGCCGCGCTGGCCCCGCTGTTCGCGCAGTTGGACCTGGCATCGCGCGTGGGCGGCGGCGCCTATCGCGGCAACGTCGACAGCCTGTCGCCCGGCGCGGCCATCGCGCCCGCCGCCCAGTCGATGGCGGCGCTGGGACAGTTCACGGGCAACATGATGTCCTGCCCCACGTTCACGGGCGTCGATGCGATGACCGGGGAACAGAACTGCTTCTGGGGCCTGGTGTCGGGCCGCTCGACCACGCAGGACGGCAGCCGAGGCAGCTCGGACTTCGACTACGACAGCGTGACGTATCAGTTCGGCGGACAGCGCGAAGTCAGCCCGGGCTGGTTCCTGGGCGCATCGATGGCCTATCAGAACAATGACCTGAAGGGCGACAGCGGCCGCTTGAACGGCAACGGCGACAGCGGCTACGCCGGGCTGGTGCTGAAGCGCCAGAGCGGCGATTGGACGTTTTCCGGCGCGCTGGGCGGGGGCTACGGCTCGTACCGCATGAACCGCGACATCACGGTCCCGGGCTATCAGGACACGCTGAAGAGCGATCCCGACATGTACAGCTTCGGCCTGCGCCTGCGCGCGGCGCGCACGTTCAGCTTCGACCGGGTATACGTGAAGCCCTACCTGGACTTCGACGCCAACTACACGCGCATGTCTTCCTACTCCGAATCCGGCGGCAACGCGCTGGGCCTGTCGGTGGACAGCAGCCACCAGTTCATCATGGGCTTCTCGCCGATGATCGAAATCGGCGGGCGCTCGGAGCTGCCGAACGGCGCGGTGATGCGGCCCTTCGCCTATATGGGCGTGACCTTCCTGACGCAGAACAGCTGGGATGCCAATGCACGCCTGCAAGGCGCGCCGGCGGGCACCGGTTCATTCACGACGTCTCTGCCGATCGACGACGTCATCGGGCGCGTCGGCGCGGGCCTGCAGGTCGCGACCGCCAAGGGCGTGGACTTCCGGCTGCAATACGATGGGGAATTCGCGCAGCACACCAAGAGCCATAGCGGGTCGCTGAAGGTGATGGTTCCGTTCTGAGTCCGGCATGGCGCCGGGGAACGGCGGATCACCGAGGCCGGCCCGATTCAACCGGCCGGGAAGCCCACCTTCTGCGGCCACAGATTGACGAAGGCGTGGACCGACGTCGAGCCGTACACGCCGTGGCGGGTGAAGGGCTCGTCGCGCAGCCACTGTTCCGCCGCGTCGCGGGACGGAAAGTCGATGACCAGCAGGCTGCCGATCATGGTTTCGCCGTCGTCCGCCAGCAGCGGCCCGGCGAAGGCCATCTGGTCGGCCTTGGTCGCCAGATAGGCCCGATGCTCGGGCCGGATACGCGTGCGGATTTCCGTGACGCCGGGTTTGTCGAGCATGTGGATCGCATAGAGCACGGGGATTCTCCTTGTGTCGGTGGACTGCACTGTAGACCTGGGACGCGCCGGCGCGGGGCCCTGCCTGCCCCGACAGGAACATCTTGAAACAATAATCTCGGGCACAAGCGCCAGACGCGGTTGCCGGCGAGTTATGCGCGTCCTGGCCCCTACGCCGGGCAACTCCCCGGAGTTGTAGGCAACAGGCTGCCAACGACGGCCAATTGGCGCGATTGCACGCCGGGACTCTCCTTCCTACGATGCGGCCGTTTTTTCCTAGCCGCCGGGAGTCCCGCATGTCCACTATCCAGACCATCGCCCCGCCTGGGCGTCCGCAACCGCGGGCGCAAGGTCCCTGGTCCAACGCGAGCGTCGCCACGCTCTTCGACCTGCCCTTCTCCGAACTGCTGTATCGCGCGCAGGGGGTTCATCGCGCCCACTTCGATCCGACCGAAATCCAGCTCTCCAGCCTGTTGTCCATCAAGACCGGGGGCTGTCCGGAAGATTGCGGCTATTGCTCGCAATCGGCGCATCACGACACCGGGCTCAAGGCGCAGCCCTTGATGGAACTGGAACAGGTCCTGGCAGCGGCGCGCGCCGCGCAGGCGGCGGGGGCGCGCCGCTTCTGCATGGGGGCCGCTTGGCGATCCCCCAAGCCGCGCCAGGTTGCCGCGGTCGCGCGCATGGTCGCCGGCGTCAAGGCGCTGGGACTGGAAACCTGCGTGACCCTGGGCATGCTGGACGCGCCGCATGCGCGCGAGCTCGCCGACGCCGGCCTGGACTACTACAACCACAACCTGGACACCTCGCCCGAGTTCTACGGCAACGTCGTCACCACGCGCACCTACCAGGACCGGCTCGACACCCTGCGGTGCGTGCGCGAGGCCGGCATCAAGGTGTGCTGCGGCGGCATCGTCGGCATGGGGGAGGACCGCACGGTGCGGGCCGGCCTGATCGCCCAACTGGCCAATCTGGATCCTTATCCCGAATCGGTGCCCGTCAACGGCCTGATGCGCATCGCCGGCACGCCCTTGCACGGGTCGGCGCCGCTGGATCCCTTCGAGTTCGTGCGCACAGTCGCCGTGGCGCGCATCGCCATGCCGCGCGCGGTGGTGCGGCTGTCCGCCGGCCGCGAGCAGATGGACGATGCGACCCAGGCGCTCTGCTTCCTGGCGGGCGCCAACTCCATGTTCTACGGCGACGCGCTGCTGACCACCGGCAATCCGCGTGTCGACGCCGACCGCCAGCTGCTGGCCCGGCTGGGCATGCGCGGCGGGGACGCGTCATGCAAGGTATAGCGGAGCCCTCGCGGGGCGATGCGCTGGTGGCCCGCAGCCTGCGCGCGGTATGGCATCCCTGCACGCAGATGAAGCATCACGAACGCAGCCCGCTATTGCCGATCGCGCGGGGCGCGGGCGCGTGGCTATATGACGCCGACGGACGCCGCTACCTGGATGGCATCAGTTCGTGGTGGGTGAACCTGTTCGGCCATGCGCATCCGGCGATCAATGCCGCGCTGGTCGATCAGCTGGCGACGCTGGAGCACGCCATGTTGGCGGGGTGCACGCACGAGCCCGCGGTGGCGCTGGCGGAGCGCCTTTCCGCGCGCACGGACGGCGCGCTGGGCCACGCCTTCTTCGCTTCCGATGGCGCGTCGGCGGTCGAGATCGCGCTGAAAATGAGCTTCCATTTCTGGCGCAACGGCGGCCGCCCGGACAAGCGGGAGTTCGCCTGTATGGAACACGGCTATCACGGCGAAACGCTGGGCGCCCTGGGCGTCACCGACGTCGCCCTGTTCCGCGACGCCTATGGGCCCCTGCTGCGGCAGGCGCACAAGGTCGCATCGCCGGACGCCAGGCAGGCCGCGCCCGGCGAAACCGCCGCCGACGTGGCGGCCCGCGCGCTGGCGGACGTCGCCGCCCTGTTCGAGACGCGCGGCGCGTCGATCGCGGCGATCATCGTCGAGCCGCTCGTGCAGTGCGCGGCGGGCATGGCGATGCACGACCCGGCTTACCTGCGTGGCCTGCGTGCGCTGTGCGATCGGCACGACGTGCACCTGATCGCCGATGAGATCGCGGTGGGCTTCGGCCGCACGGGCAGCTTCTTCGCCCACGAGCAGGCCGGCATCCGGCCGGATCTGCTCTGCCTGTCCAAGGGCATCACCGGCGGTTACCTGCCCCTGTCGGTCGTGCTCTGCAGCGATCGCGTCCATGACGCTTTCTACGACGACGATGTCGCGCGCGGTTTTCTGCATTCGCACTCCTACACCGGCAATCCGCTGGCCTGCCGCGCCGCCCTGGCCACGCTGGACCTGTTCGACCGGCAGAATGTGCTGGCCGGCAACCACGCGCGCTTCGATGCCCTGGCGGCCGCGCTGGCCGATCTCGCCTCGCACGACGATGTCGCGCACCTGCGCCGTTGCGGCGCCATCCTGGCGTTCGACGTGCGGGGCGACGCGCGGACGGACCCGGGTTTCGCGCGCCGCTATGCCCGCCATGCGCTGGAAGCCGGCGCCTTGTTGCGCCCCATCGGCCGCACGGTCTACCTGATGCCGCCTTATGTGCTGGATACGCAGGAAATCGCCGGGCTGGCATCCGCCACCGTGCAGGCGCTGGCGCGCAGCCTGGATCCGCGCCACGCCTGAATGGATAAGGTTCTTCGAGGTCCTTTATGAATGGTATGAACGTGAATGGTATGACCGGTATGAGCCATCCTCTTTCCGAAACCCCGGACGTCATGACGCCGGCGGACGTGCTGGCACGCGGCCTGGCAGATCTGCGGTCGCGGGCGCTGGCGCGGCGCCGGCGCGTCGCCGATACGCCATGCGCCCCGCGTATCCGTATCGATGGCGCCGACCTGGTCGCCTTCGCCAGCAACGACTATCTTGGCCTGGCCAGCCACCCGGTGCTGATCGATGCGATCGCCGCCGGCGCGCGCCGCTATGGCGCGGGCAGCGGCGGTTCGCACCTGCTCGGCGGACATTCCCGCGCGCACGCCGTGCTGGAAGACACGCTTGCCGAATACGCCGGAGGCTTCGCCCGGCACCCGCGCGCCCTGTCGTTTTCCACGGGCTATATGGCGAACCTGGCGATACTCGGCGCGCTGGCGGGACGCGATGCGACGATCTACTCCGATGCCTTGAACCATGCGTCGCTGATCGACGGCGCGCGGCTGTCGCGGGCCCGCGTGCGCATCTATCCTCACGCGGACGCCGTGGCGCTGGCCGCCATGCTCGACGAGGACCGTGGCGGCGGCCCGAAAATGATCGTGACCGACGCCGTCTTCAGCATGGACGGCGACGTGGCGCCGTTGGGCGAACTCGTCGCGCTGGCCGAAAGGCACCAGGCCTGGCTGGTGGTGGATGATGCCCATGGCTTCGGCGTGCACGGCGCCGATGGCGCCGGCACGGTGGCGGCGGCAGGTTTGCGATCGCCGCTAATGGTCTACATGGGCACGCTGGGCAAGGCCGCGGGCGTGGCGGGCGCATTCGTCGTGGCGGAAGAGACGGTCATCGAATGGCTGGTGCAGCGCGCGCGGACCTATATCTTCACCACCGCCGCCGCGCCCGCGCTGGCCCATGCCGCGAACGCCAGCATCGCCTTGCTGCGCGGGACCGAGGGCGCGGCGAGACGCCGCGCGCTGCGGGCGCACATCGATACCATGCAAGCGTTCATCGCGCGGACCGCGTGGGCGGGCTCGGCCACGCCTGCGCCCACGCCCATCCTGCCCATCGTGATCGGCGCCAACGAAGCCGCCCTGCGGCTGGCCGACGCGCTGATGGAACGAGGGTTCTGGGTGCCCGCGGTCCGGCCGCCCACGGTGCCGCCCGGCACCGCCCGGCTGCGGCTGTCGCTTTCGGCGGCGCATGAACCGGCCGATATCGAACGCCTGGGCGCGGCTCTGATGGCGGCGTCCCAGGCGGCGGACCGGACATGCACGCCATGACGCATCATCAGGCCTCCTACTTCGTGGCGGGCACCGACACCGAGATCGGCAAAACCCTGGCCGCTTGCGCCCTGCTGCACGCCTTCGCGGCCCACGGACTGTCCACCGCGGCGATGAAGCCCATCGCCGCGGGCGCGCAACAGGATGCCGGCGGCACCTGGCGCAACGACGACGCAGATCTGCTGGCCGACGCCGCCACGGTCGCCGTGCCGCGCGCGCTGTCCACGCCCTTCCTGCTGCGCGCGGCGGCGGCCCCGCATCTGGTCGCCCGGCAGGAAGGCGTCACGCTGGACATCGGCCACATCGTGCGCTGCCATCGCGACGTGTCAACCCGCGCGCGCATCACCATCGTCGAAGGCGTGGGCGGCTTCCGCGTCCCGCTGGACGACGACCGCGATACCGGCGACCTGGCGCGCGCACTGGCCTTGCCGGTCATCCTGGTGGTGGGCATGCGGCTGGGCTGCCTGAACCACGCCTTGCTAACCGCCGAAGCCATCGCGGCGTGCGGCCTGCGCATGGCGGGCTGGATCGCCAACGGCATCGATCCCGCCATGCCGCTAGGCCAGGAAAACCTGGAGACGCTGCGTGTACGCCTGGCGCGCCTTCATGGCGCCCCCCTGCTCGGCGCCATTCCGTGGTTGCCGGCGCCCACCGGCCAGGCCGCGGCTGCCTGCCTGGACGTCGGGGCGCTCATCCCGCGGCCGGCTGCGCCAGGGCCTGCTGGATCATCGCTTCCGTCTCCTTGTACTGGCCTTCGCCGAAGTGCGTGTAGATGATCCTGCCCTGCTTGTCGACCAGGTAGAACGCCGGCCAGTAGACATTGCGATAGGCCTCCCAGGTCGCGTACGTGTTGTCCTGCGCCACGGGGTAGGTGATGCCGAAACGCTTGATGGCGTCCTGCACATTCCTGGTGGAGCGTTCGAAGGCGAACTCGGGCGTATGCACGCCCACCACCACCAGGCCCTGGTCCTTGTACTTCTCATGCCAGCTTTTCACGTAGGGCAGCGTGCGGATGCAATTGATGCAGGTGTAGGTCCAGAAGTCCACCAGCACCACCTTGCCCCGCAGCGCGGCCAGGTCCAGCGGCTCGCTGTTCAGCCACTTTTCTATGCCGGTGAAGGCCGGCGCCTGCGCCGCCGGCTGCGCGGCCTGCGCCATCCCCGCGAGCGGCAGGGCAGAGAGGGCGAATACGGCCGCCAGGGCGAATTTCTTGAATGTCAGCATGAGAGGTCTCCTCGGGTCGTCCTTGGTTGGTGCGGAAAATGATTCGAATGCCTGGTTGCGCGAGCCCCACACCCGCGCGGGTGTGCTCCAGCGGTTCAGCGGTTCAGCGGTTCATGGGGCGGCGCCGCCGAACAGCCCGGCGATCCACGCATACGCGAGCACGTCGTATTGGAAATAGATGGCGGCCGCCGTCAGAATGAGCAGGACGCCAAAGGCCCGCTGCAGGCTCGCCGCGTGTCGCGCCACGCGGCGCACGCGGCCGACGACGAGCTTGCCGCCATAGGCGATGGCCAACATGGGGATGCCCGCCCCGATGGCGTACAGCAGCAGGAGCAGGCTGGACTGGCCGACATCCTGGGCGCGCGCGGCGAGCAACAGGATGGAAGCCAGCACCGGCCCCGCGCAGGGCGTCCATACCGCACCCAGCGACATGCCCAGCAGGAAACCGCCGGCATTGCCGCTGCCGGCGTTCGCCCCCAGCGCCGCGACGCGCTGCACGGGACCGCCCAGCCGGGCCATCAGCCAGTCGTACGGCCGCGGCCATAGCCGGGCCAGGCCGAACAAGGCCAGCAGTACGATCGAGGTCGACCGCACCGCTTCCTGCACTTGGCCGGACGAATGCGACAGCAGCCCCAGCAGGATGCCCAGCGCGGCGAACGCCAGCACGAAGCCCGCCACGATGAACAGCGGCCGCAGCCGCCCGGCGCGTTCCACCGAGCTGCCCAGCACCACCGGCAGCAGCGGCAGCACGCAGGGCGAGGCGATGGTCAGCACGCCGGCCAGCAGCGCGAGGGGAGGATCGATCAAATCCATGGGGGTCTCCCGTATCAAGAGCCCACATTCCAGCGCCCCCAGGTATCCGGCCTGTGCCCGCAAACGGGGTTTTTTCCGCGCTTTTGTATCCCGCCCTGGAGCGTATACAGTACGACACAAACGCCGACCCGGGCGACGGTATAAAGCGATCATGCGCTCTGCCGGCTCGGGCAGACCCAGAAAGGCAAAACCCATGGATCATGTCGATCACATCCTGATCGTCGACGACGATCGCGAAATCCGCGAACTGGCCGGCAACTTCCTCAAGAAGAACGGCCTGAACGTCAGCTTCGCCGCCGACGGCAGGCAGATGCGCGCGCTGCTGGAAAGCGCCACGTTCGACCTGATCGTGCTGGACATCATGATGCCGGGCGATGATGGCCTGGTCCTGTGCCGCGAGCTGCGCGGCGGCAGGCACAAGCGCATCCCCATCATGCTGCTGACGGCGCGCAGCGACGACATGGACCGCGTCCTCGGCCTGGAGATGGGGGCCGACGACTATCTGGTGAAACCCTTCGTCGCCCGCGAACTGCTGGCCCGCATCAAGGCCGTCCTGCGGCGCACCCGCATGCTGCCGCCCAATTTCCAGGTGACCGAATCCGGACGGCAGATCCGCTTCGGCGAGTGGCGGCTGGACACCACCGCGCGCCATCTGCTGGACGCGGACGGTACCGTGGTGTCGCTGAGCGGCGCCGAGTACCGCATGCTGCGGGTCTTCCTGGACCATCCTCAACGCGTGTTGACGCGCGACCAGCTGCTGAACCTGACCCAGGGGCGCGACGCGGACGTCTTCGGACGTTCGATCGACCTGCTGGTCAGCCGGCTGCGCCAGCGCCTGCGCGAGGATGCCCGCGAACCCATGTTCATCAAGACGGTGCGCAGCGAAGGCTATGTTTTCGCGTCGACCGTCGAAGTGACCGAAGGCGACGACTGAAGCAGAATGAAGATGCCCGCCGCCCTCTCCGCACGACGCGTCGCCTTGTGGCCGCGTACGCTGGTCGTGCGGTTGTTCGTGATCTTCCTGATAGGCCTGATCGTCGCCCAGGTCATGTCGCTGGCGCTGCTGTTCTATGAACGCTACGAAGCCGGCAAGTCCATGATGCTGGGCAACCTGGAAAGCGAAGTCGCGCTCGCCATCGACATCCTGGACCGCCTGCCGCCGGAGGAACGCGCCGCGTGGCTGCCGCGCCTGAATACCTCGACTCGCACCTATCTGCTGAGCGCCGGGGTGGCCGACCAGCCCCTGACGACGCTGGCGGCGCGCTCCGCCGCGGCCACCATCGAACGGGCCTTGCCGGGCCGTGAAGTCAAGGTGCGCGAGATGCCCGGCCAATCCAAGCATATCCAGGCCATCACGCGGCTGCTCGATGGCAGCCCCGTCACCCTGGACATCAATATGTTGATGATGCCGATGGCGATGTGGCTGCCGCTGGTACTGGCGCTGCAGCTGCTGCTGCTGGTGGGCTGCGCCTGGTACGCGGTGCGCCTGGCGGTGCGGCCGCTGACGCGCCTGGCCAATGCCGCCGATACCCTGGACCCCAACAGGACGGGGCCGCGGCTGGACGAGCAGGGACCGCTGGAGGTCGCGCACGCCGCCACCGCGTTCAACGCGATGCAGGATCGCATTGCGAGCCACCTGGCGGAACGCATGCGCATACTGGGCGCGATCTCGCACGACCTGCAGACGCCGATCACGCGCATGAAGCTGCGTTCCGAACTGATGGACGATTCGGTCGACAAGGCCAAGCTCACCCAGGACCTGGACGAAGTCGAGCGCTTGGTGCGCGAAGGCCTGGCCTATGCCCGCACGGCCCACGGCGCCATGGAAAAGCCCGCGCGCCTGGATTTGTGCGCCTTCCTGGACAGCCTGGTGTGCGATTACCAGGACACGGGCAAGGACGTGAGCCTGTCCGGCGCGCCCCGCGTATCGCCCCTGCTGACGCGGCCGCACGCGCTGCGGCGGCTGCTGGGCAACCTGATCGACAACGCCCTCAAGTACGGCGGCGGGACGGCGGAAGTCCACGTCGCGCCGCGCGACGATGGCGGGCTGACGGTATCTGTCCTGGACCGCGGCCCCGGCATTCCGGACGACAAGCTGCGGGACGTACTGCAGCCGTTCTACCGGCTCGAAGGCTCCCGCAACCGGGACACCGGCGGAACCGGCCTGGGCCTGGCCATCGCCAGCCAGCTGGCCGCCGTCACGGGCGGCACGCTATCCCTCACCAACCGCGGTGGCGGCGGCCTGCGCGCCGAGCTGCGGCTGGCGGATTTGGAGTAAGGAAGCGCGACATGCAGGCCGATCTGTTCGGCACACCGGTTCCCGCCGGGCCCGTCGTGATGCAGGACATCCTCGGCGTGGCGGAAGAACATCGATTGCTGGCCGCATTGCAAGCGGTGGAGCTGCAGCCCTTCCGCTTCCAGCAATGGGAAGGCCGGCGGCTGACCAGGACCTACGGCTGGAAGTATGACTTCGGCGCAGGCACGTTCGAACCGGCCGAAGCCATACCCGGCTTCCTGCTCCCGCTGCGCGAGCGCGCGGCCGCATTCGCCGGCCTCGAGGCGCCCCTGTTCGTACAGGCCCTGGTCACGCTGTACGAACCCGGCGCGGGGATAGGCTGGCACCGCGACCGTCCGGAGTTCGAAGATGTCATCGGCATATCGCTGGGCGCTCCGGCGACCATGCGTTTCCGGCGGCGGCTGGCGAATGGCAAGTTCAAGCGCCTGGGCCTGGCGATGGCGCCCCGTTCCGCGTATCACCTGGCTGGAGAGATACGGCACGAATGGGAGCACAGCATCGCGCCCATGACGGCGCGGCGCTGGTCGGTGACCTTCCGGCGCCTGTCGGCGCGCGGCCTGGCCCGCGAACGCGACGTCACTTCATCCCGGATTTCGCCGGACGGCCGTAGCGGAGCATGACGCTGGAATATCCGAGCACGTGCCCGCGCATTTCCTCGATCAGCTCATCCCGCTTCAAGCCCTGCTTCAAGGCGCCGGGCTCCAGGTCCAGGGCATAGGCCTGGAAGATGTAGTGATGCGGCTTGTCCCCCATCGGCGGACAAGGGCCGTAGTAGCCCGGCCCGTTCGTGCGGTTGGTGCCCGGCGTGGAACCCTCCGGCCCCTTCGCGCCGACGCCGCGCGCCAGCGTCTTGGTCGACGCGGGGATGCCGTACACCACCCAATGGACGATGCCCAGCCCCGTCGCGCCGTCGGGATCGTAGACCGTGACGGCGTAGCTCTTGGTACCCTTCGGCGCGTTGTTGAAGGACAGCTCCGGCGATACGTTCTCGCCGCCGCACATCGCGCCGGTGGCGTCCTTGGCGCTGGCCGCGTTGGCGCGGCTCAGCGAGCCATTGTCGTGCAATCCCTTCGCGACCAGTTCGAAAGGCTGTGCGGCCTGGGCGGATAGCGCCCAGCTCAGGCACAGCGCGCCGGCGGCGACGCCTACGCTACGCAAACCCATGGAACGGACCATCTGCAGCTCCTTGTATGGAACGCCCCGGCGCCGCGACGGCAGCCACGAGACGCATGACAGACAGAACCGGGACACGATGGTTCCGCACGCGGCAGGCGGGCGCCATCCGAATCGACGTCGCCTGCTGAGCATTGGACTAGGCTGCCGGCACTTGCGCAAGCACCTGCTACATATGGCGGACCGCCGAGGTTTACACCTCATCCACCCGATGGTACCGTCAGTCTTGTCCCGAAAAGAACCGGTCCCGGGGCGCCGGCCTGCTCATGGCCCGGGCGTCACGGCGTGCCACCGCTTCCTTCCGTGCCCATGCAACCTGCCGCCATACCCCTGAACGAGTCCGCCCGCATCGCGCGGCTGCGCTCGCTGCAAATCCTCGACACGCTGCCCGAAGAGCGCTTCGACCGGCTGACCCGCCTGGCCAAGCGCATGTTCGGCGTGCCCATCGCGCTGGTCAGCCTGGTCGACGTCAATCGCCAATGGTTCAAATCGCACCAAGGATTGGACGTCGCCGAAACGCCGCGCGACGTCTCGTTCTGCGCCCACGCGATACTGCACGACGCCGTGCTTGAAATCCCGGACGCCCGCGACGATGGCCGCTTCTTCGACAACCCCCTGGTTACCGGCAACCCGGGCATCCGCTTCTACGCGGGCTGCCCGCTCAACGTGGACAACGGCATGCGGGTGGGCACGCTGTGCCTAGTCGATACCGAGCCGCGCCAATTGAGCGATGAAGACCGCGCCCTGCTGCAGGACCTGGCCAAGATGGTCGAACAGGAATTGGCGTCGCTGCACACCGCCACGGTCGACCATCTGACCGGCCTGAGCAATCGCCGGGGTTTCGAGATCCTGAGCCAGCACGTGTTGTCACTGTGCGAGCGGCTGCGCTTGCCGGTGACGCTGATGCTGCTGGACGTGGATCACTTCAAGGCCATCAACGACACGCACGGCCATGCCGAAGGCGACCAGGCGCTGGCGGCATTCGCGGAAATCCTGCGCGGTACGCTGCGCGATTCCGATGTATTGGCGCGCCTGGGCGGCGACGAATTCGTGGCGCTGCTCAGCAATGTCGACGCGCCACAGGCAAGCGTGGTCAGCGAACGGCTGCGCCAGTCTTTCGAGCAGGCCGGCGACGACTCCACCCGCATCTACGAACTGCTGCCCAGCATAGGCTGCGCCACCGTGAACGAGCATACCGGCTATCGGCTGGAGTCCCTGCTGCAGGCCGCCGACGGCGCGATGTACCAGAACAAGCGCGCGCGCCGCGCCCGGATGCGCTGACCGCCGTGTCGGCAGGCCCCCGGATCAGGCGGCCGAATCGCGCGCCCGCTCGAAAATATCGACCCACTGCGCGTACTGCGTGCCGATGCGCCGGGCCGCCTCTTCACGGCTGATCTTCTTGGCCTCGTAGTCGGCGACGGCGCTGAAGAAGCTGGTGCGTCCCACCGCGAAACCGATGAAGCCCGGGACCGACGCGGCGGTTTCCAGCCACATGCGCACCTTGGCGTCGTCGGCACCGCGTCCCAGCACGATGCAGCCCACGCGGTCACGGCCCCCGCGCCGCGCCTGCTGAACGACGCGCTCGCAATCTTCCCGGCGGTCCAGGCCTTCGATCTTCCAGACGTCGGGATCCACGCCGGCATCCTGCAGCGCGCGCATCGCCTCGATCATCAGATCGGGGCGCAGACGCAGATCGTAGGCGTCCTTGTCGCCGCCGACGCTGGCCATCTGCGCGTCGGTGGCCGGCACCAGCAGCTCGAACATCAGGCGGCGATTGGCGCCGCGGCAGTACTCCGACAGGCTGCGCAGCCGCGCCGCCTGGCGGCGGTTCATGGCGTCGTCGTCTTCCGGGTTGTAGCGCACCAGCACCTTGGCGAAGGCCGGGTCGAATTCCTCGATATGGTCCGCGTAATCGTCGCCATACTCGAAGTGGAATTCGTCGGAACCGCTGCGTTCGACGGACAGGGCCACCACATAGCCGCGCTTGCGGGCGTCGCGCAGGATAGGCGTGCCGAATTCCTCGTCCACCAGGATGCCGGCATGCTCCTTGGCCAGGCCGCCGCCGGCCGCGTGCAGGAAGCCTTCATAGATCAGGTTCTTGCTGTCTTCCACCTGCGCCTGTTGCGCCGCGCTGAGCGGTGGCGTGTAGTGGAACATGCTCTTGACGTACGAATTGCGGTGGTCGAAAGGGAGCAGATACAGGGCTTGTTCGTAACCGGGTTGCATGGCGGCCTCCTGGGTAGGATCAAACGCCGCGGGCCCGCGGCGGGCGGGAGCGGGCGGGAATATCGGCATCGGCGAACTGGCCGATGTGGTCGAGCGTAACGTCGGCGGGCGGGTAATCCGCGTTGGCCTTGGCGTCAAGGGCGTAATGGCCCTGGCGCACGAAGACGGTGGTTACCTTGTCGCCCCAGGCCTGCTTGATGGCGGCCAGCAGGCGCAGCTTGTCGTCCAGCACGATGTAGTGCGGCGCGGGGTGGTCGGCGGCGATCCGCGCCAGCACTTTTTCCTTGTGCACGTGGATAAGCACGCGGCCTTGCACGGCATCCCACAGGCCGGCGCGGCGCACCTTGTGCGGCTGGAACACCACGTCGCCATCCGAAAGTATGAAGGGATCGCCCGCGCTGGCCAGGGCATCCATGGCGCCGGGGAACACGCCGCGCGCGAAGGGATATTCCAGCAGGAAGGTGGACGCCTGTACCAGTTCCGCGTCATTCACCCCGGGTTCGCGCAGGACCTGCAGGCTGCCCAGGTAGTCGGCATAGCCGAATTCGTCGCGGCGCTGCTCGTAGACCTGCCGATAGCGCGTCGCGGCCGCGTCGCCCAGCAGGTGGCGCAGCCACTCGTCCAGGGCACGGGTCATGCCGTCATTGTCGAACAGGGTGTTGTCGACGTCGAACAGGACTAAGGGTTCATCGCGCATGCCGTGGAGCCTCCATGGGACCGGGCGGCGGCCAACGCGGCGACACGCGCGCCCGGCGGGCTATCCGGATACCGGTACTTCGGGTGGTTCATGGTAAGCCCGCCGCCACGGCGGGGCAATCGCCCTACCGTAACGCTTGTTCACCCGGCATACGAGCCCAGGTAATCCATCTTGCCGACCGGCACGCCGCTATGGCGCAGGATGGCATAGGCGGTCGTGACGTGGAAGAAAAAGTTCGGCAAGGCGAACGTCAGCAGATAGGCATCGCCCTGGAACGACTGCTTGTGTTCGCCGAAACTGAGTTGCACGGTCCTGGCTTCGCTGCCTTCCAGGGCGGAAGCCGGCACGCTTTGCAGCCAGGCGATCGTATCGGCGATCCGCTTGCGCAACTCGGGAAAGGTCGTCTCGTTATCCTCGAAGCTGGGCGCATCCACGCCGGCCAGGCGCTTGATGGCGAACTTGGCCCCGTCGCTGGCGCGCTGAATTTGCCCTGACAGCGGATACATATCGGGCGCCAGGCGGGCGTTCACCAGCGTCGACAGCGCGACGCCCTTATCGGCCGCGTGCGCTTCGGCCTTGTCCAGCAGGCCGTTCAGGACATTCAGCGCGCGGACAAAAACGGGGATGGAAGCCTGGTACATCGACAAGGGCATGATGGTCTACTCCGGTTCGCGGGAACGGCAGGCGCCCACGATGGGCACCGTACGCCGTGCATCGCCGCATAGTAGCGTCCCGCCGATGACGGTACGGCGGACAACCCTGCCGGCAGTCGGGTGAATGGCTGCGTCGGGCCGCCGCGCCGCTTCCGCCAGCCGCCCGGCCGCGGGCATAATGCGTCGGCGGCCGCGGGCGCGGGCGTCGATCGTAGCCGGTCATCCAGGATCACGGAGCAACCCCATGAACCACCCCGTATTGGTCGCAGGCGCAGGTCCCGTCGGCTTGACCCTGGCGATGGCGCTGAAGCGCCGCGGCGTCGACGTGCGCATCGTCGACAAGGCGTTTGCCCGCAGCGACAAGTCCAAGGCGCTGGTCATCTGGTCGCGCACGCTGGAATTGCTGGAGATCCAGGGCTGCGCCCACGCCTTCATCGCCGCCGGCATACGGGCGCGCGGCGCGCGCATCTTCGCGCAGGACACGATGCTGGCGCACGTGCGCTTCGACATCGCGCGCAGCGCCTACGATTACGCGCTGATGATCCCGCAAAGCGAAACCGAACGCCTGCTGGAAGAACAGCTGGAAGACCTGGGGACGCGCGTCGAGCGCAGGGTCGAACTGGTCGCCTTCCAGGACAACGGGGACGATGGCGTCACCGCCACGCTGCGCCATCCCGACGGCCGGCAGGAAACCATGGACGCGTCATATCTGTGCGGCTGCGACGGCGCGCACAGCACGGTCAGGCACACGCTGGGCAGCCAGTTCGAGGGCGAGACCCTGCCTTCCGACTGGCTGCTGGCCGACGTGCATCTGGACGGCGACTTGCCGCAGGACGAGCTGACGATCTGCTGGAAGCCGGACGGCGTGCTGGTGGCCTTCCCCATGGGCGGCAAGCGCTTTCGTGTCATCGCCGACCTGGGAACGGCGGACGGGACCATCCCGTCCACGCCCACGCTCGAACAGATACAGGCGGTGCTGGATGCGCGCGGGCCGCGGGGCCTGCACGCCCACGATCCCTATTGGCTGAGCGGCTTCCGCATCAACGAACGCAAGGTCAAGGACTACCGGCGCGGCCGCGTCTTCCTGAGCGGCGACGCCGCCCATGTGCACAGTCCTGCCGGCGGCCAGGGCATGAACACCGGCATGCAGGATGCCTTCAACCTCGCATGGAAGCTGGGCATGGTCTGGCATGGCCACGCCGCCGGGCCCCTGCTGGACAGCTATTCGGTGGAGCGCAGCGCCATCGGCGACCAGGTCCTGCGCAACGCCGGCAATATGACCAGGATCGCCCTGCTGCGCAATCCCATCCTGCGCGAACTGCGCAACCTGGCGGCGGGCACGCTGTCACGCATACCGGGATTGCGCCAGCGCATGGTCGACCAGCTGACGGAAATGGACCTGCACTATCGCGACGCCAGCCCGCTCACGCAGACGCCGCGCGGCGCCGCCGAACGGCCCCTGCCCGGCGACCGCGCGCCCGACGTCGGCCTGCGCGATACCAACAGCGATATCCGCAATCTGTATGGCCTGCTGGGCACCGGGCGTTTCGCGGTGCTGTCGGTGGACGCGCCGGCCGTGGACCTGCCGCAGGGTGCGCGCGCGCTAGCCGTGGCCGCCGTCGCCGCGGCCGACCCTGCCTACGAATCCGGCCACGTGTACCTGATCCGCCCCGATGCCTACGTGGCGCTCAGCACGCGTGCCGGGGACGATGCCACCGTCATCGCCGCGCTGGAGCGCCTGGAAGCGGACGTCTGAAGGTCGCTGGCGGCGCCCTGCCTCCGCGTCTTCAGGTGAAATAGAACTCCAGCGCGTTGGGTCCGTACACCCGGGTGCGCGCGGCGTCGTCGGGGATCACCTGCTTGAGCCAATCGATGGCGCGACGATAGTCCGTGTCCTTCTCGCCGCCGACGAATGGACAGTCGCTGGCCCAGAACATTTTTTCGTAGCCGACGCGCCGGCACAGCTCCTGCGCGCAGCCCAGGGCATAGTCGCCCAGGCGATAGGCGCCCGACAGCTTGACCCACGTACGGCCTTTTTCCACCGACGCGACCATGGCGCGAAAACCGTCGCTATCGATGCCCTTGGCCGGGTCCGGCCGCCCGATGTGATCGATCACGATCTTGACGCCCGATCGCTCCAGATACGGCAACACCAGCGGCAACCGCGGCCCGTCGATATGCACGTGCACGTGCCAGTCCAGGTCGACCAGGCGGCGCAGGAATTTGCGATAGTCCCAGCTGTCCAGGTCGGGCAGTTGCGGCATGCTGATGAAGGGCAGGCGCACGCCGACGATACCGTCGCGATCCATCTGGTCCAGCACCATCCGTTCGATCGACGGCTCGGCGATGATGGTGCCGCGCAGCCGCTTGTTGCCGCGCACCGAATCGATCACGTAGTCGTTGTAGTCGCCCCAGGGGCTGGCGGCGGCGATCACCGCGTAGCGCACGCCATGCTGGTCCATCACGCCGGTCAGCTGCTCGACGGTGAAGCTGTAGGTCGGGCTGTGGCGCGGGTTCGGGATCAGCGGCATGTCCTGCTTGAAGACGTGCACGTGGGTGTCGACCAGAAGGCCTTCCGGCGGGTAGTTCGTGCTGCTCATGTGTACTCCTGTTTTCACGGCGATCACTGGCGCTGTATGCCTGCCTGCTGGATCACCTTGGCCCACTTGTCGATATCGCCGCGCAGCGTCGCGCCGATCTCGTCGGGCGTGCTGCCCTTGGCTTCGGTGCCCAGGTCGCGAAAGCGCTGCTTGACGTCAGGCATTTGCAGCACTTCGTTCAACTGCGTGTTCATCACCTTGACGGCTTCTTCCGGGACGCCTTTCGCCGCGAAGATGGCGTTCCAGCCCGTCACGTCATAATCGAGGCCGCTTTCCCGCACCGTCGGGACCTGCGGCAGCCAGGCCGACCGCTGCGTACCGGTCGCCGCGATCGGCACGATCTGGCCGGAATCGACGATGCCCTTCACCGCCGCATACGATTCGAACGCGACGTCGACGTCGCCGCGGATCAGCGCGGACACCACGTCCGAGGTCGTCTTGAAGGGAATGACCGAGGCGTTCAGCCGCGACGTGGACTTGAACAGTTCGGCGGACAGGTTCTGGGTGCTGCCCGGGTTGATGGTGCCCAGCACGATGGGCCGTTTCTTTGCCTCGGCCAGCACGTCGGCGACGGAATGCAGCGCCCCCTTGGCCTTGGTCACCAGGATCAGGTCGAAATACGCCACCGTCGAGACGGGCGTGAAGTCCTGTACCGGATCGTAGGGCAGCTTGAACAGCGACTTGCTGATGGCCGTGCCGTTGGAAAAGGCGATGAACGTGTAGCCGTCATGCGCCGCGTTCAGGGTCGCGGTGCCGGCGACGATGCCGCCGGCGCCCGGACGATTCTCGACGATGATTTTTTCGCCGTAGCGCTCGCCCATCTTCTGCGCGACCAGGCGCATGGAGATATCCGCCAGCCCGCCTGGGCCGAAGGGGATGATGAAGCGGATCGGCTGCTCGGGATACTTGGCGTTGGCGGCCGGCGCGGCCACCAACAGGCCCGCCAGCAGCGCCACGCCGCCGGCCAATCCGCGCGCGGCATCGAACCAGCGCGCGCGGCGCGCCGGACGCAACGTCCGCGTCCGCCCTTGCGGCTCCCCGAGGATAGGCAGCGTGCCCATATCGCCCACGCCATGTCGGTTCATGAATCGTCTCCCTGTCGTTATGTGCCGCGCATCGGGACGCGAAAACGCTGCGCCCGGCGGCCTGCTGTCAATCAGCAAGTCTAGGGATGCGGTCGTGAGGGAACAAATGAATTGTTTGGGAGGATTTATTCGTGCGGTTCATCCGCCGCGCGCGGCCCCAGGGTCGTCGTGCGACGGCAGGCCGGCCCGCAGCGCGTCGACCAGCAGGTCGCGCAGGGTCCGCGCGGGCTCGGAAAGCACAGCGCCACGGCGCGTGAGCACCGCCAGCTTGCGGGAGATGCTGGGCTGCAGCAAAGGCCGCGTGGCCAGATCGTCGCCCGGCGCGACGGAGAGCGCAGGCACCACGGTCAGGCCCAGGCCCGCGCGCACGAAATTCAGGGCGACGGCGGTGTGCTGGGTTTCATAGGACCAGCGCAGCGCCAGTCTTCTTTCGCCCAGGGCGTCATCGATGGCGGTGCTGTTGCCGGCGGGCAGGCTGATGCGGATCAGCGTTTCGCCTTTCAGCTGGTCCCAATGGATGGCGTCGTGCGCGGCCAGCGGATGATCCGGGCGGCAGGCCAGCACGAAAGGCTCGTCGGCCCAGGGCTCCACCGCCAGGTTGTAGGGGTTGGACGTGGCGACGGAGATCCCGAACAGCGTGGTCTCCGCGTGGGTGAGTTCGGCGATCTCCTGGATGGAGTTGTCGAAGACGCGGACGGCGATGGCCGGATGCAATGCGCGGAAGCGGGTCAGCGCGGGCGCGATGCGGTGCGCGGCTAGGGTCGGCAGGCAGCCGAAGGCCAGCCACTGCGGCGCGGTTTTGCTGTGCTGCCGCAAGGCATCGTAGGAAAGTTCGAACTCGCGCATGGCGCCGCGCACGCGCGGCAGCAGCGCCCGCCCGGCGTCGGTCAGGGTGACGTCGCGGGTGGTGCGGGCCAGCAGGGTGACCCCCAGGCTGGCTTCCAGCTTGCGGATGCGGTGGCTGACGGCGGTCTGCGACAGGCACAGATGCGCCGCCGCCTGCTGGAAGCCGCCTTGTTCGACGATGGCCAGGAAGGCCTGCATGCCCAGGAAATCGATTTGCATGCGGCTATTAAAGCGCGGCGCCGGGGATTTTGCTGGCCATCCACCGGCGCCACGGGTCGCCGGCTACCCCGTCACGCGATTGGGCACGGCTTCGCCCGCCAGCCAGGCGTCCAGGTTGCCGCGCACGCCGCGCGCGAACTCCTGGAATACCGGCTCGGCGACGAACCCGTAGTGCGGCGTCAGCAGCACGTTCTTCAGGCCCAGCAAGGGATGGCCTTGCGGCAGCGGTTCCGCATCGAACACATCGAAGGCCCCGAATCCGGGACGTCCGGCGCGCAACGCGTCGACCAGGGCTTCGGTATCCATCAGGTCCGCCCGCGACGTGTTCACCAGGATGCTGTCCGGCCGCATCAGCGCCAGGCGTTCGCGGTTCAGCAGCTGCCGGGTCGGCGCGGAAGGCACGAGATGCAGGCTGACCACCCGCGACGTGCTCAACAGGTCTTCGAGACTGACGGACAGGGCGCCGTGTTCGGCCGCGCGTTCGGCCGTCATGTGGGGGCTCCACGTGACGACCTCCATGCCCAGCGCCTTTCCCACCGCGGCGACGCGCTGGCCGATCTGGCCCAGTCCCACCAGGCCCAGGCGCTGGCCATGCAGCACCGGGGGCAGGAAGGCGACGCGGGACGGATCCCGCCAGGCGGAGCGCTCGGGGGTGAGGTTGAGCCCGGGGATGCCGCGCGCGGCGGCCAGGATCAGCGACCAGGTCATCTCGCAGGTGCTGGCCTTGGACGGGCCCCACTCGGTGTGGCTGACCACGATGTCCTGGGCCAGCGCGGCGTGCAGGTCGAGCTTGGTGTTGCGCGTACCGGTGAACAGGATGTGCCGCAGGTCCGGGAGCTGCCGCAACAGCTCCGCGGGCATCGGCGTGCGGTCGCGGATCAGCACCACGCATTGCACGCCGCGCAGCGCGGCCATCAGGGCCTCGCCGCGCAGCATGGTGTTGTGGATTGCGACGTCGGCGCGCTCGCCGATCGCCTTCCAGTCCACCCGCTCGCGCAGGGCGTTTTCCCAGTCGTCCAGCACGACGACCTTGGGGCGGCCAGCAATCGCGCTCATGCTTTGGCTCGCCCGAGTTCCGCGACCTTGCGGACGTCGGGGGCGTTGCCCAGGTCCCAGCACGCGGCGATCAGTTGGCGGGTCTGCTCGGCGCCGAGCACCTGGTCCGCCATGCCGCTGAACTTGGCTTCCAGGTCGGCGTCGCTCATCGGCCGCTGCAGCGAACCGATCGCGTGTTCGACGAAGATATGCACCTTGCTGCCGTCCTTCAACGTCGCCACCGCATCCACGCTGGCCTCGTCGATGGCATCGTCCACCGTCGCGACCACCTTGCGGCGCACGTCCACCACGTCGGGACGGTTCACGATATCGTCGGCATATTCGTCTTCCGACGCCCGGCCGAAGATCAGTCCCGCCGCGCACCCGTGGTACACGCTGAACTTGCCCTGCAGGCCATCCGCGGGTTCCTTCTTGCCGGTCAGCTCCAGCACCAGCGAGTGCACGCGCAGGTCGATGCGCTCCAGGTTCTCCGGCGTCACACCCTTGCCGCGCAGTTGCGCGCACGCGTCGATGCTGGGATGGATCACGATGCCGCAGGCGAAAGGCTTGTAGGTATTGAAGGAAATCTCGAACCGCTTGCCCAGCTCGTCGGTGATCTCGTTCCAATCGTACTTGGTCGACGCCACCTGCGCGAACCCGCGCGGCGCTTCGATGGCGCGCTTGCTGGACGTGAAGCCTTCGCGGGCCAGCAGCGCCGACATCAGGCCGGCCTTGGCGGCGCCGCCGGGATGGAAGGGCTTGGTCATCGTGCCGAACTGCTCGCGCAGGCCCACCGGCTGCGACGCCGCGATGCCCAGCGCCATCTGCGTCTGGTCCACGCTCAGTCCCATCAGGCGCGCGCACGCCGCCGCCGCGCCGAACCCGCCCGTGGTGCCGGTGATGTGCCAGCCGCGATCGTAGTGCTGCGGGTAAACCATATTGCCGATGCGGCAAGACACGTCGATGCCGATCACGATGGCATCGATGATCTGGCGGCCGCTGGCCCCCGTCAGTTCGGCCAGCGCCAGCACCGCCGAGCACACCGGCCCGGCGGGATGGATGATGGTCTTGAGGTGCGTGTCGTCGAAGTCGAAGGTATGCGACGTGATCCCATTGATCAAGGCCGCGCTGGCGATGTCCACGCGTTCGCGGCGTCCCAGGATGGTGGCCTGCTCCGACGGCTTCAGCACCTGCACCGCGTGCAGCGCGGCCAGCGCCGCTTCATGGTGCGCCGCGCCGACCGCGCAGCCCAGCCAGTTCATGAAAGTGCGATGGGCCTCGTGGTCGACCTCGTCGCTCCAGCCGCGCGAAGGATGGTTGACGACGTATTCCGCCAGGGTGCGGGTCACGGGCGGGGCATTGTGATCGGCATCGATCTTGGTGTTCAGGGCCATGCTTTTCTCTAGGTTGAAGGTATGGGGAATCCGTGGCGGCCAGGCCGCCGGCTAGCGTTCATGCATCCAGGCTGATGTTCTGCGCCTTCGCCAACTTGGACCAGCGTTCGAAATCCTTGCTGACGTAGGCCGCGAACTGCGCGGGCGACATGGGCATGGGAATGATGGCCTCGGTATCCAGCTGCTTGGCCAGCGCCGGGTCCTTCAGGACCTTGTTCAACGACGTATTCAAGGTCTGGACGATACCCGAATCCATGCCGGCCGGGCCCGACACGCCGTACCACTGGAGCACGTCGTCGAAGCCCGCCAGGCCCAGTTCCTTGAAGGTGGGCACATCGGGGAAGCCGGCATTGCGCTGGTCGCCGGTCAGGGCGATGGCGCGCACGGCGCCCGAGCGCAGGTGCGGCACCGCCGCGGCCAGGCCCGGGAACATGGCCTGGGTCTGCTGGCCCAGCAGGTCGGTGAAAGCCGGCGCGATGCCCTTGTAGGCAATGTGCACCATCTTCGTTCCGGCCTGCTGCTGCAGCAGCTCCATCAGCAGGTGGGTCAGGGAGCCGGCGCCGGCCGACCCGTAGTTCATATTGCTGTGCGCCTTGGCATAGGCGATGAATTCCTTCAGGTTGGTGATGGGCAGCTTGGCGCTCACCACCAGTACGTTGGGCGTGCCGCCTATCATGCCCACCGCCGTGAAGTCCTTGATCGGGTCGTAGGGCACCTTGCGCGTCGCCGGGCTGGTGCCCAGGGTGGCGACGTAGCCCTGCATCAGCGTATAGCCGTCCGGCTTGGCGCGCATGGTCTTCTGGCAGGCGATCACGCCGCCGCCGCCGCTCTGGTTTTCCACCACGAAATTGGCATCCAGGTCCTTGCCCCAGGCCGCGGTCGTGGCGCGGCCCACGTAGTCGCTGCCGCCGCCCGGCGCCACCGGCACGATGTAGGTGATGGGATGGTCGGGATACTTGGACGCGGCGAAGGACGCGTAGGGCAGGCTCAGGGCGCTTGCGCCCGCGCCCAGCAGGAATGAACGACGATTCACGGTATGTCTCCTTTTTTCTGGGTAGAACTTCCACACGGGGTCGAGATGGAATCCCTTTATCTGTGCCGCTCGCCAGCCTCTTCGGGCGGTCGCGGCGATGCGCCCTCACATGGCCGACAGGCGATCGTGGGCGTTGATGACGTGATCGGCGAGCAGGCGCGCGCAATCCTCGGCCTGCGCCGCGGTGCATGACTCCCGCAGGGCCTTGACGATCTGCTTGTGCTCCGCGTTGGACTGCTCGCGATGCGGTTCGGACGACAGGTTCTTCAACCGCGCCAGGTGCAGTTTCTGGATCACCTCGCGGTAGGTCTTGGCGATCTCGCGATTGCCGGCGTATTCGATGAACAGCCAATGAAAGCGCAGGTTCTCGCGGTAGTAGGCCTGGGGATTGGCTTCGCGGATGGCGGCGTCCATGGCGTCGGTGCAGGGCTCCAGCGCCTGGACCAGGGCCTGGCGGCGTTCGGCGGGCAACCGCGACGCGATGCGGCCGGCATGGCTGTCCAGCAGCGAACGGAATTGATAGAGATCCGCGACCTCGGCGTCGGTCAGCTCGCGTACGTATACGCCCGAGTGCTTGCGGGACACCACCAGGCCCGAGCTTTCCAGCTCGCGCAGCGCTTCGCGCACGGGAACGCGCGAGACCTTCAGGCGTTCCACCAGCTCGGACTCCCGTAGCGCCTGGCCGGGTTCGAACTCGCCGGCCAGGATCTGGCTGAGCAGGCGGTCGCGCACCAGCTTGCCCAGCGAGGTGTTCTTGATTTCCTCGAAGCTTTCCTGCCCGACGGGGGAAGACAACCAGTCCATGAATTCGTCCGATATTGCCGTTTGTCTAATCGTATACGATTAGACGAGGACCGCGCCAGTCCTACATTCGGCCGCGCGGGTTGTCGGGCGGGCTCCCATCCCAAAATTGAATATTTGCGCCGCACGGGAAATTTTCTGCGACAAGTATTCACAAACTGATTTAAATTGCGGGGTTCGTGAGTTTTGCCGTTTCCAGGACACGCCCATGCGAGACACCGCTCTGTTACTCGAAGCCTCTTACCGCCGGGTCGACCGGGCCATGCTGCCCCTGCTATGGGCCTTGTTCATCATCGCCCTGTGCCTGGCGCCGCAATATGGCCGCTGGACGTCCGCGCTGGCGGTCGGCGTGCCGGCGGTACTGCTGCCCACGCTGCTGATCGTCTGGCTGCCGTCGCGGCTGTTCACGCGCCTGACGGTGGCCACGGCGCTCATGGTGTTCGCCGCCCTGCAGATCCACCTGGTTTCCGGCATGGCGGAAATGCACTTCGGCGTGTTCGTGCTGCTGTCGCTGCTGCTGGCCTATCGCGACTGGCGGCCCATCGCCTGTGCCGCGGTCGTCATCGCGATCCACCATGTGTCCTTCAACTTCCTGCAGCAGTGGGGCTACAGCGTGTCCTGCTTCACGCAGCCGGGACTGCGCATCGTCGCCCTGCACGCGGCCTATCTGGTGGTCCAGGCCGGCGCGCTGGGCTGGCTGGCCTGGCGCATGGAGAAGGACGCGGTCGCGGCGGAAGAACTCGCCCGCCTGAGCGCGCACCTGGGCCGCGAAGCCGGCGCGTTCGACCTGCGCTTCGGCCGCCTGGACCTGAACAGCGAGCTGGCCGGCGCTTTCAAGAACACGATGGACGCGGTCCATCGCACCCTGAACCACGTGCGTGTGAACGCGCTGGCCATGTCCGGCGCGACGCGCGAACTGACGCAGGGCAATGCGGAACTGGAACAGCGCACACGCACGCAGGCGGATTCCCTGCAACGCACGGTGGCGTCGATGCAGATGCTGGCCGACAACGTCCACAACAATGCGTCCAATGCGAATACGGCCGCCCAACTGGCGGTGGCCGCCCGTCAGGTGGCGGGCACCGGCAGCCAGGCGGTGACCGAAGTGGCCGGCGTCATGGGCGAGATCCGCCAGGAAGCGCAGAAGATTTCCGAGATCACCGGGCTGATCGACAGCATCGCCTTCCAGACCAACATCCTGGCCCTGAACGCCGCGGTGGAAGCGGCGCGGGCCGGCGAAAGCGGCCGCGGCTTTGCCGTGGTGGCATCCGAAGTGCGCGCGCTGGCTCAGCGCAGCGCGACCGCCGCGAAGGATATCCGCGGGCTGATCACCGCGTCATTGGACAAGACCGACAACGGCGCGCGCAAGGCCGACGATGCCGCCGCGGTCATGGGCGAGATGGTCGAAAGCGTCCAGCGCGTCGCCACCATCGTCGCGGAGATCGGCCAGGCCAGCCAGACCCAGCGCGCCGGCATCGATGAAGTGAATGCGGCCGTGGCGGAGATCGATCAGTTGACCGGGCAGAATGCCGCGCTGGTGGGCACCGCCGCCGCCGCGTCGGCCTCGCTGCAGAGCCAGGCCGCGCAGTTGCTGGAAGCGATCGGCGCATTCAGGCTGTACGACAGCGCGGAAGCGATGCGCGTGCATGAAGCGATGTCCGATGAGGAAGCCGAGTCGGCCTATACCGACTCGTATGGGCTGCAGGCCGCCAACGCGCCTTTGCTCACGGCTTGATGGGTCAGGCCTAGCCGGCCACGCCTGACCGGCGGCGTCTTTCGGCCACCCCGGGCCACCCGGGGCCGCGCCGCGATCACGCGGCGATGGCCTCGTCCTCGACGCGCCTGATGCTGGTCGCGCCGAGTCGGAACACCCGCAGCCGGTGGCCGTCCGGATCCAGCGCCACGAAGGTGCGCCCGAAATCCATATCGGTAGGCGGCTGCACGATGGCCAGGCCGCGTTCCTTCCAGCTGGCGTACATGGCATGCAGCGCCTTGTCGTCGTCCACGGGTATCCCCAGCTCGCACCCGCCGCCGCGCGAAATCACCATGGGCTCGGCATCGCGCCGCGACCACAGGCCCAGGCGCACGCCGGACGACAATTCGAACAGCGCGAAGGACGGCGTCGCCTCCACCGGCTTGCAATCCAGCAGCGACGCATAGAATGCCGCGCTGATGATGGGATTTTCGACGAAAAGCAGAACGTAGTTAGGATGTGGCATAGCGCTTTCCTCGTTTCATCGGCCGAACGGCAGCCATACGCAGCGCCTTCGCTTGCCGGCGCGGTGCGATAGCCTATCCGGCCATACTGTCAGAATTTGTCAGCAGCGTTGGCTGCATCATCGAGACCCGCGACGCGATCGGCGCCGCCGGAACATCAACAGGAAGTCATTCCGGACTGGCGGTGGACATCATCTGCCGCCAGGTCTTCAAGAGCGACTGCCGCCGCTCCGGATACCGGTCGCCCGGGGCCGCCAGGGCCACGATGCGGTCGGTGCGAAAATGCCGGAAGCCCTGACGCAGCTCGCACCATGCGGCCACGATGCGCACCCGATCGAAGAACCCCAGCGCGAAGGGCCAGATCACGCGCGCCGTTTCGGCCGCGTGCTCGTCCCGGTACTCGATGCGCAGCTTGCGCTCGCGCCGGATGGACTCGCGGATCAGCGCAACGTCGGCCGTATCCGCCACCTGCTCGCCGGGCACCACGAACAGCGTCCCGTCGTCGAAATCGTGCCGCAGGTCGGCCGGCAGCACCGCCGCGATCTTCGCCAGGGCGTTGCGCGCCGCCTGTCCCAGCTGGTTGTCGGCATGCTCCCACACCCAGCGCGATCCCAGCGCCAGGGCCTGGATTTCCTCTTCGGAAAACATCAGGGGCGGCAACAGGAAGCCCGGCCGCAGCACATAGCCCACGCCGGCCTCGCCTTCGATATGCGCCCCCTGCTCCTGCAGCAGCGCGATATCGCGATACAGGGTGCGCAGGCTGATGCCCAATTGTCCGGCCAGGAGCGCGCCGCTCACCGGGTAACGGTGGCTGCGCAGGATCTGCAGAAGGTCGAGCAGCCTTTGGGCGCGGGACATTGCGCGGATCGCTTCCGGTGACGTTGATCATTGGACGGAATTATGCCGCCCGGCAGACCTTCCGGACTGTCAATTTCCACGCAATTCCTGCCCAAAAGTCCGAAGCCGGGCGGAAAGGCAGCGGTTACTTCCGGTCCAGCCAGACCGTCTGCACATTGCAGAATTCACGGACGCCGAAGTGCGACAGCTCGCGGCCGAAGCCGCTCTTCTTGACGCCGCCAAAGGCCAACCGGGGATCGCTCGCGCTATAGCCGTTGATGAATATGCCGCCGACCTCCAGCCTGGCGGCCAGCCGGCGAGCCAGTTGCGGGTCGCCCGCATAGACCGTCGCCGTCAGGCCGAACTGGCTGTCGTTGGCCAGGGCCAAGGCGTGATCCGCGTCGTCGGCGCGGATGATCGACGCCACCGGGCCAAACATTTCTTCGCGGAATGACGTCATGCCGGCCGTCACATTGGCCAGCACGGTAGGCTCGTAGAAGTTGCCCGGCCCGTCCAGTTTGCGGCCGCCCAGGAGCAGCTCGGCGCCCTCCCGTATCGAGCGTTGCACCTGGTTGTGAAGTTCGTCGCGCAGATCGAAGCGCGCCATCGGGCCGATGTAGGTGGCAGCGTCGGCGGGCGACCCCACGACCAGGGCCTTGGCGCCCGCGATGAAGCGTTCGGTGAACGCATCGGCCACGTCGCGATGGACGATGAAGCGCTTGGCCGCGGCGCAGACCTGCCCGGTGTTCTGGAACCGCCCCAGGACGGCGGCCCGCACGGCCTCGCCCAGGTCGGCATCCGGCAGCACGATGAAGGGATCGGAGCCTCCCAGTTCGAGCACGCATTTCTTCAGCGCCTGGCCGGCTTGCGCGCCGATCGCGGCGCCCGCCCTGACGCTCCCGGTCAGCGTGACGGCGGCGATGCGGTCGTCCGCGATCGCCTCGGATACCAGGTCGTTGGACAGATTGGCCACCTGGAACACGCCATCCGGCAGTCCTGCGCGGGCGCATGCCTCGCGCAACAGGTAGGCGCTGCCCATTACGTTGGGCGCGTGCTTCAGGACATAGGTATTGCCCGAGACCAGGGCCGGCACCACGCTGCGTATGACCTGCCAGATGGGAAAATTCCAGGGCATCACCGCCAGCACGGTCCCGAGCGGCCGGAATTCGATCCACGCCGCGTCGTTCTCCACGCTGGTGGGTTCGGGGGCGACCATGCGGGCGCCGTTTTCGGCGTACCAGGCGCAGGTGGCGGCGCACTTTTCGATCTCGCCCCTGGCCTGCGCGATGGGCTTGCCCATTTCCGCCGTAATCATGCCGGCGAGGCGATCGATGTCCGCCCGCAGCGCTTCGCCCAGGCGCTTCAGCATCGCGCAGCGATCGGCCGCCGACGTCAGGCGCCATGTGCCGAAGGCGGCTGCCGCGCGGTCCAGCACGGCATGCAGGACGGCCTGCGTGTCGTAGGGGTAGGCGCCGATTTCTTCTCCGGTGGCAGGGTTGATGGAAATGGCATGCGTGGGGTTCGACATCGAGGGCATCCTGGAATCAGCAATAGACGCCCGCCAGGATACGACGGCGGAAGACTCTCAAAAACTGAATATTCATGAACAAAACGATCTCGTTTCGAGAGGATCGGGATATAGTGCAGGCGGACGCCAGGGCGACGTCGCCCGCAGGAAGAGCCATGGATCTCGTACAGCTGGAAATCTTCTGCGCGGTCGCGCAGCATCAGAGCATCGCCGCCGCGGCGGAACAGATACACCGGGTGCCGTCCAACCTGACCACCCGGCTCAAGCAGCTGGAAGCCGACCTCGGGGTGGACCTGTTCATCCGGGAAAACAACCGGCTGCGGCTGTCGGCGACAGGCCGCAACTTCCTGGGCTACGCGAAGAACATCCTCAGCCTGGTCGACCAGGCACGCAGCGCGGTATCGGGCGAAGAACCCGCCGGCAGCTTCCCCCTGGGTTCGCTGGAAAGCACCGCCGCGGTCCGCATCCCGGGCATACTCGCCCGCTTCAACGCCCGCCATCCGGACGTCGAGCTGGAGCTCTCGACAGGCCCGTCCGGTTCGATGATCGACGGCGTGCTGGAAGGCCGCCTGGTCGCCGCCTTCGTCGACGGTCCGATCAAGCACCCCGCCATCGACGGCATCCCGGTCTTCGACGAGGAAATGGTCATCATCGCCCCGGCGCAGCACGCGCCGGTACGGCGCGGGCGCGATGCGGCCGGGGACACCATCTACGTGTTCCGCGACAACTGCTCTTACCGCCACCACTTCGAGAAATGGTTCGCCGAGGACAAGGCCATCCCCGGCAAGGTGCGCGAGATCGAGTCGTACCACACCATGCTGGCCTGCGTCAGCGCCGGCGGCGGCCTGGCCGTCATCCCCAGGGCCATGCTGGAAAGCATGCCTGGATATCTGTCGGTGGCGGCCTGGCCCATGCACGGCAGGTTCTCGGTGCTGCAGACCTGGCTGGTCTGGCGCCGGGACACCGCCTCGCGCGCCTTGGATGCCTTCGCCGCCATGCTGCGGGAACACCGGCAGGCCGCCCAGGAAGTACAGGTCGCGTGAGCGCGCCCGCGGCAGCGTAGCGCGGCCGCCCTCAGCCTTGCGCCTGCTCCTGCGTGTCGGGGATCAGGCGCTTGCCGTAGCTGACCACGTCATCCAGCGTGAAACCCAGGCCGCGATAGAAATCCTGGACCTGGACGTTGTCGCCGCGTATGAGCAGATTGATCTTCGGGCAACCGGCGGCGATGAACCGCTGTTCGGCCGCCTCGACCAGTGCCTTGCCGTAACCGCGCTTGCGGCAGGCGGGGTCGACGGACAGGTAGTTGATCCAGCCCCGATGGCCGTCGTAACCGGCCATCATCGACGCCACGACGCGGCTGCCTTCAAGACCGACCAGAAACCATTCCGCCTGCACCGTCAGCTTGCGCTGGATGTCCTTGCGCGGATCGTTCCAGGGCCGCGTCAGTCCGCAGGCCTGCCAAAGCTGGATGACGGCCGCTTCGTCGGCATCCTGGTAAGGCCGGATATGAAAGTCAGGGTGATGCATGCTTGCGCTCCTTCAGCGTGAAAGCGAAGGCCGGAGACATCACCCTTGGCCGCGCCGGGAAGCGCACTCGAAAACAAAAAAGGCCACGAGGGATGTCGTGGCCTTCAAGGTTGATCGCTGGATATTCGATGATCAGCGACCGGACAGCGAGAAACCACTCAACGTCGGCGTCGAGTGATTCGTCGGAAAGCGGAAACGGCGGATAGGCCGGGAATGCGTACGTGCATGTGTGCGCGTGATCGGGCTAGGCAGGAATGGCGGAAGTTTACCTCGGCTGACGATGCATGATGCCGAATCGCTCGCACAATGCGGACAAGCGTTTGTCATATGTCCACAATTCGGCATCTGGAGTAATCAAGGTGGACGCCAGCAGAACCAGATCTACCAGCCCGTATCCCAATCCATACAACTTTTCGTTTTCGATGAAGTCCACGACCTCGGGCAGGGTTGCCTGCTGCGTCTGTCGCAGCAGGCCCAGATGACTCAGGGCCTCGGTGCGTGGAGCCGGGGGCGTGCCGCACGCCAGCTCGGCCATCACCATGGGATGCGTCATGGCAAGGTCCAGACTGAGCAGTCGAACGAGCGCGTCATCGGACGCGCGGAAATGCTGCACCCACACCGAGGTATCGACCAAGACTCCCTTCACTTGCCAGATTCCGTGGTGCGCCTGGGAATGTCTTGCATGGAAGGCAGCTTTCCGCCCAATGCAGCCAATCGCTTGGCTGCCTGCAGGCGTACGAAAGTCTGGATGGCCTCGCGAAAAAGATCCGCTTTGTCGAAAGAAGGGCCAGCCATCTCCAGCGCCTTTCAAGCCTGGATGGGCCTCGGCAAAGTCCCGCAACCTATCGAACCGGCCGGCGGACGACGCGGATCTTGCCGGTGGGGCCGCCGCCGCAGAAAAGCAGGTCGCGGCCGTTGGATTCCATGCCGGATATGTGGATGCCGGCCGGCATGTCCAGCTGCTGGATCACTTTGCCGGTTTCCGGACAGATCTGGCGGATTTCGCTGGCGTCGTCTTCCCAGGTGCCATGCCACAGTTCGCCATCCACCCAGGTGATGCCGGTGACGAAGCGATTGGATTCGATGCTGCGCAGGACCTCGCCGGTCGCGGGGTCGACCTGGTGGATCTTGCGTTCGCGGTACTGGGCCACCCACAGGAAGCCTTCGGCCCAGGCCATGCCGGAACAACCCGTGGCCGGCGTGGGTATGGACCCGGTGACCTGGCCAGTCCGGGGATCGACTTTCTGGATGCGTTCGCCGGCGATCTGGTAGATGTGCTTGCCGTCGAACGCCGTCCCGGCATTGGCTTCCATCGCGATCGTACGCAGCGTCGCGCCGCTTTCGCCGTCCACGCAATTCAGCCGGTCGCCCGAGGCGAACCATACGTGCCGCCCGTCGAAGGTCAGGCCGTGCACGGCCGACACCCCGGGAAAAGGTCCAAGTTCGCGAATGATTTCTGCTGGCTTGTTCATGGGTCGAGTCCTTGTCGAAGTCCATCCGTGTTTGCGAGCCTTCATCCTAGTCAGGCAGCAAGGGGTACGGGAGTAACAAGGTTGTCGTGCAACCGGGCGGCGGCGGCGCCATCCAGCGGCGCGCGCGGCCCTGGCCGGCGCACTGGGTCTGGCCGCGCGCCGCCAGCACTTCCAGGGCGCGCTGCACCGTGCGCTGGCTGGTGCCCAGCGCCATCGCCAAGGCCGAGCTGGACCAGGACTCGCCGTCCGACAGCAGGGCGAGCAAGGCCGCGTGTGGCTCGTCGACGGGATGCGCCAGCACCGCGGCCTCCCGCCCCGCGCGTGGGACCAGCGCGAAGCCGCGCGGCGTGGCGTCGATGTCGGCCAGGCCCCGCAGCGCCTTGCGCAGCCGGCCGATCTCCACGCGCAGACGCACGCGATGCGTATCGTCGCCGTGCCGCGTACGAAACGCATGTTCGATCAGCACGTCGCGCGAGACATCGCCGGGCCACGCCTGGGCCAACAGCCGCGCCAGCGCGAACAACACGGGCCGCGTGGCCAAGGGCACCGTCACGTTGCCCTCCACCACGGCGTGGCGGCAGGCGTCGACCACGAAGGTGGACGACCGCAGCAGCGCCTCGACTTCCTCCAGGCGCAACAGGCGCTCGCCATCACGGACAAGCAGGCGCGCGGCCGGCGCTTCCAGCACGCGGGCCACCGTTTCCACCTCCGCCGCCAAGGCGGGAATGCCGGCGTTGCGCGCGGCGCGTTCGGCCCGCGCCAGCGCCTCGCGCGCCGTCGCCGCGCGCAGCCGGCGCATGGCGATGCCGGCGACGGCGAGTTCGTGGGCCGCCCGCGATGCCGGGGTCATGGCCGCGGTATCGATGGCCGCAATGGCTTGCTCCGCATCGCCCAGCCTGCCCAGCAGCAGCAGATGGCGCACATGCAGGTGCCGCGCATGCGCGGCATTCATGCGGTCGCCGCTGGCTTCAAGCACGGCGAGCGCGGCATGCAGGGGCTTATCCGGCCAGGCCAGGTCACGCGACACCAGTGCGATCTCCGCTTCCGCGACCACGCAGCGCGCGCGAGCCAGGGCGTTGCGCGCGCCGAAGCCGCGGGCCGCCCGCCGCAGCAGCGGCCGGGCCCGCGCGAACTCCGTCAGCTGCGCCATGGCGATGCCGCGCAGCGCCAGCGCCTGCGGGTCTTCCCGCAAGGCCACGCAGTTCAGCGCGCCCAGCGCGTCGCCGCCCGCCAGCGCGCGGGCGGCCGAGGTGATGAGGCGGTCCATTGCATCTCCACTGGATCTGACCTGTCCTGCACAAGGCGGTGCTATGCTGCGCAGCTCGCGGCTGGCGCAGGCGTCGGGCATCCGGTCCTGCCGTCGTCCACAGGCCGCGTCGCCCTCCTTCGTCAACCACCGCGCGGCACGCGCCGGGAGCAGCAGTGATGGATGTTTGCGTATTCGGCGCTGGCGCCATAGGCGGATTCATGGCGGCTCATCTGGCTGCCCATTCAGCGGCCAAGTCGGCGGCCGGCGACCAGACGAATGTATCGGTGATCGCCCGCGGTGCGCAACTGGCGGCGATCCGGCAGCATGGCCTGCGTGTGATTTCCAATGGCAGCGATGTCTTCGGACGCCCGGCGCAGGCGGTCGAACGGCCGGCGGACCTGCCGCCGCAGGACATCGTCTTCGTCACGCTGAAAGCCTATGCCCTGCCCGCCACGGCCGGGGCGATCGCGGCCCTGCTCAAGCCCGAAGGCCATGCCGTGTTCGTTACCAACGGCCTGACGTGGTGGTGGAAACACGGCCAGCCCCATCCGGGCCCCCTGCCCCTGCTGGACCCGGACGGCGCACTGTGGAACACGCTGACGCCGCAACGCGTGCTGGGCTGCGTGGTGTACGCACCCAATGAGGTCATCGAGCCGGGCGTGGTGCGCCACACCGGCCCGAACCGTTGGCTCGTGGGCGAGCCCGACAACTCGGATAGCACGCGCCTGCGCGCCACGGTGGACTTCATGACGCAGGCCGGCCTGGGCGGCGAAGCCTCGCTCGACCTGCGCCGCGAGGTCTGGGCCAAGCTGATGCTGAACGCGGCCCTGAACCCCTTGTGCGCCCTGACGCGCCTGCCCTCCAGCTACCTGTCCGTGGATCCCGAGCTGCTGGCCATCGGCGATGGCATCATCGAAGAACTGGTCGAGATCGCGGCGGCGCAAGGCAGCGATGTCGCCGACCAGGCCGAAAAGGCGCACACGGCGCTGCGCCGCCGCCCCAACGGCGGGAACGGCGCCAGCGCCCCGACAGGCGGCACGCGGCCATCCATGCTGCAGGACGCGCTGGCCGGCCGCCCCACCGAAGTGGAAGCCATCCTGGGGCAACTGCAGGCCTTCGCCCGCGAAGCCGGCATCCGCTGCCCGCGCATCGATGGCATCCTGCCGCTGATGCGTGGGCTGGACCGCTCGCTGCGTATGCCCGACGCGTGACGTCGGCGTCGTCGACGGCCATCATGCGCATGGCGGCTGGGACGGCCGGGACGACCGGGACGGACTAGCGCCTCGCTGGCGCAAAATCCACCGTGGGCCGCTCGAAGGCGCCGTCGATATGCGCCAGCAGCGCGCGCGCATCCGCCTCCGCCAGCCCGCCATAGGCGCAGTTCGCCTGGAACTTGCGCGTCAGGTCCTCATCGCTGAGCGGATGTTCCGCGCCGCCCTTGAAGTAGCCCTGCCGGAACTCGTGCACCTTGCCGTCCGTGAGCTTGACGCGCACGTGCCCGGTGAACTGCCTGGGATAGGGATTCTGCGGATCCACCACATAGGACACCTTGGACGCCACGCCCAGGATGGCGGCGTCCTTGACGATCACGTCGTCGTATTCGCGCAGCCCCGCGTCGCCCCGCACGATCGCCACCGCGATCGCATAGGGCACGCTGAACTTGGCGGCGTAGCCGTTCGGCGGCGAGCGCTTCTGGTCCAGCGGTTCCCACAGGCGGTGCAGCACGCCTTCGGCGGCTTCGCATTCGATGCTGGCGATGGACGCGGGATCGACGCCCAGCTTGCCGAATTCACGCGCGCAATCGATGTAGGGATGGCACATGGTGCCGCAGGCGTAAGGCTTGAACGCGATGGTTTCCCAGATCCACTTCCGGCCGAAATCCGCCATCATCGCGTCGAAGTCGCCGTCCAGCGTATTGGCGAAGCCGTGGAACAAGCCATGCGTGCCCTCGAAAACGGTGCGCGGGCCCTTGAAGCCTTCCAGCGCCAGCCGCACCGCCCGATAGCCCGATTGCGCCGCCCAGCCGGGATGCATGCGCTTGGTCCACGATCCATCGGACAGGTATTCGATGATCCCCGACGCCATGCTGCCCGCGATGCCGAAGGCATCGACCAGCTGCTGTTCCGTCAGCCGCAAGGCCGCGCCGATGCCGGCCACCGCGCCCATCACGCCGAACACCGCCGTCGGGTGAAAACCCGCCTTGTGCACCTTGGTCGGCGCCACCGCGCACAGGCGGCACATCAGTTCCGATCCCACCGCCAGGCCGCGCAGGAAGTCCTGCCCGGAAAGCCCGTGGCGTTCGGCGGCCGCCAGCAAGGCCGGCACGATCACCACGCCGGCATGCACGGGCCCGCCCTCGAAGGTATCGTCGAAATCCTCGCCATGCGCGGCGATGCCGTTGACGAAGGCCGCGCCTTCCGCGCCCATGCGGCGCCCGTGGCCCAGTACCGTGCAGGGTCCGTCGCCGTCGATCGCGGCCATGGCGGCCTCGACATAGTTCTGGTCGCGCGCGGCGATGCAGATGCCGACGATATCCAGCAACATGCGCCGGCCGACCTCACGCGCGCCGGCGGTCTTCTGCGGCTCCGCCGCCAGGATGCCACGCGCCAGGCGTTGCGATATCGAGACTTCGGGGTTCCTGCTTTCCTTGGACATGGTCTTTCCTGTGTCAATCGATGCTGATCTTGCTGTCGTGCGCCACCTGGGTCCAGGTGCGCACTTCCCTGGCGATGTAATCGCCGAACTGCGGCGGCGTCATGGGCATGGGTTCGATACCGATCTGCTCCAGTTTTCGCTGAAAATCCGGCGATTTCAGGATGTCGTTGATCGTCGTGTTGAGCTTGTCGGTGATGGCCTGCGGCATCTTGGCCGGTCCGACCACGCCATACCACGTCAGCGCCTGCATGGACGGATACCCCAGTTCCTGGAACGTCGGGACGTCGGGCAGCACGGCCTGGCGCTTTTCACCCGTCACCGCCAGCGGCGTGACGCGGCCCGACTTCACCGCGGGCAGTCCCGCCGCGACGCCGGGGAACACCGTCTGCACGCGGCCGCCGATGACATCGGTCAGCGCCTCGCTCATGCTTTTGTACGGCACCGACAGGTCATTGAAGCCCGCCACGTGCTTGAACTGCTCCATGGCAAGGTGGTTCAAGGTGCCGTTGCCCGACGTACCGTAGCTGAGCTTGTCCGGATTCTGTTTGGCGTAGGCCACGAAGTCCTTCAAGGTCTTCACGTCCAGGTGCTGGCCGACCAGCAGCATGTTGGCGGTGCCGCCTATCATGGCGATGGGCGTGAAGCTTTTCACCGCGTCATAGGGCGTCTTGCGCACCGCCGGATTGGTGCCATGGGTGGCGACGTAGGCGATCATCAACGTATAGCCGTCCGGCTTCGCGCGCGCCGTATCCGACGCGCCGATGATGCCGCCCGCGCCACCCTGGTTCTCGATATAGAAGGACTGGCCCAGCCGTTGGGACAGCTGTTCCATCAGCAGGCGCCCCACCACGTCCACCCCGCCGCCCGCGCCTTGCGGCGCGATCACGCGGACCTTGTGATCAGGGTAGCCGGTTTGGGCGTGAGCGGCCTGCATGCCCGGGCCCAGCGCCATGGCGATCCCCACGGCCAGGCCGGCCGCGCGCGCTGCGATGCGCGAGGTTGTGCTTGTCGGTTTCATTCGGTCTCCAGGGAAATTCTTGTTTTGTCCGGGCAGCGTTCGCACCACGCCATCAGGTACCCGGTACGGGTGTGCATTCAGCCTCAGCCACCCAGATACGCCCCGCCATTCGCATGCATCGTCTGCCCCGTCAGGTACCGGGTTTTCGGTCCGCACAGGAACGCCACCAGGTCGGCCACCTCCTGCGACGTACCGCGACGTCCCAGCAAGGTCGTGTGCCTGGCGTGGTGCGCCGGCGTCCCCTGCGCGGAGTGCCCTCGCGCCGTATCGATCAGTCCCGGCACCACGCAATTCACCGTCACGCCGTCGCCGCTCATGTCATGCGCGAGCGCGCGCGTCAGGCCGACCAGGCCCATCTTCGCGGCGATGACGTGGGCGCGCCCGCTCGATCCGCCATGCGCGGACATGCCGCCGATGTTGACGATGGCACCCGCCGGAGACCGCCGTATGTACGGCGCGGCGGCATGCGCGCAAAGATACGCGCCGTCCAGGATCACGCCCGTCACCTCGCGCCATTGCCGCCAGTCGAGCTCGTCGAACGGCGATTCGCGGCGAATCGCGGCGTTGTTGACCAGGATGTCGATCCGTCCGAAGCAGTCGACGGCGACATCGATCAGGCCCTGCGCACCGTCCGGATTGGAGATATCCGCCAGATGCACCAGGGCTTGCGCGCCCGCTTGCCGGATCAGCGACGCGGTCTCTTCGACTTCGGCGGCGGACCGTTGCGCGTTAACCACCACGTCCGCGCCCTGCCTGGCCAGCTCGACCGCGATCGCGCGGCCGATATTGCGGGCCGCGCCCGTCACGATCGCCACCTGTCCCGCCAAGGGGCGGTCCACTGCTTCACTCATGCGCTGTGCTCCTGAATTCCATCACTGGCGCGCCCGGCCTGGGGGCCTTGGGTTTGGCCGCCGGCACCTGCAGTACCTTGTCCGGCCGCATCCAGAAAGACATCACGATGCCGACCACCAGGATGGCGATCGACACCACGAAAGGCGATGTATAGCTACCCGTAACGTCGACGATGTAGCCGAAGGTGATGGGCGAAATCACCGCCGCGAGCCCCGCGGCCGTGCTCACGAAACCGGTCGCCACGCCCGCGTAGGCGGGCGCCACGTCCATCGGTGTCGCGAACACCGGTCCCGCGCTCAACTCCAGGAAGAACAGCGCGGCCGCCAGGCACAGCGCGACGATGGTTTCGTCGTGCACGAACAGCACGCCCGACATGAACAGGATGGAGCCACCGAAACCGAGGATCACCACGTTGCGCCGCGAGGCGTTCAGCTTGCCCGTGCGCGTGTAGAGGCTGTCCGTCAGCATGCCGCCGGCGGTGTTGCCGATCACCGCCGCCAGGAACACCGCCCCGGTATAGAACGCGGAATGCTCCAGATTGATGTGGAAGTGCGAGACGAAGAAGCTGGGCAGCCAGCTCAGGTACATCCACAGCGCCCATGCGTGCGCGAAGAACACGATGGTGACCGGCAGTATGCGTCGCAGCAGCGCCAGCCAGGGCACGGCTTGCCGCGTGCCGTCCTGCCCGCGCGCCGCGTCGCTATAAGCCGGCAGCGCCGCCAGTTCTTCCTGGGTGATCGCGCGATGGTCGCGCGGGTCGTCGCGGAAATAGCCGTACCACAGCGCGACCCAGATCAGGCTGACCACGCCCATCACCATGAACGATCCGCGCCAGCCGACGAAGGGAATCATGAAGACCACGAGCGGCGGCGTCAGCGCCGCCGCCGCGCGCGATGCGGAATGCGTGAAGCCCTGCGCGAAGCCGCGCCGGCTGGTGGGCACCCAGTTGCTCATCGCCCGCGTGGCGACGGGGATTGTGCCGCCCTCGCCCGTTCCGACGAGCAGGCGCGCGACGATCAAGCCGCCGAGTCCCGTCGCGAAGCCGGTCACCAGCGTACCCAGTGCCCAGACCAGCCCCGACACCGCCAGCATGCGGCGCGGTCCCAGTCGATCGCCCAGATAGCCGCAGATGATCTGGAAGATGGCATAGCAATAGCCGAACGCCGCCAGCGCGACGCCCAGCCTGGTATTGCTCAGCCCGAACTCCTGCTTGATCAGCGGCGCCGCCACCGACAGGTTCACGCGGTCCACGTACTCGATGAAGTACATGGCGCACAGCAGGATGAACACCTTGCCGGGCGTGCCACGGAATACTTTCGCCTTGATAGCGGCCATTTGTCTCGACTCCACGGATGTCCGGTACTTGCCAAACACCTCGGGTTGATTGCATCCTACAGATTGTCGACGATTCGACAATCTGCGGGATACAGTACTTTTGTTATGCTTACCGGCCGCTGAAGTTGGTGCGTGATATTGGCGCAGGTGTCCGCGCAGCTCCCGGCGCCCGCGCAGTCGTCTGTCATCTCAAGGTTGCACCTTCCATGTCCTCCACCGCCGCGTCGCCGTTCGACCTGTTGCGCTCCATGACCCTGTCCGGCCTGGTGCAGGAAGAACTCCTGCGCGGCATCAAGTCGGGCGAACTGACGGTGGGATCGCGGCTGAACGAAAGCGAACTCTCGCAACGCCTGGGCGTCAGCCGCAGCCCCTTGCGTGAGGCCTTTCGCGCGCTGGAAGAAGCCGGACTGGTCCGCCTGGAGAAAAACCGCGGCGTCTTCATCCGCGACCTGTCCGACGAAGAAGCCGCCGAGCTGTACGACGTCCGCGCCGGCATGGACGAAATGGTCGGCCGCCGCCTGGCGCCCAGGATCACCGACGCACAACTGGCGGAACTGGGCGCCATGCTGACCGAACTGGAAAGCACCTCGTCGCGCGATGGCGTGAACCGGTATTTCGAATTGAACCTGGCGTTCCACGACCGGCTGGTGGAAATGACGGGCAACGCCACCCTGCTCGGCCTGTACCGGCAGGTCGTGAACCGCATCCACCTGCTGCGCAGGCGTGGGTTCTCACTGGCGGGCAGCTCCTCGGCATCCCACGCGGAACACCGCGCCATCCTGGATGCGCTCGCCACCCGAGACCCCGACATCGCCGCCAAGGCCATGCGGCAGCACGTGGAAAGCGGCTTCCAACGCGCGGTGGCCGCGCATCATCTCGAAGAAAACGCCGCGACGACAGCTTAAGGGCCTTCCTCGCCTTACCGTGCTCATCCATGGAGCTTCTGAGGAGGGCGTCATAGCCCCGTGTTCGACCCGCCAGCGCGAGGGGTCACATAGTTCTGACATTCCAGGATTAATACCCGGACCGACTGCGTTTTCCCGATAGTTCTCATAAAACCGGAACAACTAGCCATATTGGGTGTATAGTGCCATTTATTCCTGGAATATCAGAACTATGGCACGAGCCCTTCCGAAACCTATTGAGGAACAAAGTCCAGTCGCTGCGGATCTTCAATCCCTAGGCCAGCTCATCCGAAATCGGCGAGCGCACTCGATGCTACGCATCGACGACGCCGCCGCACTTATCGGCGTCTCCAAGGACACCCTGTCGAGGCTGGAAAACGGCCGTCCCGTCGGTACCGACAAACTGATGGCGGTGGCTGAAGGTTTTGGCTTGACCTTGTTCGTCTTGGATAAGTCGTTGGCAAACGTAGCACTGCGCGCATTTGAGCAGGACGATGGCGAGAAGGACGCCATGTGATGGCCCGTCACGTGCTAGCCGTTCTCGCACCGCAAGGCCACGTTGGAAGCCTGGCTTTCGACTCTGCTGAAGATCGATATGAATTCGACTACGACCCAGACTGGCTGGCTAGTCCACGGCCTTTCCCGCTGTCACCGCACATTCCTCTAAAGGGACAACCCGCTGCATCTGGTGTGATTGCCCGGTTCTTGCAGAATTTACTGCCGGAAGGTCGCGCCCTGGACGTCGCTTCCGCCTTCCACCAGATATCCAAAAATAATATTTTCGGCTTGGTCAATCTACTGGGCAGAGAGCCCGTTGGGGCTTTGAGCTTCGTATCGGAAGAAGTGCAACCCTCGGAGGACGCTCGCCAAGCATCACGACGGCCGATCAGTGACGAAGAGTTGAGCAACCGCATCCGTGAGCGAGATCGAGTCCCTTTCCCTATCTGGGACGGCAGGGTGCGACTGTCGGTAGCGGGCTTCCAGGACAAGCTGCAAGTACTGCTTGACGGCGATCGGATCAACTTGGCCGAAGCTCCCTTGGCATCCACCCACATCCTCAAGCCAGAAGCGCACAATCCTGCCACGCCATTCATGGTGGCCAATGAGCACTTCTGCATGACACTCGCCTTTCGCATGGGGCTGCCGGCTGCACCTGTTCGGATCCGGCGCATTCCAGATCCCATTCTTCTCATCGAGCGGTTTGACCGGAAGGTAAAGCTAGCGGAAAACGGCCAACTCGTTGCCGCCGTACGCCGTCTGCATGTTATCGACGCCTGTCAGGCATTGGACTTGCCGGTCGCACTCAAGTACGAACGCAATATGGGCAGTACTGAACACGTCAAGCATATCCGGGATGGCGTGAGCTTTGAGAAGCTGTTCGCTTTAGCGAAAAGCTTCGCGAGTCCGGTGATTACTCGTTTGTTCTTCCTGCGCTGGGCGATTCTGCAGTTGCTGATAGGGAACAGCGACGCGCACGGCAAGAATCTTTCATTCTTCTTGAATGACGCCGGACTTTCGCCGGCAAAGCTCTACGATCTGGTCTGCGTTCATGCCTATGGCCAAGCAGTCGAACAGGAAATGGCCATGGGGTACGGCGACGAATTTCACTGTGAAGCCGTAACACCATACGACTTGGCTGATTTTGCGCACCGCACGGGCATGCAGGCGATGCTGGTGGCGCGCGAGCTCACTCGGATGGCGCGGCGAGCACAGGAATTGGCACCAGTCCTAGCCGAAAGCGAGGTTTACACGGATGCCGAACGAGTTATGGTGCGACGGATCGCGCAATTTGTGATCGGCCAAGCCGGACGTCTACTAAAAGTCGCGCCCCAGATCCCTAAGGTCGATCCAAACCTGTTGTGAAGCGTTTATCCCTGTTGGCTTCCGCTAGCAGCCGGCTTGGTCGCCGACCACAGGGTCCATCTGTCCTGTTCGACGATCCGCTCGCCCGCGGGCAGGCGTTCGTGGATGAAGGCGATCAGTTGTTCGAGTTCGTCGTCGCTCAATTCATGCAGGATGGATCGTCCGGTACGCGCGCGTAGATCGCTGGCCAGGGACTCGAAGTCGTCATAGGTTTTGCGTATCTCCCACCAGGTGCGCGATTCGGTGTTGACGAAGCCCGCTTCGTCCAATGCGACGCGAACGCGGGCGTCGGCGGGGCGCCGGCCGGATTCGAAGGCGGACAGGCGCGGGAAGCATTCGAAGAAGTAGCCGCGTATGTGCCGGGGCGAACCGGGAAGACTCACGTCATCGACCGTGCGATCCTGCACCAGCAGCATTCCGCCTGGCGCCAGCAGGCGCGCCGCTTCGCGGAAGGTATCCATGTACTCCCTCAGATGATGGATCAGCGCCCGCTGGAACACGACGTCGGCGCTAGCAGTCGGCAAACCCGTGGCGTCGGAAGCGCCCACCTTGAACGCCAGGTCGGCGCGATCCTGCGCCTGCTTCGACGCGGTATCGATCATCACTTCGGAGAAGTCGACACCTGTGACATGCGCGGCGCCCAGATTCGCCCAGGCCAGCGTATAGATCCCGCCGCCGCAGCCCACGTCCACCACACGTTTGCCCGTGGGCTGTAGCAGTCCCTCGATTGCCTGAGTCCAATCCGCATGCGCATCGCGGTTGGCATACGTGTCCTTCACTGCTTCCGAGTGGAAATCGATGCTCATTCTTTACTCCGGCTGAGGCCTTTGCGTCCTGGCTGATATACGCAACGAAGATTCTGGACGCTCTGGTGAGATATGTAAAATATATTGTTCGTACCAAATGAATATCTTCTACATCTGCAAGGCAGGCGATGGAACTGCGTCATCTTCGGTACTTCGTGGCAGCGGCGGAGGAGCAGCATATGACCCGCGCCGCGCAGCGCCTGGGCATACAGCAGCCGCCGCTGAGCCAGCAGATCCGCGACCTGGAACGCGAACTGGGCGTGCAGCTATTCGACCGCACGCCGCGCAGCATCAGGCTGAACGCCAGCGGACAGGTCTTCCTGAAAGACGCACGACGCCTGCTGGCCGAAGCCGAAGCCGCCGTCGCAAGAGTCCGCCAGGCATCCCGTGGCGAATCCGGCCGCATCGCCTTCGGCTACACCAGCTCTGCATCGCTGCATCCGCTCGTTCCGAAACTACTTCGTGCATTCAACGAAAAGCACCCTCAGGTCGACCTGGAGTTCCAGGAGAACGCCACCCGCGACCTCCTGGAAGCGGTAGCGAACGAATCCCTGGATGCCGCCTTCGTCCGCTCGACGACCGACCGCTACCCTGCCCTGCGTTCGGTGATCCTGGATAAGGAACCCATGGTCGTCGCCTTGCCCGTCGGCCACCGGCTGGCGAAACGGCGCAAGGCAATTTCGTTGGAAGAACTGGCTGACGAACCGTGGATCTTCTACCGCCGCGCGGACGGCCCCGGCATCCAGGATGAACTCATGCCGGCGTGCCGCAAGGCAGGCTACACGCCCCGCATCGTCGCCGACGTGCCGCGGCTGCTTTCCGCCGTCACGCTCGTTTCCGCGGGTAGAGGCATCACCATCGTTCCGCAGGCGATCGGCGCCGTGCATCAGGAGAGCGTCGCCTATCGCCAGTTGGCGCGGGCTTCCGCTTTCACGATTCCGCTGACCCTGGTTTATCGCCGAACCCTATCCGCGCCGGCCGAACGGCTGGCGGACATGGCGGCCAGGACCGCCAAGAACGCCGGGCGCCCCTGACCATGTCAGGCAGTCATCGTCAGGATGATCTTGCCCACGTTCTGAGCCGACTCCATCCTGCGATGCGCATCAGCCGCGCGTTCGAGCGGGTAGGTGCTGTCAACCACGGGCACCACCCCCGCGTCGCTTGAAAATCGGTCCAGCCAGTGCTCTCGAAAGCGCTGCACCATCGCGTGCTTGTCGACCCGCGGACGCGACTTCATGACCGTGCCTAGAATCTGCAGATGGCGGTACAGGATGTCCTCCATGGCGATATTGACCTGGCCGCCGCCGCCCAGAATGCCCACCTGAACCAGCCGCCCGCCGTTGGCCAGCGAGGCAATGTTGCGCGCAAAATAAGGCGCGCCTATGAAGTCGATCACGACATCCACGCCTTGCCCCGACGTCTGCTCGGCCACGACCTGCGAAAAATCCTGCGTGCGGTAATCGATCACGCAGTCCGCACCCAATCGCTTGACCTGCCCAAGCTTGCCGGCATCGGCCGTGGCGTACACGGTGGCGCCCGTGGCACGGGCAAGCTGCACCGCCGCGGACCCCACCCCGCCCGCCGCCGCGTGGATCAGCACGGAATCGCCGGCCTTCAGGCGCCCCAGGTGCAGCATGGCTTCGTGTGCGGTCACGAACACTTCGGGTATGGCGGCGGCGTGGACATAGTCCAGTCCCTTCGGGATCGGCAAGGCCATGCGCCAGTCCAATCTGGCCAATTCCGCATAGGCGCCACCGCCCACCACGCCCATCACGCGGTCGCCGGCCTTGAAGCCCCGTACGGCGCTACCGGCCCGCAGCACCTCGCCGGCTATCTCCAGGCCCATGATGGTCGAGTCGCCAAAGTTCGGACGGCCATAGCCGCCACGGCGATGGGTCAGGTCGGCGCGATTCACGCCGGCGGCGTGAACGCGGACGATGAGATCGTCGGGCCGCATTTCGGGCGGCTCAACCTCCGCGACCTGCAGTACGTCGGCATCTCCAAACTGATTGAAAACAATCGCTCTCATTGCCTATGCTCCGGTTTCAGGCTTGACTGATGAACTTGTGCGTGAGGTAGTACTCGATGCCTTCGACGCCGCCTTCCGAGCCATGCCCGCTTTCCTTCATTCCACCGAAGGGCAGCTCCGTGGCGACGATACGGTATTGGTTGATGCCGATCATTCCGGCCTCCAGGCCGTCGGCCACATCGATCGCCGTACGGGCATCGCGGGTGAATGCGTAGGCTGACAAGCCATAGGGCAGCCGGTTTGCTTCGCGCAAACCGTCCGCGAGTGCATCGAAGGCCATCAGCACCGCGATCGGGCCGAACGGCTCCTCGTGCATGATCTTCGCGTGCATCGGCACATCGGCCAGCACCGTCGGCTCGAAGAAATAACCTTCTCCGTCGATTGCCTTTCCCCCCGTCAATACCGTCGCGCCGCATGCCAGCGCATCGGCAATCAAGGCCTGCATCTTCTCCAACTGGCGCGGGTTGGCCAAGGGGCCGACTTGCGTCCCGGGTTCAAGGCCATTACCGACCTTCAAGGCGCGGGCGGCCTTGACGAAATGTTCGCGGAACTCGTCGTAGACGCCGCGCTGGACCAGAAACCGCGTGGACGAAATGCAGACCTGGCCGGTGCCGCGAAAGCGGTTGGCAGCGCCCTCGACCGCCGCGCGCTGGACGTCGGCATCGTTGAATACCAGCACCGGTCCGTGGCCGCCAAGCTCCAGGGTGATGGGTTTCACGCCTTCCGCGGCACGCGCCGACAACAAGCGGCCTATCGGCACGGAACCGGTAAACGTCACCTTGCGAATAACCGGTGACGCAATCAGGTGCCGGGAAACCTCGTCCGGAATGCCGAACGCCACTTGCAGTACGCCTTTGGGCAAGCCCGCGTCGTCCAGCGCGCGCGCCAGCGCCAGCGCGGTTGCCGGGCTTTCTTCGCCCGGCTTGATAATCACGCTGCACCCGGCCGCCAATGCGGCGGCCAGTTTGCGCGCAGGGGTAATCGCGGGAAAATTCCAGGGTGTGAACGCCGCCACCGGCCCGATTGCCTGCCGCTTGACCAATTGCTGCACACCCGGCCGGTTGCCCGGCACCACGCGGCCATCGATCCGTTTCGCTTCTTCGGCAAACCATTCGAAATAGTCGGCGGCGCGCTGCACTTCGTCGCGGCTTTCGGCCAGGGGCTTGCCTTCTTCGAGTGTCATCAGGGTAGCGATGTGCGGGGCGCGTTCGCGCATCAATTCCGCCGCGCGCTTCAGGACGCGAGCGCGCTCGTTGGGAAACGTCGTGCGCCAGGCCTTGAAGGCCGGCACCGTCGCCAGGAGCGCCCGGTCCAGGTCCGCCAACGTCGCCAGGGGCACGCGGCCCAGCTCCTGCCGCGTGGCGGGGTTGATCACACCAGCCGTGTCGCGTCCGTTCGCACCCATCCATTCGCCGTCAATAAACAGATAAAGGGGGTCATAATTGCCGTTCATCGCTGAAACCTCCGATAAGATCGATCGATACAGCGAAGTCTAGGCGCGAGGGGCGTGCGGATTTAGCCCCGCACGAAGGAATGACTTTCCCTCCCAGGGAAAAAGTCGCACGCACAACATGGACGCAGGATGGACAAGCTATACAACATGTCGGTTTTCGCGAAAGTGGTGGAGATGGGCAGTTTCACCGCCGTGGCCAACCATCTTTCCACCACGGTCGGCAACATTTCGCGCGCCGTCACGGTGCTGGAAGAAGGCCTGAATGCACGCCTGATTCAGCGCTCCACCCGCCGCCTGGTCGTGACCGATGTGGGGCATCGCTTCTATGACCGATGCATCGCGATCCTGGGCGACGTCGAGCAGGCCGAAGCAGAAGCCAGCCACGCAACGGCTACTCCAAGGGGCGTATTGCGTGTGCATGCGATCCCCGGCCTGGGCCGCACGCTTGTCACACGCGCCGCCCTGGCCTACAGAAAGGCCTACCCCGACGTCTCGGTCGACCTTTTTCTATCGCAGCGGATGCCGAACCTGCTCGAAGATCAGCTTGATGTCGGGATCGTGATCTCGCGCACCCTGCCGGACTCGGCCTATGTCAGCCAGAAGATAGGCGTCAGCCACTGCGTAATGGTCGCGTCGCCCGCGTATCTTGAACAGCATCCCCCTGTGCATAATCCCGAGGATCTGGCGCAGCATGCCTGCCTGTGGCTGACCACGGTGGACTATGCGCCGGACGAGTGGCACCTGGAAGGGGAACACGGCGCGTTTACCCATAGGCCGACGGGCGGACACCTGGGGTTGAACGACATGGATGCCATGGCCACGGCGCTACGCGACGGCGCCGGGATAGGCCTGCTCGCGGGATACTCCGCGATCGAAGACCTGCGCAGAGGTACGTTGGTGCGCGTATTGCCGGGGTATTACACGAACCAGCGCAACGTGTACGCGCTATATTCCTCGCGGCAATTCGTCGATGCGAAGATCAAGCTCTTTGTGGAGACACTGAGGCAGCATGTTGGCGAGCAACTTGAGCGCGATGCCTCTGAATTGGGCATCGCGACCAAAGAGACGGCTTGAATGTCCGGCATCGTCCTTGGCCTTGCCATCTCCGATGCCGGCTGACGCCCAACTCATCGGTTACCTCATGGAACCAGATAGAAATCCATCGGAATCAGCTCGACGGCCCATCCACCCTCCTCGCCCAGCGTGGCGGCAGGATGCATGGACGCGATGCGCAACGCCTCGTCCTGGCTATCCGCCTCGATGATGAACAGGCCTCCCACCACTTCCTTGGTCTCGGCATAGGGTCCATCGGTGATGCGCGTCTGGCCGCCGCTCGGACGCAGCGTCTTCCAGTTCTCGAGGTCGCCCAGCGACGCGGAAACCAGGACCTTGCCGGTGGCGCGCATCTTCTCATCCAAGGGCGGGCATTGGCTGACCAATGCCTTGACGTCTTCGGGGGCCATCGCGGCGAATTTTTCGGGGGTGAAGTAGGCCAGGCCGAGATATTTCATGGGAGATCCTTAGGGTGGTGATACACCAACGACGAACCTGGGGATGAGAAATCGACATGCGCGGCGAAAATCTTCAGCGGCGCGCCTGAAACAGCAACCGCGTTGTCACCCCGACACGCCGCTCAACACCAGCTCGACAAAATTCCGCAGCGCGGGCGACAGTTCGCTCGAACGATGCGCCATGCCCAGGCTGGCGACCAGGCCGGCGTCTTCCAGGAAGATGTAGTGCACGTCGTCCGATCGGGTACCGCGCATGCATGCCGGCACGATGGAAATGCCCAGGCCGCTGGCGACCAGGTTGATCGTCGACGAGACCTGCGGCGCGTGCTGTACCACCTTGGGACTGAACCCCCTGGCCTCGCAAGCGGAGACGATCATTTCCGGCACGCCGGACCGGTTGGAGCGCGGATAGAGCACGAACAGTTCCTCGCGCAGGTCTTCCAGGCGCACGGTCTGACGACCGTCCAACGGGTGGCCTTTGGGGACGACCGCCATCAAGGGTTCGGTCGAGAGCAAGGAAAACGTGATGCCGCTGTCGTCGCCTATCGGCAGCCGCACGAACGCGACGTCGATGCGGCCCTGGCGCAGGGCGTCCATGAGCGGCCCCGTGCGGCTTTCCTCCAAGGAGATTTCGACGCGCGGGTAGAGGCTGCGATAGCGTTGTAGCGCGGTCGTGACCTCGGCCCGGAACGAGGCCGATTCCGTGAAGCCGACGCTGATTCTTCCCACCACGCCTTGCGCGCTGAGCTGGCAGCGCAGGGCGGCGCGGTTGACGTGCTCCAGGATCGCCCGCGCTTCTTCCAGATAAACCTGGCCGGGCAGCGTCAGGCTGACCCGCCCGGGCTGGCGATTGAACAGCTGCACGCCCAGTTCGCTTTCCAGCGCCTTGATCTGGGCCGTCAGCGGCGGCTGGGCGATACCGATGCGCTGCGCCGCCCGCGTGAAATGCAGTTCCTCGGCGACGGCGACGAAATACCGGAGGTGACGCAGCTCCATATCTTTTAAGTATCAGATGTGCCAACACAATATATTAGACGGATAGCCACGCATTCCCTAGACTCGGCTGATTCGCGCCCGCGCACACACGCCGGGCCCTGCAATGCGAGCGATCGGCTCGCACATTCGAATAGCGAGGAGACCATGGCCTTCCAACCCGCCCACACCCTGCGTCCGCTTTCCATCGAAGGCAGTCCCGACAGCCGCTACTACTCGCTGCCCGTGCTCGAGGAGATGGGGCTGGGGAAGATTTCCCGTTTGCCGCATTCGATACGCGTGATCCTGGAATCGGTGCTGCGCAATTTGAACGGCGCCAGCGTGCAGGAGCACCATCTGCGCCAATTGGCCGGTTGGCAGCCCAATGGCGAGCGCAGCGGCGAAGTCCCGTTCGTGGTGTCGCGCATCGTGGCGCCGGACTCTTCGGGCGTGCCGCTGTTGGCGGACCTGGCGGCCATGCGCGAGGCCGCCGCCGAGCTCGGTATGGTGCCGGGTGACATCGAGCCCCTGGTGCCGGTCGACCTGGTCGTCGACCATTCCATCATCGTCGAACATGCAGGTTCCGCCGATGCGCTCAAGCTGAATATGGAAATCGAATACGAGCGCAATGCGGAAAGGTATTCGTTCCTGAAATGGGCGGCCAACGCATTCAAGGCCTTCCGCATCTTTCCGCCAGGCTCGGGCATCGTCCATCAGGTGAATCTCGAGAACCTGGCGCGCGGCGTGCACCAGAAAAACGGCGTGACGTATTTCGATTCGCTGGTCGGTACCGACAGCCATACGCCCATGGTCAACGGCATCGGCGTATTGGGTTGGGGTGTCGGCGGCATCGAAGCGGAAGCCGCCATGCTGGGCGAACCGATGTACCTGGTCGCGCCCGACGTGATCGGCGTGGAGCTTACCGGCGCGCCCGCCCCGGGAATCGTGGCCACGGATATCGTGCTGACGGTGGTCCAGGCCTTGCGCGCCAGGAAGGTGGTGGGCAAGTTCGTCGAGTTCTTCGGCCCCGGCGCCGCGGCCCTGACCGCGCCGGACCGCGCCACGATATCGAACATGGCGCCCGAATACGGCGCGACGGCGGCGTTTTTCCCGGTCGATGCCAATACGCTGGACTACCTGAAAGCCACCGGCCGTACGAAGGCGGAGATCGCGGCCTTGAAGGCCTATTTCCAGGCCCAGGGCATGTTCGGCATGCCGTCGCTGGGCCAGATCGACTACACCGATATCGTCCATATCGACCTCGCTTCCGTCGTGCCGAGCGTGGCCGGGCCATCACGTCCGCAGGACCGTATCGCGCTGGGCGACCTGAAGGAAAAGGTGCGCGCCCTGTTGCCCCAGGAAGCCTCCGCCGGACCGGGCGCCGGCAAGGCATTGCGCAACGGCGATATCGTCCTGGCGGCGATCACCTCCTGTACCAATACGTCCAATCCCCAGCTGATGCTGGCGGCGGGTATCCTGGCCAGGAAAGCCGTCGAAAAGGGCTTGCGGGCCGCGCCGCAGGTCAAGACATCCTTCACGCCCGGCTCGCGTGTCGTGACCTCGTATCTGCAGGCGACCGGCCTGGCGCAGTATCTGGACGCGCTGGGCTTCAACGTCGCGGGCTACGGCTGCGCGACCTGCATGGGCAACTCCGGCCCGCTGGATGCGAAGATTCTCGAACAGATCAACGCCGGCAACCTGACCGTGGCCGCGGTCCTGTCGGGCAACCGGAATTTCGAAGCGCGTATCCACCAGGCCATCAAGGCAAACTTCCTGATGAGCCCGCCGCTGGTGGTGGCATTCGCCATCGCGGGCAAGGCGGATTTCGATCCGGCCAGTGACGCGCTGGGCGTCGGGCCGGACGGCAAGAAGGTCTACCTGGCCGATCTTTGGCCCACGGCGGGAGAAATGGCGCAGGTGCTGCCCGTCGCGCAGGACCCCCAGCATGTGCTCGCCATCTATGCCCAGACGGGGCGGAACAATGATCTATGGGAAGCGCTGCCCGCGCCCAAGGGCGACCTGTTCGTGTGGAACGACAGTTCGACCTATCTGAAGCGGCCGCCCTTCTTCGACGGCGTCACGCTCGATATTCCCTCCAAAGGCGAGATCAAGGGCGCTCGCGCGCTGGCGATCCTGGGCGATTCGGTCACCACCGATCACATCAATCCCGGCGGTTCGATCCCATCCGAATCCGAATCCGGAAAATTCCTGATATCGCTGGGCGTGCAGCCGCGCGATTTCAACAGCTATATCTCGCGCCGCGCACAGGACCGCGTCATGGTGCGCAGCAGCTTCGCGAACGTTCGCATCCGCAACCTGATGGTCGACGAGGTGGGCAGCGTGACCTTGCACCAGCCGGACGGCCAACGCATGAGTATCTTCGAAGCCGCCACGCAATACGCCGCCGAAGGCGTGCCGATGATCGTCTTCGCGGGCGAGGAATACGGCAACGGCTCCAGCCGCGACTGGGCGGCCAAAGGCCCCAGCCTGCTGGGCGTACGCGCCGTGATCGCGCGCAGTTTCGAACGCATCCACCGCAGCAATCTGGTCGGCATGGGAATACTGCCGCTGGAGCTTCCCGAGGGTGTCAGCGCGCAGACCCTGGGGCTGGTGGGGGATGAGACCTTCGACGTGGACGGGAACATGGACCATGTCCGCACCGGCCAGGTTCTCGATCTGCTTATCCATCGTCGTGATGGGGAAACCGTGCGGGTGCCGTTGCGGGCGCGTATCGACTCGGCGATCGAAGAGGCTTATTTCAGGAATGGGGGCATCCTGCCTTACGTGCTGAGGCAGCGGCTCGCCCGCCATGTGGGTGGCGCCGGCCACGCCTGATCGGGTATCAGACGCCCGTGACGGGTTCCCGGCGGGCGTTCCTGCGCATGACGTCGGCGGGTACGCCGAACGATCGCACGAACGCCCTGCGCATGCGCTCCCGGTCGACGAAGCCGGTCTCCAACGCCACCACGTTGATGGTGTGCCGCCCTTGTTCGATCATGAATCTGGCAGCTTCGAGACGAAGCTGCTCCACTGCCTTCGCCGGCGATTGACCGGTCTCGGCAACGAAGGCACGGCTGAACTGGCGCGGACTGAGCCTGGCGACTTCCGCGAGCTCCTCGATGGTGAGCGGTTTGCGCAGGTTGCGTCGGATGTACGCGAGCACCGATTCGATGCGGTCGGATTTCGGCGTCATGTCGAGCAGCGCGGAATGCTGCTTCTGTCCACCCAGCCGACGCTGATGCATCACCAGGAGCCGGGCGACCAGTTTCGCGACATCGGGGCCCAGGTCGTTATCGAGCAACGCGAGCGCGAGGTCGATCCCGGCCGTCATGCCGGCCGACGTCCAGGTGGAACCGTCATTGACGAAAATCCGGTCCTCGTCGGTCAGGATATTGGGAAAGCGCGCGCGGAATTCGGACGCATGAGCCCAATGCAGGGTCGCGCGCCTGCCGTCCAATAATCCGGCTTCCGCGAGCACGAACGCGCCGCTGCAGATGGACGCCATGCGTCTCGAGGCCTTGGCGGCCTCTTTCACGAAGGCGACGACGGCAGCGTCGGAAGACGGCATCTTCATTTCCGTGATCGAGCCCACGATGATCGTGTCGAACGCGGGGTCGCCGAAGGCCTCGGTGTTCAAGGTCATGCCACCTGACGACTCGACGGGCCCGCCATGCTCGGACAAGACGTGGACGTCGTAGAACGGCCCGCCCGGCGCCAGATTCGCCACCTCGAACACCGTGAGGGCAGCGAGGCTCATCATCTGGAATCTTCTGGGCACTATGAAGCCGATCCGGTGCATATCCGTATGTCCTGAAAGGTGGCAACAACGACATCATCGTACGGGCCCGTGGCGCTAAGGTACAAGCACTTCCCGAATCCACCCCGGCGTCGTCGCCGTCGAAACACAGGAGCAAGAAAGATGGACTTCAACGAAGTCATGCTGGCGCGCAACGCCGATTTCGCCAGGACGGCGTTCTCTCCCGAACTCAAGATGATGCCGTCGACAGGTACGGTCGTGGTCGGCTGCGTCGATCCGCGTGTCGACCCCGCAGACGTGCTGGGCCTGAGGCAGGGTGAAGCGGCGGTGATCCGTAACGTCGGCGGACGGTTGAACAAACCGCTGCTCGAGACATTGTCCATCCTGAGCGTGGTCGCCAAGGCGGCGGGCCGCCCCGACGGGGCACGCAATCTTGTCCTGCTCCAGCACACGGATTGCGGAATCATAGGCTGCCACACGCACGCGCCGGCCTTGCTCGCGAAACATCTGGGGGTCGAACCGAATGAGCTCGATGGTCTCGCCATTACGGAGCCCTATGAAGCGGTCGCGCTCGACATCGCGGCGCTTCGCGCGAATACGGCGCTACCCGACAACCTCGTCGTGTCGGGCCTGGTGTACGACGTCAAGACCGGCCAGGTCGCCACCGTCGTTCCGCCCGCCCCGCTGCGCGGGCCCGCTGAGTGATCCAGCCTGGAGCATGACATGAACAACGATCCATACCTTATTACGGGCGCGACCGGCGCGACAGGCGGTGCGGCCATCGAAGAACTCTTGTCCCGAGGCGCGCGCGTACGTGCGTTTGTTCATCGTGACGACGAGCGTGCCGCCGCATTGCGCGCACGAGGCGTCGAGATTGTCGTCGGCGATCTGCTGGACAGTCATGCGGTCCGGGCGGCGCTACGGAACGTGGCGGGTGCGTACTTCGTGTACCCGATCATGCAGCCGCAGCTCGTCGACGCGACTGCCTATTTCGCGCTTGCCGCGCAGCTGGCGGGCGTTCGCTCGATCGTCAACATGTCGCAGATTTCGGCTTCCGCCGACGCGCGGAGCCGGGCATCGCTCGCGCACTGGTATGGCGAGCGCGTGTTCGATTGGTCGGGCGTTCCGGTCACGCATCTGCGGCCTACGCTCTTTATGGAGTGGTTGAGCTACGCGTTTCAGCGGTCGCAGATCGCGAACCAGGATTTGCTGCGTGTCCCCGCCGGGGATGGACGCCACGCGCCTATCGCCGCGGCCGATCAAGGCCGTGTGATCGCCCGGATCCTGCTGGACCCGGAGCCTCATATGGGCAAGACATACCCGTTGTTCGGCGCCGAAGAGCTCGATCACACGCAGATGGCCAGGATAATCGGCGACGCCCTGGGCCGGCCGGTGCGTTACGAAGCGGAAAGCCTGGAGTCATTCGAGGCGCGACTCACGAAAATCGGGTTGTCGGCGCATTTCATCCAGCACATCACGTCTGTGTACCGCGGCTATCAGGCTGGCGAATTTGCCGGCACGAACGATGTTGTCGAACGGGTTACCGGACAAAAGCCGATATCGGTGCGCGACTATATCCTCGCGAGTCGTGGGGCTTTCCAGCCGGAAAGAGCAGTCTAGCCCCCCGGGCCGGCGCTTTTCTGTTGCGAACCGAGTACGCCCAAGGTGTGAGCCTCCCCCTGCCATCTCCTGATTGATCTATTCCGCGTGAACGTCCAAGATATGCCGTCCCAACATCATTCACGCGGCTCAGGAGCGAGACATGACTGCGAATCTAGCTGGCAAAGTTGCTTTCGTCACCGGCGGCAGCCGGGGTATCGGCGCGGCGATCGTGCGGCGCCTGGCCGACGATGGGGCGACCGTGGTGTTCAGTTATAAGGGCTCGGCGGACGCGGCCAATGCATTGGCCGCGAGCATCGGGCAGGCCGGTGGCAAGGCGCTGGCGCTGCAGGCCGACGCGGGAGACGCGGCGGCGGTGACCGGCGCGATCGACAAGGCCGCCGCCCAGTTCGGCAAGATCGACATCCTGGTGAACAACGCGGGCATCGCCGTGCTGGGTCCGGTCGAGCAGATATCGCTCGAGGATTTCGACAGGACGCTGCAGGTGAACGTGCGGGCGGTTTTCGTCGCGATCAAGGCGGTGCTGCCGCACATGGGCGAAGGCGGCCGCATCGTGAATATCAGCAGTTGCAACGCGGAACGGATGCCCTTCCCCGGCGGGGCGGCCTACGCGATGAGCAAGTCCGCGCTGCGGGGATTGGTGCAAGGCCTGGCGCGGGACCTGGGGCCGCGCGGCATCACGGTCAACAACGTCCAGCCGGGGCCCGTCGATACCGACATGAATCCCGAGGACGGCGATTTCGCGGCCATGCTGCATGGCCTGATGGCGATTCCCCGGCACGCGCGCCCGGAAGAAATCGCCGCGATGGTCTCTTATGTCGCGAGCCCGGCGGCGGCATTCGTGACGGGCGCGCACCTGACCATCGATGGCGGGTTCAACGCCTAGCCGAAGAAACGGCCGGCGGCCTTACTCCGCCGGCACCCGGCTCATTTCATCCACCACCTGCCTGCCATGCAGGATGGCCGCATCGACCGCGCGGCTGGGTGTGGCAACGGCGCCACCGTGCGCGAATTGCGGCACACCGTGCGCGGAGGCGATGGCGCCTTCGTGGCGGACGACCAGCAGCGTCGCGGTGAATGCGGGCTGCTTGCCGGCGGTTTCCCGCTTCACGATGGCGCTTAGCCGATAGCCTTTGTAGACGGAATTGTTTTCCATATCTGATCCTCTTGCCCGAGCGGGCCAATCAAAGCCACGACAAATAAAAAAGCCCTCCTGGGAGGGCTTTTTTTACAGCATGCGAATGTTCGCGGTTTGCGGTCCCTTGGGACCTTGTCCTATCGAAAAGGTGATCTTTCGCGGCTCGTCGGGCGTCGCGGCGACCCTCTTTTCAGCGGCGGAATATTCGGCGTAGAGATCGCCGCCGTCGCCCGCGGGCATGATGAATCCATGGCCGTAACCGGCGTCACGCGGACTTTCGATGTGTGTGTGCATGCGCTTTCCTTGTATCGGAAGGGACGCCCCCTTCAAGCGAGATATCAAGGAAAGGACTTTGGACAATGAAGCGCGCGGGCGCAGGACGGAACAAATCGCGGTACTTGAGTCTTGGCAGCAATGTGAACCACATGAAGGGCAGAGTCAAGGAAAGACTCATGGGGACGCACCCTCTTTGGTTACCGCGTGTGCCAGGTGGCGCGACACGCCGGGCGTGTCCGGGAGCGATTCCGGCGAATCAAGGCTCCAAGGATGAGCTTGGACTTGTGAGGTGCGATGAATAGAGGCTACTGTGCCTGACGGCTCGTCCCGCGCGCATTTGCCGCGGGCGGAAACCAGACAGGAGCAAATGTATGCAGCGCATTATTTCCGAGCACCAGATCCCCACCGGCGACTTCAGGCAGGTCAAGTACGTGGGCGCCATCAAGGATCGCGTCGACGACGGCAACAGCACGCCCGTCTGGACCATAGAGCCGAAGTCGCCTTACTACACGCAGATCGGCGCGAAGCCGGTGGAGACCTGGGCGGAAGTGCTGATCGACGTGGAAGATCCGGATTCGCCCGAAACGCTGGCCAGGTTGCGGCGGGCGGTCGAGGCCCGGCTCGAACAACAGTTGGGATGACCGGACGGGCGTCCTGAGCCAGGTCATATCAAGATGTGATGGCTCACCGCAAATTCAGCATTGGACTGAGCCATCCCGCCTCCCTACACTCCTATAAAAACCAGAGCCTGACAAGGCAACAAGGCGGAGACGACATGATCGGACATAACAAAACGGCATCGGTGCGGGCCATTCGGCTAGCCGAACGACCGGCAGGGGACTGGATGGCGGCCTGCCATTCCGCGCGCGGCAATGTCCGTCGCCCGCGCCTTCGATAAATCCTGACGATTCCGCCGCACAGGCCGCCGCCGGCATGACTTCAAGCCGCGGCCGCGCCTGACCTGGCGGCGCGCGCGGCCGCCGGTCGCGCGGCGACGACCGCCGCGCGGATCGCACCGGCCGCACCCACCGCGGAAATACCGAACGCCGGGGCCGGATTGCGCCCGACGACGCCCTACAACGAGACGAGGAGACCATCATGGGACTGCGCTTCATGGAGCACATCCTGATTCTGACCCACGACCCGGAAGCGACACGCGACTGGTTCTGCGACAACCTGGGCTTTCGCAACGGCTATCACCCGGAATTCGGCTTCCCGGTGTACTGGCTGTATATCGGCGACCAGGATGTGGTCCACATCGGCAAGGCGCGCCATTCGAACCATCAGGACACCTACCTGCGCACGCCCAGCGACAAGGAAAACGAGGACTATTCGGCGGGCGGCGCCATGGGCTCCGGCCGTATCGACCACGTCTGCTTCAACTGCGAGAACATCAACGAGTTCATCGAGCGGCTGACGCGCAATGGCGTGACGTTCAGCGAACGGAAGGCGCACAACTCCGACCTGTACCAGCTGTTCATGCGCGAGCCGGTCAACGGGATCAAGGTCGAGTTGAATTTTTCCGCCGAAGAAGCCGTGAAGGCCGGCCGCGTGCCGAGCTGGACGGATGCGGGTGCAACTGCGGGCGCAGCTGCGGGTGCAACTGCGGGCGCAGCTGCCGGTGCAAGCACGGGCGCCACCGCGGATACCAACGCCAACGCGGGCGTCGGCGCCGTAGCGTCGGCCCATAAGTAAGCGGAGCCCGAGCCATGCCGATCTATCCAGAGCTGTCGGGCCGCAGCGTCGTCATCACCGGCTCGGCCGGTGGCATCGGGGAAAAGGCGGCGCGCGCCTTCCATGCCCAGGGTGCCTGGGTATTCCTGATGGACATCCAGGAGGATGCCGTGCGGTCCATCGCCAGTTCGCTGGGCGAGCGCGCAATGGGCCTGGGCGTGGACATCACCGATGAGACGCAGGTGCGGCAGGCCTTCGATGCCGTGCTGTCCGCCGGGCATGGACTGGACGTGCTGGTGAACTGCGCCGGCGGCTACCGCAAGCTGCTGACGGTGGAGCAGATGGACCTGGAGGAATGGGAGCGCACCGTGGCGCTGAACCTGCGCAGCGTCTTCCTGTGCTGCCGTGCCGCGATCGCGCCGCTGAAGCAGTCGCGGGCAGGCCGCATCATCAACGTCACGTCGATCTCCGGCCGTACGGTACATGCGGCGTCGTCGCCCGCGTATGGCGCCGCCAAGGCCGGCGTGACGCAGCTTACGCGCTTCCTGGCCTATGAGCTGGGCCCCCACGGCATTACCGCCAATACGATCGCGCCGCTGACCACGGTGACACCGCGCGTGGCCGCGCTGCGTTCCAAGGAAGACCTGGATCGCATCGCGGCGCAGGTGCCGCTGCGCCGGCTCGCGACGTCCGACGACCACGTGGCCGCGATGCTCTATCTGGCTTCCGACGGCGCGTCCTTCGTATCGGGCGTGAACCTGGACACCAACGGAGCACGAGTCATGTTGTAGCCAGGCGTCCTCGGACGCCACTTCGGGACAGTCCCCGCCAGACGGGACGCCCTTCCAAGAACGAGGAGACAAGGATGCACCCCTACACGTTGGCCCATCGGTCGCTGCGCGCCGTGCTGGCCCTGTCATTGTCGGGCGGCATGGCCGCCGCGCTGTCGCCGGGCCTGGCGCGGGCGCAGGCTTACCCGCAACGCGCCGTCACGCTGGTGACGCCGCTGGCCACCGGCAGCGCTTCCGACCTGGCCTTGCGTATCGTGGCCGAACGCCTGGCGACGCCGCTGGGGCAGTCCATCGTCGTCGAAAACCAGACCGGCGCCTCCGGCGCGATCGGCGCGGAAAAAGTGGCGCGCGCAGCGCCGGACGGCTACACGCTGTGCGGCTGCAACAACGCCATCCTGAGCGTGCTGCCGCACGTCCGCAAGGTCAGCTACGACCCCGCCACGCAATTCCGGCCGGTCGGCATGGTGGCCGTGCTGCCGACCGTGCTGGTGGTGAACCCTGCCCTGCCGGTGAAGACCGTGCGCGAATTGACCGACTACGTGAAAGCGAATCCGGGCAAGGTCTCTTATGCGACCGGCGGCGTCGGCAGTCCGCAGCACATCGCCATGGCGATGTTCGAGGCGGGCTCCGGCATCAAGATGATGCACGTCCCGTACAAGGGCGCGAGCCCGGCGGCGGTCGGCGTGGCCGGCGGCGAGGCGCAGGTGATGTTCAACGCCATCGGCACCGTGCTGCCGCTGATCAAGGCCGGCAAGCTGCGGCCCATCGCGGTGGCCGGCGCGCAGCGCACGGCCATCCTGCCGGACCTGCCCACGGTGGCGGAATCGGGCGTCCCGGGCTACGACTATGCGTCCTGGATAGGCATCGTGGCGCCGGCGGCGACGCCGGACGCCGTGGTGGAGCGTTTGTCGAAGGAATTGATGCAGGTGCTCAAGGCGCCCGCCACGGTGGCGAAGCTGGCGGAAAACGGCATCGACCCGCTGGTGATGACGCCGCAGGAAATGGCCAAGTACATGGCCGACGACAGCCGCCGCATGGCGACGGTGGTCAAACAGGCAGGCATGGAGACGGAATGAGCAGCACAGCGAAGTCCTCGGACGCACAGTGGCGCGGGCGCCAGTTTCACTACCAGCCGGTCGCCAGCCACGTGCATCCCTTTCTGGTGGACCTGTGGGATGCGGTCCGCGAAGAAACCTCGGGCCGGCTCGACATCGAGGTCGTCGCCGACAACGGCGGGCTGAAGAAGTCGCATCTGGAAATCGTCGACGCCGTGATCGCCGGAGACATCCAGTTCTATGCCCTGATGGGCAGCATACTGGGGCCGCTGGCGCCGGCGATGAACGTGCAGAGCCTGCCCTTCGCCTTCCGCGACAACGATGACGTGTACCGCGCCATGGATGGCGCGTTGGGCGATGCGCTGCGGGCGGATCTGGCGGCGCGCGGCCTGTACCTGATGCCCCATGGGCTGATGGAGAACGGCTTTCGCCATATCGCCACCACCGGCCGCGTGATCAATGACGCCAGCGATCTGGAAGGCCTGTCGATACGCATCCCCGAAGGCAAGGTGTTCGAGGAGACCTTCCGCACGCTGGGCGCCGATCCCGTTCCCCTGTTCGTGCTGGAACTGTACGACGCGCTGAAGACGGGCAAGCTGCAGGCGCAGGAAAATCCGCTGGCCATCATCGATTCGCTGCGCCTGCACGAGGTGGTGACGCACGTATCGATGACCTCGCATATGTGGTCCGGTTTCAACATCATCGGGAATCTGCCCTTCTGGAACGCATTGCCCGAGGACGTGCGCGAGATCGTCCTGCGCAACGTCAAGCTGCACGTCGGCCGCCAGCGCAGCCACACCATCGCCTTGAACGAGGATCTGGCCCGGACGCTGCGCGAACGCGGCCTGCGGTTCAACACGGCGGATACCGACAGTTTCCGGCGCAAGCTGGCTGGCGGTTTCTACCGGCAGTGGAAGGATGAACTCGGTACGCGCATCTGGGATCTGCTGGAAGCGGAAGTCGGCAAGCTGGGCTGATCGGCGGCAGCCGCGCATTTCTACAACGAGGGGACACTTCAATGACGACAAGAAAACTGGGAATGCTGCTGGCCGGCCTGACGCTGGCGAGCGGCGCGGCGTCCGCGCAATCGACCTGGCCCAACAAGCCGATCCAGGTCATCGTGCCGCTGCAGGTAGGCAGCGCGGCCGACGTGGCGACGCGCGTGGTGCTCGCCAAGATGGGCGAGAACATGAAGCAGACGTTCATCATCGAGAACCAGGCGGGCGTGTCAGGGCTGCTGGGCGCCGAGCGCGTGGCGCGCGCCGCGCCGGATGGCTACACGCTGGGCGGCATCACGGACAGCGTGCTGAACTATGCGGTGAACCTGAGCGACAAGGTGAACTTCGACCCGCTGAAGGATTTCGCGCCGATCAGCCAGATGGCGAATATCTCGTGGGTGCTGGTGGTGAACAGCGCCTACCCCGCCAAGGACCTGCCCGACCTGCTGGCGCGAGCGCGCGCGCAGCCGGGCAAGATCGACTACGCGACGGGCGGCACGGGCAGCCCGCATCACATCGCGATGGAGCTGTTCGCGTCGAGCGCCGGGGTGAAGTTCGCACACGTCCCCTACAAGGGGGCGACGCAGGCGACCACGGATGTGGCGGGCGGCCAGGTGCCGATGATGTTCTCGGCGGTGTCGGTGGCCCTGCCCTTCATCAAGGACGGAAAATTGCGTGCACTGGCGCAGCCCAACGACAAGCGTTCGGCGCTGCTGCCCAATGTGCCGACCTTCGCCGAGGCGGGGGTGAAGGAGTTCCGCTTCTCGACATGGCTGGGCCTGTATGCGCCCAAAGGGACGCCGGCCGACATCGTGAATCGCCTGAACGCGGAGGTCGTCAAGGCCGTGGCGGATCCGGGTGTGCGGGAGCGCCTGGCCGGACTCGGGCTCGATCCGGTGGCGTCCACGCCGGCGGAGCTGGGCACGTTGACGCGCGAAGGCTATGCGCGCGTCGGGCAGGCCATACGCGACGCAGGGATCAAGGCGCAATGAACATGAGTACTTCAACGACACGGACGGTCGGCATCGCCGGACTGGGACTGATGGGGTCCGCCAGCGCGCAGCGTCTGGCCCTGGCGGGCTTCGAGCTGAGAGGATATGACGTGGACCCGGCCCGTTGCGCGCAGTTCGCCAATACGGGCGAGCCAGCCCGCGCGGCGGTGCAATCGCTGGCGGATCTGGCGGTGCAATGCGACGCCATCGTGTTGGCGGTGTTCGACACGGAGCAGGTCGAGCAGGCGCTGTTCGGACCGACGGGCATCGTGCAGGCCGCGAAGGCCCCGGCGCAATCGGCGGCACGATCGGCAGCGCAATCGGCCAAGGTCGCGGTGGAAGCGGCCGCGCGGGCCGCTGGTCGCATGCCCACGATCGTCTGCATCAGCACCTGCGATCCCGACCGCATCGCGGCCGTGGCGCAGCGTTGCGCGGCGCAGGGCGTACCGTTCGTCGAATCGCCGATCTCCGGCACCAGCGCAACGCTCGCCAAGGGCGAGGCGGTCGGCCTGGTGGCGGGACGCGATCAGGATCTGGCGCTGGCCGCGCCCGTGCTGGACGCCTTGTGCGCGCGCCGCTATGCGATGGGCGCGCCAGGCAACGCCGCGCGTGCGAAGCTGGCCGTCAACCTGGTGCTGGGCCTGAACCGCGCCGCCCTGGCCGAAGGCCTGCAATTTGCTGGGCAGCTGGGCCTGGATCCACAGGAATTCCTGTCCGTACTGACGGGCTCAGCCGCCTATTCGCGCGTGATGGAAGTCAAGGGCCCCGCGATGGCGCAACGCCGTTTCGACCCGCCGCAAAGCCGTGTGGACCAAAGCCTGAAGGACTTCCGCCTGATCCTGGAACAAGGCCAGTCCCGCAGCCAGCGCCTGCCCTTCGCCGAAGTCTACGTGCGCATGCTGGAAGACTGCGTCGCGCACGGCGAAGCGCAATTCGACAATGCCGCTATCATTGAGGCGATAGCTCGGTTACGCGGCTAACCCGATACCGATTGCAAGCGACACGGGCGCCGGCGGAATTCTAGCGAAACAGCCTGTTGTATTGAAACTGGCGAACGACCCGTACCTTGAACTGGTGTGCCAGCGCGTGCGACGGGTTGATCAAGGTGACACCTTCTTCCGGCACGACTACCGATGGCACAACCAGGATCGCCGTGTACCCTTGGCGCAGCCATTGCGACCCCACAGCCGCACTGGCTCGGCCCGCGGGGATGGCACACCACGCAGGAGGTAGCTCGGCGAGGCCGGCAACCGCCCTGGCACGCCAAACCGGCTCAGGTACATCGATTTCAATCAAGAACCGATTCAGAGGAAGTCCGCCCTCGGGAATATGCGGCGCCGGCACCGGACATATCATCCGCGGCGTAATTGCGCGTCTCGGTTGCGATACGCCACAACTTCACTGATACGCCCCACTTTCGAGAGCGCCTAGGAGGCGGGCGACCACGTCCACTCCTGTCGGAGTATCAATGAGGTCTCCAGGCTTGCGTCCGCCAAGTGCGGGTTGAGGGCTATCCAGCCATTGACCTAGCCAGGCGACCGCATCGAAGTTTTGGGCTTCCGGTGCCGTGGAGTTTGCGACGATAGATTGGGCAATGCCTAAAAGGCGGGCCAATCCGAGCGCCGATTTGCCACCCATTCCAGTCAAGGCTTGATTGGCAGCCGCCTTTTTTTCAATTATGGCGCACCTCTACTCCGCCACGCCGTTTGACGACGAGGACGTCGGGACGGGGCATTCGCAACCAATCGACCGTGCCGCGGTATAGCAGGCAGGCGAAAACCCATAGGCCCACGGCCATTGGCAACATGGTGACGGCGGTGTCCTGGGCCAGGGACATGCGGGCTTCCTTGATGCGGACTTTCAGGCCTTGGTCGGCGAATGTCCGGGCGAAAGAGCTGGCCAGGCCGTCGACCTCGTTGACGTTTTCCAGATGGAACGATTCCCGCACGGCGAGCAGGCGGGATAGTTCATCGGTGGAGGGTAAACAACCACTCCTCAGGTCTCGCTCCACTCCCGCAGCAGGTTGTGATAGCAGCCCACCAGCTTGCTGCGCGCGACGGGATCGGCCTGGGTCTGGTTCAGGCGCTGGATGGCGTTATCCAGGTCATAGAGCAGGCTGCGACGGGAATCCTCGCGGATCAGGCTTTGCACCCAGAAGAAACAGCCCAGGCGCACGCCGCGCGTGATGGGGGTGACCTGGTGCAGGCTGGTGGCCGGGTAGACCACCATGTCGCCGGCGTCGAGCTTGACGCTTTGCAAGCCGTAGGTATCGTGCACCTGCAGCTCGCCGCCGTCGTATTCGGACGCATTGCTCAGGAATAGCGTGATGGACACGTCGGTGCGGACTTTGCGGCCGGTGTGCGGGTGGATGCGCACGCCGCCGTCGACGTGGGCGCCGAAGGTCATGCCTTCCCCGTAGCGGTTGATCATCGGCGGGTAGGCCACGTTGGGCAGGACCGCGCTGATGAAGGCGGGGTTGCGTTCCACGGCGCCGAGGACGATCTGCTGCACGCGGTGCGCGACTTCGGAACGTTCGTCGATCTGCTGGTTGTGCTTGACGGCGGCGCCCTGGTAGCCGGCTGATACACGGCCGTCGACCCATGCGTCGCCGGCGTTGTCGAGCAGGCCGCGGATGGCCTGGACCTGCGTGGCGTCGAGGACTTTCGGGATGGTGATCAGCACGAGGGTCGCCTATTGAATGTGATAACTCACCGTCAACATGGCGGTGCGTCCGGTGCCCGGCACCGCGCGGCCGCCATCGGACGGGATCAGCGCATCGTAGTATTTTTTGTCGAAGATATTGAACAGGTTCAGCCGCACATCGTACTTGGGCTGGTGCCAGGCCAGCGTGCCGTCCCAGCGGGTATACCCGCCGACCTGCACGGCGTCGGTGTTGGCCGCGTAGCGCGAGGACGTATACACCGCGCCGCCGCCCACCTCCCAGTTCTGCAGGAACTGGTACGTGCTCCAGAAGTTGAACGTGTTCTTGGGCGTGTTGGCCGGCGTGTTGCCTTCCGTGCCGTCCTTGGCCGAAGTGATCTCGGCATCCAGATACGTGTAGGCGGCATACAGCTGCCACTGCCTGGTCAGATGCCCGGATGCCCCGGCCCGTACGCCGTTCACCCGCACCGTCCCGTCCAGCTCGTACACACCAGGACTGATCTGGGTGCGCGCGTTCTCCTTCTTGATCTGGAAGACCGCCGAGTTCAGCGACAGGTTGCCGTCGAACAGATCCCATTTGCCGCCCGCCTCGTAGGAGCGGTTCTTTTCCGGCTCCAGGGTGTCCTGGCCGACCGTCGCGGTCAGCTGCTCCAGCGACGGATTGAAGGACGTGCCGTATGAGATGTAGTACGACTGCCAATCGCTGGGCTGCCAGATCGCGCCGCCCCGCACGCTGGTGTAGTGCACCGTCTGGTCGGCATTGGCGGGCGTCGTGCTGCGCGGCACGGAGTTGGTGACAGTGGCTTCATAACGGTCCCAGCGCAGGCCGCCCACCAGCTTGAACTGCTTGGTCAGTTCGACGGTGTCGTTGGCGTAGATGCCCACCGTATTGGCCGAGCCCGTGGCGAAGTTGCCGGGCACTTCCGGCAGGTCCGCGGACGTGTGCTGCGGGTCAACCATCTGCGTGCAGCCCACGAAACCGCTGTTCAAGGTAAATCCGTCGCAGGTGCCGGTGCGCGAATAGGCCTGGTTGCTGTAGTGGTCGTGGCCCAGCTCCACGCCGGTCAGCAGGGTGTGCTTGATCGAACCGGTATCGAACTTGGTGCTCAGTTCGGTCTGATTGAAGATGGACTCGTCATGGATGACGCGGTCATGGCTTTGCTGCAGGATCCACAAATCGTCCAGCGGCAGGTTGGTGACGTTGCCGGCGGGCAGTTGCTGGAAACCCTTGGGACCCAGCGTGCCCACGGCCTGCGGCGCGGTCTCCCGGGCATCGGTGCGCACGTTGTTGTACTGCGTCTGGTTGCGCAGCACGGTGTCCGGCGTGAATTTGTGCTGCACCGATGCATTGAGCATCGCGATGTCCTGCATGGTCCGGTCATCGTGGAAACCGTACGCCGTATTGCGGCTGACACCCGCCGGATGGCCGTTGACGGACTGCACGCCGTAGTCGGGCATGTCGTCGTTGTGCTGCAGCAATGCGGACAAGGTGACTTCGGTCGGCGTGCCGATGCCGAACTTGAACGAAGGCGCCGCGCCGAAATCCTTCACATGCGATTGGTCGCGCGTGGTCGCGTCGCCGTTCTGCGTCATGCCGTTGAAGCGGAAGGCCGATGTCTCCGACAACTGCATGTTGGTATCGACAGTCGAACGCACCAGGCCGTTGGTCGTGACGGATCCGGTGACGTCGGTGAAGTCCGCCAGCTTGGGTTTCTTGCTGACCTGGTTGATCACGCCGCCGGTGGAGCCACGGCCGAACAGCATGGACGATGGCCCCATCAGCACTTCCACTTCATCGAGGTCGAAGGTGTCGCGGTAGTACTGCGCGCGATCGCGAAAGCCGTCCAGGTAGATGTCGGTACGCGCCGAGAAGCCGTTCAGGTAGATGTTGTTGCCTATCGTGCCGCCTTCGGCCGCGCCCAGCGTGATGCCGGCGACGTTGCGCAGCGCGTCCTGCAAGGATGTCGCGCCCTGCGACTGCATCAGCGCCTTGTTCACCACCGTGACGGATTGCGGCACGTCATGCAGATCGACGCCCAGGCGCGGCAGCGCGGATTGCTGGGTGTTGAAGTCGTCGGATGGGGCATCACCGTTCACATGGACGGTGTCCAGCGTCGCGGTGGGCGCCGCGGGGGTGGCGGGCGCCGGCGTCCCGGGCGCCGCGGCTTGCTGCGCGATGGCCGCGACGGGCGCGGCGAACAGGGCCAGGACTGCGGCGGCGATCGGGGTCAGCTGTTTCATGAAGGCGACGGATTCCAAAAAATTTCGCGAATGCTAACTATTCCCGTTATCGTTAGCAAAAGCTTTTTCAAATCTGTCGACGCGCTTTGATTGCGCTGTCTGGAGGCTGAACGAAAAGCTCAGTTTTCGAACAAGGTCCGCTCGTCGGCGAACACACGCAGCAGGTGATCGACGACGAACCTGATCGCCGAGTTGTTGCGATCCTGACCCCGGGTCAGGACGTAGATCTCCCGCGGCTCGGGTACCGGCTCCAGCCGGCATTGCCGCAGCGCGGGCTCGCCGCGACCGATGTAGTGCGGCAGCAGGGCCAGTCCCGCGCCCGCGCGCGCGGCGGCAGCCTGGGCGACATGGTTGTTGGCCTTGAATGCGATGCGCGCGGCAGGGTGCGTGCGCGCCAGCCATACGGCTTCCGGGATATCGGTGTTGACTTCGTCGAAACCGACGAAGACCGGGTCCCCGTCCGCTTCGACACGCTCGCAGATCGCCGGCGCGCCGTACCAGCCGTAGGCCATGCTGCCCAGTCGCCGGGCGATGAAGCCGCCATCCGTCGGCCTTCCGAGGCGGATGGCGATGTCCGCTTCACGGCGTTCCAGGCTGACCGGACGCAGATCCGTGGCCAGGTCGATATCCAGGCCGGGATGCGATACCGGGAGCGCCGCGAGGCGCTCGGCGAGGAATCCCAGCGACAAGGCCGGCGGCGCGTTGACGCGGACCAGGCCCTTGATCGCGTCGTCTTCACCGCCGCGGCCCAAGGTATGGACGGCGGCTTCCATGTCGCCGGCCGCCGCCAGCGTGCGCGTGCCGGCCGGCGTCAGTATGTAGCCTTCCGGACGACGCTCGACCAGCTTTTCGCCCAGCGTCGCTTCCAGCGACTGGATGCGGCGCGCGATGGTCGCGTGGTTGACCGACAGCGCGCGCGCGGCGCCCGACAGGCTGCCATGGCGGCCCAGCGCCAGGAAGACGCGTATGTCCTGCCAATCGACCTCTGTGCGTTTTTTCTCAGCCATTGAGCGCGAATAGCGAATTCCGCGGAAACGGACTGGAGCTTAGGCTACGTCCATCGCCAAATCAACACGGAGAACGACATGCGCGAAACGACGCTGAGCCTGACCCTGGTAGGCGGACCGACGGTCCTGATCGAGTACGGGTCCATACGCCTGCTGACCGATCCCACCTTCGATGCGCCAGGCCATTACCAGTTGCCCTCCCTCTCGTTCGAGAAAACGTCCGGTCCCGCGTTGACCAGGGATGAAGTCGGTCGCCTGGACGCCGTGCTGCTTAGCCACGACCAGCATATCGACAACCTGGATATCTCTGGGCGCGCGATGCTGGGCAGCGTGGGCAAGACCTTCACCACGCAGGCGGGCGCGCAACGGCTGGGCGGCAACGCGATCGGCCTGGCGCCTTACGAGACCTGCACCTTGCACGGCGCCGGCGGCGAAACGCTGCTGGTGACCGCCACGCCAGCCCGGCATGGCCCCATCGGGATCGAACCGATCTCGGGCGACGTCGTGGGCTTCGCGCTGGGCCGCCAACAGCCTGGCGATCTGCTGTACGTGACGGGCGACACCGTCTGGTACGAAGGCACGGCCGAGGTGGCGCGCCGCTTCGATCCCAAGGTCGTGGTTCTGTTCACCGGTGCGGCCGAACCACGCGGCCGCTTCCACATGACGATGGGCAGCGAGGGCGCCATCGAAGCCGCCCATGCCTTTCCCAATGCGGCCCTGGTATCCGCGCATTCCGAAGGCTGGATGCATTTCCGCGAAAGCCAGGAACAACTGGCCGACGTTTTCCAGAAGCTGAATCTTGCCGGCCGCCTGACGCCCTTCGACAAGGGCACGCCGGTACGCTTTCCCATCCCGGCCTGATGGGCCCGGCCTTGACGAGGAACATCATGCATACGCAAACCAAAGTCGCCATCGTGACCGGCGCATCCCAAGGCATAGGCGCCGGCATCGTGCGGGGCTACCGCAAGCAGGGTTATGCCGTCGTCGCGAATTCCCGCAATATCGAGGCGGGCGAGGATACGGACGTGATCGCCGTTCCCGGCGACATCGCCGATCGAGCCGTCGCGAACAAGGTCGTCGCCACCGCGCTGGAGCGATTCGGACGCATCGATACGTTGATCAACAATGCCGGGATTTTCGTCAGCAAGCCCTTCACCGAATACACGGAAGAAGACTATACGAACGTCGTCAATGTGAACCTGGGTGGTTTTTTCCACATTACGCAGTGCGCGCTGCAGCAGATGGCGAAGCAGGAACACGGGCATATCGTCCAGATCACCACGACGCTGGTCGAACAGCCCCTGTCCAACGTACCCGCGGGCCTGGCTTCGCTGACCAAGGGTGGACTGGCGGCGGTGACGCGCGGCCTGGCCATCGAGTATGCGCGCAAGGGCATACGGGTCAATGCCGTGGCGCCCGGGATCATCAAGACACCCATGCACGCGCCGGAAACGCATGAATTCCTGGATGGCCTGCACCCGGTCGGCCATATGGGCGACATCGCGGATATAGTCGAAGCGATCCTGTATCTGGAACGGGCCGGCTTCGTGACTGGCGAGACCATCAATGTCGATGGCGGCCAGCACGCGGGGCATTGGTAGGCGACGCTGCCTTACTCGCCCTTGATGCCGGCCTTCCGGATTACTTCGCTCCACTTCTTCATTTCCGCGTCGATGAACCTGGCGAAGTCGGCGGCGTTGCCGGGATAGGGCTCCATGCCTTGCGCCAGCAGCTTGCGCTGGATGTCGGGGTCTTTCAGGGCGCCGTTGATCTCGTTGTCCAGGCGGCTGACGATGGCGGCCGGCGTGCCGGCGGGGGCCATGAAACCGTACCAGCCGGAAGCCACGACATTCGGCAACCCCTGTTCGCGCAGGGTCGGCGCGTCCGGGTAGATCTTGCTGCGCTGCGCCGACGCCACGCCGAGCACACGCAGCTTGCCGGCCTGGATATGCGGCAGCGCGGCGGTGATCGCCGTCAGCGTGGCGTCCAGCCGGCCGGCCAGCAGGTCGGTATAGGCGGGAACGTCGCCGCGGTACTGGACGCTCAGGCCCTTGACGTTGGCGTCGCGCAGGAACAGCTCCGCCGCCAGGTGCGGCAATGATCCCGTGCCGGGCGTGCCGAAGGTCAGTCCGTTGGGCAGCGACTTACCGTAGGCGATCAGCTCCTGCGCCGTCTTGGCGGGCGACTGGGCATTGACGATCAGGAACAGCGGCACGGTGGCGGCCATCGCCACGGCCTGCAGGTCCTTGCGCGGGTCGTAGCCCAGCTTGCCGTACAAGGCTTCCAGCGTGGAGTACGGCGCCGCCCCATACAGCAGCGTGTAGCCGTCGGCCGGCGCGTGGGCGACGTATTCGTTGCCCAGCCGGGTACCGGCCCCGGCCTTGTTCTCCACGATGAAGGACTGGTTCAGGCGCCGGCCCAGGTATTCGGCGAACAGGCGCGCCGACAGGTCGTTGGGGCCGCCGACGCCATACGGCGAGATGATGCGGACGGGACGGGCAGGCCAATCGCCCTGTGCGAAGACGCGCGGGGCAACGCCGCCGCACAGGCCGGCCGCCGCCGCGCCCAGCAGGGCCCGTCGGGTGATCTTCATGGTGGTGTCTCCTGATTATTGGAATAGGAACTGCCGACCCGCGCCTTGGGACATGGCGACGGGACGCGAGCCTGGAGACGCGATGATAGAGGCGGCCAACCTATCAGGACAAACTTCATTTTTTTGATGACTTAAAGGTTAAAGTTATAAATCCGACCGACAACGAGACCGACAACGAGAAAGGGAGACCTCATGGCAGCTGAAGTGACGCTCAGGCAACTGCGCGCTTTCCTCGCCGTGCTGGAATGCGGCAGCTTTTCCGAGGCGGCCGACACCATGCATCTTTCGCAGGCGGCGCTGAGCGGGCTGGTCAAGGAACTGGAAAGCCGGCTGGGCGTGCGCCTGCTGGACCGCAATACGCGCAGCGTCAGCGCGTCCGCGGTGGGCAGCGCATTCGAACCCATGGTGCGGCGCGTGCTCGCGGACCTGGACGAGGCGCTGGAAGGCGTCAGCAACCTGAAGGAGCTGCGCCGCGGACTGGTGCGCGTGGCCGCGCCCGAACCGCTGTCCTGCACCTTGCTGCCGGAGCTGATATCCGGCTACGGCAAGGCCTACCCGGGCGTCGAGGTGCGCTTCGACGACGTACCCATCGAACAGGTCCTGGCCAACCTGCACAACGGCAGCGCGGACATCGGTTTCGGGCCGGCCGGCGTGCTGACCGACGACGCCATCGAAGCGCACGTGGTGCGGGCCGACCCCTTGTGGGCCGCATTGCGCCCGGACGATCCGCTGGCCGACGCCGAATCGATAAGCTGGAAAGACCTGCGCGATCGCCCCCTGATCAACTACATGCCCAACCTGGCCGTCAACGTCCTGGCCCATATCCCGCCCCGCAACCATCCGCGCGACATCGTGTCCGTGCATCGGGTCAACACGGCCCTGTCGCTGCTGCGGGTGCGGCCAGGCTACGTGATATGTCCCGCCATGGCACGGGCACTGGTCGAAGGATTCGGCCTGGTGTTCCTGCCAGTGCTGCAACCGGTGGTGAGCTGGCGCATCGCGATCTTCGCGCGGCCACGGACGTCCATATCGCCCGCGGTCGAGCGTTTCCTGGACTACACGCTGCAGGACGGCAAAGGCCGGCAAAGGCCGGCGATAAATAATCTCAGCTTATAGAAAATTCAGAAAACACAGTTTGTCTGATAAGACCACTGGCGGTATCTTGGCCGATCTCCGGAGACATCCGGCGCGCATAACCATGACATCCATAGCGCGCCCACCCTGCCCGGCATTCGTGCATAGATCCCATGACCCTGCCAGACCTAGACTCTTTCCTGTCGCCACGCTCCATCGCCATCGTCGGCGCTTCGTCGAACCGCAGCAAGATCGGGGCGGTGCCTGTCCGCTACCTGGTCGAACACGGCTACGAAGGGCATATCTATCCCATCAACGCCCGCGCCGATGAAATCGAAGGACGGCGCGCTTATGCATCGCTCGGGGCCGTGCAGGCGCCCATCGACCTGGCCATCTTCGCCATCCCGGCTTCCAGCGTGAGCGCCGCCCTGGACGAGGCCATCGCGGCCGGGGTGAAGAACATCGTCATGTTCTCCGCCGGCTTCGCCGAAATGGGCAAGCAGGGCGAACAGGCGCAGGCCGAGTTCGCCGCCAGGGCCAACGCGGCGGGCATCCGCGTGCTGGGTCCCAACTGCCTGGGCTTCATGAACGTCGCCCGCGCTGTGTACGCCACGTTCTCGCCGGTGGTGGGCACGGGGTCGAACACGCCCGGCCACGTCGGCATCGTGAGCCAGAGCGGGGCCTTCGGCGCCTATGCCTACGCGATGGCGCGCGAGCGTGGGCTGGGATTGTCGGCCTGGATCACCACGGGCAACGAATCGGATATCGGCGTGGCCGACTGCATCGCCTGGATGGCGCGCGATCCCGCCACGCGCGTGATCATGGCCTATCTGGAAGGCTGCCGCGACGGCCGCAAGCTGCGCGAGGCGCTGGACCTGGCCCGCGCGGCGGGCAAGCCGGTGGTCGTGGTCAAGGTCGGCCGCACCGAACTGGGCGCCATGACGGCGGCTTCCCATACCGCGGCGCTGGCCGGCGACGATGCCGTGTTCGACGTGCTGTTCCGCCAGCATGGCGCCTACCGGGCGCGCACCATCGAGGAGTTCTTCGACGTGGCCCATGGCCTCGCGGTGGCCGGCCTGCCGCCCAATACGCGGGTGGGACTGCTGACCGTCTCGGGCGGCGTCGGCGTCATGATGGCCGATGAAGCGGCCGACGCGGGGCTGGACGTGCAGGCGCTGCCGGCCGCCGCGCAGGCCATGATCCGGGCGCGCGTGCCGCTGGCGGCCACGCACAATCCCGTCGACATCACGGGCCAGGTGACGGCGGAGCCGGACCTGCTGGAAGCGACCGCGCGCGCCATGCTCGGCGAAGCGGACCATGGCAGCCTGCTGATATTCCTGGCGGCATTCGGCGCCACGCCCGCCATGCGGATCTTGCAACAGCAACTCGCGCGCGACCTGCGACGCGATTTTCCGGGCCGGCTGGTGGTCTTCAGCACGCTGGCGGATGCGGCGCAGCAGCGCGCGCTGGAAGAAGCCGGCTGCCTGTCGTTCACCGATCCGGCGCGCGCGATACGCGTCATGGCGGCCATGCGCTTTTTTCTGCGCGACCGCGAGAAGGCCATCATCCGCGCCGGCGCTCCAGGGGCGGCGAGGGCGGCCCCGCGCGATGCGCACGCCGCAGCGGCGGACGCCATGCCGCAGCCGGCCGGTTCGCCGGCGATCGCGGCCCGGGCCGACGCGCCTCCGGCCGCCCTGCGCCACTCCCCATACAGCGAAGCCGACGCGCTGGAATTGCTGACCGCCCGCGGACTGCCCGCCGTGCCCTTCCACCGCGCCCACGGCCGCGAGGACGCCATCGCGGGCGCCAACGCCCTGGGCTACCCCGTCGTCATGAAAGTGCTCTCCGCCGACATTACGCACAAGAGCGATATCGGCGGCGTCGTGCTGAACATCCGCCAGGAGAAGGAAGCCGGCGCGGCGTATGACCGCATCATGGCCGCAACGCGCGCTGCCGCGCCGGACGCGCGCGTGGACGGCGTGCTGGTGGCGCCCATGGTGCGCGGCGGCGTCGAATGCATCCTGGGCGCCCGGCGCGACCCGGCGCTGGGGGTCGTCGTCATGCTGGGTTCCGGCGGCGTGAACGTCGAACTCCTGGGCGACGTGACGTTCCGCCTCGCCCCGGTCAACGTCGAAGAAGCCCGCGACATGATCGACGAGTTGAAGACGGCGCGCCTGTTGCGCGGCTTTCGCGGCGCGCCGCACGCCGACGTCGAGGCGCTGGCGCAGGCCATCGTGCGTCTCTCGCAGTTCGCGCTGGCGGCGGGCGACACGCTGGAATCCGTGGAGCTGAATCCCTTCGTCGTACTGCCCCAGGGCCAGGGCGCGCTGGCCCTGGACGCCGTACTGATCTCGAGCCAGGCATGAATACCGACATCGTGAACACCGACATCTTGAACGCCAACACCCAGGCCGTCTCCGCCGACGTCCGCCAGACCGTCCTGATCACCCTGCCGCTGTTCGAAATGGCCCGCATGCGGGCCGCCAACACGGCGCGCAAGCACGCCGTGCAGGGCTACGCCGGCGACAGCCCGACGTCGCGCATGCGGTGGCTGAACCAATTCACCCACACGCGCCGCCTGCGCGGTCCGGAAGACAAGGAAGTCGTCACACCGAACAACGATACCTTGTTCACCAATGCCTGGCTGGACCTGTCCGCCGGCCCGCTGGTGATCGACGTGCCCGCGATGGGCAACCGCTATTGGGTGCTGGGTTTCCTGGACGCCTGGACCAATCCCTGGGCCTATGCCGGCCGCCGCACCACCGGCGGAGAGGCACAGCGCCTGTTCGTGCACGGCCCCGCATGGCAGGGCGACGTGCCCGCCGGCATGCACGAGATCAGCGCGCCCAGCGACGACGTCTGGGTCATCGGCCGCATCCTGGTCGACGCCACGGAACAGGACCTGGCGCAGGTCCATGCGCTGCAGGACCGCTTCGCGCTGCTGCGCCCGGATGGCGAGCCGGCGCTTTCGCGCATCGACACCCTGATCGACGATCGCGGCGCCGGCGTGCCGCAGGCCGCCGAGTACCAGCGCGTCGTGGATGCCATGCTGGCGCGCAATCCTTCCGCGCATCCCCTGCCCGCCTGGCCGGTCGGGCCCGCCCTGCTGCAGGACGCATTGGCGCAGGTGTACACGGAGCTGCGCGACGTCGCGCAAGCGTCGGAACTGGGCGGCGGCTGGACCACGGCGGTCAGCGTGCGCGAGAACTTCGGCGACGACTTCCTGACCCGCGCCCGCGTGGCGCGCAACTGGATAGGCACGCTGGGCATCGAGGAAGCCATGTACATCATGGCCGAAGTCGACGAACAGGGCGAGGCATTGACCGGCGCGCACCGCTACGTGCTGCGCTTTCCGCCGGGCGCCCTGCCGGAGGTCCGCTCCTTCTGGTCCATCACCTTGTACGGACGCAGCGACTGCCTGCTGGTGGCCAATCCCATCGGACGCCATTCCATCGGCGACCGCACGCAGGGCCTGCGGCACGACGCGGATGGCGGCCTGAGCATCCGCATCCAGGCGGACGACCCCGGACCGGGCCACAACTGGCTGCCCGCGCCGGCGGACAAGGGCTTTTACCTGACGCTGCGCCTGTACACCCCGGCGCGGTCCCACCTGGAAGGGACCTACGCCTATCCGCCGGTACGGCGCGCCGCTTGAAGAAGGAATCGCCATGCAGAAAGATGTCTATGTCATCGCCGCCGCGCGCACCGCGATCGGCACCTTCGGCGGCACGCTGAAGAACACGCCGCCCGCCGAACTGGCGACCCTGGTGGTGCGCGAAGCCCTGGCGCGCAGCGGCGCCGCGCCGGCGTCGGTCGGCCACGTATCGATGGGCACGGTCATCACCACCGAGCCGCGCGACATCTACATGAGCCGCATCGCCGCGCTGGATGCGGGGCTGCCGCAATCGGTCTCGGCCTTCAACATCAATCGCCTTTGCGGCTCCGGCTTGCAGGCCATCGTATCGTCGGCGCAGGCGATCGCCGCGGGCGATTGCGACGTGGCCGTGGGCGCGGGCGCCGAATGCATGTCGCGCGCCGGCTACCTGTCGCCGTCGAACCGCTGGGGCGCGCGGATGGGCGACACCGTCATGCTGGACCTGATGCTGAACGCCCTGCACGATCCCTTCCATGGCATCCACATGGGCATGACGGCGGAAAACGTCGCCGAGCGCTACGGCATCACGCGCCGGATGATGGACGAGCTGGCGGTGACCAGCCACCAGCGCGCGGCCGCCGCCATACGCGAAGGCCGCTTCAAGGAACAGATCGTTCCCGTGAAAATCGCCACGCGGCGTGGCGAGATCCACTTCGATACCGACGAGCACGTCAAGGCGGATACGACGCTGGAGGTGCTGGCCACCATGAAGCCGGCATTCAAGCGGGACGGCGGCAGCGTGACCGCCGGCAATGCGTCCGGCATCAACGACGGCGCCGCCGCGCTGGTCCTGGCGGGAGCCGATGCCGTGAAGGCGCAGAACCTTACGCCCATCGGACGGCTGGTCGGCCACGCCTATGCCGGCGTCGAGCCCGCCTACATGGGCACGGGGCCCATCCCGGCGACCCGCGCCGTGCTGGCGCGCACGGGGCTGAAGGTGGCCGACATGGACGTCATCGAATCCAACGAAGCCTTCGCCGCCCAGGCCTGCGCGGTCATGCGCGAGCTGGACTTCGATCCGGCCAAGGTCAACCCCAACGGCTCCGGCATATCATTGGGGCATCCGATCGGCGCCACGGGCGCCATCATCGCCACCAAGGCGCTTTATGAGCTGCAACGCATACGCGGCCGCTATGCGCTGGTGACGATGTGCATAGGCGGCGGCCAGGGCATCGCCGCCATCTTCGAGCGGGTCTGATCGGGACTCGCCGTCCGCGAACAAGGGAAACGAATGTCGAATGTGCTGAAAGACCGGGTGGCGATCGTAACGGGCGCCGGCGGCGGACTCGGACGCGCGCACGCGCTGGAGCTGGCGCGCCATGGCGCCCGCGTGGTGGTCAACGACCTGGGCGAGGCCGCGAAAGCCGTGGCGGAGGAAATCCGCCGCGCGGGTGGCCAGGCCATCGCCCACGCGGGCGACGTCAGCCGCTACGACCATATGGAAGCCATGGCGGCGCTGGCCGTCGCCGAGTTCGGCCGGGTCGACATCCTGGTGAACAATGCCGGCATCCTGCGCGACCGCACCTTCGCCAAGATGTCGCTGGACGAGTTCCGCCTGGTGATGGACGTGCACGTCATGGGCGCGGTCCACGCCACCAAGGCGGTCTGGGCCGGCATGCGCGAGCAGAACTACGGCCGCATCGTCATGACGACCTCGTCGTCGGGCCTGTACGGCAATTTCGGCCAGTCCAACTATGGCGCCGCCAAGATGGCGCTGGTCGGCTTCATGCAGACGCTCGCCATGGAAGGCGCCAGCAGGAACGTGCGCGTGAACTGCCTGGCGCCCACCGCCATGACCGCCATGACGCAAGGCCTGCTGCCGCCCGAGGCCGACGCCGTGCTGACGCCCGAGCGTGTCAGCCCCGGCCTGCTGGCCCTGGTGGGCGAAGACGCGCCGACGCGCATGATCCTGCTGGCCGGCGGCGGCAGCTTCGAAAGCGCTCACATCACCATGACCCAGGGCATATACATCGCGGACGCCGACGATCCCGCCGGCACGCTGCCCGGCCGTATCGCCGAAGTGCAGGACCCGGCAGGCCAGGTGGCGCCCGAATCGGGCTGGGACCAGGCCAGGCACGAACTGGCCAAGGCGCAGGCCGCGGCGTCGTGAAGGACGCGTCGACGCGGGGCCCTTGAAGGGCACGTCGCCGCGGAGGCCTCAGGGCACGCGGCGCGACGGGCCCGGGCGCGACGCCATCAGGTGCGCAACCACCCCGTCGCCGCCGGCGGCAGCCTGTCCAGGCCGAACAGCACGCGAGCGGTTTTTTCCGGATCCAGCGCCAGCGCCTCGGCGGCGGCGCCGGCGATCAGCGCGTCCAGCGACGCGGTCGGGCGCAGGTCCCGTCCTTCATAGAGATCCGCCTGCGCCAGCCCGGGCCAATCGGCCTTGACGCGGCCGCCCGCCACGGCGCCGCCCAGCAGCATCGCGACGGCGCCCTGCCCGTGATCCGTGCCGCCCGTGCCGTTGGCGGCGGCGGTGCGGCCGAATTCGGTCGCGACCAGCACCGTCGTCCGGTCCCAGTTCGACCCCAGGCCCGCGCGCAGCGCCGCCAGCATGGCGTCCAGCGCCTTCAACTGATAGGCGAGCCGCTGGTCCTGGCCGCTATGGGTATCCCAGCCGTTCGTTTCCATCATGGCGATGCGCGGGCCATCGGGCCGCGCCAGGAATTCGGCCGCCATCCTGCCCAGGTGCGCGGGATCCTGCCGCGCACCCACGTCGCCCGCCAGCATCCGCGTCTGCAGCGCCTGGCGCCACAGCGGCCCCAGTTGCGCATCGGCGTCGTACAGCTGGGACACCCGCGCCAGCAGGTCGTCGGGCGCCGCGGGCAAGGCGGAAGGCGCGTACGAGGTGACCGCCGCCGCGCCGCGCAGCGCCGCCGGTATCGTCGGCGCAAAGGCGATGGCCTCTTCCCGGGACGTCGGCAGCATGCCCGCCAGGCGGTTCAACCAGCCGTCCTTGATCCGATACGGCGCGCTGCCGCCCGTCTCCAGCACGTTCTGCCCATCGAAGTGCGAACGATCGCGGTAAGGCGACGCCACGGCGTGCACGAACAAGGCCTGGCGCAGCGCATACATGCGCGCCGTCTGTTCCAGCGCGGGATGCAAACCGAAAGTGCCGTCCAGGCGCGTCGCCGAGACGTCGATCGCCAGTTCGCCGCGCAGGCGGGAATAGGCGGGGTCGGCATACGGCACGACGATATTCAGGCCGTCGGCCGCGCCTCTCTGGATGACGAAGACAAAGCGATGGTCCGTCTCGACATTGGCGAAGACGACGCGCGGCCTGGCGAGCAGCGACGCGGCGGCCAGGGTCAGGAAATGGCGGCGTGGGATAGTCATCGTCGTTGGAACTCCGGTGAAACGAGCAGCAGCGCGATGCCGGTTTGCACGCTTTCCGCGCGCGCCACGGCCGTGGCGGTGGCCGGGCTGGCGGCGCCCGCGAACAAGGCATGGACCAGCACGCGCGGGTCGCGCGCGCCATCGCTGCGCGCGGCCAGCCGCTGGGCGGCTTCGACCCTGCGCACCAGCGCGTCCGGCGCCGCCCACGCCGCCGCCACGTCGTCGTAGCCCGCCGGCGAACCGGGGCGCCACACCGGCTGCCCCAACTGCGCCGAGAGCGGCGCGTAGGCGATATTGCCGCGTATCCGGCCGCCCAATCCCCGCACGGCCGAGATCATCCATTCCCAAGGCGTCTTGAACTTCGCCGTCGGCGCCTGGGTCGGCCAGGTCCATGCGGCGGGCATGTCCACGAGATCGCGATACAGGGCGGGCAGATCGCCGCCGCTGCGCGCATAGGTCCGCGCAAGGCGGTCGACGGCCTGCGATGGCGGATCGTCGGCGATGAAGTGACGCGCGAGCTTGAAGGCGATATGGCGCGCCGTGTCCGGCGATGCCGCGAGATCGCGCAGCACCGCCAGCGCCTGTTGCGGGCCGGCCTGCGCATACTGGCGTCCCATGATGGTCCGCGCACCGGGCTCGTGCAGTCCAGCGCGGAACACGAACGCGCCCGGCGCGGCATCGTCCGGCTGAGGACCGCGCGCGCCCGCGATGCTCCAGCCCGTCAACGCCCGCGCGAACTCGGTGACGTCCGCCTGGGTGTAGCCCGTGCGCACCCCCAGGGTGTGCAATTCCATGATTTCGCGCGCGAGGTTTTCGTTCAGGCCGCGCTTGCGGGACGGATCGCGCTGCGCCGCGCGCTGCACCGCCTTGCTGTCCGGTCCGGCGGATCGCGGCTGGTCCAGGAACAGCTGCATGGCCGGATGCTGCTCGACGGCGACCAGCATGTCCTCGAAACGTCCCAGCACGTGCGGACGGATCGCCTCGGCCTCGAATGAGCCGGCCAGCGCGGCGACCACCGGTTTGTCCGCCGACACCGCGAAATGGTTGGTCCAGAAGTGCACCAGCCTTTCGACGAAGGGGGTCGACGTCGTCAAGGCGCTTTCGACACGGGCGGCCACCGCGCTCCGGTAGGTGTCGCGCGCCTCGCCGGGCTTGCGGTTCTGCTGCGGATCGGCGGCCAGCGCCAGGGACGAGGGTTGTGCCCGCCAGACGGCGGGGCGGGGATCGTAGGCGTCGAGCTGCGCCAGCAGCCATGCCTTGGGATCGGCGGGCGCCTGTTCATCGGGACGCGCGCCCAGGCCGAAGCGGTTCAGCGCGATGGCCGCCGCATGCGCGCGTCCGCCGCCGGCGGCGGGAACGTTCGAATCGAGAGCTTGCGCGCGAGTATCCATTGGCGAAGTCCTTGGCGTTTCGGCCCGTGGTTTCCCATCGCTGGCTTTCGCGGCGTCAGCGGGCAGCGCCGTCGCGCGCCGCGCCCTGTGCCGCCTTGTTGCCGGCCGCGGGCGGATCGCGCCATTGCCCGCTGCGGCGCAAGCCGTCGACGAAGACCATGCGCTCCCGCGGCGACAGGCTTTCCGCGAAATCCGCGACGGCGCGCTCGACCCGCTTGCGCACTTCGCCATCGGCTTCGCGTGCGCGGGCCAATGCGGTATCGAGCGCCGCGCGATCGAATTGCGGCGCGGCCAGTTGCTCCAGGACTTCCCGGCGGGCCTCGCGCGCGGCCAGCGCATCGTCACGGCCTTGCCGCCGCGCCTGCCTGAGTGCCTGCAGGAACTGCTGGCGCCGTTCCGGCGCCAGTGCTTCGGCGGCGAAGCGCAGGGCGCTACGTGGCGCCGCCACGCTCTCCGCGACATGATCGGCGGAAAACCAGCGATAGGCGCCGCCGGCGATTCCGCCCAGCAGGAACGCGTTCAGCACCAGCGAGCCGACCAGCGCGAACTTCCACGTACGGCCTGTCATTCTTCGCTCCAGTCGGAGACGGGACTGCTGAAACCGGTCTCCATCCAAGGCGCATCGGCATGCATGGCCGGAACCGCCGTCAACATGTAGAAGGAAACGGCGAAGGCGCCGACGCAGCCGCCCGCCACGCCCACCCCGGCGAACACCGCGCCGGACCACCAGAGGCGCGCGCGCCGCCACAGCGGCCGCGCGGGCGCGCTGGCGACGATGCGATCGAACAGGCTTCGGTCCGGCGGCGCGACCGTGTCGCCATCGAGCCAAGCGTCCAACGGCGCGGCGGCCGCGAGTATCGCGTCGGCCGCCGCGGGATGGCCGGACGCCCAGGCTTGCGCGCGGGCACGCTCGGCCTCGGGCCAGCGGCGCGCGTCGGCGCCGTAGGCTTCCACGATGGCTTGGAATCTTTCAGGTGTCATGGCGTACCTTTGCGGTTTCGGTGGCGGCCAGCGTCTCGCGCAGGGCCCGCCTGGCTCGCACCAGCAGGCTTTCCAGGGCCTCCACGGTGATCTCCATCACGGCGGCCGCTTCGACATTGGACAGATCCTGGTAGTAGGTCAGGACCAGCGCCTCGCGCTGCCGCGTCGGCAAGCCCGCGAGCGCGGCCTGGACGCGCCGGTCGCGCTCGCCCGTTTCCACCACCGCGTCCGGCCCCGGCCCGGGATCGGCGCCTTCGGGCAATTGATCGGACGCTTCTTCGTGGCGACCCCGCAGCCGGTCGTAGCACAGGTTCAGCGCGACCCGGTGCAGCCAGGTATCGAATCGCGCGTCGCCTTCCTTCCAGCGCGGGGCCTGTTTCCATATGCGCACGAACGCTTCCTGCGCCACGTCCTCGGCTTCCATGCGATCGCCCAGCATGCGCGTGGCCAATGCGAGCAGCCGAGGCAGCTTGAGCGCGACCAGCTGGCGCACGGCCGAAGGATCATTCCTGCCGACCCTGGCCAGCAGGTCGGCATCGGGGTCGCGTTCGCTCAAAGTGCGGGTCTGGTCGTGGAGAGGACGTCAGTAAACGTACACCGGATGAACGTGGACCGGCCGCGCCGGGACGACGACGCAGCCGCTCAACGTGGCGGCGGCCAGCAGCAGGATAGCGATGGTTTTGATCATGATGCGAACTCCAGGTTCTGTTTCATGTGCGAAGACACACCGCACGCTATGCCCAATGCCCGGGAATCCAGTGCCAGTTGGGACCGTGCGCGACCCAGTGGCCCGGTACCCAGTGATGGCCGACTCGTACGGGTCGCCAATGACCGGGGGCCCAGGCGTAGGCCCCATGGTCCCAACGCCAATGGCCGGCGTCCCAGACGTAACCCGCGCGCGGGCCGGGCATGACTTCGACGCGCGGCGGAGGCGGCGGCGCGGTGGGCTCGACGATCACCAGTTCGGCACACGCCGACGAAGCCGCGGCCAGGGCGCCCGCGGCGCATGCCATCTTGAGGAGAACAGGAAGCTTCATTTTCACGACTCCCAGCGATACCGTCGGATCGGGACGGCGCCGTTTCTACTTCAACGGACGGCGCGCGGGAAATCCGTCGCGGGCAGATGTAAGAGTCGGTAAAGACACCACGGGCCCGGCGCTAGCCCGGCGCCGCCGCCGGGCGCCCGATGCGCAGCACCTGGCGTATTCCGACGGCCGCGATCAGCCCCATGATGAGGGCGACCGCGCCCAGCGCCACGCGCAGGTCGGCATGATGCGTGATGGCGCCGATGATGGCCGGCCCCAGCAGCATGCCGGTATAGGCGCATCGGGCGATGGCCGCCACGCCCTGCGCCGGCGTGGTTCCGGGCAGTCGTGCGCCGGCCAGGAAGAACAGCGGCATCAGGTTGGCCACGCCCAGCCCCATCAGGACGAAGCCCGCGACCGTCCAGGCCGGCTGCGGCAAGGCCACCGCCACCGTGATGCCGGCGAAGCCCATCCAGGTGCTGATCGTCAAGGTCGCCCCATCGCCGATGCGGCGGCGCAGGGGATCGGCGGCGAAGCGCCCGCAGGCCATGCCGGTGGAAAAGGCGGCATATCCGTAGCTGGCCAGCTGCGGCGCGGCATGGGCGACATCGCGCAGGTACACGCTGGCCCAGTCGTACATGGCGCCTTCGCAGATCAGGCCCAGGAAGGCGAAAAAACCGAGTATCCACAGCGCGGCGGGGATCCTTCTGGAACCGGTTCCCTTGGCCTCGTCATCCGCCGCCGCGTCGGCCAGCAGATAAGGCCGGCCCCAGGCAATGGCGCCCAGCGTCGCCAGGCCTATGCCGGCGGGATATATCCAGGCTGGCAGATCGCCCAAGGCCGCCAGGCCGCCCAGGCCCGCGCCCACCATGCCGCCCAGGCTGAACATGCCGTGCAGGGTCGACATGATGGGCCGGCCGCCGCGCGTTTCCACCGCGACGGCCTGCACGTTCACGGTGACGTCGTAACCGGCCGTGGCCATGCCCAGCACCAGCAGCAACGCCAGCAGGATCTCGAAGTTCGGCATCCATGGGATCAATGCGGTGGCCACGGCATATACCACGCCGCTGACCACCAGCGCGTGGGCGCTGCCGACCCGGGTGGCCCAGCGTCCGACCGTGCCCATCGCGATGATGGCGCCGCCCGCCACGGTCAGCATGGCGAAGGACAGCACGAAGTCCGACAGGCCGAAGCGCGACTTGATGTCGGGTATCTGCACGCCCCAGCAGGCGAAGGCCATGCCGGCGACGAAGAACTGCGCCATGACGGCGCGGGTGGTGGCGCGCATGCCATGGGCATGTGCCGTTGCGGAAGGAAGGGAGTCGTTCAAATCCACCGATTCAGGTATCCGTTTCAGAAGCCGGTCTGGCGTTACAGGGAATAGCGCGCGGCGCGTTCCGCGGCCTGGCTTTGCAGCAGGGGCGCCAGTTGGCGCACCGACCGCCGGAACTGCTGCGCCACGGCGCCCAGCGGAATCGCGCGGCGCCGCAGCAGTCCCAGTGTGCGCGTCACTCGCGGCCCGCCCAGCGCGCGGATCGCCAGCCGCGGGTCCGGCAGGTCCGGCAAGGCCGACAAGGGCACGACGGAAATGCCCAGCCCGGCTTCCACCAGGCCGAGCGAACTGGTCAGGTGGTCGATCTCCACCAGGTGGTCGCGTTGCCAGCGCCACTTCCGCAAGGCTTGTTCCAGCACCGCGCGGTTGCCGCTGCCCGGCTCGGAAACGATCAGCCGGTAGGGCTTGAGGTCGCTCCAGTCGACCTGGCGCCGTTCGGCCAGGGGATGGTCGAGCGGGCAGGCCAGCAGGAAAGGTTCGGTGAGCAAGGCGTCAAAGGCCAAACCGGCGCCCGCCGCGGGCTGCAGGGTAATGCCGAAATCCACGGTACCGTTCAGCACCGCCGCGGTCACGCCCGCCACGTTGTTTTCGGCGATGCGTATGCGGGTCTGCGGCCTTTGCTCGTGGAAGGCGCGCAGGATATGCGGCAGCAGGAGCTTGGTGGCCGTGGGGATGCAGCCCAGGCTGAGCTGCCCGCTGCGGCTGGCCAGCGCATCGTCCACCGCGGACAGGGCGTCCGCCAGGTTGGCCAGGATGTCGCGTGCGCGCGGCAGCAGCAATTCGCCGATGGGCGTCAATTGAACGCGGCGCGTGGTCCGTTCGAACAGGGGCGCGCCGATGGCGGCTTCCAGCCGCTGGATGCGGCGCGTCAGCGCGGGCGCCGAGATGTTCAGCTCGGTCGTGGCCAGTTGGAAACTGGCATGCCGCGCGATCGCCACGAAACCCCGCAGGCCTTCGAGATCGACAGCGTTCAAGGAAGCCATGGCACCTGATTATTCCACTTCACGCAATAATAATCGCGCAACGTGCAATTCACAATCCGCCGCCGCGCGCCGGATACTTCCAGGTCACCCTATTCGAAAAACCCCTGAGGGAAAGCCGGAGACGACCATGGGCCACGCGCACGACACCGAAGAGATCCAGAACACCTATACCCGAGGCATCGCCGAATTCGTCGCCACGCTCGACTACGACGCCATCCCCGAACACGTGCGCGAGCGCATCAAGCTGCTGATCCTGGATTCGTTCGGTTGCGCCATCTTCGGCGCGGAGCTGCCGTGGAGCAAGATCCTGCTGGAAACGCTGCTGGCGGAAGACCAGAGCACCACGACGCCGGTCTGGGGCACGGACAAGCGCCTGTCCTCGCCGCACGCGGCGCTGGTCAACGGCACGCTCATACAGGGCTTCGAGATCGATGACGTGCATCGTGTCGGCGTGCTGCACGTCGGCGCGGTCACCTTGCCCGCGGTGCTGGCGGTGGCGGGCCGGCGACCCGGCATGACGGGGCAGGATTTCCTGCGCGCCTGCGTGGCCGGCTACGAAATCGGGCCGCGCGTGGGCATGTGCATGGGGCCCGAACACATTGCCCAGGGCTGGCATTCGGGCGCGACGGTGGGCGTGTTTTCCGCCGCCGCCGGCGCCGCCGCGGCCTTGCGGCTGACCGCCGACCAGACCGTGCACGCGCTGGGCATCGCCGGCACGCAGTCGTCCGGCCTGATGGCGGCGCAGTTCGGCGCGATGGTCAAGCGCATGCACGCCGGCCGCGCGTCGCAAAGCGGTCTGTACGGCGCGCTGCTGGCGGCGCGCGGCTTCACGGGCATCGTCGACGTGTTCGAAAATCCGTATGGCGGTTTCTGCAGCACGCTGTCGCGCTCGACCGACCGCTTCGACCTGGCCAAGCTGACGGCGGGACTGGGCTCGCAGTTCGAAACCATGCGCATCGCCCTGAAGTTCTATTCCTGCGTGGGCAGCAACCACACGACGCTGGACGCCCTGCGCACCATGCGCGCGCGCAAGCCCTTCGGGCCTGACGACGTCGAGGAAATCGTGGTGGAAGGCTCGCGCGTCACGGTGGACCACGTGGGCTGGAAGTACGTCCCGCAGGGCCTGACGTCGGCGCAGCTGAACCTGCCGTACTGCGTCGCCACGCTGCTGCTGGAAGGCGACGTGTTCGTCGATCAGTTCACCGAAGCGGACGTCACGAATGCCGAGCGCATCCGCGTATCGCAGAAGGTGCGGGTGATCGAAGACCCGGCCATCACCGCACGCGGCGCGGTGTATCGGCACATGGTGAAGGTCAAGGTGGCGCTGAAGGACGGCACGCGGATGGAGGAAACCGTCGAAGCGCCGCGCGGCAGCGAGCATTCCTTCGCCTCGGCCGACGACGTCATCGAAAAGTTCGTCAAGCTGGCGTCGCGGCGCATCGCGCGGACGCAGGTGGATCGCGTGGTCGACACCATGATGAACGTCGAGAAGCTGGCGGACATCGGCGAGCTGATCGATGCGCTGACCGTCAAACGCTGACGGGTCAAGCGCTGGCGTTCATGCGCTGGTGGTCATGCGCTGGCGGCCATGCCGTCTTCGGCGCGACCATCAGGCGACCTGCCAGTACCTCGCCAGCGCCGGATCCTTGCCGGTGACCGGGTCGCCCGCCGGGAACGGCAAGCGGGCGATGCGGTCCAGCATCGCCTGCGTGGGTGCGTCCCGGCAGATATCCCACTTCTGCCCGGGCGGATAGGCGCCCACCACCAGGAAATCCGGGCTGGCCGACAGGCGGCAGTGGCCGGTGCCGGCCGGCAGCACCAGCACATCGCCCTTCTGCACGGCCATCTCGGTGCCGTGCGGACCGCCCAGCATCAGGCGCGCCGAGCCGGCCGCGATGCCCAGCGTTTCGTGCGCGGTGGAGTGGTAATGGTGGTAGTCGTAGATGCCGTCGCGCCATTGCGGCACCCAGCCGTTGCGCGCGAACAGGCCTTCGAAGGCGGACGCGACGTCGCCGTCCATGAGCACGCCCATGTACTGCAGCACCGGCAAGCGCGGATTGTTGGGCACCCAGTCGTTACGCTGCAGCAGCAGCATGGCGGGCACCTGCACCGCGGCAAGCGCGGGCGATGAAGGAATGGCCAGGCAGGCGGCGCCGAGCAGCGCGCCGGTAATGAAATCGCGCCGATGGAATGTCGTCATGGTCAGCTCCCGAGCTGTCTTCGTATCCGGGGCAAAACCCGTAGTGTGACACCCAGGGACCGGCTGTGGAATCCACCGTCGCACCGCGCCCTATGGCCGACGGCCGCGGCGCGCGCAGGTCAGGCGGTGACGTGCAGCTGCGTGCCCACCATGCCGTAGGTCGACAGCTGCGGCACCGTGGCCGCGTCCAGCAGGCTGGTGATGGCCTGCGCCTGGTTGTCCAGGACCTTGCGCAGCAGGACGTTCTGGGCGTCCTGCATGGCGTTGGCCTGCTGCAGGCCGACGGCGGTGGCGACGGTCCCTTCGATCGACATGTTGTCCATGGACATGATCCTGGCTGGAGAAAGATTCCGAAGCATACCGTACGATTGTGACATTTGGCACAATTTCCGCCGCCGCAGGCTATCCCCGGCGATCTCGGATGATCAATCCCAGGTAGACGAGCCCGGCGGCCAGGCTGGTATGGCCGCTGTAGCTGACCAGTCCCAGTCCCCAACCCTGCCGCGCGACGACGATGGACAGCGCCACCGCGAGTGCGCTCCAACCGGCCAGGCGCAGCATGCGGGTGCGCGCGGGCGTGAGCAGGCGGCCGAACAAGGCCTCCTGCTGGCGCTCGGTCGCCATGGCCAGCGCCAGGAATCCGAGCAGGCAGAACCACAGCGTCAGCAGATGGGTCATCGGACCGCCCCGCGCGGCGCGCGCGGCCTGTGCCGCGCCATCCGCACCGCCAACGCCGCGTGCAGCGCCGCGAACAGCCACAGCATCAGGTCGAACCCGGCGTAGACCCAGTCGCCCGTGGCGATGCTATGCCACAGCGGGCGCTGCGTGGTCAGCGCATTCACGACGGGCAAGGCGGCCAGCAGGGCGGCGGCCAGCCACAGCAGCTCCAGCCACGCCCGCCGCGCCGGCCGCGCCAGGGCGTACAGCAGGGTCGCGGCCCAGACCGCGAAGAACAGATCGATCTCCCGGGCGGCGCGCGCCTCCAGGCCGGCCGGGAGCAGGCGGTTGCCCCAGAGAAACACCGTCATCGCCACGGACAGCCCGGCGATGGCGGCGATATTCAGCCGTTCGACCAGCAGGAACCCGACATGCGGCCGTTGCGGATCCGGCAGCTTCTGCCGCCGCTTGACCGTCCACATCACCAGCCCGGTGCCGACCATGGCCGTGCCCGCCAGGCTGACGATGAAATACAGCCAGCGCAGCTCGAGGTCGCTGAAGCGGCCCAGATGCAGGGCGTACATCACGCCCCTGACCTCGGCCGCCGGGCCGACACGGTCGTGGACCTGCAGCAGCCTGCCGGTGGCGCCTTCGAACAGCAGATAGTGCGGACTCATCGACGGTCTGCCGGCCTCGCCGCGGGTCACGGCGACGCGCGCCGCGGCATCGCCCGGCAAGGTCACCGTCACGCGGCCCACCTGGTCGGCGCCCCAGCGCGCCTGGGCCTGCCGCACCATCTCGTCGATGGGCGCCAGCGCGGCGGGCTGGCCGCTCGGCTTGCCCGGCTGGATGAAGGCATTGAGCTGCGCCGTCAGTTCCTGGCGCTGGGCCGGCGTCTTGATCGCGACCTGCTGCCCCCAGGGCATGTACAGCGCCATCAAGGTGACCAGTCCGGTGTAGGTAATCATCAAGTGGAAGGGCAAGCCGAAGACCGATAGCGCGTTGTGCGCGTCCAGCCACGAGCGCTGGCCCTTGCCCCAGCGGAAAGTGAAGAAGTCGACGAAGATTTTCTTGTGCGTGATGACGCCGCTGACGATGGCCACCAGCATGAACATCGCGCACAGCCCGGCCAGCCATCGCCCCCAGAAGGCCGACATGTAGTGGAACTGGAAGTGGAAACGGTAGAAGAAATCGCCGCCCAGGGTGGCGCGCGCGGCAACCTGGTGGCCGCTGGCGGGATCCAGCGTCGCGGAACCGAACGAGCGCCGGCCCGGCTCGGCGCTGGGCAAGCGCCAGAACACGTCGACCACATTGCTGCGCGGCGTGGGCAACTCCATATTCCATTGCGTGGTGCCGGCGGCCAGCACCCGCAGCTCGTCGGCGACGCGCTGCGCGGTGGCGGCGGGGTCTCCCAGCCGGGCCTGATGCGGCAGCTCGGGCCGCATCCATTGGGAGATTTCGTCCTTGAAGTAGCTGACGGTGCCCGTCAGGAACATCGCGTACAGGACCCAACCCGCCAGCAGGCCGGCCCAGGTATGCAGGTCCGACATGGTCTGGCGTATGCCGCGGCCCGTGTACGCGGCGAACATCCAGACCACGGCGCCGGCGTAGATGGCGAAGCTGGCCAGCATGCCGGTCAGCACCGCCTGCGGGCGGCTGATGGGCAGCGCGAGCGCCGCCACGCTGGCCAGCGCCGCCAGCGCATAACCGCCGCCGACGGCCAGAACGATGCGAACGACAAGCGCGCCGGTGCGCCCCATCCCTATCCGTATACCCCGCAAGATTCCTCTTCCCTCTCTCAGAAATCGATCTGCGCCGACAGCAGCAAGGTGCGCGGCGCCGCGACCGTGGCGTAGGTCCCGCTGACCAGCCAGTAGTCCTTGTTGAACAGGTTTTCGATGTTGGCGCGGAACACCACCGATTTGCCCATCACGTCGGTGACGTAGCGCGCGCCGACATCAAAACGCGTCCACGACGGCACCTTGAAGGTGTTCGCCGCATTGAAGTACGTCGACGACGTATGGATGACGCGCGCGTTCAGGCTCAGCCCGCGCACCCAGGGCGTATCCCAATCCACGCCCGCGTTGAAGGTGCTGTCCGGCACGCCGTTGGCATCGTTGCCGTCGTTTACGCCACCCGCCGTGCGCTTGAGCTTGGCGTCGAAGAACGTCGCGCTGGTCATCACGCGCAGGCCGCGCGTCAACTCGCCGTAGGCCGACAGCTCCACGCCGCGATTGCGCTGTTCGCCGTCGAAGCTGTAGATGTTGGTGTCCGGATCCGTGATGGCGTTGGGCCGGTCGATCTGGAAGACCGACGCGGTGGTGATCACGCTGCCCCAGTCCACCTTGACGCCGGCTTCGTACTGCTTGGACTTGTACGGCGCGAACACCTGTCCGGCGTTCGCCGCCGTGGCCGGCGCGATGCCGCCGCGCGTCAGGCCCGAGGTGAAATTGCCGTACAGGGACACGTTGGACATCGGCTTGAAGACGATGCCGGCCAGGGGCGATACCGCGCTTTCGTCATACGACGAGGTGCGGGCGCCGCTGGTGGTCGAATAGTTGTCCAGCTTGACGCGCTGGTCGCGCAGGCCGCCTGTGACCAGCAGGCGGTCGTTGAAGAACGACAGCGTGTCGGTCAGGGCCACGCTGGAAAGCGCGGTGTCCGACGCCTTGCTGGGCGACACGCGGTCGCCGGTAACGGGCGGCAACGGCGACGGGTGGTAGATATTGGACGCGACGCGGGTCGCCGAGGTCACGTAGGCATTGCCGGCTTCCTGGTCCAGGCGCGTGGCGCCCAGGGTCAGCGTATGGCCGACGCCCCAGGTATCGAAGCGCGCGCGCATGCCCACTTCGCCCGTGGACGTCTTGCTGTACGAGTCGTAGTACGCGTTGGTGGCGGTGAAATTGCCGAACTGGTCCACCGGCCCCGACGGGAAGGTCTGGTCGGCCGAGCCGTAGCGATAGCCGCCCGCGGCATAGACGGTGACGCGGTCGGTGACGTCGTACTCGACGCGGCTCAGGACGGTGGAGTCCTGCAGTTTCAGCTTGGTGCCCGGGAAAAAGTTGCGATGCCCGGACGGCGCGTCCGGCATGGACGTCACCGACGACTGGAAACCCACCTGCGGGCGAAAGTTATCGGTATCCTCGCGCTGGTCATAGGCATCCAGCGACCAGCGCAGCCGGGTGCCGCGATAGTCCAGTCCGATCGCGCCCACCGTCTGCTGCTGGTTGCCCTTGTCGATCGTGGTGGCGCCATCCTTGTACACGCCGTTGACGCGTATGCCCCACTCCTTGTTGTCACCGAAGCGGCGGCCGATGTCGAACTGCTCGCCCAACTGGCCCTTGCTCTGGTAAGTGGTGGTCAAGCGGGTCAGCGGATCGTCGCCGGCGCGCTTGGTCACGATGTTGATGCCGCCGCCGATGCTGCCGTTCGGCGCGATGCCGTTCATCAGCGTGCCGGGACCTTTCAGCACTTCGACGCGCTCCATGATCGCGGCCGGCATGCGGCTGGCCGACGCCAGGCCATACAGGCCGTTGATGCCGACGTCGTTGCTCGACACCGTATAGCCGCGGATCTGGAAATCCTCGCCGAAGCCATTGGTGGAGGTCAGCATGCGCACGGACGACTCGTTCTGCACGACGTCCGCCAGCGTGCGGGCCTGCAGGTCCTCGATCGCCTCGGCGGTGTAGTTGGTGGTGTTGAAGGGCACGTCCATGACGTTGTTCGTGCCCAGGATGCCCAGGCCGCCGCCGGTGGCGATCTGCCCGCCGGCATAGGCCGGCGGCAGGTCGTTTTCCGCGGTGGTGTGGACCTTGACGGTGGGCAGCAGCACGGCGCCGGCACCGGCGCCCGCGTCCATGGGACGGTTCAGAACATAGCCGCCGTTGCTCTGGCGCACCGCCTGGATGCTGGTATTGGCCAGCAGCGCGTCCAGCCCGCCCTCCACCGTATAGCTGCCGCGCAGGCCATTGCTCTGGCGGCCTTGGGTCACCTCGGGCTTGAACGACAGCATGATGCCGGACTCGCGGCCGAAACGGCCCAGGACGCTTTCCAGCGTGCCGGCGGGGATATCGTAGTTGCGCACCTGCGCGGCCTGGGATTGCGCGTGGACCGCCGGCGCCAGCGCCATCAAGGGCGTCGCCGCCACCGCGCCGAATGCCATGCGCCCCGCGGCGCATGCCCACGCGGTCCGGCGGGCAACCGATTTCAGAGAGCGCCTGCGCGCCATAACCTTGTACATATGCAGCCTTTCGTTCCGAATGAGTAAGTGTTCTCATTCGCAATGACCCGCGAAAACTCAAAACGGATCAGGTTGGCTGGATTTTTTTGCGTGCACCTTCAGCTTTGCGCCGCGCCGGGCCCGGGAACCAGCCGCATGGCCTTGCCCCAGAAGCGCCGGCGTATTTCCAGCTGCGCGCCCAGCGTCGTGCCAACCGTGCGCATCACCTGGTCGATATCGCGCAAGGGGAACGAGCCCGACACCCGCAGTCCGGCGATGCCCGGATCACAGGACAGCGATTCCGGGCTGTATCGCGCCAGCTCGGCGATGAAGTCGTCCAGGCGCATGCCGTGGGCCACGATGAAGCCGTCCTTCCAGGCGGCGCTGTCCTCGTCTTCCTGGCGCGGCGGCTCGATGGCGCCGGCGGTATAGATGGCGGCATATCCGGCCTGGATATCCAGCGCGCGCCCGGCGTCGCCGCGCGGCCGGACGCGCACCGCCCCCTTGTACACGCCGATGCGCGTATCGCCGTCCTGCTGGCGCACGGTGTACTCGGTGCCCAGCGCCTGCGCGGTACCTTCGGTGGTTTCCACCAGGAAGGGCCGCGGCGCGACCGCCCGGTCCACCGCCGTGGCGATGAATATTTCCCCCGCCAGCAGCCTGATGCGGCGTTCGGCGGCGTCGAAGCGGACGTCGATCGCGCTGTCGGTGTTCAGCACCAGCTTCGTGCCATCGGCCAGCACCAGTTCGCGGCGCTCGCCCACCGCGGTGCGGTAGTCCGCGCTCCAGACGCGCCACGGCGCGCGCGCTTCCAAACCCCAGCCCGCGCCGCCGGCGAACACGATTACCGTCAATGCCTTGATGATGCGGCGCCGGTACGCCGATCGCGGCCCCAGCAGCGTGGCCTGCGCCACGGCGGCATGCATGGGCGACGCCAGGGGCTGCAGCCGGCCGCCCACGGCTTCGATGCGCTGCCAGGCCCGCGCGTGGTCCGGATGCGCATCGCGCCAGCGCGCCCATTCTTCACGCACCGCCGCCGGCACCGCGTCGCCCTGCAGCTCCACCAGCCATTCGAGCGCGCGCTCGGCCACCGCCGGCGGAATGCCGGACACGTCGGTGGTGTCGCGATACCAGGGAGAAGCGGACAAAACGTTATCCCGTGAACGAAAGATCGGCGAAATAGCAGCGCTGCAGGGCCTTGACGATGTAGCGCTTGACCGTGGGGATGGACACGCCCAGCGCCTCGGCCACCTGGGCGTGCGTGTGCCCGTCCAGCTGCGACAGCAGGAAGGCGCGCCGCACCACGGCCGGCAGGCCGTCCAGCAGCCGATCCAGCTCCAGCAGCGTTTCCAGCAGGATGGCCTGGGTTTCAGGCGAGCAGGCCATCTCCACCGGCGCCTGGGCCAGGGCCTCCAGGTAGGCCTTTTCGAGTTTTTCGCGGCGCCAGTGGTTGGACACCAGGCGCTGCGCCACCGTGGTCAGGAAGGCGCGCGGCTCGTCCAGCGCGGCGGGCACCCGCTCGCTGCTGAGCAGGCGGATGAAGGTGTCATGCGCCAGGTCGGCCGCCTGGTCCGCATTGCCCAGGCGCCGATGGAGCCAGCCTTTCAGCCAGGAGTGATGGTCGCAATACAGCGCTTCCACATGGGTGGGGAAGTATCCCGTACTCAAAACAGGGCCTTTTTGGTCGGGCCGCCGCCACCCCCGCGGTGGGCGTCAGCCTGATGCATATACGCAAATAGTAATCGTTACCATTTTCAAGTGTACACCGGTCCAGGGGTATAGGCCCAATGGCCGTTACCACCGACAGCGTCGGCCCAGGCCCAGGGCATGCACCGACGCCAGCTGTTTTCCGAGGCGTGTTTTGTCGTCCCCCCTTGATCGGGCCTTGTCAGGAAACGGCGCCCTGGCCATACTTGCCCGTCAGCAGCGCGCCGGTCTGGAAGCGCTCGATGGAACAGCGACGCAGGGACACCTGCGTCGGCAGGCCCAGGGCTTCCTGAGCCAGGACCAGGCCCACGGTGGGCGAAAGCTTGAAACCATGGCCGGAGAAACCATAGCCCACCCGCGGTCCAGATGTTCTGGGTGCTGATGACGGTGTTGTCGGGCTGATAGCCGATGAGCGCCGCATCGTCGAACCGGGCGATCGGCAGCAGCTCGGCAGCCTGTTGCCGGCTCAGCAATTCAAGCGGGATGCCCTGGTCCCGCTGCTGCCGCAGGGACGCGCGCAGCGGGACCAGCTTGTCGCCGTCCGGCGCCGCGATCCAGGACGAGCACGTTCGTCGCGCCGAGTTTGGCAATATGAAAAGCAACCGAGCTGCCGATGACGCCGGCGTCGATGACCACTACGGCGTAGGTATTCACGGGGTGCGTCTTCCTTATCGAGGGCATGTTGCGGAGTGTCATACGACTGCCCCTCCACGTAAGGAATATAAGTGGCAGGTATGCATGGCAAAACCGGGCGCCAAGCCAAGGCCGGCTCGGACGTCATCGGTCCGGCCCTGGCGACCCTGGCGTCAGGCGCCGGAAGCCTGCAGCTTGTCCTGCGTGCGGGTGTCGAAATCAGAGGCGTCGTGGCGCTCGTGCAGCTGGTTGGCCAGGTCGCCGTTGACGCGATTGACCATCCTGCCGCGCCGCACCGCCGGCCGCGCATTCACGGCGTCGGCCCAGCGCTGGAGGTGCGTGTAGTCCTGTACCGACAGGAACTCCCCTGCCCCGTATACCTGCCCTTTCACCAGGGCCCCGTACCACGGGAATATGGCGATGTCCGCGATGGTGTAGTCGCTGCCCGCGATGTATTCGTTGTCCGCCAGCCGCTTGTCCAGCACGTCCAGCTGCCGCTTGGTCTCCATGGCGAAGCGGTCGATCGCATATTCGATCTTCGTCGGGGCGTAGGCATAGAAGTGGCCGAAGCCGCCGCCCAGGTAAGGCGCGCTGCCCATCTGCCAGAACAGCCACGACAGGCACTCGGCGCGCTGGGCGGGATCCTTGGGCAGGAAGGCGCTGAACTTTTCGGCCAGGTAGAGAAGGATTGCGCCGGATTCGAAGACGCGGATGGGCTGAGGACCGCTGCGGTCCATCAAGGCCGGGATCTTCGAATTCGGATTCACCTGCACGAAGCCGCTGCCGAACTGGTCGCCGTCGCCGATGCGGATCAGCCAGGCGTCGTATTCCGCGCCCTGTTGGCCCTGCGCCAGCAGTTCCTCCAGCAGGATGGTCACTTTCTGCCCATTGGGCGTCGCCAGCGAATAAAGCTGCAGGGGGTGGCGGCCGACCGGCAGTTCCTTGTCATGCGTCGGACCGGAAACCGGACGGTTGATGCTGGCGAAATGGCCGCCATTCGGTTTTTTCCAGGTCCAGACCTTGGGCGGCACGTATTCGGGGGATGCGCTCATTCAACAGCTCCTTGTCAGCGGCGGACAGCGTTCCGCCATGCTTTCGTATAGCACTGGCGCGAATCGCGGCCGCGCATAGCCCCACTCGGCGTGCGGACAAAGGGCCCGGGGCGGCCGGCGTGGCGCTGCGGTATCCTGCGTGCACGGCATACGCACGTGGAGCGAAGGTTGGCACACATCATTCCGGACGGCTGGGAGAACCAGCAGCGCAGCGGCCCGGCGCAACGGGAGCTGGACACCCTGGCCCGGCTCAAGGCCGGCCTGCCCGACGACTACACGGTCTACCACGCGGTGCATTGGACCAACGTCGAAGGCCGCCACGCCATCCATGGCGAGATCGACTTCGTGATCGCCAACCGCGCGGGCGAGCTGCTGGTCATCGAGCAGAAAACCGGCGCGCTCGACGAAACGCCGGAAGGCCTGGCCAAGCGCCACGAAGGCAAGGCCAGGCTGGTGTCCGTGCAGATGGCCCGCACCGCCGACAGCCTGCGCGCCAAGCTGGCCCGCAGCCTGGACGGCGCGGAAATCCGCCTGGACTACCTGCTGTACTGCCCGGACCATCGCGTGGTGGCGCCCACCACCGCGGGGCTGGTGCCGGAACGCATCGTCGACGCCAGCCGGCGCGACCGCCTGTGCGGCGTGATCAAGGACATCCTCCCGCCCGGCACGCATACCCCGCTGGCGCCGCGCGTGGACCGTTTCCTGCGCGACATCATCCGCCTGGAAGTCGACGTCAGCGCGCTGATCGGCCAGGCGCGCACGCAGGTGACGCGGCTGGCCGGCGGCCTGGCGCATTGGGCGCGGCAACTGGACGTCGATCCCTATCGCCTGCGCGTCACGGGCACCGCGGGCTCGGGCAAGACGCAGCTCGCGCTGGCCGAGTATCGCGATGCCGTCGAGCAAGGCAAGCGTCCGCTCTACGTGTGCTTCAACCGTCCGCTGGCCGATCACTTCAACCGGATCGCGCCCGAAGGCGGCCTGGTGTGCTCCTTCCATATGCTGTGCGACCGCCTGCTGCGGGCCGCCGGGCGCAAGCCGGATTTTTCCCAGCCCGATGCCTTCGATCGGCTGGTCGAACAGGCCGCGACGCTGGAGGTGCCGGCGGATTTCCTGTTCGACACCGTGATCGTCGACGAAGGCCAGGACTTCAGCGCACGCTGGCGCGACATCGTGCTGCGCCTGGCCAAGCCCAAGGCGCGTGTCCTGTGGCTGGAAGACCCGCTGCAGAACCTCTATGGCAATACCCCGCCCGAGCTGCCCGGCTGGGTCCGCATGCGGGCGCAGAGCAATTTCCGCAGTCCGCGCCCGGTGGTCGGCTTCCTGCACACCATCCTGCCCGACGATGCGCACATCGACGCCCAGGCGCCGGTGCTGGACGCCGACGTGGAAGTGCTGTCCTATCGCGATGAAGAAAGCCTGGCCCGCGCGGTCAAGCAAGGCATACGCAAGTGCTATTCGGCCGGTTTCCGGCAGGAGGACATCGCGGTGCTCAGCTACCACGGCCACAAGACGTCGCAGGTGCTGCGCCGGGACAAGCTGGCGCCGCACACGCTGCGCCGTTTCACCGGCCAATACGACATGTTCGGCCAGCCCGAATATTCCGCCGGCGAAATCCTGGCCGAATCGGTTTATCGCTTCAAGGGGCAGTCGATCCCCGCGGTGGTGTTCGCGGAGATCGATTTCGATACGCTGGACGAACAGGCCGTGCGCAAACTGTTCGTCGGCGCGACGCGGGCGACGCTCAAGCTGATACTGATCGCGGCCGAGCCCGCGGCCGCCGTCCTGAGCGACAGGCTGGGGCAGTCGGCGGAAGCGGAACAGGCCTGACGGCGGCCCGAGCCGCTGTCGATGCGCGCCGTCAATGCGCGCTGGCGCGCGCGTAGAAGCCCCGCCGCCCCAGCAGGTCGTCATGCGTGCCGGACTGCGCCAGCCTGCCCTCCTGCAAGACGAGTATCAGGTCGGCCTCGCGGATGGTGGACAGGCGATGGGCAATGACCAGCGTCGTGCGATTCCGCATCAGCAGCTGCAGCGAACGCCGGATGCGCAGCTCCGACAGCGTGTCCAGGTGCGAGGTCGCCTCGTCCAGGATCAGCACCGGCGCGTTCTTCAGGAAGGCGCGCGCGATGGAAATCCGCTGGCGTTGTCCGCCCGACAGCTGCATGCCGCGTTCGCCCACCCTGGTCGCCAGGCCGTCGGGCAAGGCGCGCACGAAATCCGTCAAGGCTGCCTGCTCCAGCGCCGTCCGCAGCTCGGCGTCGCTGGCGTCCGGCCGCGCGAGCCGGATATTCGCCTCCAGCGTCTCGTTGAACAGGTAGGTGTCCTGGGTCACCAGCGCGACGCATTCGCGCAGCCCGTCCAGTTGCAGCTCGCGCACGTCGACGCCGCCGACGCGTATCGTGCCCTGCGCGGGATCCCAGAATCGCAGCAGCAGGCCGGCGACGGTGCTCTTGCCGGCGCCGGACGGGCCGACGATGGCGGCCATGGCGCCGGCCGGTACGTCGAAGCTCAGGTCCTTCAGCGTGTACTCGCGCTTGCCGGGATAGGCGAAGCTGACGTGATCGAAGGCCAGCGACAGTCCTTCCGCCGCGCGCGGCGCGGGCCGGGGGCCGTCCTGCACGGGCTCGGGCTCGTGGTTGACCACGTGCAGGCGGCGCGACGCCGCGATGGTGTCCGCCAACTGGCGGCTGACCTGCGAGATCTCCGACACCGGCAGGAATGTGGCCAGCGAGATCAGGATCAATAGCGGCAGCATGCCCGCGTCCAGCGTGCCGGCCGACACCTGCAGCGCGCCGACGACGGCCACGGCCAGGCCGCCCAGGCCCATCGCGATTTCGAAGCGGGCCGCCTGGCCCGAAAGATCGCGCAGGATGTCCAGGCGGCGCAGGCCATAGCGTTCGGCCAGCGCCAGGAAGTCGGCACGGCGGCGGCCGGTCGCCTGGAATGCCGTCAGCTCGGCGAGTCCCTGGATGGTGTCGGTGGCGTGGGCGCTCATTTCGCCCAGTGCGGCCCGGGCCTTGTCGCCCAGGGCATCCACATGGCGGCGGCCGCGCACGGGCGCGAACAGGGCATAGGCCAGGAAGGGCAGCAGCACGGCAGCCACGGGCCAGCTGAAGGCGAACAGGAAACCGAGCACGGTCAGCGGCACGAGCAGCGCGACGATCGCCGGGGCGATGGTGTGGGCGTAGAAGTACTCGATCATCTCCACGTCCTGGGTCGCCAACGCCACCAGGTCGCCCGAGCGGCGGCGCAACAGGTATGCGGGCGCCAGCCGTTCCAGCTTGTCATAGAGATTGACGCGCATATCGCCCAGCAGGCGGTAGGCCATGGCGTGCGCCAGCCAGGACTCCAGCCAATGGAACAGCGCGGCCAGGGGCGCGGCCACCAGCAGCGCGACGATCAGGCCGCCGGTGTCGCGGCCGTCGCGCACGGCGGCCACCACCAGGGCGCTCAATACGCCGACGCCGATGTAGGCCGCCACGCGGGCGACGCCCAGGACGATGGTGGTGACCAGCGTGCCGCGCCACGGGCGCACCACCGCCAGCAAGGTGGCCACGGTCTCGCGCCAGCCGACGTGTTGCGCGTCGTCGTCGAGGGCGCGCGCCTCGGGCCGCGAGGGGTCGCCGGCCGGGGATGCGGCCTGCGCCGGGGCATCTCCGTATGCATCGGCATCCGCGGGTGCATAGGCATAAGCATGCGGGTCGGCATCCGCGTGCGCGTCCGCGGGCGTGGCCGCATGCGCATCGGCATGCGCCCGTGCATCCCGATCGCCGCCTTTGCGCCGCGCCTCGTCCTGCTCATGCATCAGCCCGTAGTAAAGGCCGCGCCGCGCCATCAGCTCGGCGTGCGTGCCCTGCTCCGCCACGCGGCCGCCATCCAGCACCAGGCACCGGTCCGCGCCCAGCACGCTCGCCAGGCGATGCGCCAGGATCAATGTCGTGCGGCCGGCCATCAAGCGGTCGAGCGCCTGCTGGATGATGGCTTCGTTTTCGGTATCGACCGACGACAGCGCCTCGTCCAGGATCAGGATGGGCGCATCGCGCAGCAGGGCGCGCGCGATCGCGATGCGCTGGCGCTGCCCGCCGGAGAGCTGCAAGCCGCGTTCGCCGATGCGCGTCGCGTAGCCATCGGGCAAGGCCATGATGAAATCATCGATATTCGCGGCGCGCGCCGCGGCGCGGACCTGCTCCGGGCTTGCGTCGAACCTTCCCAGGCGCAGGTTCTCGTCCAGCGTGCCATGGAACAGCGTGATGTCCTGGCTGACCACCGCGATACGCGACAGCAGCGCCTGCTGATCGATATCCCGCAAATCATGGCCGCCTATGCGCACCGCGCCCTGCTGCGCCAGGCATTCGCGCAGCAGCAGGCGGACGATGGTCGATTTGCCGGCGCCGCTGGGCCCTACGATCCCCACGCGTTCGCCCGCGTCGATGCGAAAGCTCAAGCCGCGATGCGCCGTGCGCTGCGCGGTGTAGGCGAACGTCACGTCGTCGAATTCGACACTGGGCCGGAAGCCGGCCGCGATGGCGCGGCCCGAGGCGTTCGCCGCCGATTCCGCGCTGGGACCGGCCAAGGTCGCCGTGGCGGATTCGGCATCCATGAGGGCATGGATGCCGGCCGCCGCCGATTGCCCCAGCATGCCACGGTGCAGCACCGCGCGCAGGTCGCGCAGCGGGCGAAAAATCTCTGTCCCCGCCATCAGCACGATCAGCAGCGCCTCCACGCTCATCTCACCGTGCCCGACGCGCCAGGCGCCCAGGGTAAGCGCGAGCGCGGCGCCCAGCGCCACGCCCAGGTCGCTGATACCGCGCGTCAGCAGGCTGACCGACAACACCCACATCGTGCCATCCGACAGGCGCCGCGCGCGCTCGGCCAGCCGGCGCCCCCAGGACTTTCCCTGCCCGAAGGACTTGAGCGTCGGCAGCCCCTGCACCGCGTCCAGGAAGTCTTCACCGAAATCATGCAGCGACCTGGATCGCGCCAGGCTGGCGCGCCGGTCCAGCATATGCACCGCCATCGGCCCGACCAGGGCGAATATCGCCGCCGCCAGCAACACCAGGGCCGTCGGCACGTCCCAGAAAGCGATGACGGCGAAGATGGCGAAAGGCGCCGCCGCCGCGATCGCCAACTGGGGCAGGTACTGGCCGAAAAAAGTCTGCAGCTGTTCGACCCCGTCGACCACCGTCAGCATCACCCCGCCCGTGCGCTGGTTGGCGAACCAGCCGGGTCCCAGCGCGACGATCCGGTCATACAGCTTGGCGCGCAGCACCTGCTGCACGGTGGCCGCGCAGCGGTTGGCCTGGACGGTGCGGCCGTGGTCCAGGGCGGCACGCAGCAGCACCATCGCCACCGCTGCCCCGGCCGGCCATATCCAGCGCTGCCAGGGCGCGCCGACGAATACCAGCGCCAGCATCTGGCCGAGGAATACATAGCGGCCGATGCCGGCGGCCAATGCCAGCAGGCCCAACACGATCCCGCCCGCCAACTGCCCCCGCATGCCGCGAGTCAGCCGCCAAAGCCGAAAGTCGAAATACATCTGTCCGTCCTTAATCTCTACTGCGCACCCGGGCGGCGCCTTGCCGGCATTGTTGCCTTGGCGGGTGGAAGAGGAATAGTGATAGTTTTTCGCTCGTGGGTAGAGTTAAATTACACCCATGCCGACACTACCTCTGCGCACGCCTCCCCTGGCCGCGCTGCGCGCATTCGAAGCCGTCGCCCGCCTGGGGAGCCTGAGCCGGGCCGCGGCGGAACTGAACGTGACCAAGAGCGCCGTCAGCCATCAGCTGCGCGGCCTGGAGGCCGACCTGGGCGTGATCCTGCTGCGGCGGGGCGGCACCACCCGCCGCGCGGAACCCACCGAAGCAGGCGCCGACCTGCTGGCCTCCGTGCAACAGGCCTTGACCCTGCTGGCGACCGCCTGCCGCAATGTGCGCGTTTCCGCCCGCGAGCGCCAGGCCTATCGCCTGAACATATCGTCCAATCCATCGTTGGCCGCGCTGTGGCTGGCGCCGCGCATCGGCCGCTTTGTCCAATCGCATCCGGAGATCGACGTGCAAGTCTATCTGCACACGAACCAGGATCCGGCCTGGCAGGAGCAGGACATCGATCTGGCCTTTCTTCACATGCGCGACGAAGGCCCGCACCGGCCGGCACCGGGCGATATACAGCTCATGCGGGAAACAGTGGTGCCGGTGTGCAGCCCCAGCCTGATCGACGCCGCCGAGCGCGACGACCCGGCGGTCTTCACGCGCCATCGCTGGCTGGAGGAAAAACACGTCGCCAGTCCGGAAACCAGTTGGCGCACCTGGCGCAAGCGCTTGCAACTGAGCGACGCGCAAGGGCAGGAACCGCTGATCCTTAGCGGACTGAGCACCGTGGTGTCGGCCGCCGTCGCAGGGGCGGGCATCGCGCTCGGGAGGTCGCCGCTGATCGACGAGGAGATCGCGCGCGGCGGCCTGGTGTCGCTGGTGCCCGCGCTGCGCATGGCGGGGTCGTGGGGCTACGTGATGCGCATGCGCTCGGATCGGGCCGACGATGCCGCCCTGCCCACGCTGGTCGAATTCCTGCTGGACGAAGCGCGGCAGGTATGAGTGTTGCGGCCGGTCGGTCTCGTCACCGATACGGAGCACCGACATGACCGACGACCGTCCCATCGAAGATCCCACCCGCACCGCGCCGCCCGAACCGTCCACCCGCAGCCAGGTCGACATCGCCAACGATGTGCAGGCCGGCCTGCACAAGGGCAAGGACGCGGATCAGCAACGCCAGACCACCGTCGGTCAAAAGGCCACGCAGTTCGACGGCAATCCCAACCCCGAAAGCGACGACGAAGGCGGCGTGTTCAGCCCGCCCGACGATACGCCCGCCGTGCTGCCCAAGAAGGAAGGCGTCTGATCGACGCGACGCTGCCGGCCCGTAAGCACGCGGCTGGCGGCGCACGGCACACCGCCGCGTGCCGACGTACTCAACTGGGGCATGGCCCTTGCGCGACTCGCGACGTCAAATCGAACCACGGTACGGGAGAATGCGATGAGAGCACTACGTTGGCACGGCAAGCACGATATCCGTTGCGATACCGTTCCTGATCCACAGATCGAACATCCGCGCGACGCCATCGTCAAGGTGTCATGTTGCGCCATTTGCGGTTCCGACCTGCACTTGTTCGACGGCTTCATGCCAGGCATGAAGCACGGCGACATCATGGGCCACGAGTTCATGGGCGAGGTCATGGAAGTCGGCGCCGAGAACAAGTCCTTGAAGCCGGGCGACCGCGTGGTCGTACCCTTCACCATCATTTGCGGCGAATGCGACCAGTGCAAGCGCGGAAACTTCTCAGTCTGCGAGCGCAGCAACCGCAACAAGGAAACGGCGGACAAGCTGTTCGGCCACACCACGGCGGGGCTGTTCGGCTACACCCACCTGACTGGCGGCTATCCGGGCGGTCAGGCCGAATTCGTGCGCGTGCCGTTCGCCGACAAGACGCACATCAAGATCCCGGACGGGCTGAGCGATGAGCAGGTTCTTTTCCTGGGCGACATTTTTCCGACCGGGTGGCAGGCTGCCGCGCAGTGCGACATCGAACCTACCGACACGGTTGCGGTGTGGGGCGCGGGGCCGGTCGGGCAGATGGCGATCCGCAGCGCCGTGCTCCTGGGCGCCAAGCAGGTGATCGCCATCGACCACGTGCCCGAGCGGCTGGACATGGCGCGCGCCGGCGGCGCCATCGCGATCAATTTCGATGAGGAAAGTGTGCTCGACCGGTTGCAGGAACTGACGCAGGGCAAGGGACCGGAGAAATGCATCGACGCGGTCGGCATGGAATCCCATGCCACCCGTTCCATCGATTCGATGTACGACCGCGCCAAGCAGGCGGTGATGCTGGAAAGCGACCGTCCGCATGTGCTGCGGGAGATGATCTACGTTTGCCGGCCGGGGGGCGTGCTGTCCATCCCGGGCGTGTATGGCGGCCTGATCGACAAGATACCTTTCGGCGCGTCGATGAACAAAGGGCTGACCTGGCGCATGGGCCAGACGCACGTCAACCGCTGGACCGACGATCTGCTCAAGCGTATCGCCGAAGGCCAGATCGACCCGTCCTTCGTGATCACGCATCGCGTCAGCCTGGAAGACGGTCCGGATATGTACAAGACGTTCCGCGACAAAAAGGACGGCTGCATCAAGGTTGTGCTGAAGCCATAGGCTCCCAGCCACCCCCGAGCGCCTTGTACAGGGCCACCAGGTCGGTGGTGACGCGCACCGTCGCGTTGGCCAGTTCGATGCGGCTGTTGGACAGCTGGCGCTCGGTGTCCAGCACCTCGATGAAGCTGTTCAGGCCATTCACGTAGCCATTGCGGGCCAGGTCGAAGGCGCGGCGGTTGGCGTCCACCACCGTCGACAGCGTGTCGCGCCGCGCCTGGTCGGTGCGGTAGCGCACCAGGGCATTGTCCACGTCGTGCAGGGCGGACAGGACCGTCTGCCGGTAGGCCAGCGTCGCTGCCGCCTGGTCGGCCTTCGCCATGGCGATCTGCGCGCGCAGCGCGCCGCCCTGGAATATCGGCAGGCTGACCTGCGGGCCTATGGAATAGAAATGGCTGGCCCAGCGCGTCAGGTAACTGGCCTCCGTCGCCCGCAGGCCGATGCTGCCGGTCAGGGAAATGTCGGGGAACAGTTGGGCGATGGACACGCCGACCTGCGCCGTGGCGGCGTGCAGGTCGGCCTCCGCCCGCCGGATGTCCGGACGCCGGCGCGCCAGCTCCGCGGGTAGGCCTATCGGCACGCTGGGCGGAACGGGCGGCACCGCGCCGGGCGTCGAGAGCTCCGCGTCCAGGGTCCCTGGCGGCGCGCCCATCAACAACGCCAATCCATTCAGCGCGGTCGTCATCTGCTGCTCGTAGAACGGCAGCTGCGATTGCGACGCGCCCAGTTGCGCCTGTGCGCGTTCCACATCGGTCTGGCTGGCCAGCCCGGCCTGCTGGCGGCTGCGGGTCAGGTCCAGCACTTCCTGGTCTTCCTGGATCTGCTCGGTCGCGATGCGCGTCATCAGCTGCGCTCCACGCAGTTGCGCATAGGTCTGGGCGACCTCCGCCTCCAGCGACACCAGCGCATCGTTGCGCGCCTCTATCGCCGATTCCGTCTGCGCGTCGGCGGCTTCCACGGTGCGGCGCACGCGGCCGAACAGATCCAGCTCCCAACTCGCATCAAAGCCCACCTGGTACAGATTGACGGGATCTTCGATCTTGTCGATCAGCTGCTTGCCGGCAGCCTGGGCCGCCGCGCCCGCCCCGGGCGACACGTTGTCCAGCGGCGAGCCGGGCGCACCCAGGCTGTCTATTTTTTGCGGTACGCCGCGCGATTCCAGCAGGCCGCGCGCGCCCAGCTGCTGATAGGTGTAGCTGCCGCTGGCGTTCAATTGCGGCAAGGCGGCCGCGCCGGCGGCACGCGCCTGCGCCCGCGAGGCCGCGATGCGCTGCACGGCCTGCTGCAAGGACAGGTTGCCGGCGATCGCACGGTCGATCAGCGCATTTAGCTCCGGATCGTTGAAGCGCCGCCACCAGCGCGGGTCCGTATCGGCCTGGTCGGTCACCGTCGACGCGGGCTCCGCCCCCGGCGCCGCCGACTGGACGCGCGTGCGGTCCGCATAGGCGGCCGGCACGGCGGGATCGGGTTTCTGGAAATCCGGGCCGACCGTGCATGCGGCGCACAGCAAGGCGACCGCGCCGCATGCGAGCAGCTTCAGCGGCCGCGGCATCAGTGGCCTCCCGGCTTGCCCGACGCCTTGGTCGGAGAAAACAGGAACGTCAGGGGAATAAAACACCATGCAAAGATGCCGCATATGGCGAACACGTCTATGTAGGCCAGTATCGTGGCCTGGGAAACGAACATCTGGTACATCTGGCCGGCCGCCGCCTGGGTCACGTCGCCGGCGGCGCCCGCATAATCGTGCAAGGCCTGCGCCACGCGGTCCAGCGTGTCCTGGTAAGGCTGGTACAGCGGCGTCATAGAGTGGGAAAGATGCGCCATGCGGACCTGCGTGCGTTCGCGTATGCCGGCGGTGGCCAGCGAAATCCCGATGGACCCGGCGATGTTGCGGAACATCGTGAACAGCGCCGCCGCGTCGTCGTTCATCTCCTGCGGCAGGCTGACGTAGGCCAGCGTGCTGGTCGGCACGAACAGGAATGCCAGTGCAAAGGACTGCGCCATGCGCATGATCACGAGCGTGTTGAAATCGATGTCCGGCACCAGATGATGGGAATAGAACAAGGCCGCGCCCAGCAGCAGGAAGCCCACGGCGATCAGGTGCCGCGTCTGCACCAGCGGCATGGCCTTGCCGACGATCGGTATCATGAAGGTGATCAGCAATGCGCCCGGCGACAGCAGCAGGCCCGCCAGCGTGGCCGTGTAGCCCAAATGCTGCTGCGCCAGCTGCGGCAGCAGCACCGAACTGCCATACAGCACGCCGGCGAAGGCGGCGATGGTGATGCAGCCCAGGGTGAAGTTACGATCCTTCATCACCCGCAGGTCCACCACAGGCCGCCGCGCGGTCAAGAGCCACGCAATGGCGCCTGAAATGCCCAACGCCGCCAGCACCGCGAAGACGCGGATGAAGCTGGAGCCGAACCAATCTTCGTCCTCGCCGCGATCCAGCATGACCTGCAGGCATCCCAGCCCCAATGCAATCAGGCCGATGCCGGGCAGGTCGATGTGCAATTTTGAGAGCGGCGTCGGCTTCTGCCAGGGCGGGTCTTCGACCACCTGCATCACGGCAAGCGCCGTCAGCACGCCGACGGGCACGTTGATCAGGAATACCCAGCGCCAGGAAAAATTGTCGGTAATCCAGCCGCCCAGCGTCGGCCCCAGCACCGGCGCGACCACGATAGCCACCGCCGAGACGGAAAACGCGCGGCCGCGCTGCGAAGGCTCGAAGGTATCGAGGATGATGGACTGCTGGCTGGGCTGCAGCCCGCCGCCGAAGAAGCCCTGCAACATGCGGAAGACGATCAGCTCAGCCAGGTTGGTGGCGATGCCGCACAGGAAGGAGCAGCAGGTAAAGGCGATGATGCAGATCAGGAAATAGCGTTTGCGTCCCAACGTGCGCGACAGGAAGCCGGAGATCGGCAGAACGACGCCATTGGCCACCAGGTAAGACGTCAAGGTCCATGTAGCTTCGTCATAGCTGGCCGACATCGTGCCCGCGATGTGGGGCAGCGACACGTTGACGATGGTGGTGTCCAGCACCTCCATGAAGGCCGCCAGCGTCACCGCCACGGCGATCAGCCACGGATTGGCGCTGGGGCGCCATTGCCGCGCCGTCGCGTCGGAGTTGCTCATTTCACATGCACCGTCGGCGTGACCGACAGTCCCAGGGGCAGGGGCAAGGACGGATCCAGCCCGTCATCGATGACGATCTTGACCGGCACGCGCTGGACGATCTTGACGAAGTTGCCCGTGGCGTTTTCCGCGGGGAAGGCGGAAAAGCGCGAGCCCGAACCCAGCTGCACGCTGTCGATGTGGCCATGCAGCTTCAGTTGCGGATAGGCGTCGACTTCGATGTCGACCGGATCGCCGGGACGCATGCGGTCCAGCTGGGTTTCCTTGTAGTTGGCGGTCACCCATACCGCCTGGGGCACGAGCGAGAACAGCGACATGCCCGCCTGCACCAGCTTGCCGGACTGCACATTGCGGCGCGTGACCCAGCCGTCGACGGGCGCGCGCACTTCGGTATATGACAGGTTGAGTTCGGCCTGTTCCAGCTGCGCCCGAGCGGCGCGCGCCTGGGCTTGCCGCGACTCGACCAGCGCGCGGGCCTGCGCGACCTGCTCGCGCACCACGCTGGCGGCCTTGACCTCGGCCTGCGCGCGGGCCACGGCGGCCGTGGCGCTGCGCAGCTGCGCGGTGGCGGTGTCGACGTTCTGCTGGCTGGTGGCGCGCGGGTCGACCTTGCGTTGCCGCTGGTAGCTGGCGCGCGCGTTCGCCAGATCGGCCTGGGCGGCCTGCTCCTGGGCCTGCGCCTGGGCCAGCTGGGCGGGGTACTGGACTTCCGCCAGCGCCAGCTGGGTCTGCGCCTGGTGCAATTGGGCGTCCGCCAGTTCGACCTGTGCCTGCGCCTGGTCACGCGCCGCGACATAATCGCGGGGATCGATGCGCAGCAGGACGTCGCCCCGGCGCACACGGGTGTTGTCGCCGATGCGCAGGTCGACGACGTAGCCGCCGACCTTGGAGGCCACGGTGACGGCGTCGCCTTCGGTATAGGCGTCGTCCGTGGAGATGTCGTTGCGGGTAAGGAACCACCAGATCGCGCCGACGATGGCCAATACGATGACGACGATGACCAGGATGATCAGCGGTTTCTTGCTGCGGCGCCTGGGCGCCTTGCCGGCGTCGTTTTCGTCGGCGGCCTGCTCGCCGCTATCCTTGTCGTCGCCGTGACTGCCGCGTCCGTGATTGCCGTCATTGCCGTTGTCGGCGCCATTGCCGTCCGCCCCGGCGGGCGCCGGGTGTCGTTCACGGTCTTGCTGCGATGATTCTTCCATACGTGCGTGCGGTTCAAGTTGAGCACGCGGCGACAGCAAGACCCGTGCCTTGCTCAAGCGCTAAACTCGCCCCGGCGGTTCAGCTTTTTTTAAGTGTGCAAGCCATGCCAAGCGCGCAATTTTTTTGCTTTCAAGCACTACTGCCATGATCGATCCCACCGGGCTGTTCAACCGTCACCGACCGCGCCTGCAGGCCATCGCCTACCGCATGCTGGGCGCCGTCGCCGACGCCGAGGACGTCGTCCAGGATGCCTGGCTGCGCTGGAACGAAGCCGACCACGGCGCGCTGGACAACCCGGAAGCCTGGCTCGTCACCGTCACCACGCGCCTGTCCATCGACCGCCTGCGTGTCCTGAAGGCGCAACGCGAAAGCTACGTCGGCGTATGGCTCCCGGAGCCCTTGCTACAGGAATCGCCGCCCACCCCCGCCGAAATCCACGAAGCCGCCGATGACTTCTCGGTCGCGTTCCTGTTCATGCTGGAGCGGCTGAGCCCCGAGGCGCGCGCGGCCTTCCTGATGCGCGAGGTGATGGACGCGGATTACGACGAAGTCGCCCGCACGCTGGGCAAGACCGAAGCCGCCTGCCGCCAGCTGGTCCGGCGCGCCAAGCAGCAGCTGCAGGAAAAAACGCCGCGCCGCACCGTGCCGCCCGATACCCACCACCGCCTGATGCAGGGCTTCGCGCAAGCCATCCGCGCGGGCGACCTGCGTGGGCTGTATGCCATGCTGGCCGACGATGCCGAACTGATCGCCGATGGTGGCGGCAAGGTGCCGGCCTTCTCCAGCCTGCTGGGCGGCAGGCGCCTGGCGCACCTGTACTACGCGGTCACGCGCCGCCACGGCGACAGGCTCCGCATGGAGATGGCGTGGGTGAACGGCCAATGGTCCCTGCTGCGGTTCATCGACGGCACGCTGGAATCCGTGCAGTCCTACGAGACGGACGGCGCACGCATCGTCCGCGTGCTGGTACAGCGCAACCCCGACAAGCTGGCGCTCGTGGCGGCCGCCTGGGCGCGCTCGGCGGCCCGCCTGCCCGGCTAGTCCGCCAGGCCCCGACGACGTCACAAAACCCGCCGCTGCTCCGTCTAAGGGGCATGGACAGACACACAACGCTTGCCTATGCGGGCCCGGACCCGCTCGCCTCCAGCTTTGCGACCAGCTATGCGGGCGTCGTGGCATTCATCGCGGTCGCCGCGGAAGGCAGCTTCGCCAAGGCGGGCGACCGCCTGGGCATAGGCCGTTCCGCCGTCAGCCGCAATGTGCAGAAACTGGAAGACCAGCTGGGCGTGCGGCTGTTCGTCCGCACCACGCGCAGCACGTCGCTGACGCGCGAAGGCGAGCGCTTCTACCAGAACTGCCACCAGGGCGTGCAACGGGTCGTGCAGGCCGTGGACGATATGCGCGAGCTGCGCGCGGGACCGCCATCGGGGCATTTGCGGGTATGCGCCACCGTGGGCTTCGGCCGCAAGGTCGTCGCGCCGCTGCTGGCCGGCTTCCGCGCGGCCTATCCGGAGATTTCGATCGACCTGCTGCTGGATGACGGGCCCACGGACTTCACCCGCGACCGGGTAGACGTGTCCTTTCGCAATGGCCGCATGGAGGACAGCCAGGTGATCGCCAGGCAGCTGATCCCGATGCGGATGCTGCTGTGCGCGTCGCCGGACTATGCGCGCGCGCATGGCTTGCCGGCGACCCTGCGGGCGCTGGACGAGCATCGCTGCGTGAACTTCCGCATGGCGTCGGGGCGGATCTACGAATGGGAATTCCTGGTGGACGGGCAGTTGCAGCGCTTCCTGCCCACGCCGCCGCGGGCCATGCTGGCCTTCGACGACGCGGACCTGGTGTTGCAGGCGGTGCTGGATGGCCAGGGACTGGCGCAGATGGCCGGTTACCAGGTCGACGCCCATCTGCGCGCCGGGCGCCTGCTGGCATGCCTGCCGCACTGCGCGCCGCGCGATCGCGGCCACTATGTCTGCTATCCGAGCCGCCAGCATCTGCCGTCGCGGATCCGGGTGTTCGTGGACTACATGACCGCGCGCATCCGCGATGCGGAGCCGCGCGCCGTTCCGGCGGCCGCCGGGATGCAGGCGGCCCTGGCGGCTTAGTCCAGATTCGCCTTGTCCAGACCGAACGCCTTGTCCATCGAGCCCGGCGTGGTGCGGAAACCCACGTTCAGGCGGTTCCAGCCATTGATCATCATGACGGCATAGCTGAGTTCGGTGATTTCCTTCTCCGAGAACTGCTCGCGCACGTGCTCGTAGATCGCATCGGGCACGCCGTCATCGGGCAGCCGCGTCAGCGCTTCGGTCCAGGCCAGCGCCGCGCGTTCCCGCGGCGAAAACAACGTGGATTCGCGCCAGACGGCGACGTGGTGCAGGCGCAGTTCACGTTCGCCCTGGATCGTCGCCTGCTTGACGTGCATGTCCAGGCAGAAGCCGCAGCCGTTCATTTGCGAGGCACGGATTTCGATCAGGTTGAACAGCGACCTTTCCAGGTCGCCCGATTTCAACAACTTGCCGACTTCGGCGAATTTCTTGAACAATTCGGGGCATTGTTCAGCGGCGTTCAAGCGTTGCATCATGACGATCCCATCGATGTATTTGGCCGGACCCTGCCGTGCATTTCGGTCCCACGTTGCCGGCGTTGCGACAACGTAGCCATCGTAGGCCGCCGACCCTGCCGGCGCTAGACGCGTGCCGTGAATCATCGCGTTTCCCGCCGCGCAACAATACCGCCGCACTGAGATCTACGCCGTATCCCCGGCACGACGGGCATGGCATGATAGGCGCCTCTCATCGCGAGCCCGCATATCGACCCTCCCTATGTCGAACCTGATCGTAAACGGCGGCCTGCCGCTGCGCGGCAAGATTGTGCCGTCCGCCAACAAGAACGCCGTCCTGCCCATACTCTGCGCCACCCTGCTCACCGACCAGCCGTTGCGGCTGGTCGGCGTGCCCGAGATCACCGACGTCAAGAAGATCCTGGACATCTTCCGCACCCTGGGCAGCGACGTCGCCATGGATTTCACCATCGGCATCCTGGACCTGCACCACCGCGCGACGCGCTTCGATCCCGCCGAGCATCGGCTGCCGGAGGAAATGCGTTCTTCCATCATGCTGGTGCCGCCGCTGCTGGCCCGCTTCGGCGTCGCCCGCCTGGAGAACGACGTCAAAGGCTGCACCCTGGGCGTACGCGAAATCGATCCACACGTGGAGGTGCTGGAACGCTTCGGCGCCAGCGTATCCCGCACCGCCGATTCACTGATCGTCAGAACGGATCTGCGGGGCGGCATGACGGCCAACCACCATTGGCTGGACTACGCCTCGGTCACCACCACCGAAAATTTCGTGCTGTGCGCGGTTTCCGCCCGCGGCACCTCGACCCTGGTCAATGCCGCTTCGGAACCGCACGTGCAGGAGTTCTGCCGTTTCCTGGCGATGCTGGGCGCCAGCATCGACGGGATAGGCACGTCGCGGCTGAGCGTGGAAGGCGGCCACAAGCTGGATGGCGGCGAATTCCGCTTCAGCGAGGACTTCCACGAAATCGCGACCTTCCTGGCCTTGGGCGCCATCACGGGCGGCGACATCGCGGTGCGCAACACCGCGCCGGAACAGTTTCCGCTGATCGATCGGACGTTCGCCAAATTCGGGGTGGAGGTCTCGCATCGCGACGGCTGGTCGCGTGCGCTGCGCGATGGCCCCTTGCGCGTGCGCAAACCGTTCACGCAGAACATCCTGACCAAGGTGGAGGCCGCGCCCTGGCCCTATCTGCCGGTCGACCTGCTGCCCATCTTCATCGCCCTGGGCGTGCAGGCCGAGGGCAGCGCGATGTTCTGGAACAAGGTCTATGACGGCGCCATGGGGTGGTCCGTCGAGCTGTCAAAATTCGGGGCGCATGTTTTCCTTTCGGATCCGCACCGCCTGATCACTTTCGGCGGGCTGCGGCTCAGCCCCGCCAAGGTGGAAAGCCCCTACATCATCCGCGTTGCGATCGCCCTGCTGATGGTGGCAGCCAGCATCGAAGGACGATCGGAAATCACCAACGCGTTGCCGATCCGCCGCGCCCATCCCAACTTCGTTGAAAACCTGCGGTCTGTCGGCGCCAACGTCGACTGGACCAGCGGGGAATAGGACGCGGCGGGACGGGCGCGGCGACCGATCAGCCCTGGAACGGCATGTTGTCGGTGTCGCCGAACTTCATGTGGCTCAGGCCGCTGGGGTCATGCTGGCCGTCAGTGGCGACGCTCGTGCGCGGCGCGCTGGCGGCGGGCTGGGGCTTGAAGGGCTGGTTGTCCATGTCTTCGTTGCCCATCTGCCCCGCGGCGCGCGCGGTCTGCAGTTCCTGGGCGACCTGGTCGCGCGTCACGTTGCTGTATTGCTTGCCATAGACGCCCTGGAACGGCGTCGTCTGCGCCTGGGCAACGCCCACGCCCGCGGCCGCCAGAACCAAAGCGGAAACAATCGTCTTGATCTTCATGGCTGTACTCCTCGTCCTGTTTGGTTCGGGGGCGGGACACCGAGATCGGCGCCTGGTTGTGCCCTTCCGTATGGCCCGAATTCTGCGCGTCGCCGCGCGGCGGATAAATCGTCATGGCGAGAATCAATTTTTCAGAATCGAGGGTAATCCCTAGGCCGGCGCGTTTTCTGCTGGGACCCGGATGAACCTTTTTTGCAGGGGCACGGATGACGCCATTCGCACGGTTCCCCCACTCACGTTGTCAAAACATCACACGTATGTACCTAATTAGTGCCAAACCGGCGCGGCTGGGTTACTTTGCCGTGGATCAGGCGTGCCTGCCCGCGCGGCCCGCCACTGACGTATTGAAGGGCCGCGATGACGCTGCCGGTATCGACAAACTTCGCCCTGCGCCAGCTGGGCCACAAAGACCTGGGACTGGTCGCGGCGCTTGCGGGCGTCTGCGTGGCGGTAGTGCTGATTTTTATTCAGCTCGGCTTCAGGAACGCGCTCACGGATAGCGTGCTGAATTTCGATCGCGCGCTCGACGCCGATATCGTCCTGGTCAGCGCGCAGTTCGACACCATCGCGCATACCCCGCCGTCGTTCGCGCGCGGCCTCGTCTACCAGGCGCGCGACGTGCCCGGCGTGCGCAGCGCGACGCCCCTGTATGTGCACATGGCCCGACTGAGCCTGACCGAGCACGGCGAACCGCTCCCGGCCCGCGTCATCGGCGTCGATCCAGGGAACGCCGCGTTGCACGCTCCAGGATTGGTGCATCAGCAGATGCGGCTACGGCAGCCCGGCACCGGGCTGATCGACGCGCTGTCGCGCGGCCCTTTCGCCGATCGCGTCGAACAGGTGAACGACGGCGAGACGCCACGGGTCTATCTGCGCAATGCGAAACACCCGGGCAACCTCGTCGACGCCTCACGGCCGGAGCGTGCGCCCACGGGTAACGGCAGCGCCACGCCACCGCCTATCGACCTGATCGGCGCCTTCCAGCTGGGACCGGACTTCAACTTTCCAGCCAACCTGATCGTCAGCGACCAGGATTTCTCCCGCCTGTTCGATCAGCCCGCGGAACAGGTTTCGCTGGGCCTGGTCAAGATCGTCCCCGGGGCGAACGCCGAACGCGTCCGCGACGAACTGGCGCGCCGCATGCGCGGCAGCGCACAGGTATGGCTGAAGGAAGATCTCATCGCGCACGAGCGGAACCATTTCATTCATCGCACGCCGCTGGGCATCGTCACCAACTTCGGCATCCTGGTCGGCATCATGATCGGCGTTGTGTTCGTGCTGGAAGTGCTGCACGGGATCATCGAAAAGAACCTTGCCGAATACGCCGTCCTGCGCGCCGCCGGACGCGGCAACGGCTTTCTGCTGGCCCTGGTGATCCAGCTCGCGCTATTCGTCGCCGTCGCGACGTTCGCGGCGTCCCTTGCCGTCACCGCGCTGCTCTACAAGGTGCTGGAGCGCGCCACCCAGCTGAACTTCTCCATGGACGCCAGCATGGCCGCCTTGGTACTGCTCGCGACCCTGACCATGAGCGCCCTCGCCGTCGTGTTCGCGATGCGCAAGCTCCTGCAAAGCGACCCCGTTGATTCGTTTGCCTGATGGATACGCGCATCAACGTGGTGCATCCATGTTGAAGGCGGATGTGCCGCTGGTAGTGCCCGAAAAAGAGTAACTATGGCGGGGTAGCGAGATTGGCCCGAACGGCGATATCGGCGCATTGTTTCATGAGTTCTTCGAACGGCTCGGCATCGTCCAGCAGCAGCCCATCCTCGACCATGCGTGCGTAGTCGTCCTGCAAGGCTTTGAACGCCACCCCGTCTGGTACGAGGTGCAAGCCACCGCTCACAGCTGCGGTGTAATCGATCGAAGTTCGATCGGCGGCTTTCTCGGCGAAGAACATACCTTTATGCCTGGCAACGGCATTCGCCAGCTCACGATCCGCGAACGCCGCATCTGCGAGGCCCGCCTCATCCAGCCGCACGACATCATGCCAGTGCCGCGCGAATCGGTCACCCCGGAGGCGCTCCTGCAAGCAGAACACGTGGATCGCCGTGGTTTTTTTGCCAAAAGGTACGTTCGGCGTGCATCACGCGAGGACGTGCGGTGGGAAACGCCACGCCTTCCACAACATCAGATGCATCGCAAGCCACTGCGCGTGGACTCGCGGGTTCTCCAGTCGAGCGCGCGCCAAATTCGAGCATCACGCTTGGTGCCACATAGCCTGAACCGCCGACCGTGGGCTCGTAGTCTAGGTACAGCTTTTCGCCCTCGGTGCGCACCGCAGCAGGTAGTGCGTCGGCCTGCAGCGCATCCACGATGATCGGCTTCGCTGTCCCGGCAACCCACTCCGGAAGGCGCTTGCGCACTTCCGACGACCACCGCTTTTCTTCGCTACGGGTTCTTGGCAGCGCCTCACCCTCGTGATCCGTCATGTCCGGCACGATGGATCGAATATCGTAGGTCAGATCAACTTCTTCCGAAAATCGACGAATGACCCCATAGGCTTTCGACAGCGACGTACCGCCCTTGAATACCAGATGTTCGCCGAGTGCCGACCCATAGAGGATTGACAGCGCCCACACTACCCAAATGTCCTTTTCCAGAAGGTGAGCTGGCCGCCCCGTCCTGTCGGCCGCAACGCCCAGCACATCGCGACGGTCGCCAGCCGAAAGCTCAAGGAATGCGTCAGCCATACGCAACCTTCCCTACGCTGCGCGCAAGCCAGGTGGGCAACCGCGGCGCCGCGGCGACCAATTCGTTAAAGCTGCTCGGAGCGAGTCTGCGCTTCAGTGTTTTCAACGCGGACTCCGCCCTTTCTGGTCCCAGCCAGGCCAGAGCCCGCACAGCCTCGCCAGCAGGCTTGTCGGCGAGCGCGAGTTGCCACCGCGGCGCATGGCGCAGTTCTATGACCTGTTTGCCGAAATTCATTTTCCGGCTGCGACCGGAAGTCAGATAAATGGCGCGAACGGGCACCTGTGTCGTCAGCCCAAGCGTATTGGCAGCCGCCGCCCCGCTCGACACGATCACCTCACCACGCTGAGTGGCGAGCGCGTCGACTGCCTGCTGGACGGAAGGGGCCCTGACGCCAAAGCGGGTGGGGACCGGCCGAAGATAAATCCCACGTCCCGCGCGTATCAACCGTCCGCGCGCGGTCAACCGTGACAAGGCCTGATCCACCGCGGCGCGATTGCCGAGGTGCAGAAGGCTCTTGGCCGAAATGGGGGCACCTTCCGGCAGGGTGTCGGCATAAGCCAGGATTTGTTCGCTCAACCATTGCATACTGATCTCCTGTCAGAAATATAAACATTTTTCTGACACTCTGGCAAGGTTGCGGGCGCCCAATGCAGAAAAATCAGACCAAACCGCAGGCGACCAATCGAGTTCTCCTGCGGCATGCGTATTGCGTCGGTGGCCGGAACCGCGGCCGCCCGGCGCCGCGTTTGTGGAGTTGCGGCATGGCCAATCTTTCGAAGGGCGACAAGGTCCAGTGGGAGACCTCACAGGGGCGGACGGAAGGCACCGTTACGCGGAAGGTGACGGGGACGTCGAAGGCTGGCGGCCATGTGGCGAAGGCGTCGCCGGATCACCCGCAATATGAGGTGAAAAGCGCTCGTACCGGCAAGACGGCGATTCATAAGGCCGAGGCCTTGAAGAAGACGCGCTAGCGCGGGCGGGCCGCGTATAATACTGGATATAAACACAGCATATCCTCTGCCATGGAACTGCTTACCAAGCTGGAAATCCTTGCGGACGCGGCCAAATACGACGCGTCCTGCGCCAGCAGCGGCGCCCCCAAGCGGGACAGCCGCGGGCTTGACGGTCTGGGGGCGAGCACGGGCGCGGGCATCTGCCACAGCTTCACGCCGGACGGGCGCTGCGTTTCGCTGCTGAAAATCCTGCTGACCAATTTCTGCCAGTACGACTGCCAGTACTGCGTCAATCGGCGGTCCAGCAACGTGCCGCGCGCCCGCTTCGCGCCGCGCGAAGTGGTCGACCTGACCATGGATTTCTACCGCCGCAACTATATCGACGGCCTGTTCCTGAGCTCCGGCATCATCCGCAGCGCGGACTACACCATGGAGCAGCTGGTGCACGTGGCGCGCTCACTGCGCGAAGACCATCAATTCCGCGGCTACATCCACCTGAAAACCATCCCCGATGCCGATCCCAAGCTGATCTCGCAAGCGGGCCGGTACGCCGATCGCCTGAGCGTCAACATCGAGTTGCCCACCGATGGCGGCCTGCAGCGGCTGGCGCCGGAAAAGAGCGCCCATACGATCAAGCGCGCCATGGGCTCCATCCGCCTGGACCAGGAAACCGCGCAGGAAGAAGCCAAGGGCGCCAAGCGGCCGCCGCGCCATGCGCCGGCGGGCCAGAGTACCCAGATGATCGTGGGCGCGGACGACGCCGACGACCGCACCATCCTGCAGACGGCGCAGACGCTGTACGGCTCCTACAAGCTCAAGCGCGTGTACTACTCCGCGTTCAGCCCCATACCGGACAGTCCCACCGCCCTGCCCGCGCAAGCGCCGCCGCTGCTGCGCGAACACCGCCTGTATCAGGCCGACTTCCTGCTGCGCGGCTACGGATTCCGCGCGGAAGAATTGCTGCCCGGCGCGGGCGACCTGCCGCTGGACATCGATCCCAAGCTGGCCTGGGCCCTGGCGCACCGCGAATCCTTCCCGGTGGACATCAACCGCGCGCCGCAGCAGCTGATCGCGCGCGTACCGGGCATAGGCATGCGCAACGCCAAGCGGCTGGCCGATCTGCGCCGGCTGCGGGCGGTGCGCTACCAGGACCTGGTGCGACTACGCTGCGCGATGGACAAGGTCAAGCCTTTCATCGTGGTGCAGGATTATCGGCCGAGCCTGGCCGAGCCGCCTTCCGAGCAATTGCGGCGTTCGCTCACGCAGGCGCCCCAGCAATTATCGTTGCTATGAAGGACGCTCCGTCGCCGACACTGACGGTACAGGACGGCTATGCAGGCTGGCGCGATCTGGCGCTGCGCGCGCTTGCCCGTGGCTGGCCGCCGGAAGCCGTAACGTGGGTAGAACAGCTGCCGCTGCCGGGCGGCGGCGGAGCCGAGCAGATGTCGCTCGACTACGCGGCGGGCGACGTCCACGCCGCGCCGGCCAAGGCACAGGATCCAGCGGACGCACCGGCCGCACCGGACACCCCGGCGGCCGGGGCCCCGGCGCCCGCCGTACGCATTTCCAGGAGCCTCGCGACGCTGCTGCAGGACGCCGCGCTCTTTCGTTCGCCGCGCCGTTGGGCCTTCCTTTACCGGGTACTGTGGCGCTGGCAGCAAGGCGATCGCGCGGTGGAGTCGGCGGCGGACGAAGACGGCCAGCAACTGCACGCCATGGCCAAATCGGTGCGGCGCGCCAAGCACGACATGATCGCCTACGTGCGTTTCCATCAGGGCGAGCCGGGCACGATGCCTGAGTACCGGGCGTGGTACGAACCCGACCACGACGTCCTGGCCTACGCCGCCGAACACTTCGCGCGCCGCATGGGCAAATCGTCCTGGCTGATCGGCACCCCACAGGGCGCCGCGCTATGGGATGGCCAGGCGCTGCACCTGACCAACGCGCCGCCCGACGCCGATGCGATACGCGCCGGCGCCGCGCGCGACCAGGCCGAACCGCTGTGGCTGGCCTACTACCGGAACATCTTCAATCCCGCGCGGCTGAACGAAAGCGCCCTGCACCGGCAAATGCCGGTGCGCTTCTGGAAAGGACTGCCGGAAGGCCCCCTGATCCCCGGCATGATCGCCGACGCACGCAACGGCGCGCGCCGCGTGGCGCAGGCCAACACCGTGGGCGCGATGGGCGGCAAGCAGGTGGCCGTCGACGCGCGGCGCGCCCAGCCGGCCCGTCCGGCGCCGACCACCCTGGACGAATGCCGTCGCTGCGAACTCTGGCGCCATGCCACGCAAGCCGTGGCGGGCGAAGGGCCGGCGGACGCCCGCATCATGCTGGTGGGCGAACAACCGGGCGACCAGGAAGACCTGGCGGGCCGCGCTTTCGTCGGGCCGGCGGGGCAGGTGTTGAACGAAGCCCTGCAGCGCGCCGACGTACCCCGCCAGGACCTCTTCCTGACCAATGCGGTCAAGCACTTCAAGTGGTTTCCTCGGGGCAAGCGGCGCATGCACAAAACCCCCGCCCAGCAGGAAGTGGATGCCTGCGCGCACTGGCTGGAAGAAGAACTGGCGCGCGTACGGCCTGCCGTGATCGTCACCCTGGGCGCCACTGCGCTGGGCGCGCTCCTGCATCGCAAGGTCAGCATGCGGGATTATCTGGACGCGCCGGTCAGGCTGGGCGACGCCTGGCTGGTCGCCACCTGGCACCCTTCCTATGCCTTGCGGGTGGACGACGCCGAAGCGCGCGAAGAAATCGTCGCCGGCATCGCGCGCGCGCTCTGCCGCGCCCGCGATCTGTCGGACCAGGCCCTGGCCCTGCCCTAGGCCAGGTCTAATGACTGCTGCTGGAAGGACGTCTTCAACCGCTCGGTCAGGAAATCCAGCATGGCGCGCACGGCGGGCGTCATGCCGTGGCGCGACGGATAGATGCAATGCAGGATGCCGGTCTGCGACCGCCATTCCGGCAGCACATGCACCAGCCGGCCCTGGCGTCGTTCCTCGTGCGTGGCGGTCACCGGCAGCAAGGCGATGCCGCGCCCTTTCAACGCGGCCTCCACCAGCACCGTGAAATCGTTGCACACCAGGACCGGCCTGATCGGCACGTCGACCTGGACGTCATGCTCGTCCAGCAGCGTCCAGCGCGGCGCTTCGCCCGGCGCCGCGAAATGCAGGGCGGCATGTTCAGCCAGGTCCTGCACGTCGGCGGGCTGGCCCCAGCGCTGCAGATAGCCGGGGCTGGCCACCAGGCATCCCGACGCCTGGCCCAGGTGCCGCACCACGAAATCGGCATCGGTGTTCAAGCGCTCGCGAACGCGGATCGCCAGGTCGACGCCTTCGGCGATCAGATCGATGCGGCGATTGGTCACCAGCAGCTCGACCCGGATGTCCGGCCAGGCATCGAGAAATTCGGGCAGGATCGGCGCCACCATCCCCTGCGCGATGGCGACCGGGCAGCTCACGCGCACGGGACCCGAAGGCGCCGCCTTCATGTGCAGCATGGCGTCGTTGGCCGCGCGCGCGGCCGCGGAGATCTCCCGGCAATACTGCAGGTAGCGCTCACCCGCCGCGCTCAGGCGCAGCCGTCGCGTACTGCGCTGGAGCAGCCGCACGCCCAGGTTGGCCTCCAGCTCGGCGATACGCCGCGACAGCCTGGACTTGGGGACGTTCAGCGCCCGCGCCGCGGCGCTGAACCCACCGTATTCGATGACCTGGGAAAAGTAGTAGAGATCGTTCAGGTCCTGCATGTCCGCCGCCCATTGTTCTATTAATAGAACGATCCGTTCATCTTAACCCCCTTTTTGTGGCGAATCGATCTGCGTACAGTTTGCCCATCGCACACTCACTCCCGACGGAGATTCGCCATGAACATGCTTGTTATCCACTCCTCCATCCTGGGCGCCAATTCGAAGTCCCGCCTGGTCGCCGACCAACTGGTCAGCCGGCTTGCCGAGGCTGATCCCGGGATGACCATCCGCACGCGCGACCTGGGCGCGCAGCCGCTGCCTTACGTGGATGCCGGGCATCTGGGCGCGCTGTTCACGCCCGCCGACCAACGCTCGGCCGAACAGGCCCAAAGGGCCACCCTGGCCGACGAACTGATTGCCGAGATCACCCAGGCCGACCGCGTGGTTATCGCCGCACCGGTCTACAACTTCAATGTTCCGGCCCAGTTGAAGACCTATATCGATTACATCGCCCGCGCCGGGGTCACCTTCAAATACGTCGACGGCAAGCCGCAGGGCCTGCTGACCGGCAAGAAGGTCTACGTGGTGACCGCGCGCGGCGGCAAGACGGTGGGCACGGAGCTGGACCAGGCGACCTCCTACATGAAGATCGTCCTGGCTTTCCTGGGCATGGAAGACGTCACCTTCATCCACGCCGAAGGACTGAACATGGGCGAACAGGCCGCGGCCGCCGGACTGGAAGGCGCCCGCGCGCAGATCCATCGCCACGTGGTGGAACCAGCGCTGGCGTAAGTCGGCGGCCGGGCCGGCCCGCCATGGCGTCGTCGGATAACATGTCGGGCCGCAAAGCACTCAGGAAGGAACCATGCTTTCAACCATACAGCCCGGCCCCGTCTTCAAGGACAACCTGCAGCAGCTCCCGCCCGTCACGGCAATCGCGCGCATCGATCTGATCGATGCCGACGGCAGGATCGCCGGGACCATCGAAAACCAGCCGGGCAAACAGGGATCGTTGGCCGTCTATCACTATCTGGCGCGCGCCTATGGCGCCCTGGACGCCAAAGCGGCGGAGCATGGCCTCGCGGTGTTCGCCAAGCATACCGCCGACGCGCGCAACCGTCCGGGCGCACATCCCAATGTGGATAGGCTGCTCGCCATCGCCGATGGCGGGGCCGCGCTGCGCATCGAAGTGATACCGGCTCAGCAATAGCGACCACTGCAGGCCGGCGCAGGGAGCCGGCGGAGCATGCGCACGACCATGGCCGGGATGGGCCGGCACACCGATTGCGGCCTGTAAGGCAAGGGGCGGCTTCCGCCCCGGCACTTACAGGAGTCCGCCATGCTTCCCTATCCCGACCCGAACCGGGGTGCGCCCCGGCCTTCCAGGAAGGCCGATCTTTCCGACACTCGCCCCGACATGGACCATCCGCCTTCGGCGGAAGCGCAGGATGCGCCGCTGTTCGACCGCGCCACCGCCGCGGCTGAGCAGGATGCGCGCGCCGGCGAACCCAACGCCACGCAAAACCCCACGCCGCCCGACACGGGCCGCCACAACAAGCGTGGCACGCTGCGCCGTTCGCCCGACGATGAAACGGCATGACCACATCGCAATGTGGCATGGGCATGACAGCACGGTTTCGACAGGAGAATCATCATGGCCCCGCAACAAGGCAGCAGTCCTCTCGCGCCCCACACCGTCGATCGCCTCAAGGAAGACCGGCACGACGTCCCGCGGGACGTACCGCCGCGCGATGAGTACAACCCCAGCGACGGCCGCCTCGGCTCACGCGATACGGACGAGGAAAGCGAGGACGAAGAAGGCGATGCCGGCGACAAGGCCTGAAGCCGTGTCCCGTCGCGGCGGAGGTCAATTCGCCTGGATATGGGCGCCCTGGATGATGCGCGTCCAGCGCTCCGTTTCCTGCTCGGACTGCCGTGCGAGATCGGCGCTGCTGCCCGGAAACGGCAGCGCGCCCTGATCCGACAGGTGAGCAATCATCGCCTTTTCCTTCGCGATACCGACGATCGCGTCCTGCAGCTTGCGTATCACTTCCGGACGGGTGCGCGCCGGCGCCATCACGCCGTACCAGGACTCGACGACGGCATCCTTGACGCCCGCCTCCGCCAGCGTGGGCACGTCCGGCAGCGCCGGACTGCGCTGGTCGCTGGCGACGGCCAGCACGCGCAGCTGCCCCGCCTTGACGTAGGGCAGCACGTTGGGCAGGTTGGCGAACAGTATCTGCACCTGGCCTGACAACAGGTCAGCCGTCGCCGGCCCGGCCCCCCGGTAAGGCACATGCGCGAAACGCGCGCCCGATCGCAGCATGAACAGCTCGCCGGTCAAATGATTGACCGAGCCGATACCCGCCGATGCCATGTTGAGCTTGTCCGGGTTCTGCCTGGCGTAGGCCACCAGTTCGGCCACGGTCCTCGCCGGTGTGTTGGCGGAAACGGCCAATACATTGGGTACGGTGGCGAACAGCGCGACGGGCGCAAAATCCTTGGCGGGGTCGTAAGGAAGATCCCTGGACAGCAAGGGCTGGATGGATTGTTGGCCCATGGTCGCGAGCAGAAGCGTGTACCCATCGGGCACCGCCTTGGCGACGAAATTCGCGCCTATGCTGCCGCCCGCGCCGGGCTTGTTTTCCACGATGACGGGTTGGCCCAGCACTTCGGACAAGCGCGTGGCCAGCAACCGGCCCATCAGGTTGACGGTGCCGCCCGGCGCGAACGGCACGACCAGGGTGACCGGCCTGCCGGGATACGTCTGGGCCGCGGCAGGCAGGCACAGGCCCATCGCCAGTGCGGCGGCCGCCATGAGTCTTCGCATTGTTGTTCCCCTTGAAATGTTCCGGTGTCAGTGTGTTGTGTGGCAGGACGCACCGGCGTCCTTGGAAACCAGTTGTCCGATGCGCTCCCGCAATAGCGCGCGTGCGTCGCCGAACCGCCTCGCCGTCGCGTCGAACCCCTCGCCCTGGGCGGCCAGCGACACGCTTTGTTCTTCGATGCGCCGCAGCACCAGTGCGGGCGCGGGCGCCCCGTATGACAGTCGCGACGCCACATTGCGGACCGGGTCCAGGCAGGCGCGGATATCCTCTTCCCGCAATGAAACCGGCCGCCCCAATTGCTCCCGCGCGGCGGCATCGATCATCGCGGCCGTGATCTCGCTGGCTGGCAGCTTGCCTTCCAGCGCTTCGCGCACGACCGCTCCGATGATGTGATGGGCATCGCGAAAAGACACGTCCGCTTCGCGCACCAACAGGTCGGCCAGGTCGGTGACGGTGGAGAAGTCGCGTGCGGCACGACCCACCATGCGCGCCTGGTCGGGGACGACCCGCTCCACCAGCAGCCGGACCAGCTCCAGCGCCTTGAGCGCTTCTTCGCACGCTTCCCAGCAGGTGCGCGTGCTCTCGCGGCTGCTATCGCCGGAATGAGTGAAGTGAGTCGACTTGACGGTCGACATAGCGGCGGCGGTCAGGCCGATCAAGTGTCCCGTCTTGCCGCGCAAATATTCCAGCACGGCCGGGTTCTTCTTTTGCGGCATGATGCTGGACGTGCTGGCGACGCTATCGGGAAACGACAGATAGCCGAACTCCGGCGTGGACCAGATATAGAAATCCTGCACCATGCGGCTGCACGTAATCATCATGATCGATAGCGCGGCGCTCAGCTCCAGCGCGAAATCCCGCGACGCCACGCCATCCAACGCATTGTCCAGGGGACGGGTGAACCCCAGCATCGCGCTGGTCGCATCGCGATCGATGGCGAAGGACGTTCCCGCCAGCGCGCACGAACCCAAGGGTGAAGCATCGGCCCTGTCCAGCGCTCGCAGTACCCTGTCGATATCGCGCGACCATGCGTCCACCAGGGCCGACAGGTAATACCCATAGGTAATCGGTTGCGCGGCCTGCATATGGGTGTATCCGGGCATCACGTAATGCGCGTACCTGCCGGCCTGCGCCAGCGCGGCCCGCGCGACGCCGATCAACGCCTGGCCTATGCGCAAGGCAAAATCACGGGCGCGGATCCGGTCTATGGTCGCGCCGATGTCGTTGCGGCTGCGTGCCGTATGCAGGCGTCCGCCCACGTCCTGGCCCACCAGCTTGATCAGGTGGGCTTCGTAGTTGAAATACGCCTCTTCCCGCGCCGCGTCCAGCTCGACGGCGGCGGGGCCGTCCTGCTGCATCTTCATCAAGGCGCGCGCCAGCGTCCCCGCCGTGTCGTCGTCCAGGATGCGCTGTTCATGCAGCATCCAGAGATGGGCCTGGTTGATCTCGTTGAGCATCTCGAAGTTCGCGAAAAACTCGCGGTTCAGGCGCGGCAGGAAGATGTGCTGGATGACCTCGCTGGCCAGGGGCTGTTTCAGGCGGCTGCTGACTTTGGATTCCATATTGCTTGGCGTCGAAGCTGTGTGAACGGCTAGTCTCGGCCCGCGGCGCTGAATACGTCAAATTAGGTTTTCATAGCTGTTCATACAAAAATGATATGCTGCGCCGGGTGTGCGGACAGGCCGCGGAACGGGAGCATCGACGCATGAATTTCAAGCAGGTGGAAGCCTTTCGCGCAGTCATGATGACGCGTTCCATGACCACCGCGGCCGGCCTGCTGCACACCTCGCAACCCAATGTGAGCCGCTGGATCGCGCTCCTGGAAAAGACCCTGGGATTCGTGCTGTTCCAGCGCGTGGGTACCCGCCTGATTCCGACGCCGGAAGCGGAAGCCTTCTACGCCGACGTCGAAAGAGCCTTCATCGGCCTCGAATCGCTGAACGACAGCGCAAGCTCCATACGCCGGCGCGGAACGGGCATGCTGAGGGTGGGCGCGGTCGGTTCGATTACGCAATGCGTGATGCCCGACGCGATGCGTCTGTTCAGGCAGAAGTGCTCCGACATTCCGGTCGTCGTCAACACCGGAGGATCCGACGTCGTCGCCAAATGGGTGGCCACGGGCTACTGCGATATCGGGTTCAGTTCCATCCATACCGATGTTCCCACTCTGCATTACGAGCGCATCAATATGGCCCAAGGGGTGGGAATCGTCGCCAGCACGCACCGGCTGTCGCGCAAGAAGCTGTTGAAACCCACGGATTTCAAGGACGAGGCCTTTATTTCGCTACCCGCCGGCAGCTTCAATCGCGCGGCGATCGATCGCCACTTTCCCGACGACGCGCGGATACTTTCCATCGAAACCCCGTATGCCACCACCATCTGCACGATGGTCGCGAAGGGGCTGGGCGTTTCCATCGTCAATCCTATCGTGTCGCGGGCGCTGCGCGATGCGGGGCTACGCGAAATCGCATTCTCGGAGCAGGTGGAATTTCCCAGCTACGCCGTCACTTCGCATCAGTTTCCGGTCAATGTGCTGGCCCGCCGCATGGCGGAATGCGTGCGCGAGGTCTTCGGCGAACTCCACGGGCCGGGCGGCCTCAAGCGCCCAGGCATATCGCGCCGGCCGCCACGACCGAACACGCGACCCAGCGCTGGACGCTGACGGTCTCGCCCAGGAAGGTCCGGCCGATCAGCAGCGCGAACACCACGCTGGTTTCGCGCAAGGCCGATACCGCGCCCATCTCGCCCCACTGCATGGCCCAGATGACGATGCCGTAGGCGCCTATGGATACCAGTCCGCCCGCGATGGAGGTCCACACGGCGGCGGGCGCCCCGCGCGCCGGCGCCCACAGCGCGCGCACGCCCCTGCTGGCGATGAACAGCAAAGGCGTCAGCCAATAGAACAGGAACATCCACGCGATGTACGGCATGGCCTGGCCGTTCGACAGCCGCACGCCCATGCCGTCGATGACGGTGTAGATGGCGATCAGCGCGCCGGTGCCGAAGGCGGCCAGCAGGCCCAGGCGCGTGCCCTTTCCCGCGGACGGGCGCCGGTGCAGCGCCAGGGCGATGATGCCGCCCGACACCAGGGCGATGCCCAGCAGGCGCAGCGGCCCCATCTCTTCATGCGCGAAGATCGCGGCGCCCAGCGTCACCAGCAAGGGCGAAGAACCGCGCGCGATCGGGTATGCCTGTGTCAGGTCGCCGCGGCGATAGGAATGGACGAGGCTGGCGTTGTAGATCACATGCGTCAGGCCGGACGCGGCGATGTAAGGCCAGGCCGCCGGGTCCGGCAAGGGCAGGCAGGCGACGGCAACGGTGGACACCGCGGCGATCGCGATACTCATCCAGGCCATGGACAGCAGCCGGTCGGAATTGCCGTGCAGCATGGCGTTCCAGCTGGCGTGCATCAGCGCGGCAAGCAGGACGATACCGCCCGTGTAGCCCAACATCATGGATCCTTGGCCGTCGAGGATAAAGGAATAACGAAGATATCTATCTTGTGGCGGGCCGGCAAACGATATAAATTCCCTGCTCACGTTAGTTTCTCTAACTCGAATGGCCAAGTCCCTGCCCCCGCTCCATGCCTTGCGTGTCTTCGAGGCCGCCGGCCGCCTGGGCAGCTTCAAGGCCGCCGCGGAGGAATTGCACGTGACGCAGGGCGCGGTCAGCCAGCAGATCCGGATGCTGGAAGGCTGGCTGCAGGCGGCCCTGTTCGAGCGGCACAACCGCCGCATCACGCTCACGCCCGCCGCCCAGGCTTACCTGGCGAAGATAGGTCCGCTGTTCCGGCAACTCGCCCAGGCGACGGCCGACTATGGCCTGCCGGAAGTCCTGCCCCGCACGCTGTCCGTGAATGCGTCCGCGACGTTCACCCTGCGCTGGCTGGTGCCCAGGCTGGCCGCCTTCCGCGCCGCGCATCCAGATGTGGACGTCAGGGTCGAGACGTCGAACGAGCCCGTCGAAAGCCTGCGTGACGGCTACGACGTCATCATCCGGGGCGGCCCGGATACCTTCTATGGTTACGTGATGCGGCCGTTCCTGGCCGAGGAAAGAGTGCCGGTATGCAGTCCGGCGCTGCTGCGCGCGCAGCCGCTGCGCGTGCCGCGCGACCTGCGCCGGCATACCCTGCTTCATACCTCCAGCCTGCCGCGCCTGTGGCCGGACTGGCTGGCGCGCGCGAAGCTCGCGGCATTGCAGCCGGCCGCGGCCCTGACCTTCGATCACTTCTACCTGACCCTGCAGGCGGCCGTCGATGGCGTGGGCGTCGCCATGGGGCCCATCGCGCTGGTGTCGGACGACCTCGCCGCCGGCCGACTGATCGCGCCCTTCGACGCGCCGCGGCTGCCCTCGCGCAGCTATTGCAGCTATATCCCGGAGGCCAGGGCCGAAGACGACCTTGTGCTGCGCTTTCGCGCTTGGCTGGAAGCCGAAGGCGCCGGCCGCTGACGCACCGTCGCTGTGCCACGCACGACCACGGTGCCTGCGCGCGCCGCGTTCCGGTGCATTTCAGTGGTCTGGCTGGCGTGGTGAACCGGCGCGCCATAGAGCGCAGGAAATTGGCACAAGCTTTGCTTTGATCTTGTACACAAGTTTGGATATCTCTTGAGACAAGGTCGCCATGCCAGCTCCTGAAACCGCCATTCCCGCCGCGCCCGGACCGGGGTCCGCGTCGCCCGATCACGCCTGGATCCGCCGGTTCGAGCCCGCCCAGGCCGGCGCCGCCGGGGGACCGTTGTCGGGCCTGCGCTTCGCCGTGAAGGACAACATCGACGTCGCGGGCCAGCCCACCACCGCCGCCTGCCCCGACTTCGCCTATACCCCGGCTGTCCATGCCGCCGTGGTCGAGCGGCTGCTGCGGGCCGGCGCCGCGCTGGCCGGCAAGACCAACCTGGACCAGTTCGCCTGCGGCCTGAACGGCACGCGCTCGCCCTATGGCGCGGTGCCCAATGCCTACGACCCGGCTTATGTCAGCGGCGGCTCCAGCTCCGGTTCGGCTTATGTGGTGGCCGCCGGTGAAATGGACTTCGCGCTCGGCACCGACACCGCGGGCTCCGGCCGGGTACCGGCGGGACTGAACAATATCGTGGGGCTCAAGCCCAGCCGCGGCCTGATCCCCGCCCATGGCGTATTCCCGGCGGCGCGCAGCGTGGATTGCGTATCCATCCTGGCGCGCACGGTGGCCACGGCGGTCCAGGTGCTGGAAGCGGCCGCCGGCCCCGATCCGCGCGATCCCTACTCCCGTGTGCTGGCGATGAAGACCACGCCGCTGCCGCCCCGGCCGCGCGTCGGCGTGCCGGCGCAACTGGAGTTCTTCGGCGACACCCTGTCCGAACAGGCCTGGCAGGACGCGATGCGGCAGGTCCAGGACCTGGGCGGCACCCTCGTTCCCATCGACTACGCGCCGCTGGCCGAGGCAGCCGCCATGCTGTACGACAGCGCCCTGGTGGCCGAACGCTACGAGGCGGTGCGGGAATTCTTCGACGCGCACGCGGACTCGGTCATCCAGCCGGTGCGCGACATCATCGCGGCGGGACGCGGCTACGACGCGGCCGACCTGTATCGCGCGCAGCATCGCCTGCAGGCGCTGGCCCGGCAGGCCGACGCGATGTGGGCGGACATCGACCTGCTCTGCGTGCCCACCGCGCCGACCCATTGCGCGATCGCCGCGATGCTGGCCGATCCGGTGGCCCGCAACCGCGAGCTGGGCTACTACACGAACTTCGTCAACCTGCTCGATTACGCGGCCCTGGCGATTCCCACCGGCCTGCGCACGGACGGCCTGCCCTTCGGCGTGACGCTGATCGGCCCCGCCGGCAGCGATTGGCAGCTGGCCGACGTGGGACAGCGCCTGCATCACGCCACCGGACTGCCGCAGGGCGCGACGGCCCTGCCCCTGCCGGCGCCGCAACCCATCGCCGCGTTGCAGCCCACGCCGGCCACGCATCTGCATATCGCCGTCGTCGGCGCGCATCTGACGGGCATGCCGCTGAACGGCCAATTGATCGAGCGCGGCGCCACCCTGGCCGAAACGACCCGGACCGCGCCCCACTATCGCCTCTACGCCCTGCGGGGCACGGTTCCGCCCAAGCCGGGCCTGCGCCGCGTGGCCGGCGAGGGCGTCGCCATCGACGTCGAAGTCTGGAACGTGCCCTTGCCGGCGGTGGGCAGCTTCCTGGCGCTGATTCCATCGCCACTGGGCCTGGGCAGCCTGGAACTGGCGGACGGCCGTTGGGTGCATGGCTTCATCTGCGAAGACCATGCCTACGGCGATGCCCAGGATGTCAGCGCCTACGGCGGCTGGCGCGCGTACGTGGCATCGCGCGCACAGCCGCCCGCCTGACGGCCGCCTCATGCCTTATTCCTTCAACGATCACGAACTCAACAAGGGGAATTCCATGCGCAACCCACACTCCAAGCCCGTCCTCGCAACGGTGGACGGCCACCGGCGCCGTCTGCTGCGTAGCGGCGCCGCGGTCGCCGGCATGCTGGCCATGCCGGCCATCGTGCGCGCGCAGTCGACACCCAGGATCCGCATCGGCTTCTGGCCCGTCGCGGCAGGCCTGCCGTTCTTCGCCGCGGTGGAGCAAGGCTATTTCAAGGCAGCCGGGCTGGATGTCGAGGCGCTGAAGTTCGCCGGCGCCCAGCAGGTGATGGAGGCGATGCTTTCGGGCCGCTGCGACGGCAGCGCCAATGGCACCGGGTCGGCCAACCTTGCCATCGGCGAGATCGCGCAGCCGGGCCTGTTCAAGATCTTCTGCACCAACCCCAGCAACGCCCGCAACGTGCTGGAAGAATTCCTGGTGGCGAAGGACAGCGGCATCAAATCGGCGGCCGAGTTCAAGGGCAAGAAGATCGCCTCGGGCCCGGGCATCCAGAACGTGACGCTGGCCAAGACCATGCTGGAGCGCGCGGGCGCCAGCGGCGCGACGGTCATCGAGCTGCCCATCGGCCAGCACGTCGCCGCCGTCGCGACGGGACAGGTGGACGGCTGCTACACGCTGGAACCCACCGGCACGGTGGGCCGCCTGAACGGCACCACGCGGGTGCTGGAAGCCGGCGTGGTCGCGCACTACATCCTGGGCGACCCTATGGCGCCCTGGCATGGCGGCGCCGCCAGCCTGACCACGGACTTCATCCAGAAGCACCCGGACATGGCGAAACAGTACATCGCGGCCTACCGGCGCGGCGTCGAGTTCGTGCGCAAGCAGCCCGCCGACGCGCGCCAGTACATGAAGGGCTATACCGCCATCGAAGGTCCGCTGACCAACGAAGTGCCCTTGGCGGCATACATGATGTACGACGAATTCCAAGCCAGCGACGTGCAGTACTTCCAGAAGTTCTATGACCTGTTCACCGAGAAAAACATCTTCTCGAAGAAGGTCGACGTAGCACCTTTGATCTACAAGGGGTAAGCGATGGACGAGGCTACTTCAACACCGGGCGCTTCCGCCGTGCCGGCCGCTTCCGTGGCGCCGGCGGCGACGTGGTCGCCTCCCGCGTCGGCCGACGCGGCGCCGCGCACGCCGCTGCGCGAACGCCTGCTGCCCTTCGTCGGGCCGATCGTGCTGTTCATCATCTGGGACCTGGTGGTGCGCGCCGGCCTCATCAAGCCCATCCTGCTGCCCAGTCCCGCCGATACGCTGGTGGCGCTGGCCACCGGACTGGCGGGCGGCCCGCTGCTGACGGATTTCCTGGTGACCGTCAGCCGCACCCTGCAAGCCTTCGTGATCGCCGCGGTGATCGGCATGCCCCTGGGCGTGCTGCTCGGCAGCAACGAGCGCGCCTACCGCACCGTCGAGTTCCTGGTCGACTTCTTCCGCTCCACACCGTCTTCCGCCCTGATCCCGCTGTTCCTGCTGATCTTCGGCGTGTCGGACATCAACAAGGTCGCGATCGCCGCCTTCGGCGCCTTCCTGATCGTGGTCTTCAACAGCGCCTACGGCGTGATCAATGCCCGCAAGCAGCGCGTGATGGCGGCGCGCGTCATGGGGGCATCGCGCTGGCGCATCTTCAAGGACGTGCTGATCTGGGAAAGCCTGCAGCCCAGCTTCGTCGGGCTGCGCTCCGCGGTGTCCATGGCCCTGGTCATCGTCATCGTGGCCGAGATGTTCATCGGCTCGGAAAACGGCCTGGGCCACGCCATCATCGACGCCCAGCAGGTGCTGAACGTCAAGACCATGTACGCGGCCATCCTGAGCGCGGGCGCGCTGGGCTACGTGCTGAACATCCTGTTCCTGCTGCTGGAACGCCGCGTGGTCCATTGGAGCGGAAGGTAGAACGCCATGAGCACCGTCCTGAACATACCCGCCTACGCCGACGTGCCGCCGCCGCGCTTCCAGCCCGGCCCGGCCGGCACGCACATCACCATCCGCGGCCTGACCAAGTATTTCGCCGGCTGGCCGCTGTACGAAAACTTCGACCTGGACATCCCCAAGAGCAAGATCGTCTCGGTGTTCGGCCCCAACGGCTGCGGCAAGAGCACGCTGATCAACATGATCGCCGGCCTGATCCCGGTGGATCGCGGGGAGATCCTGTTCGACGGCAAATCGCTGCGCGATACGCGCATCGGCTACGTCTTCCAGAACTACCGCGAGGCGCTCTTTCCCTGGATGCGCACCATCGACAACATCGCCTACCCCTTGCTGCTGGAAGGCAAGAGCAAGGCGGACGTCGATCGGCGCATGGAAGAACTGATCGAATCCTTCGACGTCAAGTTCGACCTGAAACGCTATCCCTACGAACTGTCGGGCGGGCAGCAACAGACGGCGTCCATCATGCGCGCGCTCGCGCCGCGGCCGGAGGTGCTGTTCCTGGACGAGCCGTTTTCCGCGCTGGACTTCGAGATGACGCTGTTCATCCGCGAAAAGCTGCAGGAAGTATTCATGCAGACCGGCACCACCATGCTGCTGGTGTCGCACGATCTGGAAGAGGCCGTCTACCTGGCCGACCAGATCCTGCTGCTGACCAAGCGGCCCACGCGGGTCGCGGAAATCCTCGATTACGCCGACGCCCGGCCGCGCACGGTGGAAACGCTGTCGCAGCCCAGCTTCGTCGCCGCCAAGAAAGAGAGCCTGGAAATATTTCAACGAGAGGTACGCCGATGACCCCGCCCACCCACCCCGAAGACACTGCGCTGGCCTATGTGCGGGCCAGCGCCGCGCTGCTGGACCTGCCGCTGGAGGCGGACCAGGCGGCCCGCGTGGCCGTCTACCTGGCGCGCACCGCGGATATGGCGCGCGTGCTGGAAGATGCCCCCTTGGACGTCGCCGACGAGCCGGTCGCCTTGTTCTGCCCGGCGCCGTTTCCGGAGGTGCAGCCATGACGGCCAAGCAGCCGCACGCCACGTCCGGCGGCATCGCCGGGCTGGAGGCCATCGCGCGCGGCGAGACCACGGCGCGCGCATGGCTGGAGCGCAGCCTGGCGCGTATCGATGCCACCGATGGCGTCGTCAACGCCTTCACCGCGCGCACGCTGGAGCGGGCGCGCGCCGACGCCGACCGCGTGGATGCCATGCGTGCCGCCGGCCAGGCCTTGCCGCCGCTGGCGGGGCTGCCCTACGCCGTCAAGAATCTGTTCGATATCGAAGGCGTCGTGACGCTGGCGGGCTCCAAGGTGAATCGCGGCCATCCCGCGGCCACCGCGGACGCCATACTCGTGCAACGCCTGCGCGCGGCCGGCGCGGTGCTGGTCGGCGCGCTGAACATGGACGAGTATGCCTACGGCTTCACCACCGAAAACACGCACTACGGTCCCACCCGCAATCCGCATGACCGGTCGCGCATCGCCGGCGGATCGTCGGGCGGTTCGGGCGCGGCCGTCGCCGCCGGGCAGGTGCCCGTGTCGCTCGGATCGGATACCAACGGGTCGATACGCGTACCGGCGTCGCTGTGCGGCGTCTGGGGGCTGAAGCCGACCTTCGGCCGGCTGTCGCGGCGCGGCACCTTCCCCTTCGTGCACAGCATCGACCACCTCGGCCCTTTCGCGGATTCCGCCGCCTTGCTGGCGCGCGTCTACGACGCCTTGCAGTATCCCGACAGCCAGGATCCCGGCTGCCATGCGCGGGCTGTCCAACCGGTGTCTCCGTCAGTGGGCTCGGGCACGCAAGGCCTGCGCATCGGCGTGCTGGGCGGCTACTTCGACACCCACGCGACGGCGCCCGCGCGCGCCGCGGTGGCCGCCGCCGCGTCGGTCCTGGGCGCGAGCCGCACGGTGGAATGGCCCGATGCGCAGATGGCGCGCATCGCGGCCTTCATCATCACGGCGTCAGAGGGCGGCAGCCTGCATCTGCCGGCGCTGCGCCGCCACGCGGCGGACTTCGAACCCCTGTCGGTGGACCGCTTCATCGCCGGCGCGCTGCAGCCCGCGCACTGGGTGGCGCGCGCGCACCGCTTCCGCCGCATGTACCGGGAACGCGTGCTGGCCTTGTTCCAGGATTGGGACCTCCTGCTGGCGCCGGCCACGCCGGTGGCCGCGCCGGAGATCGGCACCGAATGGCTGGACATCAACGGCGCGACGCATCCATGCCGTCCCGCCATGGGGCTGCTGACCCAGCCGATCTCGTTCGCGGGATGCCCCGTGGCGGTGGCGCCCATGTGGCCGGACGGCACACAAGGCATGCCGATCGGTGTACAACTCATCGCAGCGCCCTGGCGCGAGGACATCGCGCTGCGCGCCGCCGTGGCGCTCGAACAGGCCGGCGCCGCCGGCATCCGCCACCCGCATTTCGACGAAGGACTCTGATGGACATCAATCTGCCGGACGTGCTGGCCGAAGTACAGACGCAATTCGCCCGCTACGAGAAAGCCCTGACGGGCAACGACGTCGCGGTGCTGGACGAGCTGTTCTGGAACAGTCCGCACACCCTGCGCTACGGCGCGACTGAAAACCTGTATGGCTACGACGAGATCCGCGAGTTCCGCGCCGCGCGCCCGGCGCAAGGGCTGGATCGCGAGGTGCTGCGCACCGTCATCACCACGTATGGCCGGGATTTCGCGACCGCCAATATCGAGTTCCGCCGTGCGGGTTCATCGCGCGTCGGGCGCCAGAGCCAGACCTGGCTGCGCACGCCGGATGGCTGGCGCGTGGTGTCCGCCCATGTCAGCCTGATGGGCTGAACACGTCGCATGAATGTGAACAGTATCGACCACGCACCGTCCAAGGCGCCGCGCCTGACGCGCGCCGAGGACGTCTACCAGTTGCTCAAGCGGGATATCGCCGAGTTCCGGCTGGTGCCGGGCGACCGCTTCACGGAAGGCGAGATCAGCGACCGGCTCGGGGTGTCCCGCACGCCCGTGCGCCAGGCCTTGTTCCGCCTGCAGCAGGAAGGCTATGTGGAGGTATTGTTCCGCAGCGGCTGGCGCGTGCTGCCGTTCGACTTCGACCAGTTCGAACAGCTCTACGACCTGCGCCAGGTGCTCGAATCCGAAGCGGTCAGGCGGCTGTGCACCGGCGCGCCGCACATCGACAGGCAGTTGCTGGACGACCTGGCCGATATCTGGCTGGTCGCGCCCGAAGCGCGCAGCACCGACATGGCGCAGGTCGGGGTGTGGGACGAAGCCTTTCACTGCACGCTGGTGCAGGCCGCCGGCAACGCGGAAATCGCCCGCGTGCACCGCGAGGTCACCGACCGCATACGCATCATCCGCCGGCTGGATTTCACCAAGCGGCCGCGGGTCGACGCGACCTATGACGAACACGCGCGCATCCTGCGCGCCGTGCTGGCGCAACGCGCCGACGAAGCCTGCCGCCTGCTGTCGGCGCACATCGCCGCCAGCCAGGCGGAGGTGCGGAAGATCACGCTGCACGAGATCCACCTGGCGCGCCAGGCGCACGCGACGGGCTGAGCGCGAGGGACTCGACGCGGCGGGATCAGCGCGGCGCCGGCGTCGATGGCGGCTACCTGGCCTGTGCCGACAGCCACTTGAGGATATAGTCCGCCACCGCCAGGTTGTTCTTGTCCTGCATCATCATGTGCGAGTTGCCATGGATACCCACGCTGGGCAGCGTGACCAGTTTCGCCTTGCCGCCCGGCTGCTGGTTGATCCGGTCCACGACGGCCTGGCGGGCGCGCATCCTGACCGCGCCCGTGATCGCCTGGGCGTCCAGGTGATCGCCGAACAGTTCCAGGTCGGGAATGCCCTTGTAGGCGGCAACCTGGGCGTCGGTGGGCACGATGTACTGCGCGCCCTCGATGTTCACCACGGCGCGCACCAGCTTGGGCCGCAGGCCGACGAGTATGTCGGCGTAGGGGCCGGACAGGGAGTGGACCAGCACGATGGACGGCCCGATCCTGTCGAGCAGGGCGGCCAGCGCCGCGGGCGCGGTCTTGGCGCCGCCGCCGGTCAGCGTGGCTTCCGAATTGGGTACGCCCTGGGCGGCGAAGGCGTCGATGGCCGCGACCGGGAACTGCGTATCGGGGAACGGCGTGCCGAACTGGGGGCCGAAGCGGAAATTGGTCCAGGCGAATTCGCCGGTGGCGCTGAACAGCCCGGACGGCAGGATGGCGGGGTCCTTCTTTTCCTTGGCCTCGTTGATGGACGTCGCGTCGAAGCCCGCGCGGCCGCGGCCCGGCGTGTCCACCACATAGACCGGATAACCCTTGCGCGCGAAGTAGGTGGCCCAGCCTTCGCGGCCATCCGGCGTGGTCTCGTATTCGGCGCCGGTGAGCCCGCCGCCGGGTACCAGCACGATGGGCGTCTTACGGGCATGCTCGGGAATGACGTAGCTGACGTACATCTGGTCGACCGCGATCTTGCCGTTGGGCACCCGGCCAGCCGGGAAAGACCCCGGATACTGCGTCTCGATGATGCGGCCACCCACGAAGAAGCTGCCCATATCGGCAATCTGCAGGGGCCCGCCCATGCCCGCGGCGAACGCCGCGTTGACCGTGCACAGCGCCAAGGCGCAGGCGCCCACCAGCAGGGAAAATCGTCTGTTCATAGCGTCGTCTCGTTCGTTCTAATAATTGGAATCAGCGCCATCGCGATGCGGCGCGCGAAGGCGAGACGCGGGCACCGGACGCCGCGCGCAAAAAAGCGTACGCCAAGCAAGCTGACAACTTGCCGAAGCTGGTCGGGCGCCGGCGCCCTTGCGAGCAAAGTATGCTACGAATCCGACCACTTGCCGAAGCCGACTATGACAGAAGAATACGCCGCTGCCGTCGTTCAAAAACAATTGGACGCCTACAACGCCAAGGACCTGGAGGCTCTGATCCAGACCTATGCTCCAGATGCCGAACAGTATGCGCTGCACGGCGGCTTGCTGGCCAAAGGCCGTGATGCCATGCGCGAGCGGTTCGCCGCCCGCTTCGCCGAACCGGACCTGCATGCACGTTTACTGGCGCGCACGGTGATGGGAAACTTCGTCACGGACCTGGAGCTGGTCACGCGCAACTTCCCGGAGGGCGTCGGCAGCATGGAGATGCTTTGTATCTACGAGGTGGCCGACGGCATGATTCAACGCGCTTCATTCGCACTGGGCGAGCCGCGCCTACCCGCCTAGACGTAGCAGGGCCCTTCGATCAGCGGGTGGGCGGCGATGAAGGCGTCGTCCAGGCGCAGGCCTATGCCGACGCCGTCCAGCGCCTGGACGCAGCCGTCGGCGTCCAGGACATAGGGCGGACGGTCGGTCATGTCGTCGCGGAAAGGGTTGTAGGGGGTCAGGTCGGCTTCGAAGTAGCCGGGATTGTCGATCGCGCACAGAAAGCTGATCGACGTCGCCATGTTGATCGCGGTGGCGGACGTGTGCGGATTGATGCTCGTGCGGCGTGCGCCGGCCAGGGCGGCGATCTTCAGGGATTCGGTGATGCCGCCGGTCTTGGACAGATCCGGCTGCGCGAAGCCGATGGACTCGGACGCGAGCAGCGGATCGAACTCGAAGCGGGTGTAATGGTTTTCGCCCGCCGCCAGCGGCGTGCGGCCCAGGCGGGCGGCGCGGACGTACAAGGCCAGGTCGGCCGCGGGAAAAGGTTCTTCCAGCCAGCCGACGTTCAATTCGTCGTAGGCTGGCAACACCCGCCTGACGTCGTCCAGCGTGTAGCTGGTATTCGCGTCGACCAGGATATCGACATCGTCGCCCAGCGCCGCACGCACCGCCGCCACCCTGGCGATGTCGCGGGCGACCGTATCCCCGACACGCAGCTTGACCGCGCGATAGCCCTGCTCCACATAGCGCCTGGCTTCATCGGCCAGCGATTCGGGCGCCTGGTAACCCAGCGAGATGCCGCCGGCGTAGGCCTTGATCGAGCGGTTCCTGCCCCCGAGCAGCGTATGCAGCGGCAACTGCGTCACCTGGCACCGTATGTCCCACAGCGCCAGGTCCAGGCCGCTGAGCGCCAGGGCCGCCGCGGTGCCCATGCCATGGCTGCCGATCTGCATCTTGTGGACGCGCGCCCACACGCCGGACACGTCCATCGCGTCCATCCCCAGCACCAGTTCGCGCATCGTCGTATCGATCAGCCTGGCGATGGCGCCGGGGCAGCGTCCATGATGCGCTTCGCCCCAGCCCACCAGTCCGTCGTCGGTGTCCACGCGCACCAGCACCGCATCGCGCTTGACGCTGCGGCCTATGCCCAGCGTCACGGACTTGTCGGGAGGAACAGGTACGGAGATCGGATACGCGCGTATGTCTCGGATTTTCATGATCAGTCAGTCGTATATCTGCGGGTTCACCAGGTTGGCGTAACGTTCGCCACGCAAGAGGCGCAGCACTTCATCCACGGTGCCGCGGCTCATGCGCGTCATGCTGGACCGCGTGATGCCGGCGACGTGCGGCGTCAGCAGCAGGCGGGGCAGCGCCGTCGGATACAGGCCTTCCGGGATAGGCTGAACGTCATGCACGTCCAGCGCCGCGCCGCCCAGGCGGCCGTTCTGCAGGGCCTGCAGCAGGGCCGCGGTATCGACCACCGGTCCGCGCGACACATTGATCAACACCGCGTCCGGCTTCATCGCGGCCAGGGTCGCGGCATCCACCATGCCGCGCGTATCGGGCGTCAGCGGACAGGCCAGCACCACCACGTCCGCCCGCGCGAACAGATCCGCCTTGTTGGCCGGAGCCACGCCGGCGGGCAGGCTGTCAGGCCGCCGCGTCAGGCCGATCACCTTCATGCCCAGGGCAAGCGCGACCTTCGCCAGGGCGCTCCCTATCGTGCCCACGCCCACGATGCCCAGCGTGCGCTCGTGCAGTTCCAGGGTACGGTCGGCCTGCGCGCGCCTGTCGTTCCAGTCGGAAGGACCGCGTAACGCCAGCGCCTGCATATTCCGGTACAGGTGGAACATCGCGTTCACGCAATACTCCACCACCGACGCGGTATTCGAACCCGGCATATTGGCCACGGGAATCTTCAGCGCATCGGCCTGCCGCATCGGGATCAGGTCGACGCCGACACCGTGGCGCACGACGCCCTTCAGCCGCGTCTGGTGGTCGAAGATATCCTCGGGCAGCCTGGAGCGAACCACCAGCACGTCGGCGTCCGCGATCAGTCCGCGCAGGGTGTCGGCACGCGCGTCCGGCGCGACCACCACCCGGGCATGCCGCGCCAGGCGCGCATGTTCGTCCGCCTGGATGGCGTCGGTCAACAGGACGACGGGCAGGTCCGCAGCCATAGTTCTACAACTCCACGACAGGATTGCTGAGTTCGCCCAGGCCGTCGATGCGTATTGTCAGGCGCTGGCCGTGCCGCAGCCACGCGGGCGGCACGTGGTTGGCGGCCACCCCGGCAGGCGTGCCGGTGGCGATGATGTCGCCCGGATCGAGCGGCATCCGCTCCGATGCATACTCGACCAGCCGGTCGATGCGGAACAGCATGCGCGACGTGCTGGACGATTGCAGCGAGACGCCGTCGACCTCCAGTTCGACGGACAGATCGTGCGGATCGGCCACGTCGTCGGCCGACACGATCCACGGCCCCAGCGGCCCCGTGGTCGGCTGGCTCTTGCCGCGCACGAAACCGCAATCCTCGCGCACCATATTGCTGTAGCTGACGTCGTTGAAGATGGCGTACCCGCATACATGCGCGTGGGCGGCGTCGCGGTCGGCCTTCAGGGCCGGCTTGCCGATGATGGCCGCCAGTTCCGCTTCGTAGGTCACCTGGTTGCCCGGCGCCAGCCTGACGGGCGCATCCGGCCCCACCACCGTCCGGCGCGACTTGACGAAGATGATGGGTTCTTCGGGCACCGGCCGATTGCCGACCGCCAGCGCGTCCAGGTAATTGAAGGCGGCGCCGACGATCTTCCCGGGATTCGGCAAGGGCGCCAGCAGCCGCACGTCCGCCAGCGGCAGCAGGCATGCCGGCGCCGGCGACAGCGGCTTCAGCGCCAGCGACAAGTCGACCAGGCCATGCTCTATCCAGGCCATCATGGACGGCTCCAACGCGCGCAGCGGCGGCGGGCGGTCCGGATGCGCCCCGTCGATCAGGGCCGCCGACCGGCCGCCGGCGGCACCGGAATCAAGCAGTACGCCGGCCCGTGCGCGGCCTTGGTGCTCGAAGGTAATGAAGCGCATGACGATCAGCTCCGGTTCGTTCAGTCGGCGGACGCGCCGGAGGTCTGCACCAGGTCTTTCCACAGGACCGCTTCGCGATCCAGGAAGGCCTTGAACTCAGCGGGCGTGCTGCCCACCGCTTCCGACCCCTGGTTCTCGATGGCCTTGCGCATTTCCGGGCTGCGGGTGACTTCGACGATATGCCTGGCCAGGACCTCCACGACCGCCGGCGGCGTCTTGGCCGGCACGAACACCGCGTTCCAGGTGGCGATATCGAAGCCGGGCAGCGTGTTGGCGATGGGCGGCACGTCGGGGACCTGGGGCGCCGCCTTGGCGGTCGTGATGCCCAGCGCCTTGACCTTGCCGGCGCGGATGAAGGTGAGCGCGTCGATCAAAGGCGCGAACATGATCTGGATATTGCCGCCGATCAGGTCGGACATGGCCGGCGCCGCGCCCTTGTAGGGCACGTGGGTCATTTCCACCTTGGCCATCTTTGCGAACATCACGCCGCCCAGGTGCTGCGACGTGCCCGGACCGCCGGAACCGTAGTTCAACTGGCCCGGCTTCTGCTTGGCCAGCTTGATCAGTCCGGCGACGTCGTCGACCGGCAGGCTGTTGTTGGCGACCAGCACCAGCGGCGTATTGGCGATCTGCGATACGGCCGTGAAGTCCTTCATGATGTCGAAGGGCAGCTTCTTGAACAGCGTGATGTTGGCGATCGACGTGCTGGTCCCCATGAACAGGGTGTAGCCGTCCGGAGCGGACCGCGCCACGTAGTCGCCGGCGATGTTGCCGCTGGCGCCCGGCTTGTTTTCCACCACCACGGGCTGGCCCATGGCCTTGGTCAGGCCCTGCGCCAGGATGCGCGCCACGATATCGGTGCTGCCGCCCGCGGAGAACGGCACCACGATGTTGATATTGTGGTCGGGGTACGCCGCTCCCGCGCTCGTCGCGCAGAGCGTCAGTGCGGTAGTCAGTCCTGCCAGGATGCTTCTTATCGAATTTTTCATGTCTTCCTCCTGTTTCCTCTTGGCGATGGACGCCTATGACAGGACCGCGACCTGTTTCCGTTTGATCAGGTCAAAGTCGATTTCCGCGCCCAGGCCGGGCTCGGTGGGCGCATACACGTAGCCGTCGGCATCCGCATGGATGTCCTTCGCCAGTCCGTACTTCTGCGCGCCGTCCGGCAGCAGCACTTCGAAGAATTCGGTGTTCTTCAATGCCATGATGACGTGCAGGCCCGCCACGTTGTTCAGCGAGTTTCCGCCATGGTGGACTTCGTAGTTCATGCGGAAGGACTCGGCCAGATGGGCGGTCTTCATCATGGTGGTGATACCGCCCTTGAGCGCGACGTCGCCGCGCAGGAAGTCCGTGGCCTGCTGCAGCACCCAGGGCGCATACGAATCCAGGCCGGCGGCCGGGAATTCCGTCGCCATGAGCGGAATGTGCAGCTGCTGCTTCAGCTTCACGTAGTTGTAGACGTCGGCATCGTGCAGGGGATCTTCGTACCAGTAGTAGTTCAGGTCCTGCAGCGCGCGGCCGACGCGGACGGCTTCCGGATACTGGTAGCTCCACGCGGCGTCCAGCATGACCAGGTAATCGTCACCCACCGCCTTGCGCACGGCTTCGCACACCTTGATGTCTTCCTGCCAGGGGTGCGGCGGATGGATCTTGTAGGCGGCCCAGTTCAGCGACTTGTAGTGCTGCGCCTCTTCGGCGTAGGCCTCGGCGCTGTCCAGGATCATCGAGCTGGCATAGGCCTTGACGCGGTCGCGGAAAGAACCCAGCAGGCGATGGATGGGCATGCCCGCCGCCTTGCCGCAGATGTCCCACAGCGCGACGTCGCAGGCGCCGATCGTACGCACGGTGGTCGTGCGGGAACGACGCCATAGCGCCTGGTTCAGGCGTTCGCGGTCCAGCGGGTTCTGCCCCACCAGGATGGGCTTCAGGTACTTGATCAGGTTGGGGCCGTCCAGGTCCGCGCCGTAGTAGGCCGAGCCCAGGAAGGCGTGGCCGGTGATGCCTTCGTCGGTTTCGATCTTCAGCAGCCCGATTTTGCTGGAGCCGGCGAACTTGCCGGTGTGGGCGGCGTAGCTGGTGGGGGGAATGTCGTCCCAGGCGAACAGGGTGAGGCTGACGTCGATTATTTTCATAGGAAGTCCGTCCATGGTGGAAAATGCAAGTGCTATAGTCCTATACAGGACTAAGTGTCTTGCAAATCATGGACCCTGTCAACGGTTTCGCGGGCGCAGAAGGTCGGGACGCCGGGAGGCGGGAGCATGGCGCGCCACTGCCCGCATTTGCTTGGAGATAAACTGTCGCGATGCCGAAGAACACGCCCCGCACCTTGCCCCGGATCAAGCTCGCCGGCCCCGATGGCCTTCCGAAATATCTGCAGTTCAAGAACGCCCTGGCGCAGGAAATCGCCGCGGGCAGCTGGGAAGCCGGCGATCAGTTGCCGGCCGAAGACGTGCTGGTGGAAGCCGCCGGCCTGAGCCTGGGCACCGTGCAGCGTGCGTTGCGGATGCTGGTCGACGAAGGAATCCTCGTCAGGCGGCACGGTTCGGGCACCTACGTCGCCAAGCGCAGGTATCCGATGAGCGGGCCGTTCCAGCATTTCAGGTTCATCGACGATACGGGTGAAGGCATCCTGCCCATCTACACCCGCGTCCTGAAGCGCTACACGGTCAATGAAGACGGCCCGTGGGGCGACCTGCTGCAAAGCGAAAAGGTAGTCTGCATCGACCGCGAGTTTTCGATCAACAACGAATTCTCGCTCTATGTGCAGATCTATTTCTGTGGCGTGCGCTTTCCGGAGCTGGTCACGATAGAGGCGGCCAAGCTGAACGACGTCAGTTTCAAGGACCTGCTCTCGCGCAGGTACGGCCAACCGACGGCGTCCTACACCGAGCGCATGAGCGTCAGCAAACTCCCGGGCTTCGTGGTGCAAGCCTTGAAGCTGCCGCGCAATACGGTGGGCGTGCGGCTGGACATCGTGGCGGCCGACCAGAGCGGCCAGGCCATCTACTTCCAGCACGCCTATGTGCCGCCCAACGAGCGGCAGCTATTGATGCAGGATCACTGAGGCGAACGAGCGCGGGATCACTGACGCGAGCGGCGCAGCGCGATCAGCTCGCGCGCTTCTTCCTCGGAATCGACGCCCAGCCGCACCAGCATATCCAGCTCGTCGACGCCCTGGGATTTCGCGTAGTCGGCGATCTCCTGCTCGATCTCGGCTTCGTAAAGCTCCATGCGCCGCTCGCTTGCCGCGCCCGCCTTCTCCGTCGCCCTGGCGTCCGCGTTGCGCGCCAGCTCGGGCTCCGCCGCCAGCAAACGCTCGCGTCCCTTCGCCATCGCGATATCCAGGCGCTTATCCGCCGCCAACCGGTTTTCAGACATGTTCGACTCCTGAGAAGCTGGGTGATGTGACGCCATGGTAATCCGGGTTTTGCCCGCCCGCCGCTCAGGCGGCCAGCAGGCGGATCTGGCCGGGCTCGACGCCCACAGCGACCGGGGCACCGGGCTGGAAGATGGAGAGCCCGGCCAGATGCGCCCGGTCGGCGGTGATCGTCCGCTCACCGACCTGTACCTGGTAGCGCGTGAACTCGCCCTGGAACTCGCTGCCCCGCACCACGCCGGCCAGCCAGAGATAACGCGTGTCGGTGTTGCCGCCGGCCATATCGATCCGCACCACGTGCGGCCGGAAGCTGGCCGCCAGCCGGGCGCCGGCGGGCACCTCGCCCTGCACGGGCATGTGCAGATCGCCCACGCCATCGACCGCCAGGGTGACGCTGCGGCTGCTGCGTTCCTTGACGGTGCCCTCCAGCACATTCATGGTGCCGACGAAGTTGGCGACGAAGCCGTTGACCGGGAAATCGAACAGCGTGTGCGGCGCGCCGATCTGTTGCAGCACGCCATGATCGAGCACCGCCATGCGGTCGGCGGTGGTCATGGCTTCTTCCTGGTCGTGCGTGACGAAGATCGTGGTGATGCCCAGCCGGCGCTGCAGCGCCAGCAGTTCGCGCCGCATCTGCACCCGCAGCTTCTTGTCCAGGTTGGACAGCGGTTCGTCCAGCAGCAGGACCGCCGGTTCGATGACGATGGTGCGCGCGAGTGCGACGCGCTGCTGCTGGCCGCCGGACAGCTCGTTCGGGCGGCGGCCGGCGTACTGGGACAGGCCCACCAGCGCCAGCGCGGCCTCGGTGCGTTCGCGCACCTCGGCGCGCGGCAGGTGGCGCTCGACCAGGCCGAAGGCGACGTTATCGCGCACCGTCATGTGCGGCCACAGGGCGTAGTTCTGGAACACCATGCCGATGTTGCGGCGCCAGGGCGGCACGCCGGTCACGTCCTGCCCGTCGACCAGCAACTGCCCGCGCGCATGCTGGTTGAAACCCGCGATCAGCCGCAGCAGGGTGGACTTGCCCGATCCGGACGGCCCCAGCAGCGCGAAGAACTCGCCGGGCTCGATGTGCAGGTTCAAATCCTTCAGGACTTCGGTCTTGCCGTAGGAAAGGCAGATGCCGCGGCATTCCACGCTGACTTTCTTCATGTCGTCTCCAGCCGGCGCGTGGCCGATGCGTTCTGGGGGTCCAGTCCCAGCGATTCGTCCATGCGGGCGGGGGCACGCCGCGCGCCGGTGCGGGCCACCAGCAGATGGCTGACATAGGTGCCGATCGCCACGGCGACCACCGCCAATACGCCCAGCGCGGCGCCAGGGCCGCGCCCGGACGCGCTTTGCATGTACAGATAGATGCCGTAGCTCATCGGCGCCTGGCTTTCCTTGGTGACCAGCATGATGGTGGCCGACAGCTCCACCGCCGCGGTGATGAAGCTGGTCACGAACCCGGCCAGCATGCCGCCCGCCATCAACGGAACGACGACCCTGCGCAGCGTGCGCCAGCGGTTGGCCCCCAGGGACTGGGCGGCTTCTTCCAGCGATACGTTGATCTGCTGCAGCGCCGCCACGCAGGACCGCAGCGCATACGGCAGGCGCCGCACCGAATAGGCGATCATGATGACCACCCACGACGACGTCAACGTCGTCGCCATGAAGGGCAGCTCGATGCCGCGGAAGGTGCGCAACAGGCCGATCGCCAGCACGATGCCCGGCACCGCCAGCGCGGCCGATGCCATCCAGTCCAGCCATTGCCTGGCGGGCAGGCGCGTGCGCAGCAGCAGATAGGCGATCGCGGTCCCCAGCACGACATCGACACCCGCCGCCAGGCCGCAGTAGAGCAGCGTGTTGGCGATCATGCCGCCGGAGTCCTGGAATACGGTGGCATAGTGCGCCAGCGTATAGCCGTCCGGCAGCGGCGCGAAGCTCCACACGCTGGCGAAGGACAGCAGCAGCACCCCGATGTGCGGCGACAGGACCAGCAGCAGCACGAGGATGATCCAGCCATAGGCCAGCACGGCTTCGCCGCGGCGCAGCCGGCGCTTCTGGATGCCGGTGCCGCCTTTCTGCAGCGTGGAATAGTCCCTGCCCTTGAGCACCCGCGCCGACAGCCACAGCGAGGCGATCGAAAAGGCGATGATGATGACGCTGATCACATAGCCCAAGGGGTCTTCCAGGCCGACCTGCGTGATGCGCAGATAGGCTTGCGGCGCCAGCATGTTGGTGGTGCCCAGGACCAGCGGGGTGCCCAGGTCGTCGAATACCTTGACGAAGACCAGCGATGCACCCGCGACGTAGCCCGGCAGGGCCAGCGGGAAGATCACCCTGCGGAACAACCTGAACCCGCGCGCGCCCAGGTTGAAGGCGGCCTCCTCCATCGCGCCGTCGATGTTGCGCAGCGCGACGACCAGATTCATCAGGATGAACGGGAAGTAGTGCAGCGCCTCGACGAAAATGACGCTGTTGAGTCCTTCCATCAGCGGCAGATTGATGTCGAACCAGTCGCCCAGCAACAGATTGACGCTGCCGGAACGGCCGAAGATCAGTTGCATGGCCACCGCGCCGACGAAGGGCGGCATGATGAGCGGCAGGATGCCCAGCGTCTGGATCAGCAGCGCGCCGCGGAACTGGAAGCGCACCGTGAAGTACGCCAGGGGCACGGCCAGCAGGGTCGCGATCAAGGTCGCCCATACCGCGACGTACAGGCTGTTGTAGAAAGCCTCCCGCATCAGCGGCTGATTGAAGAACGCCAGGAAATGGCCGCCGGTGAAACTGCCATCCGAGTTGACGAAGGCGGCATGGAAGACCGTCGCCACGGGCACGATCAGGAAGGCGGCCAAAAAAGCGATGACGCAGGCCGCCGTCACCGCCGGGCCCTTGCTCGACGCGAAGTTGATGGACACGGGATGCTCCGGAAAAGCCGCTACTGCGACGCCGCCTGCTGCGCGAGCTTGACCGCCTCGTCATAGTTGGCGCGCGCCTTGCCGTTCCACTCGCCTTCCAGTTGGGTGATCTTCTGGTTGACGGCGCTGTCGCGCTTGTCGCCGGCGAAGAGCTTCAGGAATTGCCCGTCGCCGCTCTGTTGCGCCGTCACCAGCGGCGACCAGGCAAGCTTGCGTGCCTGCGCCAGCAGTTCCGCCGCCTTGCCGGCCTTGGCCTTGTCGCCCAGCTTGCGCTCGGCGTCATAAATCGCCTTGGTCGCCTGCTGCAATTCCTTCAGGCGGAAGGTGATGGTCTGGTCGAACAGCGACTGCACCAGGTAATACCGCTGCTGTGACAGGTCCACGTCGAAATGCACCGTGCTGCGCTTGGCGAGTTCCAGGGGATCGGGATAGCCGGCGGGAATCTTGCCCTTGAGCTCGCTGTAGGGAACGACAGGCAGGCGCGATATCTTGGGCTCCAGCAGCACCTCCTGGCCGGCCGTACCGAGGGCGAACTTGATGAATTCCTTCGCTTCAGCCGTATTCCTGGCGCCCGCGATCAGCGCGATGTTGGCCGGCACGATGGCCGTCTCCGTCGGGTAGACGAAATCGACGGGGAACTTGGAGAACTTGCTGGACAGGCCGAAAAAGTCGATCACCGGACCCGCGCCGAACTGGCCGTTGTTGACGCCATCGGGCACGCCGAACGACCGCTCGGTCACGGCGCTGCTGTTGCCGGCCATGCGCAACATGGTGTTCCAGCCCTTGTCCCAGCCTTCGCCCTGCAGGATCGTTTCCACCGTCAGGTGCATGGTGCCGGAGCGCGACGGCGACGTGATGCCCACGTGCCCCAGCCATTCGGGCGCCAGCAGATCGGTCCATTGCCTGGGGGGCGCCAATTTGTGCGCCTTGATGTAGCGCGTGTTGTACATGATGCCGTAACCGGCCAGCGCCTGCCCGTAGTACATCCCGCCCGGGTCGTTGATGGGGAAGCTGCCGATCTTGTCGGGCACCTTGGGGTTGGTCACGTCCTTCGCGGGTTCCAGCAGCTTGTCGCGATTGAGGACTTCGAAGGCGTCCGGCGCGCTGGCCCAGAACACGTCGGGCCGCTGGCCCACGGGAGTCTCCCGCACATAGGCGAGGCCCGCGACGGTGTTCTTGTTGAGGAACTCCAGCGTGATGCCGGGATGGGCCTTCTCGAACGCCGTCTTGTAGGCCTGGGTCAGGTCCTTCGGAAAGGAAGTGATGACGGTGACGGTCCCGGCGCAGGCAGCGCCCCCGGCGAGCGGAAGCGCGAGCGCCAGCCCCGCCGCCAGCGCACATTGACGGAATTTCGGCATCTTTGTCTCCTCTTCATTTGTTATAGCCGGGACCGTAAACCGCCACCGGACGGGCTGTCCAATCAAAAATTCTGATATGCCCCATCGAACGGCCGCGAATGCGGGGTGCAGGCGTTTAAAGCGGGTTGACCAATCAATAAGGTATCGGCTGTCGCAAAGACTACCCTATGTGATCGGAGGCCTGAATGATCCACGAGCAAAGGTTCGCGAGACCGCACAGGAGCGTAATTGGTGTCACGCGATACGGATCGAGGACCCCGCCGGTCCGTACTATGTCTTTTTCGAGATGCGCAGACCGGGGAGCAGGTTTCGAGATAAGCAGGAATTGAATCTCGTCGTAGAGAGCGCCTACCCTCAGGATCCCGGGCGCAGAGCCCCAGTCCTGAAGGGACTGATGTCTTTCCACCTGTTGTGCGGAAAAGTCTATCTGGGCGAACGCACCAGCACCACCCGATAGAAAAACAAAAGGCGCCGGTAATCGGCGCCTTTTGAGATCCGGACACCATTTGCAACTCACCTTGCGTGAGTACAGCTGACGCTGCTGGGGAGCGCTCAATTTCATCCGGTCAGTCGCTCCAAGCTTGAAATTTCACGAGTAAGGTGCCTGAGGGTCAATCAATCGCCCGACTAGCCGTCAGATCGGGAGCTTGCCGAGACGACTGGCAATCGGCACCGGTTGGCGGCGTGGGCGGCGCCGTATTCCATGATGCGGGCCACGTCGTCGGCGGCGGATTCGCCGTAGCGCCGGGCCAGCAGGTAGAGAACCAGGTCGATGCATAGCGTGACGCCGCCGCCGGTGATGACGTCGCCGTCATCCACCAGAAGGGCGTGCTCGGCCATGATGGCGGGGTGGGTGCTGGCCAGTTCCTGCAACGGGACCTGCTCGGGCGGCACGACCTGGACCTTGGTGGTCGCGCGGCGCCCATCGAGCACGCCGGCGGCGGCCAGGATCATGGCGCCGGTGCAGGCGGACGCCAGTGTGCACCGGCCATGGAAGCGACGGATGAAGGACAGCAGCCCGGCATCGGCCGCGGCATCCCGCCAGCCCGGGCCGCCGGGGACGAGCAAGACGTCCAGCTGCCGCACGTCCGCGACCGATCGGTCCGGACATACGGCCAAGCCGTTCGCCAGCACGACCGGCCCGCTTCCGATCGACACCGTCTGGTAGGAAACTTCCGGAATGACCCGCCTGGCCATCGATATCACGCCGATGGCGGCCAGGTCGATCGGCTCGACGCCTGGATAAAGCAGGAAACTGAGCTCCATGGCTACGCCCTCCGAGGGATGCCCCGCTGATTCAAGGTTTTCTATTGGGAAACAATTATAGGCAGCCGTTCCCCCGCCCGCCAGCCGGGCCATCCCGCGCGCAGGAGGCACCGTTGTGGGCTGCGGCGGACGCACCAGATACGTGCACATAGACGCCTTTTATCCAGATGGCCGCCGAGGAACTGGCCGCGTTCCACTGGCGCGGTCCGTGCCTGGCCCGAGCACGAAAACTGGCACGCGTATTGCTTAATGGGAAACCTGTAGGAAACTTTTGGGAAACCATCCAGGGGAGCACCATCGTGAGCCAAATCGCAGCGGTCCCATCCTTGTCCAAGGAAACATCCAGTTCATCCGAGCTCAACCGCGTCGTCTTCGCGAGCTCCATAGGCACCATCATCGAGTGGTACGACTTCCTGATCTACGGCACGGCGGCGGCGCTGGTGTTCAACAAGCTTTTCTTTCCCGCCGCCGATCCCTTCCTGGGTACCCTGGCCGCGCTGGGCAGCGCCGCGGTCGGATTCTTCGCTCGCCCCTTCGGCGGCGCCTTGTTCGGCTACATGGGCGACAGGCTGGGCCGCAAGTCCATGCTGCTGCTCACCCTGGCGATCATGGGCCTGGCCACCTTCGCCATCGGCCTGCTGCCGACCTACGACAGCATCGGTATCTGGGCGCCCATCCTGCTCGTCACGCTGCGCATCGTCCAGGGCATCGGCCTGGGCGGCGAATGGGGCGGCGCCGCGCTCATGGTGGTGGAACACGCGCCGGCGCATCGGCGTGGGCTGTGCGGCAGCCTGGTGCAGACGGGCTTTCCCGTCGGCCTGATCCTTTCCACCGCGGCCTACAGCGCGATTTCCGCGTTGCCCGAACAGGCGCTGCTGTCCTGGGGCTGGCGCGTTCCCTTCCTGGCCAGCATCGTACTGGTGGCCATCGGCACCTTCATCCGGCATCGCGTCAGCGAATCCCCGGTGTTCCTGGAAATGAAGGCGCGCAACGAAATCGCGCGCAACCCGCTGGCGGAAGCGATAGGCAACAATCGCAGGGAGTTCGTGGTCGCCATCGGGCTCAAGCTCTGCGAGGTCTCCTGGGTTTACCTGGTCACGGTGTTCCTGGTCGTCTATGCCACCACGCACCTGGGCCTGTCCCGCTCGACCATGCTGAACGCAATCCTGGTCGCATCCGTCATCGAAGTGGCGGCCATTCCGTTCTTCGGACACCTGTCCGACCGCATCGGCCGGCGCCCGATGTTCTTCATGGGCACGGCGTTCACCATCGTCTTCGCCTTCCCGCTCTTCTGGATGATGGATACGCGCGATCCCACGCTCGTGTTCTGCGCCGTGGCCATGGGGCTCATACTGGGACAGGGACTGATGTTCGGCGTCGAAGCGACCTACTTTCCGGAATTGTTCGGCGCGCGCGCACGTTATACCGGCGCCTCGTTCGGTTTCCAGGTTGCCGCGGCCATCGGCGGCGGCCTGACCCCGGTATTCGCGACCCTGCTGGTCGAGAAATTCGGCGGCACCACCGGCGTCTCCGTCCTGCTGATCGGCGTGGCATTGATCACACTGGTCGCCGCCTTGTTCGCACGCGAGACGAAGGATGACCCCATCGGCCACGAATAAGCGAATTCCGCTACACTTATGTTTCCTATTGGGAAACTTTGCGGGATCCGGCGCCGTATCGGATGTGCCGGCCCATCCACCCACTCCAAGGATCAAGCCCATGACCCACCCGCTTCCCCTGCGGACCACCGAGGCGCCTGCCGCGGTGGGTCCATACGCCCAGGGCGTACGCCTGAACGATCTGGTGTTCTGCTCGGGCCAGTTGCCCATCGACCCCGCGACCGGCGCCATCCCGGACGGGGTGCCTGCCCAGACGCGGCAATCCCTGGCCAATGTGCAGGCCGTCCTGCAAGCCGGCGGCGCCTCGCTGGCCAGCGTCGTCAAGACGACCGTCTTCCTGAAGGACATGAACCAGTTTGCCGCGATGAACGAGGTCTATGCCTCGTTTTTCCCGGGCGCCGTTCCGGCACGTTCGACCATCGAAGTGGCGCGCCTGCCCCGCGACGTCCTGGTCGAAATCGAAGCCATCGCCGCGGTATCGAACTGAAGGGAGCCTGGTGATGACGACATGGACAGGCGGGCGCCTGCTGCACATACACATCGCCCCGGCGGCTTCCTACGAAATGGAAGAGCTGCAGCGCGCCGAACTCATCGCGGGCAAGGGCATCGTCGGTGACCGGTATTTCCTGGGCACGGGCACTTACTCGCCCAAGCCGGACATCCGCGAAGTGACGCTGTTCGCGGCGGAGGTGCTGGATGCGCTGGCGCGCAACGACCCGCCGCTGCAGGCGGGCCCCATCATCCTCAAGCCCGAGGAGCACCGCCGCAACCTGACGGTCACCGGCGTCCCGCTGGATCATCTGGTCGGCAAGCGTTTCCGCGTGGGCAACACCATCCTGCGCGGCGGGCGCATGAACTTTCCCTGCAAGTATCTGGAAGAGCTGCTCGGCATGCCGCTATACCTGCCCCTGTACAACCGCTCCGGACTGAACTGCGCCATCGAACAGGGCGGCTGGATCGCGCCGGGCGATGCCATCGAACCGCTGGATTGACGGGAGCCCCCATGTCGGCCCGCATCATCATGAAGCTGCAGGTGTCGGAGGTGTCGCAGGACGCCTCGGGCGTCAAGATCATCCGCTTCGTCCATCCGACCCGGCCCGCGCTGCCCGCGGCGCCCGCCGGGGCGCATGTGGACGTCCATATCCCCGGCGGCAAGATCCGCCAGTATTCCCTTTGCGGGGATCCGCGCCAGACTTCGCACTACACGATCGCCGTCAAGCGCAGCGATACCGGACGGGGCGGATCGCGCTGGCTGCACGAGCACGCCGAGCCGGGGCTGGTGTTGCCCGTGAGCGCGCCGCGCAGCAATTTCCCGCTGGCGGCCGAGGCGAGCCGCCATATCTTCGTCGCGGGCGGGATCGGCATCACGCCCTTCGTTTCCCTGGCCTGGCAGGCGCGCGCCCAAGGCCAGGATTTCCTGCTGCATTACTGTGCGCGGCGGCGAACGGCCGCGCCGCTGCTCGACATGCTGCGCGGCCTGTGCGGCACGGACGGACTGGCGACCTGGTTCAGCGGCGATCCGGACGGTTGCCGCTTCGATGCACGCACGCTGGGACAACCCGCCGAGGACACCCATGTCTATTGCTGCGGGCCCGCCAGCCTGATCGCGGCGGTACGCGAGGCCACGGCGCATTGGCCCGAATCACAGGTGCACTTCGAAGTGTTCGAAGCCACCCTGGATGAAAACTTCAAGCCCGAGCCATTCGACATCCGCATCGCGTCGACCGGCGCGACGCTGCGGGTGCCCGCGGACAGGTCGGCGCTGGACGTCCTGCGGCAGCAGGGCCATGCCCTACCCTCTTCCTGCGAGATGGGCGTGTGCGGCGCATGCGTATGCGGCTACACCGACGGCACGGTATTGCACCGCGATGCGTTCCTGGACGCCTCGCAGCGGCAGGAGAAAATGGCCCTGTGCGTATCGCGGGCGCGCGTCGGCGTCACACTCGATCTTTGACGGGAAACATAGGCGGTAAACTCGGTGCAGGCAGTAAACATGACTCCAGGCCAATGAAACCGGTTCGTCGCCCTTCGTCCCGCCGCAAGACCGCCTTGCACAACGATCTTCCCCTTGAGCAAGACGCCGCCGACGCCGAAACCCCGGCGCATATCGCGCTGGGTGTACGCATCCGCGGCTTGCGCCAGCAGGCCAAGCTGACCCTGGCGGAAGTGGCCGAACGCGCGGGCTTCGGCAAAGCCTATCTGTCGCGCATCGAGAACGGCCAGAAAATGCCGCCGCTGGCGACCCTGACACGCATCGCGGAAGTACTGGGCGTGGAAGCCGCCGGCCTGCTGGCCGAGCACAATCCGGTGCACGACTGGCGAGGCGTCAGCCTGGTACGCAGGAACGAACGGCGTCCCACCGTACTGGGCGGCACGGCCTTCGGCTACGACTATCTGTCGGTATCCAACGCCACGCATGGCAGGGCGCTGCAGCCCTTCCTGTTCACCTTTCCGGACCAGATAGACAAGTACGTTTTCTTCGAGCATGACGGCGAGGAACTCATCCATATCCTGTCCGGCCGTGTCGAATGGCAGATTGGGATGGACAAATTCATGCTGGAAGCCGGCGACACCCTGCATTTCGATTCCCGCATGCCGCACCGGGGCCGCAGCCTCGGCGGCCCCGCCACCGCCCTGGTGGTGATGTACGCCCCGCCCCACGGTACGGGCGAGCTCGCCTAGCCGGCGGCCGCCGCCCGCGGGCGATTCCCGCAACCGCGCCCGATTCCGGCATTCCGGCATTCCGGCATTCCGGCCGGCGCGCGCTCCTACGCCGCATACGTTCCATCGCCACCGCCGCCCCCCCGGTGCAATAGTGGCGTTCTCGCGTTCATGCATGCCGCACTGCAAGATAAATTGCTGCTCTGCAACTAATCTTGCAGCTGTAAAATTACTGCAATATATTTTGCAGTAGTATCGCTTCCCATCGCACCAACCCAACCCTCGCCAACAAGGCCCGGATGCGTTTCGAAGAACTCGTCGCCGACAAGAACGACACCCTGACCGGCTCCGACCGCAAGCTCGTGGACGTGCTGCTTGCCGATACCACGGTGGGCAGCTTCATGCCCGCGCACAAGATCGCCGAACGGGCGGGCGTGCACCCGTCCACGGCCGGACGCCTGGCGCGCAAGCTGGGGTTCGACTCCTACCGCGCCATGCGCGAAGCCATGGTGTTCGAACTGGACGCGTCGGCGCGCGTGCGCAAGCGCATCGACAATGCCACCGGCAGCACGCTGCTGGAATCCGTCATTGCCGGCGAGATCGCGGCGCTCGGCCGCTTGATGGAACAGGTCACCCAGAAGGAAATCGCTGCCGCCACCAACGCCCTGCGCCGGGCGCGCCGCATCATCGTGATCGGCGAAAGCCATGCCGGCAGCCTGGCCGAGCTCTTCGCGCGTCGGCTCAAGCGTTCGGGCTACCACGCCGTGGGGCTGTCGCATGCCGACTGGCAGGCGGCCGACGAGTTCATCAGCCTGACCGACAAGGACCTGGTCTTCGGCATGATCTTCCGCCACGACAGCCCCGGCGTCGCGCGGGCGCTGAAGCTGGCCCGCGACACGGGGGCCGGCAGCATCCTGCTGACCGACCTGACGCTGCCCGTGGAAGCCCGCCTGACCATCACCGCCCGGCGTGGCGAACCCGGCGAATTCCAATCGCTCACGGTACCCATGGCGATCTGCAACACCTTGATCCTGGAGCTCACGCGCGTCGATCGCGGCCGCTCCATGGAGGCGCTGGCCCGGCTGGAAGACCTGCGAGTCAGCTTCGAAAAGGCCGGCGGCGCCAGGCGCCGCTGAACGCACCGTATCCATCATCCATTTATTGCTCGCGCGGGAGACAACATGATCAAACTGAACCGGTACGTCGCCAAGGGCGTACTGCTATGCCTGCCGGTCATCGGCATGGCCACGGCCGCCCTCGGCGTCGCGCGGGCCCAAACCGCCGCCGACACCCGCCCCAGCCTGACCGTCGCCGTCAACGAACTGGCCCGCACGCTGGATCCCGCGGCCGGGAACGGCACGGTCGACGTGCGCGCCTACTACTCCATCTACGACACGCTGATCCGCCGCGACTTCGACCATCCCGAGGCCAACGGCGGCGCCCGGCTGCAGCCGGGCCTGGCGACCAGCTGGGGCTGGACCACCCCCACTACCTTCGACGTCAAGCTGCGCGCCGGCGTGGTGTGCCACGACGGCAGCCCCTTCAATGCGGACGACGTCCTGGCGACGTTCTCCCCCGAACGCCTGTGGGGCCCGGATGCCTACTACGCCGAAGGCCCGGCCTACTTCGGCACCCTGAAGAAAGTCGAGAAGCTCGATGACATGACGGTGCGCTTCACCACCGCGGAACACGATGCTTCCCTGGACCAGCGGCTGTCCAGCTACATGTCCTTCGTGATCTGCGACGAGGCCTGGAACAAGTACCGCAAGGACGGCGTGCCCGCCAAGGCATGGATGGACGAAGCCGCCAAGGCGCTGCGCTTCAATCCCGTGGGGACCGGACCGTACAAGTTCGCCAGTTACCAGAAGAACGACCACATCACGCTGCAGGCCTTCGACAAGTACTACGGCGGCAAGCCGGCCGCCAGGACCGTTACCTTCAAATCCGTGCCTGAGGTCGCCGCGCGCATCGCCGGCCTGGTTTCCGGCGAATACGACATCGCCGCGGAAATCCCGCCGGACCAGTGGCAGAGCCTGTCCGCGTACAAGGACCTGACGCTCAAGACCGTCGCGATGGAGAACAGCCACGTCGTCGTGTTCAACACCAACGATCCGCTGCTGTCCGACAAGAACCTGCGCCATGCGCTGAGCCTGGCGATCGACCGCAAGGCCCTGATCGACGCGCTGTGGAAGGGCCGCACCTATGCGCCCAACGGTTACCAGTTGCCCAGTTTCGGCAACCTGTACGACAAGAACCGCGTGGGCTACCAATACGATCCCGAGCAGGCGAAGAAGCTGCTGAAGCAAAGCCGCTACAAGGGCCAGGAGATCTCCTACCGCCTGATCCCCAACTACTACCTCTACAACGTCGAAGCCGCGCAGATCATGCAGGAGATGTGGCGGGCGGTGGGCATCAACGTGCGCATCGACTTCGTCGACAGCTTCAAGGACGTGCGCAAGCCCGGCATCCAGATGTACGCCTGGTCCAATACCTACCGTATTCCCGATCCGACCGGGTCGCTGCTGATCCTCTGGGGCGCCAATTCCGAGGTGCAGAAATCCTCCAAGGTGTACACGCCGAATCCGGAGTTCAACACCCTGTCGCAGACGCTGTACACGGCCACCGACGCCGCCCAGCGGCGCGCCACGTACCAAAAGGTCCTGGACATCTTCGAGGACGATATGCCGATGACCATGCTGTACAACCCGGCGACCGGCTACGCCATGAAGAACACGGTGCGGTGGGAACCGTACTCGCAGTACTACATGGACTTCCGTCCCGACAACCTGTCGTTCGGGCCGAAGTAATTGGAAGCGCACGCAGTGCCGCTCCTCTCCGTGCAAGGCCTGCGCGTGGGCTTCCGCACCGCTGCGGGCTATGCCGACGTCCTGCATGATGTCAGCTTCGACGTCGGGCCGGGACGCACGCTGTGCATCGTCGGCGAAAGCGGCAGCGGCAAAAGCATTACCTGCCAGGCCGTCCTGGGGCTGCTGGCCCGCAATGGCCGGCGCACCGCCGGGAGCATCCTGTTCCAGGGGCGCGACCTGGCCACGCTGTCCGAAGGCGAACTGCGGCAGGTGCGCGGCAGCGGGATCGGCATGGTGTTCCAGGACCCGCTGGGCTCGCTGAATCCGGTTCACACCGTCGGCAAGCTGCTGGACGAAACGCTGGCCCTGCATACGCCGATGGACCGTGCCCAGAGGGCGACGCGCGCCGTCGAGCTGCTGCGCATGGTCGGCATTCCGGAACCGCGGCAACGCCTGGCTTCCTACGTGCATCAGTTCTCCGGCGGCATGGCGCAACGCGTCATGATCGCGATGGCCCTGGCCTGCGGACCCAAACTGCTGATCGCCGACGAACCGACCACGGCCCTGGACGTCACCATCCAGGCGCAGATCCTGGACCTTTTGAACCGGCTGAAGGCCGAGCTGGGCATGGCCATCCTGTTCATCACCCACGACCTGGGCGTAGTCGCCGAAATGGCGGACGACGTGCTGGTCATGCGCCATGGACGCGTGGTCGAGACGGCGCCGGCCGCGCGTCTTTTCGCCGAACCGCGGGCGGCCTACACGCGCGAACTGCTGGCCGCCATGCCGCGCCTGGATACCCGGGCGCCGGTCTACCAATGGCGCGAGGAATGGGCATGACGGCGCGCGCACCCCTGCTCGAAGTCAGCGACCTGCGCCGCTATTTCGGCGCATCGCGCTCGCTGACGGGGCGCGGCGGCCGCGCCATACAGGCCGTGGAAGACGTGTCCTTCCACGTACGCACCGGCGAGACGCTGGGCCTGGTCGGCGAAAGCGGCTGCGGCAAGTCCACCACCGGACGCATGATCGTGGGCCTGGACCGCCCGACGCGCGGCGCCATCCGCTTCAAGGGCCAGGACCTGGCGGCCTTGAGCGACGCGCAATGGCGGATCAAGCGGCGCGAGGTCCAGATCATTTTCCAGAACCCGCTGGCGGCGCTGGATCCCCGCCTGTCCATCGCCAGGCAGATCCGCGAACCCCTGGACCTGCACGGCATCGGCCCGGCCGGCGAGCGCGACGCCGCGGTCGACGCGCTGATGAACGCGGTGTCGCTGCCTTACGCCCTGCGCGACCGCTATCCGCACCAGATCAGCGGCGGCCAGGCGCAACGCGTGGTGATCGCGCGGGCGCTGGCGCTCAAGCCCAGCCTGATCGTCTGCGACGAACCCGTCTCGGCCCTGGACGTGTCGGTCCAGGCCACGGTGATCGCGCTGCTGGAGAAACTGCAGCACGATCACGGCATCGCCTACCTGTTCATTTCGCACGACCTGCGGGTGGTCAGGCGCCTGTCGCACCGGGTGGCGGTGATGTACCTGGGCCAGATCGTGGAAGAAGCCCCGACCGACGCGCTCTACGAGCGGCCCCTGCATCCCTACACCCAGGCCTTGCTGTCGGCCATCCCCGACATCTCGGCCACCTTGCAGCGTACGGCGCACGCGTCGCAGGACAAGCCCCGCGTCGTCCTGCAGGGCGACCCGCCCAGTCCCGCCCAGCCGCCCGACGGCTGCCGCTTCCATACCCGCTGCCCGTACGCGCAGCCGCGCTGCGCGCGTGAAATGCCGGCCTTGCGTCCTGTGGCGGACGGCCACGCGGTGCGCTGCCATTTCGCGGAACAGATAAGTGCCAAGCATGCATAAACCCCTGGTCATCGCCCATCGCGGCTACTCATCGCGTTACGTGGAAAACACGCAGTCCGCGTATCGCGGCGCCGCCGAGATCGGCGCCGACATCGTCGAAAGCGACGCACGCCTATCCCGTGACGGCTGCGTCTTCGCCTGCCACGACGCCACGCTGTCGCGCATCGCGGGCGATCCGCGCGCCATCGCGGACATGACGGCGGACGAGCTGCGCGCGGTGGTTCTCGAAGGCGGCGAACGTCTCTCGCCCCTGCCGCGCACCTTGACCGACATCGCCCCCCTGCGGCCGGTCCTGATCGACGTAAAGACCCAGGACCTGGACATCATCGAGGCCATCGTGCGCGACGTACGGGCCTGCGGCGCGGCCGCCAGGGTCTGGATAGGCGTGCGCGACGCGGCCCAGATGGACCTGGCGCGCAGCCTGCTGCCCGACACCCGCCTGCTGGCCTTCCTGCCGGATTACACACGGGCCGATGAATTCGAACGCGCCGGGGCTCGCGCCTTCCGGGTCTGGGAAGGGCAGGTGGAGGACCCCGCGGCGATCGACGTGCTGCGCGGCAAGCCGACGTGGATCACGCTGGGCGGCAAGCAAACACCCTGCGAAGTCGGCGACACCACGCCGGCGCGCCTTGCCCGTATCCTGGCTTTGCGGCCGCGCGGCATCCTGTTGAACGATCCCGGGCTGATGACCGGATCCACGGCGGCGCCGCATGCGCCGGATACGCCATGAACGGCCGCCTGCTGACGCGCAAGCTGCTGCGCGGCCTGTTGACGGTGTGGATCGTCGTCACCTTCACCTTCGTCGCGCTGAACCTGTCCGGCGACCCGCTGGAAGCCTTGGTGGGCGACCAGGCCTCGCCCGAGGTGGTACAGCAGTACCGCCAGAAGTTCGGCCTGGACAAGCCGCTGTGGCAGCAATACCTGTCGTACCTGGGCAACCTGGCGCACGGCGATTTCGGCTTGTCCCTGTCCGACCAGACGCCCGCCACGCAATTGATCGCCGCGGCCCTGCCCTACACGCTGCGCCTGGGCCTGACCGCGTTCGGCTTCGGCCTGGCGGTGGGCCTGGCGCTGGGCATCGTCGCGGCGCTGAACCGCAACCGCCCCGTGGACCGCTTCGTCATGAGCTTCGCGGTGCTGGGCTTCAGCCTGCCGAATTTTTTCCTGGGCATCCTGCTGATCCTGCTGTTCTCGCTGCATCTGCGCCTGCTGCCCAGCGCGGGCGCGGACACGTGGTGGCATCTGATCCTGCCCGCCCTGACCCTGGGCACCCATTTCGCCGGCGTGTTCGCGCGCTTCACCCGCTCGGCGATGCTGGAAGTCCTCAACCGCCAATACATGGTGGCCGCCCGCGCCAAGGGTGTCCCGCGCCTGCGGCGGGTGGTCTGGCACGCGCTGCCCAACGCCGCGATCCCCATCGTCACCATCGCCGGCCTGAAGCTGGGCGACCTGGTGGCGGGTTCGATCATCGTCGAAACCGTGTTCGGCTGGCCCGGCGTCGGCCGGCTGCTGGTCGGCTCGGTGACGTCGCGCGATTTCGCCGTGGTGCAGGCCATCCTGATCCTGACCGCGGTCACGATGGTGTTGACCAACCTGGCGGTGGATTTCATCTACACCCTGCTGGACCCACGCATGCGCGCCGCGCGCAAGGAGGGCTAGGAATATGCTGTCCGCACTGCCCTGGCGCCGCAACAAGGCGGCCGGCGTCGCCGCCGAGAAGCGCTATCCGGCACTGGTGGTCCTGTCGATCGCCTTCATCGTCGTGCTGCTGACGGTGGCCTGCCTGGCCGACGTGCTGGCGCCTTACGACTATCGCACCCAGGCGCTGCGCCTGCGCCTGGCGCCACCCGTCTTCCTGGGCGGCACCAGCGCCCATCTGCTGGGCACCGACGAACTGGGCCGCGACATACTCAGCCGCCTGCTCTATGCCATCCGCTTCAGCGTCCTGGTGGCGCTGGGCGGCACGGCGATCGGCGCGGCCGTCGGCACCATGCTCGGTTTCCTGGCGGCGCATTTCCGCGGCGTCGTGGAAGAAACCATCATGATGCTGACGGACGTCCAGGCGTCCCTGCCCTTCATCCTGATCGCGCTCGCGCTGATCGCCGTGTTCGGCGGCAGCTTCACGCTGTTCATCGTGATCATGGGCTTCTATGGCTGGGAAGTATTCGCCCGCCTGACGCGCGGCGTGGTGATCGCCGCCAACAACCAGGGCTACGCCACGGCCGTGAAGGCCCTGGGCGCCCCGCCCTGGCACATCTACTCCAGACACATCCTGCCGAACATCCTGAGCGTGCTGATCGTGCAGTTCACGCTGAACTTCCCGCAGGTGATCCTGCTGGAGACCTCGCTCAGCTTCCTGGGCCTGGGCATACGGCCGCCGTTGACCAGCCTGGGACAGATGCTGGGATCCGGCCGGGCCTTCCTGACCACGGCCTGGTGGATCGCCATCCTGCCCGGCACCGTCATCTTCCTGACGACGATGTCCATTTCCATCGTCGGCGACTGGATACGCGACCGCCTGGATCCTTCGCTGCGCGACGCAAGATAGCGCTCGCCCGCCGCCCTCAATCCAGCAGCAGCTTGGGGTAGCGGCGGGGGTCCCGGCCCTCCAGCACGTCACGGCCCCGTGCCGTATCGGCGTAGATGCGTCCGTAGACGATGTTGCCATCCTTGACGCGGAACAGGAAGCAGTGCTCGTTCTCCATCGAATGGCCCGCGTTGGACTTCGCCCGCGCGATCACTGGAACGATGATGTAGTCCTCGGCGTGAAGCACCGCGCGCGCGTCGTAGTGGAAGAACTCGTACTCGCTATTGACGTGCTTCCAGAACGCCAGGAATTCCTTCTTTCCGTGGTACGTGCCGCCATAGGGCAACGAGTCGGAAAATTCGAATACGACGTCATCGGCCAGGGCGGCGACCAGGTCCGCCCTATCGTTCTTTTCGAACCCGGTAAAAGCCTTCCTGCATGCGGCGAGCAATTCGGCGTCGGTCATATCGTGTCTCCTCAATCATCATCTGTCGTGGTTGTCGGCGCATATATGAGCATATACTCGTATATACGGGAAAGAAAGCGGGTGGAAACCCGCGTGGCGCCGTCGATCGACGGCGGTACATCGCCTGCGCCGCTATGCGGCGTTTTCCGCCCAGGGCTCGAATCCGCTTTGCAGGACGAAGCCCAGGGCCTTGCGCAGATCCTGGGCCCGCTTGGCGCCGTAGCTCGACTCGAAGCGCGATTGGACGTCGGACCACAAGGGGAAAGCCTGCTTGTAGCGTGACTTGCCCGCCTTCGTAATGGCGGCGAGCTTGGCACGACGGTCTTCGCCCGCGGCCATCTCGATCAGGCCGTCACGCTGAAGGAGCTTCAGATTGGTCGACAGCGTGGTCCGATCCATTGCCAGCCTGGCGGCCAGTTCGCCGATGGGCATCGGGCCATTCTTCGCCAATTGGTACAGGATGGAGAACTGGGTGATACGCAATCCAGCCGGGCTGAGCGCCTGATCGTAGACAGCGGTCAGGTAACGCGATGCGCGGCGCACCGCCGTCAAGTTGCACAGACCGTCGATATTGACCGTGAGCTCCTCATCGAGCGTGGGCATGCCTTGCTCCTTCGTGTCGTGGCATGCCTGGAATATACGCTCATCTACTCCTATTTTCCAGCCGCTGCACCCAGCTGCAGGAACCGCGCCAGATGCGCGGCGGTGCTCGCCGGCTGCTCCAGTTGGGGCCAATGGCCGCTGCCGTCGATGAAGGCGAGCTCGGCGCGCGGATGCCGCGTGGAACGTATGCGCTCCACCATTGCGGATGGAATCACCGGATCTTCCACGGCGCCCAGGATCAGGGTAGGACCCGGATACTGCCCGGGCCGCTCGCCCGCGCGATCGCCACCGGTGAAAGCGTCGTAATAGCCGCGTACCGCCGCTGCGCCCATCATGCGTCGAGGGTCCAGGCTGGCGTCCACAAGCGCATCGGGAAGATTCCGCGAGAAGGCCTTCCTGATACCACGCTGGGCGGCGACGTCCCCGCCCGATTCGCGCAGCATGGCGCGCACCTCGTCCGGCAACGCATTCCCTTCCAAGGGCGTCGGCGTGATCAGGGCCAGCGCCGAGACGGACGCCGGCGCCCGCATGGCCGCCAGTTCCGCGATCTGCGCGCCCATGCTGTGGCCGACCAGCGCCACCCCGCCTGCCGCGGCAGGTTCGCGCAGGCGGTCAAGCACATCGTCCACCGCCTGCGCCAGCGTATACGGCCCGTCCTGATCTGCGCGGTCTCCCGCCCCGCGCAGGTCCGGCGCCAGGCACGCCAGGCCATAGGGGGCCAAGGCATGCACAAGCGGCTGCCACGACGCCCCGCTATCCAGGAATCCATGAATGAATATCACCGTGCGTATCGGGTATGCCGCCAGGGAGGCGGGCTGCGATCGCGGCGACGCGTGATCGACGTGGGTGCTCATGTCTCGGCTCCGTTTTATCGAAAGGGCTTGTCATCCCCCCAGTGACATGAATATTATGCGCATATACTCATATTGTCCACGACGCGGGTACGACATGCCGACCAGACAGGAAATCGAGTTCACCGGAGAATCCGGCGCGACGCTGCGCGGCTGGTACTTCCTGCCCGATGGCACGGGGGAAGCGCGGCTTCCCGCGATATCCATGTGCCACGGCTATGCGGCGGTCAGGGAACACGGCCTGGAGCCTTATGCGCAGGCCTTCGCGCGCGCCGGCTTCGCGGTGCTGGTGCACGACCATCACGGTTTCGGGGCGAGCGACGGCGAGCCGCGGCACGACATCGATCCCTGGCTGCAGATCGCCGATTGGCGACGCGCGCTGTCCTGGCTGGAAAGACGTCCGGAGGTGGATGGGCAGCGCCTGGGCATCTGGGGTACCAGCTACAGCGGCGGCCACGCATTGGTGTTGGGCGCGACGGACCGGCGGGTGCGCTGCGTGGTTTCCCAGGTGCCCACCATCAGTGGTTTCGAGCAGGGACGGCGGCGCGTGTCCCCCGACGTCGCACCGGCCTTCGTGGAGACCCTGACCGATGACCTGCGGGCGCAGCATCGCGGCGAAGCGCCCCGTTATCAGGCCATCGTCGACGCCGATCCCGCGCGGCCGGCGGCCTACCGTTCGCCGGATGCCGTGGCTTTCTACTCTCGCGAACTGGGCGGCGCGCGCTGGTCCAACACCGTGACGCTGCGCTCCACCTACGCGGCGCGGATGTACGAGCCCGGCCTGTGGGCGGGCCGGGTGTCCCCTACCCCGCTGATGATGATCATCGCCCAGGACGATCGCCTGACCATGACCGACCTGGAGCTGCAGGCCTACGAGCAGGCGCTCCAGCCGAAACGCCTGGTGCTGTTGCCTGGCGGCCATTTCGATCCTTACGACACGTATTTCTCGCTATCCAGCGGCGCGGCCGTGGAATGGTTCGTCGAGCACCTGGCGGGCCGCTAGCGCCGATGCCAGGCGGACCCTGGCGCACATACCGGAGGTTTTTCCATGCCCGTATTCCACGCGCATGTCCCCAAGGGGCGCTATACCCGCGACCGCAAGATGGCGATCGGCAACGCGCTGAACCAGTCGCTGGTCCAAGGCCTGGGCATACCCGAAGGCGACCGCTTCATCGTGATCTCCGAACACGGCGACGACGAACTGTTCATCCATCCCACCTTCATGGATATGGCGCGAACGGAAGGCGCCATGATCATCGAGGTCCTGATCGGCGCGCACCGACCGATCTCCGACAAGCGCAAGCTGATGGCGGCCATGACACGCCTGCTGGAAGCGGATGCCGCGGTGTCGCCCGACGACGTCTTCATCGCCTTCGTGCCGGTGCCCAACGAGAATTTTTCCTTCGGCCGGGGCATCGCGCAACTGGCCGAGATCGACCCCAAGTGGTGACGCGGCGCTGACGGAACCGCCGGCGGCCGCCGACGCGTCCCCCGACCACATCAAAACGACAATATCAGGAGACTTCCATGCCCCGTACCGCAACGACGATGCTTGCGCACTTTCTGGTCCGCCTCGGGCGGGCAGCCCTGTTCGCCTGGGCGTGCATGGCCACGGCCAACGCGACGGCCGATACCTTCCCGACGCAGAATGTGGTCATCAAGGTCGGGTATCCGCCGGGCGGAGGCGCCGACGTGGCAGCCCGGCAGTTGTCGGCCCAATTGCAGCAAGTGCTGGGAAAACCGGTGGTCATCGAAAACCAGGGCGGCGCGGGCGGCAGTGTCGCCGCGCTGACGTACCTGCGGCAGCCGGCGGACGGCCACTATCTGGTAGTGCTGACCGGCAATGATGCCGTGATGAATCCCATCGTATCCGCCTCGGCGAAATACAAGCCGGACGAACTGCGCCTGATCCATCCGCTGATCTTTTCCGATTTCGTGCTGGTGACGGCGCGGGATGACGCTCCCGCCAGCATCGATGCATTGATAGACCGCATGAAGGGCGCGGGCGCCCCCGAATACTCGTTTGGCAACTGGGGGATAGGATCCACGCCCCACCTTGCCGCGGCCGACTTCCGCGCGCAGGCCGGCGTCCAGTCGCTGGACGTTCCCTACAAGGGAATTTCACCCATCGTGCAGGACTTGATCGGCAAGGGCCTGGACTACGCGTTCATACCCCTGGTCTCATCGGTGCTGGACATGATACGCAGCGGCCGGCTGAAGGCGGTCGGCATGGCGACCCTCACACGCAACGACCTGCTTCCCGACGTACCCGCGGCCGGCGAGAGCAAAGTGCTGAAGAACTTCGACTACAAGGTCTGGCCCGGCGTATTCGTGAACAGCAAGACGCCGCAGCCCGTGGTCGAGAAACTGCACGCGGCGATCTCGTCCGTGGTGAATGGCGAGAAGTACCAGAAGTGGTCCGTGGATACCGGCAACCGCCCGATGACGCCCATGTCATTGGCACAGGCGGACACCTTCTACCAGGACGAGCTCGCCCGCAACCAGCGCCTGGCCGCGACGATGAAGCTAAGTCCGCAATAACGGCGCATCGGCAGCCTGAGCATGCAGCAGGCGGGCGTGATCGTCTCCGACTACGCGACCTTGATGGTTGAAATCCTGAAGGACAACGGGCGGCCCGAAGCCGGCGCGGTGTACGCCGCGCTCGACATGCCATGGGCCACGCTGGTCGGCCAGGTCGCGCAGGCCTACGCCAGGTAAGCGGAAACGCCGCGGCCGAGCGCCCGTTCCAAACCTACATTTTGCATCTACACTCACCCACGGGCGTCCACAGGGACGGCACAACGAAGGACGGGAAATGAGCAAGGCATCGACATCGCGCGGCTTGCCGCTGGTTCCCCCGTCCTTCTTCGCGATCGTGCTGGGCCTGGCTGGACTGGCCGGCAACTGGCGGGCGGCGCACGCGGCCTGGTCGCTGCCGGCGGCGGTGGGCGAAGCGCTCTACGCCCTCGCCTTCCTGTCCTGGCTGGCCATCACGATCCTGTACGGACTGAAGTGGATCGCCGCGCCGGCGGTCGCGCGGGCCGAGGCGGAGCATGCGGTCCAGTGCTGCTTCATCGGCCTGGCGGGCGTGGCGACGATGCTGGTGGCCCAGGGCGCGTTGCCGTATTCGCGGCCCGCCGCGATCCTCCTGTTCATGCTCGGCGTGGTGGCGACGTTCGCCTTCGGCGTATGGCGCACGGGCCTGCTCTGGCGCGGCGGGCGCGATCACGCCGCCACCACGCCGGTACTGTATCTGCCCCTGGTAGCGGGCGGATTCGTGACGGGCACCGTATCCGCTGCGCTCGGCTGGCGCGAGTGGGGGCAGATGGCCTTCGGCGCGGCGTTTTTCGCCTGGCTGGCGATCGAATCGGTGCTGCTGCACAGGCTTTACACCGCGGCGCCGCTGGCGCCCGCGCTGCGGCCGACGCTGGGCATCCAGCTCGCCCCGCCCGCCGTCGGCGCGGTGTGCTACCTGTCGGTGGGCGGAGGCCAGCCCGACCTGTTCGCCCATATGTTGATCGGCTACGCCCTATTGCAGGCGCTTCTGCTGACGCGCATGGCACGCTGGATAGGCGAGCAACCATTCTCGCCCGCGTACTGGGCCTTCACCTTCGGCGCCACCGCGCTGGCCGGCGCCACCGTACGCCTGTCGATCGTCGAGCGGACCGGCGCCTTCGCGACGCTGGCGCCCGTGCTGTTCGTGCTGGCCAATGTGGTGGTGCTGGCTGTCACCGCCGGCACGCTGAAGCTATGGGCGCAGGGCAGGCTGCTACCCCCCGTCGCGCCCGCGCCGGTACAAGCGGCGGAACCCGCGGCCGCCACGCCCGCACGCGGCGACAGTTAAAAAAATGCCCTCCCGGAAGGGAGGGCATTCAGGAGGCCGGCCAGTGAGGCCGGCGGCGGCACATACCCGGTCGAGTTCTTCGTGGGTTCAATCCACCTGCGCGACAGGTTGCGCGGTGGCCAGGGCGTCGGCCTTGCGCTGCCGGTTCTTGCGGAAGAAGGCGTACGCCTGCCACGCCACGATGACGCCGATGACTGCAAACAGCGTGCCGCTGATGGGCCGCGACACGAAGGTGCCGAAGTCGCCACGGCTGAGCAGCATCGCGCGGCGGAAGTTCTCTTCCAGCATCGGTCCCAGGATGAAGCCCAGCATCAGCGGCGCCGCTTCCATGCCCAGGCGCATGAACAGGTAGCCGATGAAGCCGAACACGGCGGTGATGTAAATATCGTCCAGGCTGTTATTGATGCTGAACGTTCCGACGCAGCAGAAGAACAGGATGGCGGGGAACAGCACCGTGTACGGGATCTTGAACACCGACAGCCAATAACGCACCAGCGGGACGTTCAGGATCAGCAGGAAGCAGTTGCCGATCCACATGCTGGCCACCAGGCCCCAGAAAAGGTCCGGGTGATTGGCGATCATGTTGGGTCCCGGCTGCACGCCCTTGACGATGAAGGCCGCCAGCATCAGCGCCATCACGGCGTTTTCCGGAATGCCGATCGCCATCAGGGGAATGAAGCTGGTACGTGCCGCGGCTTCGTCGGCCGCTGCCTGCCCCGCCACGCCTTCGATGGCGCCCTGCCCGATTTCGTCGCGGTACTTGCTGAAGCGCTTGTCGGCGGCATAGGCGGCGAACTGCGCGATCGTCGGGCCGCCGCCGGGCAGGATGCCCAGCACCGAACCGATGACGCTGCCGCGCAAGGCGCTCGGAATGATGCGTTTGAACTCGGTCCAGTTCGGCAGCAGCTTGATCTTGCCGTTGAAGGGCGTCAGCGTATTGCGCGCGTCCAGGTTCTTGACGATCTCGGCAATGCCGAAGCAGCCCAGCGCGATGCTTATGAGCCCCACGCCATCCTGCAGGAAGATCAGGTCCATGGTGTAGCGCGCCATGCCGCTGTTGACGTCGGTGCCGATCACGCCCAGCAGGATGCCTATCATGGCCATGGCCAAGCCGTTCAAGAGGCTGCCGCTGCTGACGAAGCTGACGCAGAAGAAGCCCAGCAGCATCAGCGCGCAGTAATCGGCCGGCCCGAACAGCATGCCGACTTCGCCCAGCGCGGGCGCCATGGTCGACAGCACGACGATGGCGACCGTGCCCCCGATGAAGCTGGACAAGCCGGCCGTGAACAGCGCCAGGCCTGTCTTGCCCTTGAGGTTCATCTGGTAGCCGTCTATGCACGCCACGATACTGCTGGCATGCGGGATCTTCATGGTGATGGCACTGACACTATCGCCGTACTGCGCGCCGTAGTAGATGCCCGCCAGCATGATGAGCGCGCCGCCGGCGGGGATGGAGTAGGTGATGGGCAGCAACAGGCTGATGGTGGACAGCGGTCCCAGGCCGGGCAGCAGGCCGATCAGCGTGCCGACCGTGCATCCCAGGGCGCAGTACATCAGGTTTTCCAGTGTCAGCGCCTGTTCGAAGCCGAACGAGAGGTTGTGCAGGATTTCGATCATAGGAGTGGCAGGTTCAAGCCCAGCAGGAATTTGAAGGCGCACGCCACCGCGATCAGGCCGACGGATATCTTGACGTTGCGCGCCACGGAATAGGATGTCCCGGCCAGCGTCGAGCTGAACACCAGGAACACGATGCCGAGCAGCATGTTCAGGTAGTTCGACACCAGCACGAAACCGACCAGGCTGGCCATGACGATGGCGACGTTGCGGAAGCTGTAGTTCAGGGGAACCGGCTCCACGAAATACGCCCGGATCACGGTGATGACGCCCACCAGCAGCAGGCAGCCGCAGACCAGCAGGGGAAACAGGCCGGGACCGAAACGCGCCATGTTGCCCAGGGGATAGGTCGACGCGACGCCGCCGAATACCAGGGCGAAGACGATCAGGAACAACCCCCTGACGAAGTTGCGATTGTTCATGTTCATGGTCGCCGCCCTCCCGGCCCCACCATGCATGTTGGGAATTTCATGTGCTCTTACCTCCACCCTTGGGTTTTTTTGCGGGCGCATCGCGCGGCTTGCAGGATGCTGAACGCGATTCTCGGCTGGCCGACTTTCAGTCGGCTGTCGGTTTCAGCCGATACGCGTATATACCTAGGGTGGAAAAGCAACAGGGAGCTGAACGAAAGCAAACCAAAAGCTGAACGTGATATGACGCCCAGCTGAACGAATTCGCCTCCAGGGTATGGGCCTTGCTGGACACGCTGGACGCCGGGCCCGGCACCCGGGCGCCTGGCACCCACAGGAGGAAAATGCTCATGAACAAGCCGTCCACGACCCGTCCCGCCGACCTGCCCGCCGCCCGCGAGGGCGCCCACGAAAAGAAGCCCGACGAAACCATCCGCAGCCGCAGCGCCGATCCCGGCCAGAGCAGCTATGGCGGCTTCAAGGGAGAGGATCCGCGCCGGCAGGTGGAAGACCTGTCGCCAGGGGATGCAGCGCAAGGCGGGCAGGACAAGCCGCGGAAGTGACCAGGGCGGCGAGTTCGCCGCCCGCTTCAAGTTTGCCGGCCGCTTGCCGTTAACCAGGCGCGGCCCCGCCGCGCTTGCGCACAAGACGCGCAATCATCCTGCAACATGCGCCCACCCGGCGCGGCGAGACGTCCCATGATCCGTGGCCTCACCCTCAAGATCAGCACGCGCATCGGTGCGGTCCTCGGCATCTTTTCCCTTATCCTCGTGGCGATCAGCGCAGCCGCGCTCTATGCGACTTCGCACGCCAATGGCGTCATCCACGAGATCTACAACGACGATATGGCGGGCGCCGCCGATATCGCGGTCATCCAGTTGGGCGTATCGCGCCAGCGCCTGGCGCTGGACCGCGCGGTGCTGGTGGTCGGCACGCCGGAGGCCAGCGAACGGGTCGCCACGCTGGCCACGCGCCAGAAGCAGATGGACGAAGCGTGGAAACATTTCCAGTCCCTGCCCCGCGATGCGGAGGAAGAAAGGCTGACCAACGAATTCGGCGCCGCCAGCACCGGCGTGCGGCAGGCCGTCGATGGCTTGGCGTCGGCGGTGCGTGCCGGCGAGCAGGCCCGGCTGCTGGAACTGATGCGCGACCTGACGCAGCGCTATGAGACGATGATGAGCAAGGCCGACGCGCTCAAGAAGTTCCAGAGCGTGTATGCGGCGCAACGTTATGCGCGTGCCGAGCAGACGTACGCCGTATTCAGGATGGCCTCGCTGGGCGCGGCGGCTTTCGCGATCCTGGTGGCGCTATGGTCCTACGTTGCCCTGCGCCGCGCCATCGTGCGGCCGATCGACAGCGTGCTGGCGCATCTGCGGCATATCGCGGCCGGCGACCTCGGCCAGCATATTCCCCGCCACGCGAACGATGAACTGGGGCAGGTGCTGGAAGGCCTGGACGGCATGCGGCGGCAACTGGCCGATACGGTAAGCGAGGTCCGCGCGAGCAGCGCGTCGATCAGCGCCGCGACACGCGACATCGCGGCCGGCCAGCTGGACCTGTCCTCACGCACGGAAGAGCAGGCCGCGTCGCTGGAGCAGACGGCGGCCAGCATGGGCGAGCTGACGGGCATCGTCAAGCAGAACGCCGACAACGCGCACCTGGCCAGCACGCTGGCGGAAAAGGCGCGCGCCACCGCGCAGCAAGGCAGCCAGGTCATGGGCCGCATGACCGATACGATGGGCACGATAGACCAGAGCTCCCATGAGATCGGCGACATCGTCACGCTGATCGAAACCATCTCCTTCCAGACCAATATCCTGGCCCTGAACGCGGCGGTCGAAGCCGCGCGCGCCGGCGAGGAAGGCCGCGGCTTCGCCGTCGTCGCCAGCGAGGTGCGCGCGCTGGCGCAGCGTTCGGCGACCGCCGCCAAGGAGATCAAGACGCTGATCGGCACGTCCACGGAACGGGTCGAGCTGGGCATGTCGCTGGTGGAAGAAGCCGGCACGACGATGCGCGGCATCATCACCGCCGTGCAGCAGGTCAGCGACATCATGGGCGAGATCGCCTCGGCATCCGTCGAACAGAGCAACGGCATCGAGCAGGTCAACAAGGCGGTGATGCAGATGGACGAGATGACGCAGCACAACGCGGCGCTGGTGGAACAAAGCACCGCGGCCGCGCAATCGCTGCACGAACAGGCGGACCGCCTGGACCGCGCGATCGCCGCCTTCAGGACATCGCACGCGGCCACGCCCGTCGTCGTCGAAGGAAGGCCACTGGCGCTGGCGGCCGCCTGACCGCCAGCTAGGCCGCCGCGGCCCGCGCGTCCGCTTCGGCCTGGCGGGCCAGTTCGCAGCTATCGCAGTGTCCGCAGCGCTCCCAGTCGGGCACGTCGCCGAAGTGTTCCAGCAGCATGCGCCAGCGGCAAAGCCCGCTGCGCGCGTACTGCACCATCGAGGCCAGGATGGCCTTGTCGTGTTCCGCGCGCTGTTCGTATTTTTCGGCAGCCAGCGCGGCGCGCTCGCGCGCGTCCTCCACGCCGCACGGCCGCACCCGATCCTGGTCGTCGCTTTCCACCAGTCCCGCGTCGGCCAGCAGCTTCAACCCCACCCGCAGCTTGCGCACCCCGACCTTGCCCAGCGACGCCGCCAGCGCGGCTTCCGTCAAGGGAGTGTCCGCGTCTTCAAGCACCTGCAGCACGCGCAGCAGCAGGTCCTTGGTGGGATAGCGATTGGCCAGGAAGAACTGCTGGATGCGCTTGTCCTTCTCCTCGTGTATCAGCACGCATGACGCGGGTTGGCCATCGCGTCCGCCGCGACCGGACTCCTGGTAGTAGGAATCCAGGCTGCCCGGCAACTGCGCATGCACGACCAGCCGCACGTCGGGCTTGTCGATGCCCATGCCGAAGGCGTCCGTCGCCACCATCACCGGGGTGCCGCCCGACATGAAGGCGTCCTGCGCCTCGTGCCGCGCCCTGGCGGCCAGCCGGCCGTGATACAGCGCGGCGTCGATACCGGCGTCACGCAGCACCTGGTGCAGCACTTCCGCTTCTTTCACGGTCGTGCTGTAGACGATGGCGGGACCCCGCGCCTGCTTCACCAGTTCCAGCACGGCGTCCTGCTTGCGGCCCTCATCGCTGACCTGGCGTACCGCGTAGTGCAGGTTGTCGCGGTAAACGCCCACCTTGACCACGCAGGCAGCGGTCAGGTCCAGCGTCGCGGCGATGTCGTGGATCACTTCGTCGGTCGCGGTGGCGGTCATGGCCAGGACGGGTGGCGAACCGACCGCGCGGACTGCGGCCGGTATATCCAGGAAGGCCGGCCGGAAGTCGTGGCCCCATTGCGAAATGCAGTGGGCTTCGTCGACGACGAACAGCCGCACGGTCTGCCGTTTCAGCCAATCCATGAAGCCCGCGTCGGCCAGGCGCTCCGGGGTCGCCAGCACGATGGGTTGCTTGCGGCTGCCGCCGTTCTTCAGGTAGCGCTCCTGTTCCTCGCTGGGCGTCGCGCTGTTGAAGACCGCCGCATCCACGCCGAACTCGCGCAGCTTTTCGTCCTGGTCCTTCATCAGGGCGATGAGCGGGGACACGACCACGGTCACGCCGGGCTTGCATAGCGCGGGAACCTGGTAGCACAGGGATTTGCCGCTGCCGGTGGGCATCACGGCGATGGTGTGGTTGCCGCGCAGCACGCTGGCCATGACTTCGGCCTGGCCTGGCCGCAGATCGGCAACCCCGAAGCGGTCGCGCAACACGCGGCGCGCCTGGGCGGGTAAGGCAATGGGTAGGGTCGCGGTAGGCATGGGATGTCTGCGAGAAAGCCCCGCCATTGCAAGCCGTGTGCCGCCACCCGCGTCCGCGTTCGACGCCCCGGCCGGGCAAGTCGCCGCCGGCCGCCAGGGCGGCGGCTCCCTGGCGCACGGGGCAAAGAAACGCTTGCATTGCCGCGGCCGATGCAGTGATATTCTAATGTTTTAGTACAACAATAACCCCGGAGGAGACCCCATGCGACCATTTCGCCTTGCCGCCGCCTGCGCCCTGCTGGCCGGCGCGGCCGGCACCGCCGCCCAGGCAGCCGACAGCTACCCCAGCCACCCCATCACCATCATCGTTCCGGCTTCGCCGGGCGGCGCGATCGATATCGTCGCGCGGCTGATCAGCCAGAAGATGACGACGTCCATGGGCCAGTCCGTGGTGGTCCAGAACAAACCCGGCGCCACCGGCACCATAGGCGAGGACTATGTCGCCAAGAGCGCGCCCGACGGCTATACCCTGGTCCTGGCCGCCAGCTCGCACGCCATCAACCCCACCATGTTCAAGCTGCCGTACGACACGGTGAAAAGCTTCGAACCCGTCGCGCTGACGCACTCCGTGCCGCTGATGCTGGTCGTCACCCCCAGCTTGCCGGTCAAGTCGGTGAAGGAATTGATCGCCTACGGCAAGGCGCATCCGCATGAATTGACGTTCGCCTCCAGCGGCCCCGGCGGCGCGCCGCATTTTTCCGGCGAGCTGTTCAAGAGCATGACGGGCATCGATATGGTCCATGTGCCGTACAAGGGCAGCACGGCGGCGCACCCGGACCTGACCAGCGGCCGGGTGTCCATGATGTTCGATACGCTGGCCGCGCTACATGCGCCGGTATCCGGCAAGCTGGTGCGCCCGCTGGCCGTCACCACGACCAAACGCGCCCCGGCCTACCCCGACATTCCGACCATGGCGGAAGCGGGCCTGCCCGGCTATGACACCAGCACCTGGGGCGGCGTGCTGGCGCCGGCCGGCACGCCGGCGGCCGTCGTCAACAAGTTGAACGCCGAGATCAACAAGGCCCTGTCCGACCCCGTCGTACGCAAGACACTGCAGCAGGCCAGCATCGATCCGGTGACCGAGTCGCCGCAGTACTTCGCCAAATTCATCGACACCGAAATGGTGAAATGGGCCAAGGTCGCCAAGGACGCCAACATCCACCCGGAATAGGCATCAGGAAAAATGCACGCCGATGCCGCCCAGCGGGCCGTAGTCGGCATGCAGCGTATCGCCCGCCTTCACCGGCACGGTGCGCGTGAACGAACCGGCCAGCACGATATGCCCGGCTTCCAGTCCGGTATCGTGCTGCGCCAGCTTGTTCGCCAGCCACGCGATGCCCAGCGCGGGATGCCCCAGCACGGCGGCCGATACGCCGGATTCCTCGATCACGCCGTTCTTCAGCAGGATCGCACCCACCCAGCGCAGATCGATGTCCATGGGACGCACCGGACGGCCGCCCAGCACGATGCCCGCGCAGGCGGCGTTGTCGGCGATGTTGTCGACGATGGTGCGCGGATATTTGCTGCGGCCGTCGATGATCTCCAGGGCCGGCACCACGTAATCCGTGGCACCCAGCACGTCGAACAGGCTGACGTCGGGACCGCGCAGCGGCTTGCCCAGCACGAAGGCCAGCTCGACTTCCACGCGCGGCACGATCAGCGTCGCGGTCGGGATGTCCTGGCCATCCTGGAAGAACATGCTGTCCAGAAGATGCCCGTAATCCGGCTCGTCGATGCCGACGGTGCTTTGCATGGCCTTGGACGTCAGGCCGATCTTGTGCCCGCGCAGGCGCGCGCCCTGCGCGATCTTCTGGTCGATGATGCGTTTCTGGATGGCATAGGAATCCGCGATTTCCATGCCGGGAAAGGTCTGGGCCAACTGCGTGACGGGTTGGCCGGTGCGTTCGGCCTGCAACAGCAGCGTCGCGGCGCGATCGCGGTCCTGGTCGTTCAACATGAGTATGTGCTCGCGAAAGACAGTAAAGCAGTCAGGCGGCAAGGCCGTCAGGCGATCAGGCGGCCGGTCCCCGGGCGATGGCCGCCGGGTCGTCGGCAACGGGGTTGGACAGGGTGCCGATGCCGGGCACCTCGACGTCGACTACGTCGCCGGGCTTCAGGAAACGCGGCGGATCGAAGCGCACGCCCGCCCCCACCGGCGTGCCGGTGGAGATGATGTCGCCCGGCTCCAGGGTGGTCCAGATGGAGATGTAGCGGATCAGCTCGGCGAAGGGGAACATCAGGTTCGCCGTCGTGTCGTGCTGCCTCTGTTCGCCATTGACGCGCGTCGTCACGGTCAAGGGGGCATCCGGATCGAAGGCGTCGGACGTGACCATCCACGGTCCCATCGATCCGCTCGCGTCGAAGTTCTTGCCCTGCGTCACATTGAACTTGCCATGGCGCAGCCAGTCGCGCACCGTGCCTTCGTTGGCGCAGGTCAGCCCGGCCACGTGCGACCAGGCATCGGCCGCGGCTATGCGCCGGCCGCGCTTGCCGATGACCAGCGCGATCTCGCCTTCGTAGTCCAGCTGCTCCGACTCGGGCGGGCGCAGCAGCGGCTGGCCGTGGCCGACGAAGGATCCCGGGAACCGCGGGAATACGCTGGGATAGGCCGGCGGCGCACTGCCGTCCTTGTATTCCTCGTTGCGGTTGCCGTAGTTCACGCCGACGCAGATGATTTTTTCCGGATGGGGAATGGGCGGCAGCAGGCGCACGTGCGCCAGCTTCAGGCTGGCGCTCAAGGTCTCCGCGCGGCGGGCGAGTTCCGGCAAGGCGTTCGCCGCCAGCGCGGCGCGCAGGTCCGCATGCCCCTGCCCGCCCAGGTCGACGACGTCGTCCTCGCCGCGCAGCAGGCCGAAGCTGGCGCGGCCCTGGTGTTCGAAGGAAAGCAGCTTCATTTGTCGAATCCGAAAAGGCGGGCGGGGTTGTCGACCATGATCTTCCGCAAGGTGGCGGCGTCGCCCGCGTAGCGCGCCGCCTGGTCCACCAGCCGGCCTTCGTCCGGCGTGGCCTTGACGGACACGGGATGCGGCCAATCGCTGCCCCACACCACGCGATCCGGATTGGCTTCGATCAGCGCATGCGCCAGCGGCAGCACGTCGTCCCACGGTTCGCCGGCCTTCGACAGCTTCTCCGTCAACGACAGCATGACCCAGAAGTTGCCGCGCTTGAGCAGTTCCAGCAGCTTGCGCCGGCTGGGGTCCTGGGCGCCCGCGGCGGGGTCCGCGCGGCCCATGTGGTCGATCAGCACGGGGATATCCAGGTCCTCGAACTGCGCGGCCTGCGCCATGATGCCATCGGGTTCCGGCTGGAACTTGGCGTACCAGCCCAGCTCGCGCAGCCGCGCGATGGACCGCTGGAACACCGCGGGCTCCATGCTGATGCCCAGGCCCTGCCGCGTGTAGCGCGCGCCGCGCACGCCGGCATCGTGCAGTTTCGCGATGTAGGCGTCGTCGCGCTCGGCCAGCACGGCGGCGTTGGCGCAGCCGCGATAATCCGGCCCGGCGGCGGCCAGCCCGTCGAGCACGACCTGGTGGTCCGCTCCGTAGGTGGTCGCCTGCACGATGACGCCGCGCTGGATGCCCAGCAGGCGGTGCAGGCGCAGGGCCACCTCGATGGTGGCGCCGGGCATCTCGTAGGCGGCGCTGGGGCGCACGGGATACCGGTCCGCGGGGCCGAACACATGGAACTGGCTGTCGCAGGCGCCGGCCGGCAGCCGCGTGCGCGGCGCGCTGGGATTGGGATGGAACGATTGATACTGCGTCATGCCGCGTCCTCCTCGACGATCACCGCGACGAAGTCGCATTCGATCAGCTTGTCGCCATCCAGGTCGGCCTGCATCGTGTGGCGCGCCGGCCGGTCCTCGGCATTCGGAAAGGCGCGCAGCCACACGGCATTCAGCGCCGCGCGCTGTCCGCGGTCGCGCATCCACACCGTCATCTTGACGATGGAAGCCAGCGAGCCGCCGCCGGCTTCGACGATGCGCCGCACGTGATCGAACATCAGTTCGCACTGGCGTTCGAGGGTCTCGCCATAGGCGCCCGTGGCAGGGTCGGTGCCCTGGATGCTGCCCGAATACAGCATGGCGCCCAGGCGGCACGCAGCCGGGATGGGATTCTTGTGGCTGAAGCCTTCGGCATAGATGCTGCGTCTGCTCATGGCGGGATTCCTCAGTTGGCGGTGATGCCGGCGCGTTCGATGATCGGCGTCCAGCGCGCGTCCTCGGCGGCCAGGTAGCGCGTGAATTCTTCCGGCGTGTTGCCGCGCGCCTGCGCACCCATGTCGTCGAAGCGCTTGATGATGTCGGGCTGCTTGAGTATGCCGGCCAGGGCCTGGCTCAACCGCGCGAGGATCTCCGGCGACGTGCCCTTGGGCGCGAGCAGCCCGGTGAACGTCGCCGCCTCCATGCCCTGCACGCCCGCTTCGGCGAAGGTCGGCACGTCGGGCAGCGATGGCAGGCGCGTGGCCGTGGTGACCGCCAGCGCGCGCAGCTTGCCGTCCTTGATGAAAGGCGTGGCCACCGAGATCTGGTCGAACTGGAAGTCCACCTGGCCGCCGAGCAGGTCCGTGTTGGCGGGCGCGTTTCCCTTGTACTGCGCGGTGGTCCAGCGCGCGCCCGTCACGTGCTGCAGCAGCTCGCTGACCAGATGATTGGTGGTGCCGGCGCCGGGCGACGCCATGGTCAGCTTGCCCGGCTCCTTCTTCGCCAATGCGATCAGCTCGCCCACCGTCTTGACCGGCAGCGAGGGTTTCACTTCCAGCACCAGCGGCGTGTACGACACCGAACTGATGGGCGCGAAATCGCGATCCCACTTGTAGGCCGGACGCTTGAAGATCAGCGGGCTGAACAGCAGCGGACCGTTCGCCGCCATGAAGAGCGTGTACCCGTCGGGATCGGCGCGCGCAACGAATTCGCCGGCGATCATGCCGCCCGCGCCCGGCTTGTTCTCCACGATGATGGGCTGGCCCAGCGCGGCTTGCAGGCCGGGGCTGATCAGCCTGGCGGCCACGTCGACGTTGCCGCCGGGCGGGTACGGCACGACGATGCGTATGGGGCGGTCGGGCCAGGCGGCATGGGCAATCGAAGTCAGGCCGGCAAGCGCGATGGCGGCGCAGGCCGGAGCCAGCAGGCGGCGGATCATGATGTTGTCTCCGTATTCGTCGTTGTGTCGATCTTGTGCAAGCACTCTAGGAATTTGCGCGGGAAGCGACAATGCCGAAGTCGAAAAAAAGTCCGTATAGTGGACTTAATAGCGCGATGCCATCGGCGGCGCTTTTGCTCGCTCGCGCAAAATTTCCGACAATACGCCTGGAGACATCGGCAAAAAGGCCGATTGGCCATCGACAGATGGTTCAATAATTGGACACCTCGGAACAGATCCATCATGCGTATCGATGCCCCGGAACTGACGCCCCAGCAAACCTACAAGCTCCTGTCCGGCATCGTGGTGCCCCGCCCCATCGCCTGGATCAGCAGCGTGGGTCCCCAGGGCAAGGTGAACCTGGCGCCCTTCAGCTGCTTCACTTTCGTGTCGAACGCCCCACCGCTGTTGGGCATCAACATCGGCCGCAAGGCCGGCGAACGCAAGGACACGGCGCGCAACATCCTGGCGCAGCGGCATTTCGTGGTGAACGTCGCCGACGAAACGCTGCTGGATGCCCTGCATGACAGCGCCGAGGAGCATCCGCCGGAAATCAGCGAAGCCGAGCTGCTGGGGCTGGAGACCGTGCCTGGCGTCGCGGTCGATACGCCGCGCCTGGCGGCCGCGCCCATCAGCATGGAATGCCGGTTCCACAGCGTCACGCCGTACGGCGACACGGGCGCGGAGTTCTTCGTGGGCGAAGTGCTGGTCTTCCATGTCCGCGACGGCCTGGCGCACGACTGCAAGATAGACACCGAAGCCTTGCGGCCGGTGTGCCGCATCGGCGGCCCCAACTATGCTTCCCTGGGGCCCATCGTCAGCAAGCGCGTCATCCGCCAGACGCCGAAATCGGTCATGGCGGCCGAACCCGACGCGTCGCCGGACCAGCCGTGAGCACGCCGGCCGCCGATGATGCGCCGGCCGGCGCGCAGACCGTGCGCCGCGCCGTGGCGCTGCTGCGGCTGGTGGCCTGCGGACAGGAACGCGGCGTCCGCCTGATCGATCTGGTGCGTATGTCCGGCCTGAACCGGCCGACGGTGCACCGCCTGCTCAAGGCCTTGATCCAGGAAGGCGCGGTGGAACAGGATCCCGAGACGCGGCGCTACCTGATCGGGCAGGAAGTCACCCTGCTCGGGCTGGCGCGGACGCGCCGCTTTCCGCTGCTCACCCTGGCCGATCCTTATCTGATCGAACTGGCGCAGCAAGTGGGCGACACCGTGTTCCTGAGCATCCGCCACGGCCACGACTCCATCTGTATCGGCCGGCGCACCGGGCATCACCCCATCCAGGTGCTGTCGATCGAAGTCGGCGTCCGCCGGCCGCTGGGCGTGGGCGTGTCCGGCGTGGCGCTGCTGGCCAGCCTGCCGGAACAGGAAAGCGATGTCCTGGTCGCCGACAATGCCGCGCGCCTGGCCGTGCTGGGTGAAAAGCCCCAGGACATCCTGGCGCGCGTCGCCGCCGCGCGCGCCACCGGCATCGCGCACGCGCCCGCCGGTCTGATGCCGGGCACCAGCGCGGTCTCGGTGCCGGTCCCGGGTCCCGGCGGCACCGCCCTGGGCGCGGTGACCGTCACCGCCATGGCCAACCGGCTGACGGCGGACCGCTATGGCGAAGTCGTGCGCCTCATGCGCCAGACCGCGCAGGCGATCGCACGCCGGCACCAGGAGCGCTATCCCGGCCTGGCCTGGTCCGGCGACATACTGGCTGGCGACGGCGGGTCCTGATCCACACGTATAGGGTCGTTACATCTGGGCGCAGGCCGTGAACGCGGCAAGCGCCGTTATGGGCCACCATGCGGCCTTGGATTATGACCAGTCATAAATACACCCGGGCCTACCCGGAGGAGGAAGCAGCATATGAGTTTCGACGGATTCGATTCCGCGCGGGTCGCGCGTTTCCAGCGCAAGGTCACATTGTTATCGGCAGGCGGGACGTTCCTGGACGGCTTCGACCTGACCATCGTGGCGGTGGCCTTGCCGCTGATCAAGCAGCAATGGAACGTGCAGGCGGGCGCGCAGAGCCTGCTGGTATCGTCGGCCATCATCGGTTCTTTCGTCGGCGCCATATTGCTGGGTCGGCTGACCGATCGCTTCGGGCGCAAGGCCATGTACGTGGTGGACCTGCTGGCCTTCGTCATCTTCGCCGCCTTGACCGCGCTGTCCCAGGACATCTGGCAATTGATCGCCTTCCGCTTCCTGCTGGGGGTGGGCATCGGCGCGGATTACCCGATTTCGGCCACACTGGTTACCGAATTCAGCTCCCGCCACAAGCGCGGCCAGCACGGGACTTTCCTGGCGGCCATGTGGTTCGTGGGAGCGGTGGCGGCCTACCTGGTCGGCCTGGCCTGCCTGCCCGCCGGGCCGGCGGCATGGCGCTACATGTTCATGGTCGGCGCGGTGTTCGCACTGGTCATTTTCTTTTTCCGGATCACGCTGCCGGAATCGCCGCGCTGGCTGCAATCGCGCGGACGCATCGAGGAAGCGCAGGCCATCATGTTGAAGGTCACCGGCGAGCCGGTGGTGCTGGCCCCCGACACGGGACGCAAGGTGGGACTGGCGCAGTTGTTCAGTCCGGCGCTGGCGCGGCGCACCCTGTTCGTCTTCGGCTTCTGGTTCTGCTACGCCACCGCCTACTACGGCATCGCCATGTACACGCCCACGCTGATTTCGCCCTTCGCGCAGGGTTCGCACGCGGCCACGCTGGTGGGCTCGGGCATCGTCGCCGTGCTGGGCATGATCGGCGCCTTCATCGGCATGAAGCTGGTCGACAGCTGGGGGCGCCGGCCGCTGCTGATCACGTCCTTCGCGGGCCTGACCGCGGCGCTGGTGGCGCTGGCCATGAACAGCAATCCCAGCTTCGGTTTCCTGGTGGTGCTGTTCAGCTGCGCCGTGCTGTTCGCCAACTCGGGCGGCGGCATCCTGAATTTCGTCTATCCGACCGAGCTGTTTCCCACCGACATCCGCGCGGGCGCATCCGGCATGGCCACCGGCGTCAGCCGCATCGGTTCCATCCTGGGCGTGCTGGTGTTTCCCAACTTCGTCGCATGGTGGGGCAACAGCGCCGCGCTGTGGTTCTTTTCGGCGATCGGTGCAATGGGCCTTATCATTTCCGTGGCCCTGGCGCCCGAAACCAAGGGCACCAGCCTTGAAGAACTGAACCAGGCGCGCGCATGACCATGGCCATGACCACATTGATCGCCCAGCTTTCCGATCCGCATATCCGCGAACCCGGACGCCTGGCCTACGGACGCATCGACACGGCGCCCTACCTGCGTCGCGCGGTGCAGGCCGTCATGTCGCTGAAGCAGCGGCCTGACGCCGTGATCCTGACGGGCGACCTGACCGACTTCGGCCGGGCCGAGGAATACGCGCACCTGGCCGAGCTGCTGAGCGGACTGGGCATGCCGACCTACCTGCTGCCGGGCAATCACGATGACCGAGACCAGCTGCGCCGCAGTTTTCCGGCGCACACCTACCTGGGCGAAGCGGGCCCGGTGCGCTACGCCGTGAAGATAGGCGGCCTGCGCGTGGTCGCGCTGGACACCAGCGTGGCGGGCCGCAGCGATGGCGCGATCGGCCCCGATCAGCTCGACTGGCTGGAGACGACCCTGTCGGCCCATGATGGCGAGCCCGTCATCGTGGCCCTGCATCATCCGCCCTTCGAGACCTTCATCGGGCACATGGACGCGATCGGCCTGCGCGAAGGCAGCGCGGCGCTGGAAGCGGTGATCGCGCGGCACCCCAATGTCGAACGCGTGATCTGCGGCCATGACCATCGCGCCATCGAAAAGCGCTTCGGGGGCACCATCGCGACGGTCTGTCCCAGCCCCGCGCACCAGGTCTGCCTGGACCTGTCGCCCGACGCGCCGTCGGCGTGGGTGCTGGAGCCCCCGGCTTTCCGGCTGTACGCCTTGGGCCAGGATGGCCGCGTCGTCAGCCATCTGGCGCCCATCGGCGATTTCGACGGGCCGCATCCTTTCCACGAAAGCGGCAAGCTGATCGACTGAAGCGGCGGGCGATGCGGACGCGTGTCCGCATCGCGGCGACTCATTCGAACTGGAAGCCGGCCTGCTTGGCGACAGGCGCCCAGTAATCGCGCTCCTTGCGCACACGCGCGGCCAGTTGCGCATGATCCATGGGCTTCACGATCAGGCCGTTCTCCTGCAGGCGCTTTACCAACGCGGGATCCTGCGCGGCCTTCAGGAACACGCGTTCCAGCGCCGCCGCGGTCTTGTCGGGCAAACCTGCCGGCGCGAAAATCGCATAGAAGCTGGTGGCGGCTTCGAATTGCGGAAAGCCCTGCTCCCTGGCTGTCGGCACGTCGGGCAGGGAGGCCAGGCGATCCGACCCGCTCAGCCCCAGGAACTTGATTTTGCCGCCTTGATAGAGCGGCATCATGCTGGCCGCGGCATCCCAGCCCATCGATACGCGGTCGCTGGCCACATCCACCAGCATGGGCGAGGCGCCCTTGTACACCACCGGGGCGATGTCCACGCCGATCGCCTTGCCCAGCGCGATCGTGCCCAACTGCCCCGAGCTGCCTTGCGCGGCCAGCCCCACGGTGGCATTGGCCGGGTGCGCCTTGGCCCAGGCGACATACTCCTTCATATTGCCGTAGGGTTGGCCGGCGCCGGTGACGATGGCGGTGGGTATGTCCACCAGCAGCGCGATGGGACGGAAATCCTTGTCGCCGTCATAGCCCAGGTTCTTGTAGGTGTGCGGATAGATGGTGAAGGCCGGCGACGTCGCCAGCAGCAGCGTCAGGCCATCGGGCGCGGCGCGCTGCACGTAGCTGTTGGCGATGCGCGTCGACGCTCCGGGCCGGTTGTCGACGATGACTTCCTTGACGCCTTCCTTCGACAGCTGCTCGGCGAAGGTACGCGCCGTCAGGTCCGCCGCCCCGCCGGGCGCGAAGCCGACCACGATCTTGATCAATCCGTTGGGCAGGCCGTCAGCAGGCTGTGCGCCCTGGGCGTGGGCGCAGGACACGGCCATCGACCACCCCGACACCATCAGCACGGCGGCGCGCAGAAAGCGCGCCGGTTTGGCATGAATGGCTGCGTACTGCTTCGTCATTACTTCCACCTCATATAGGGACCTGCCTGGGGCCGGCCCGCGTCCTGGAACGCCCGCCGGATTTTCTGGGATACTAAGCGCGCCGCGCTTGTATCTACATCGGTACTTACCCATGCGGGCGCGCCTCACCGGGGAAGAGATGAGCGACCTGAGCTATACGTCGGCTGTCGAGCTGGGCAAATTGATCAAGGCAAAAGCCGTGTCGCCGGTCGAGCTGGTCCGCGCGACGCTGGAACGGGCCGAACGCCTGCAGCCCGCGCTGAACTGCTTCATCACGCTATGCGGCGACGCCGCCATGGACGCGGCCAAGGCAGCGGAAAGCGAGATCATGGCGGGCCGGTATCGCGGTCCCCTGCACGGCATTCCCTACGCGGCGAAAGACCTGGTCGACACGGCCGGCATACGCACGACCTACGGAACGCTGGCCTACAAGGACCACGTGCCGACGCAGGACGCGGTGGCCGTCGCGCGGCTGAAGCAGGCAGGCGCCATCCTGTTCGGCAAGACGACCACGCCTGAATTCGGCAGCCAGTCGATCACGCGCTCGCCGCTGTTCGGCGATACGCGCAACGCATGGAGCGCCCGACACTCCAGCGGGGGATCCAGCGGCGGCGCGGCCGTCGCGGTGGCCACGGGCATCGGCGCGATCGGCATCGCCACCGATGGCGGCGGCTCGACCCGCATTCCCGCGTCGGTGAACGGCGTGGTCGGGCTCAAGCAAGGCCTGGGCGTGGTCCCGCACAGCCAGGCGCAGGACACCTACGGCAACCAGACCTATGTCACGCCCATTTCGCGCACCGTCATGGACACCGTCGTCATGCTCGACGCCATGGCCGGCGCGGACGGTTGCGATCCCTGGTCCATGGCGCGCGGCAGCGCCGCGATCATGGATGGGACGACACCTTCCTTGCACGGTTGCCGGATCAAGTATTGCCTGGCCCCGCGCGGCAAGCTGGTCGAGGCCTCCGTGGAGCAGGCGTTCGCCGATGCATTGAAAATCATGGCGGACGCGGGCGCGCGGCTGCAGGCCTTCGACGCCGGCGACGAGTTCGACGTCGAACCGATATGGCGCACCGTCAATCACACGGTGTGGCGCGCGCGCTTCGGCAAGCTGGTCCAGGAACGGCCGGCCGACTTCAGCGCGACCTTCATCCGGCAGATCGAATCCGCCCAGTCATACACGGCGGCGGATTACCAGGAAGCCATGTTCGCCCGGACGCGGCTGTTCCGCCATGTCGAAAGCCTGCTGGCCGACGCGGATATGCTGGTGACGCCGACGCTGCTGCGGCCGGCGCTGCCGCTGGAGCAGGACCTGTTCGAGCCCTTCGAGATCGCCGGCCGCCGCATCGAAGGCATACGCAGCAACTGGTTCCCCTGGACCATGCCGTTCAACATGACGGGCAATCCCGCCATCAGCCTGCCCAACGGCTACGACGCGGCCGGGCTGCCGATCGGCATCCAGTTCGTGGGATCGTTGGGCCGCGATGGAGACCTGCTGCGGCGCGCCCTGGCCTTCGAGGCGCTGACGCCGCAGCATTACCGCCAGCCTGCTATTTGAAAAGCGCGCCGGCGTCGCCGCTATCGTTGCCGTAGACGCTGCCGCCGTAGCCGCCCTGCACGTCTATCTTCACCGACGACGGGTCGACCTGCGACTGGTCGCCCTTGTAATGCATCACCATCGCGGGCATCAGCATGACCATCGCCACCATCGCCAGCTGGATCACGATGAACGGCACCGAACCCCAGTAGATCTGCCCGGTGGTCACCGGTGCGATCGTGCGGCCCGTGACCTTGTCGCGGTACGGATCCTTGGGCGCGACCGAGCGCAGGTAGAACAGCGCGAAACCGAACGGCGGATGCATGAAGGACGTCTGCATGTTCACCGCCAGGATCACGCCGAACCAGATCAGGTCGATGCCCATCTTCTCGGCCACCGGTCCCAGCAGCGGCACGATGATGAAGGCCAGTTCGAAGAAGTCCAGGAAGAACGCCAGCACGAAGGTCAGCACGCTGACCACGATCAGGAAGCCCCACTGCCCGCCCGGCAGGCCGGTCAGCAGGTGCTCCACCCACAGGTCGCCGTTCACGCCTCGGAAGGTCAGCCCGAACACCGTCGATCCCACCAGGATGAACACCACGAAGCAGGACAGCTTGGTAGTCGTGTCCATGGCCTGCTTCATCAGGTCCAGGGTCAGGCGCTTGCGCGCCAGCGCCATGGCGATGGCGCCGACCGCGCCCATGGCGCCGCCCTCGGTGGGCGTGGCCACGCCGATGAAGATGGTGCCCAGCACCAGGAAGATCAGGAACAGCGGCGGGATCATCACGAAGGTGACGCGTTCGGCCAGCGCCGACAGCAGGCCCAGCCTGAGCACCTTGTTGACGATGGCGATGACGAAGGCGGTCAACCCCCACAACAGCAGGCTGAGCACGATGCGCTCGTCGGCGGGCGCCGTGTCGTTCTCCATCCACTGGCCCAGCGCCCAGGCCACCGTCACCGAGATCGCCATCAGCACCAGCAGCGAGCGGCCGCCGCGCGTGCCGTTGTCTTCGCGGAAACGCCGGGCCTCTTCCGGCAGGGCCGGCGCCGACGCGGGCTTGATCACGCACATGATGGCCACGTAGACGATGTACAGCCCCGCCAGCACGAAGCCCGGCACCATCGCCGCGCGGTACATGTCGCCGATGGAGCGGCCCAGCTGGTCGGCCAGGATGATCAGCACCAGCGACGGCGGAATGATCTGCGATAGTGTGCCCGATGCGGCGATCACGCCGCTGGCCAGGCGCCGGTCGTAGCCGTAACGCAGCATGATGGGCAGCGAGATCAGGCCCATCGAGATCACCGATGCGGACACCACGCCGGTGGTCGCCGCCAGCATGGCGCCGACGAACACCACGGCAAAGGCCAGGCCGCCGCGCACGGTGCCGAACAGCTGGCCGATGGTCTCCAGCAGGTCTTCGGCCATGCCGGATCGCTCCAGCACCAGGCCCATCAGGGTGAAGAACGGCACCGCCAGCAGCGTGTCGTTGGAGATGATGCCGAAGATGCGCTGCGGCAGGGCCTGGAACAGCGCGGGCGTGAGCAGCCCCAGCTCGATGCCGATCAGGCCGTACAGGATGCCGTTGGCCGCCAGCGCGAAGGCGACGGGAAAGCCCAGCAGCAGGAACACCACCAGGGTGGCGAACATGATGGGCGCGAGGTTGGCGATGAGGAAATCCATCTCAGCGCCCTCCGTCGCGGGAATCGGCCGGGCCGGCCGGCGCCGCGGCCTGCGCCAGCGCGGCGGCTTCGCGGGCCTGCGCCTCGCGGGCGATCTCCTCGGCCAGTTCCTCTTCGGCCGAACGGGCGCCGTCGCGTTTGCCCGGATCCTCGCAGCGGCCCCGCAGGAAGCCCACGCACTTGATCAGGTGCGACACCCCCGCCAGCACCAGCAGCGCGAAACCCGCCGGGATCAGCAGCTTGACCGGCCAGCGCACCAGCCCGCCGGAGTTCGAAGACTGTTCATTCGTGACGAAGGAATCGACGAACACCGGCCAGGACAGCACCAGGATCAGTACGCACGCCGGCAGCAGGAAGAACACCACGCCGAAGATCTCGATCCAGATCTGCTTGCGCCGCGGCAGGCGCGAGGACAGGATGTCCACGCGCACGTGCTCGTTCTTCAGCAGCGTATAGCCCGAGGCCAGCAGGAACATCGCCCCGAACATATACCATTGCAGCTCCAGCCAGGCGTTCGAGCTGGTGTGCAGCACCTTGCGCACCACCGCGTTGCCGGCGCTGACCAGCACCACCAGCAGCGTCACCCAGGTGACGGCGCGGCCCACGCGCAGGTTGATCGCGTCGACCAGACGCGACAGGGCAAGTAGGGATTCCATTGCTGCTCGCTTACTTGCCGCCGTTGTTGCGCCCTATGGTGCCCATGTAGCCGTCGAAGCTGCCGTCCGCCACGCGGAACCACGGGATTTCGTTGTCGCGGAAGGCCACCATGCTTTCGTAGAGCTTTTTGAACATGGGGCTCTTGGCGCTCATTTCCTCGTAGACCTTGAGCGACTCGGCATAGCAGGCATCCATCACCGGCTTGGGGAAGGCCCGCAGCTGCGCGCCGTTGGCGATCAGGCGACGCAACGCAGCCGGGTTTTCCGCGTCGTACTTGGCGATCATGTCGTTGGTCGCCGCGGCGCTGGCCTGCTCCAGCACGGCCTGGTAGTGCTTGGGCAGCTTGTTGTAGGCCTCCTGGTTGACGTACAGCGAGACCTGCAGCGTGCCTTCCCACCAGCCCGGAAAGTAATAGTATTTGGCGACCTTGTTGAAGCCGAGCTTTTCGTCGTCGTAGGGTCCGATCCATTCGGCGCCGTCGATGGTGCCCTTCTCCAGGGCCGGGTAGATGTCTCCGCCGGCGATCTGCTGCGGCACCACGCCCAGCCGCGACAACACCGCGCCCGCGAAGGCGCTCATGCGGAATTTCAGGCCTTTCAGGTCGTCGACCGACTTGATCTCGTTGCGGAACCAGCCGCCCATCTGGGTGCCGGTATAGCCGCACGGGAAGTTGACCACGTTATAGGTCTTGAACAGCTCGCGCAGCAGCTTCAGGCCGTCGCCGTGGCGCATCCAGGCGTTCATCTGGCGCGTGTTCAGGCCGAAGGGAACCGCGGCGTCGAAGCTGAGCGCCGGGTCCTTGCCGAAGTAGTAGTAGGACGCGCTGTGGCCGCATTCCACCGTACCGTTCTGCACGCCGTCCAGCACCTGCAGCGCGGGCACGATTTCGCCGGCCGGGAAGGCGCGGATGCTGAACTTGCCCCCGGTGGCTTCGCCGACGTATTTCGCCAGGTTCTCGCCGCCGCTATAGATCGCATCGGCGCTGCGCGGGAAGCTGGAGGCCAACCGCCAGTTGAGGGTGGGAGATTCCTGGGCAAAAACGGGGGAAGCGAGGGTGGCGCCACCGGCGGCGGCGCCCAGGGTGGCCTTTTTCAGGAAGGAACGGCGTTGCATCGAGGATGTCTCCCGGGTGTAGGAATGAACGGCTTCGGGACGCCGCCCGGGTAAGGCGGGTCCCGATTAGGAATTGTGTACAACAGCTTTCAACAAGCTGTCATTTGGGCCGACATCTTACGGGGGAACAGACGCAACGGGGCTTGCGGATAACCCTTAAAGATCGTTACAGATATGGAGCCCGGTGGGTGCTCAATGACTGATCATCCACGGCCGGCTGTTGGCGAAGGTCTTGCCGCCGTCGGCCGTGGTGCGCGTCTTGCCGGGACGGCGGCCGCCGCCGCAGCAGCCGCAATTCATGCCGTGCCCGCCGCGCGTACTGCGCGGTTCGCTGGCGTTCCGTTCATTCATGGCATGGGCCCGGTTGACCGCCGATGACAAGGCGCCCAGCGCGGGCGCCCCGGCCAGGATGCGGTCCGAGGCGGCGCCGCATTCCGGGCAGGGCGACGGATCGCGCCACTGCGCCATGGGCCGCATGGCGGAGAAGTCGCCGCATTGCTCGCAGGAGTAGTCGTAAAGGGGCATGGCGCGCTCCGGGACCGTTCAGAGATCGGGCGACAGCGGCATGTCGACCCCGCCGCTGATCGCTTTCACCGGGCCGTCGGCCGAAGGCTGGATGTCGAACTCGAATATCTCGGTCGGCAGCCACAGCGTGGCGCAGGCGTTCGGGATGTCCACCACCCCGCTGATATGGCCCTGCACCGGCGCCGTGCCCAGGATGGAATAGGCCTGCGCGCCCGAGTAGCCGAACTTCTTCAGGTATTCGATGGCGTTCAGGCAGGCCTGCCGGTAGGCGATGTGCACGTCCAGGTAATGCTGGCCGCCGCCCTCGTCGACGGAGATGCCTTCGAAGATCAGGTAATCCTTGTAGTTCGGGGTGATGGGACTGGGCTTGAAGATGGGGTTCCTGATCCCGTACTTGGCCATGCCGCCCTTGATCAGCGACACGCGCATGTGGATCCAGCCCGCCATCTCGATGGCGCCGCAGAAGGTGATCTCGCCGTCGCCCTGGGAGAAATGCAGGTCGCCGACCGACAGGCCGCCGCCCTTCACATAGACGGGAAAGAACACGCGCGATCCGCGCGACAGGTCCTTGATGTCGCAATTGCCGCCATGCTCGCGCGGCGGCACGGTGCGCGCGCCTTCGGCCGCCGCCTTGTCGCGGCCGGCGCCCTGCAGCTTGCCCATGTGGGCGGTCTGCGGCGAAGGCGGATTCGCCAACGGTGGCACCCGGGTGGGATTGGTATCGATCAGGGCCTGTTCGCGTTTGTTCCAGGTATCCAGCATGGCCTGGTCGGGCAGGCAGCCGATCAGGCCGGGATGGATCAGGCCGGCGAAGCGCACGCCGGGCACGTGGCGAGACTTGGTGAACATGCCCTCGAAATCCCAGATGGATTTCTGCGCCTGCGGAAAATGCTCGGTCAGGAAACCGCCGCCATTGTTCTTGCTGAAGAATCCGTTGAAGCCCCACAGGCTGTCCGGCTTGGCGCCGATGTCCAGGAAATCCACCACCAGCAGGTCGCCCGGCTCCGCGCCTTCGACGCCCACCGGGCCCGACAGGAAATGCACGGTCGACAGGTCGACGTCGCGCACGTCGTCGGCGCTGTCGTCGTTCTTGATGGCGCCGCCGGTCCAGTCGTAGGTTTCCAGCACGAAGTCGTCGCCGGGTTTCACCCAGGCGGCCATGGGAATGTCGGGATGCCAGCGGTTGTGGATGTTTTCGTTTTCGTACGGCGACTGCGCGAGATCGACCTTGATCAGGGTTTCGGGCATGGCTTGCTCCTTTGGGTTCTACACGGACAAATAGCGGCTGATGGTCTGCTCGTCGACCTGGTCGCGCACGTCTTCATGCACGAAACGGCCCTTGTCGATGACGATCAGGCGGTCGGCGATCTGCATGGTGAAGCTGAGCACCTGCTCGGACACGATGATGGCCAGGTCCTTGAGCTTGCGGATCTCCAGCAACGTGCGGGCGATGTCCTTGATGATGGACGGCTGTATGCCTTCGGTGGGCTCGTCCAGCATCAGCACCTTGGGCCCGGTGACCAGGGCCCGCGCGATCGCCAGCTGTTGCTGCTGGCCGCCGGAAAGATCGCCGCCGCGGCGGCGGCGCATTTCATGCAGCACCGGGAACAGCGCGAAGACGTCGTCCGGAATCGGATCGCGCAGCGCCCGGCCCGGCAGCCCGGTACGGATGTTTTCCTCCACCGTGAGCGTGGGAAAAATCATGCGGCCCTGCGGTACGTAGGCGACGCCGTTGCGCACGCGCTGGAAGCTTTCCATGGCGGTGATGTCCCTGCCATCGACGTCCACCTTGCCCTGCATCGACGGCAACACCCCCATCATGGTCTTGAACAGCGTGGTCTTGCCCATCCCATTGCGGCCCATGATCGCCACGATCTCGCCCTTGGCGACGCTCAGGTCCACGCCATGGATCACGCGGCTTTGGCCGTAGCCGGACACCAGGCCGGAAACATTGAACATGCGGGTTCTCCAGAACGGTCAGTGACCCAGATAGACTTCGATGACGCGCGGATCCGACTGCACCTTGTCCATCGGCCCTTCCGCCAGCACCTTGCCCTGGTGCAGCACGGTCACCTTGTGGGCGATGTTCTTCACGAACTCCATGTCGTGCTCGATGACGATCATGGAGCGGTCCTTGCTGATGCGGTTCAGCAATTCGGCGGTCTTTTCGCGTTCGGACACGCTCATGCCGGCCACCGGTTCGTCCAGCATCATCAGCTCGGGCTCCTGCATCAGCAGCATGCCGATCTCCAGCCATTGTTTCTGCCCGTGTGACAGCAGCTCGGCGGATTTCTCCAGCATGTCGGCCAGGAAGATGTCCTCCGCCACCTGCTCCACGCGCTCGATCACGTCGGCCGTGCGGCGGAAGGCCAGCGCGCCGAACACGCTGCGGCCGCGCGGGAAGGACACTTCCAGGTTTTCCCGCACGGTCAGGGTCTCGTAGATGGACGGCGTCTGGAACTTGCGGCCCACGCCGGCGCGCACGATCTCGTGTTCGGCCATGCGCGTCAGCTCGGTGTCCTTGAAACGGATCGAGCCGGACGTCGCCTTGGTGCGGCCGCAGATCAGGTCCAGCACCGTGGTCTTGCCCGCGCCGTTGGGCCCGATGACCACGCGCAGCTCGCCCTTGTCCACGTACAGGTTCAGGTCGTTGACGGCGACGAAGCCGTTGAAGGAAACGGTCAGGCCTTCGACGTAGAGCGCGAACTCCTGCGCGCCGGCGGGGCGGACATTCATCAGCGGCGGATTCATGCGGCCTCCGTGGGCGATGCGGCTTCAGGCGCGGCCGGACTGGCTACGGCCGGTGTTGCCCGCGGCGCCGCGGCGCGTTCTCGGCGGCCCAGGCGGGGCTGCACGTACCGGGTATAGAGGCCGGCCAGGCCATTGGGGAAGGCCATGACCACGGCGATGAACAGGCCGCCCATCAGGAACAGCCACAGTTGCGGGAAACTTTCGGAAAAATAGCTCTTGCCGAAGTTCACCAGCAGCGTGCCGTAGACCGCGCCCAGCAGCGACAGCCGGCCGCCGACCGCGGCGAAGATCACCATCTCGATCGATGGCACGATGCCGACGAAGGACGGCGACATGAAGCCCACCTGCAAGGTGAACATCGCGCCGCCGATGGCGGAAAAGACCGCCGCCACGCAGAACACGAAAACCTTGAACCCGGCCACGTCATAACCGGAAAACCGCACCCGCTCTTCCTTGTCGCGCATGGCCATCAGCAGCTTGCCCAGCTTGGACGACAGCAGGAAACGGGCGAACAGCAGGCAGGCGAACAGCAGGACGCCGTTGACGAAATACAGGATCACGCGCGCCGAATCGGTGCGGATGTCCCAGCCCAGCAGCGTCTTCAGGTCGGTGATGCCGTTCACGCCGCCGGTCAGCCCCTGCTGGCCGATGATCAGCACCGACAGGATCAGCGCGATGGCCTGGGTGACGATGGCGAAGTAGGTGTCGCCGACGCGGCGCTTGAACATCGCCACGCCGATGATCAATGCCAGCAGCGCCGGCACGATGGGCACCGCGAACACGGTGAACAGGAAACTCTTGAAGGGAACCCAGAACCAGGGCAGCGCCGTGATCTGGTTCCAGTCCATGAAGTCGGGGATGCCCGGCGTCGACTGGATCTTGGTGGCTTCCACCGTGGACGCCTCCAGCTTCAGGAACATCGCCATGCAATAGCCGCCGATGCCGAAGAACACCCCCTGCCCCAGGCTCAGGATGCCGCCGTAGCCCCAGCACAGCACCAGGCCCAGCGCCACGAAGGCATAGGTCAGGTATTTGCCCACCAGGTTCAGGCGGAAGCCATCCAGCGCCAGCGGAAACACGATGAAGATCAGCGCCGCCAGGACCGCCAGGCCCACCAGGCCCTGGCGCCCGCCCAATACATTCTTGTAGATGAGTTTCACGTTCGATCTCCCGGCGGCCTACTTGCGTACCTTGATCGTGAACAGGCCCTGCGGACGCAGCATCAGGATGATGACCACGGCCGACAAGGTCAGTACCTTCGCCATGGAGCCCGTCAGGAAGAACTCCGACACCGACTGCGTCTGCGCGATCACGAACGCCGAGGCGATGGTGCCGTAGAGGCTGGCGGCGCCGCCGAAGACCACCGTCAGGAAGGTGTCGACGATGTAGAGCGATCCGCTGGTCGGCCCGGTCGAACCGATGGTGGTGAAGGCCGCGCCGGCGATGCCCGCGATGCCGCACCCCAGCGCGAACGTCATGCGATCGACCTTCTTGGTATCGATGCCCACCGCGCCGCTCATCACCCGGTTCTGCACCGTGGCGCGCACGTGCAAACCCCAGCTGGAGCGGAACAGCGCGAACAGCAGGGCCACGGTCAGGATCACAGTGATGGACATCACCACCAGGCCGTTGATCGGGATGTCGACGCCGGCCAGCGGCTGCACCGACCCCATCAGCCAGTCCGGCAGGGTCGGACTGACTTCGCGCGGGCCGAAGACGGACCGCAGCGCCTGCTGCATCACCAGCGACAGGCCCCAGGTCGCCAGCAGCGTATCCAGCGGCCGGCGGTACAGATGGCGGATCATCAGCCATTCCACCAGCCAGCCCAGCGCGAACGTCGCCACGAAGGCGGCGGCGATCGCCACGAAGAAGTAATACGGCATGGCGCCGGGCGCGTATTGCTGGGTCAGTTCCGAGAACAGGTAGGTGGTGTAGGCGCCCACCGCCAGGAACTCGCCGTGCGCCATGTTGATGACGCCCATCTGCCCGAAAATGATGGCCAGCCCCAAGGCCATCAGAAGGAGGACACTGAACACGGACAGGCCATTGAAGCCCTGCATCAAAAGGATCGCGCCTAGATCGGAAAAGGATTCCATGGCCTGGACCTGTTCAAGTTGAAGGGGAAGAAGGCTGCTTATTGATAGCCCTCGGGAAAGGGATCCGGCTTGATCAGGTCGGGCGTCTCGTACACCACGTCGAACTGGCCGTCCTTGCGGATCTGCCCCACGCGGGTACGGCTCCACAGGTGATGGTTGGGATCGACCTTGACGTAGCCTTCCGGCGCCTGCTTGAACTCCAGGTTGGGCGAGGCGGCCACCACCTTGTCGACGTCGAAGCTCTGCGCCTTTTCCACGGCCATCTTCCACAGCCAGGGGCCCAGATACGCCGCCTGCGTCACGTCGCCGATCACGGCGTTGGGTCCGTACTTGGCCTTGAAGGCGGCGACGAACTTCTTGTTGTTCTCGTTGGTCAGGCTTTGGAAATACTTCATGCACGACCAGAAGCCTTCGGCGTTTTCACCGCCGATACCGAGCAGTTCGTCCTCGGTCACGGAAATGGTCAGCAGCTTCTGCTTCTGCGACGTGACGCCCGCGGCCTTGAGCTGCTTGTAGAAGGACACGTTGCTGCCGCCCACCACGTCGGCGAAGACGACGTCGGGCTTCTTCAGCTTGATCTTGTTGATCAGCGAACCGAACTGGGTGTGGCCCAGCGGGTAATATTCCTCGCCCACCACTTCGCCCTTCAGCACGTTCTCGATGTGCTTGCGGGCGATCTTGTTGGACGTGCGCGGCCAGATGTAGTCGGAGCCGACCAGGTAGAAGCTCTTGGCCTTCTTTTCCTTGGCCAGCCAGTTCAGGCTCGCCAGGATCTGCTGCGTGGCCTCCTGGCCGGTGTAGAACACGTTCTTGGACTGTTCCAGGCCTTCGTAGAAGGTGGGGTAGTACAGCAGGCCGTTTTCCTTTTCGAAGACCGGCAGTACGGCCTTGCGCGAAGCGGACGTCCAGCAGCCGAATACCGTGGCCACCTTGTCGCTGACCAGCAGTTTGCGGGCTTTCTCCGCGAAGGTCGGCCAGTCGGAGGCGCCGTCTTCCTGGATGATCTTGATCTGCCGGCCCAGTATGCCGCCCATGGCGTTGATCTGCTCGATGGCCAGGCGCTCGGCCTGGATGGAGCCCGTTTCGCTGATGGCCATGGTGCCGGTGGCCGAATGCAATTGCCCCACCGTCACTTCCGTGTCGGTAATGGCCAGTCCCGTGGTGTTGACGGCGGACGTCGCCGGCCCCGCGGCGCGGCCGAGCGCGGGAATGCCGATCAGCGGCAGCGCGGCCAGCGCCAGCGCCGCGCGGCGCCGCGAGGGCGACGCAAGGTCTTGTTCGTATGGGGGTTTGCGGGACATCGGATGCTCCTTGCGGATGGATCGCTTCAGGGGAAACCCGATGCCGCGAACGCTATCTTGCGCTGCCGCAATCCGGGGGTTCGATGCGATACTAGGAGCCCGTGTCGCAGTGCAACATACGTTGATTGACGTAGTGGCTGTTACCTGCCCAGCGGGTACAAACACGGCATACGTCAATTGACGCATACCGGAGACTTCAAGCGTGGATGCCGGCGCACCTCAACGCATCGTCAAGATACGGCGCGACTACAACACCTGGGTGGCGAACGAGACCCTGGAAGACTACGCGCTGCGGTTCACGCCGCTGTCGTTTCGCAAATGGTCGGAGTTCCGCGTCGCCAATACGGCGATCGGCGCCCTGTCCTTCCTGGCCCTGGAAGCCATCGGCGGCACGCTGGCGCTGAACTACGGCTTCGTCAATGCCTTCTGGGCCATCGTGGCGGTGGCCGTGCTGGTCTTCTTCACCGGGCTGCCCATCGCTTACTACGCGGCGCGGCATGGGCTGGACATGGACCTGCTGACGCGCGGCGCCGGCTTCGGCTATATCGGCTCGACCATCACGTCGCTGATCTACGCGTCCTTCACTTTCATATTCTTCGCGCTGGAAGCCGCCATCATGGCGCTGGCCATCGAGGTCTGCACGGGCCTGCCGCTATGGCTGGGATATATGGCCTGCGCCATCGTGATCATCCCTTTGGTCACCTACGGCATCACGCTGGTGAACCGGCTGCAATCGTGGACGCAGCCGGTGTGGCTGCTGCTGCTGGTGCTGCCCTATGCGTTCATCCTGTACAAGGATCCTGACGCCCTGCGCGGGCTGATGGATTTCGCCGGCCGCCACGCCGGCACCGGCCTGGCGCGGCCCGGCGGCTTCGATCTGCTGATGTTCGGCGCGGGGGCGGCGGTGGCCGCGTCGCTGATCACGCAGATCGGCGAACAGGTCGATTTCCTGCGCTTCCTGCCGGAGAAGACCCCCGCCAACCGCGTGCGCTGGTGGACCGCCCTGCTCTGCGCCGGCCCGGGCTGGATCGTGCCTGGCGCGGCCAAGATGCTGGGCGGCGCCTTCCTGGCCTGGCTGGCGCTGGAACATGGCATCCCCGCCGCCAAGGCCGCCGACCCCACGAAGATGTACCTGCACGCCTTCGGCTACGTGTTCTCCAATCCCGGGCTGGCACTGGCGGCGATGACGCTGTTCGTCGTCATCTCGCAGGTGAAGATCAACGTGACGAACGCCTACGCCGGCTCGCTGGCGTGGTCGAACTTTTTCGCTCGCATCACGCACAGCCATCCTGGCCGGGTCGTGTGGCTGGTCTTCAACGTACTGATCGCCATCGGACTGATGGAAATGGGGGTGTTCGATGCGCTCGAACACGTGCTGGCCGTGTTCGCGCACGTGGCGATCGCCTGGATAGGCTCGCTGGTGGCGGACCTGGTCATCAACAAGCCCCTGGGGCTGAGCCCGCGCGGCATCGAGTTCCGGCGCGCCTATCTGTACGACATCAACCCCGTGGGCGTGGGCGGCATGCTGATCTCGATGGCGATCGCCTTTACCGCCTATAGCGGGGTGGCCGGCGCCACCGTGCAGGCGCTGTCGCCCTTCATCACCCTGCTGGCCGCTTTCATCGCCGCGCCGGCGATCGCCTGGGCGACGCGCGGCCGCTACTACCTGGCCCGCCAGCCGCAGGACCTGCGCGCCCACGGCGCCGGCCTGACCTGCGTGATCTGCGCCAAGCCCTTCGAAGCGCAGGACATGGCGCATTGCCCGGCCTACAACGGCGCCATCTGCTCCCTGTGCTGCACGCTGGACGCGCGCTGCCAGGACCGCTGCAAGACGGAAGCGCGCCTGCAGGACCAGCTGGGCGCGGCGCTGCGGCGCATCCTGCCGGGCGCCGCCACGCCCCTGTTCCATAACCGCCTGGCGCATTACCTGGTGGTGATCGGCATGATAGGCGGGCTGTTCGCGGCCATCCTGGCGCTGATCTATTACCAGGAAGCCGTGACCTTCGGCCAGGTCGGCGCCGACACCACGGTGCTGCGGGCTACCTTTCTCAAGCTGTTCGCCGCGCTGCTGCTGGTGGGCGGCGTGGCCGCATGGTGGCTGGTGCTGACCAACGAAAGCCGCCAGGTCGCGCAGGAAGAGTCGGACCGCCAGACCAACCTGCTGCTGCACGAGATCGAGGCCCACCGCCAGACCGACGCCCAGCTGCAGAAGGCCAAGGAAGCCGCCGAGGCCGCCAATCTGGCCAAGAGCCGCTTCATGGGCGGCATGAGCCACGAACTGCGCGCGCCCCTGAACAGCATCCTGGGCTATGCGCAGATCCTGCAGCGCGACGCCGCCATTCCCCCGGCCCGCCGCGAGGCCATCGACGTCATCCACCGCAGCGGCAAGCACCTGATCGGGCTGATCGACGGCCTGCTGGATATCGCCCGCATCGAGGCCGGCAAGCTGCGCCTGGAAAACGCCGAGCTGCGCCTGCCGGAATTCCTGGAGCAGATCGTCAAGATGTTCCAGCCGCAGACCGCGCTCAAGGGCCTGCGCTTCGACTACGAGGTGGCCACCAACCTGCCGAAGATCGTCCACATCGACGAAAAGCGGCTGCGGCAGATCCTGATCAATCTGATGAGCAACGCGGTCAAGTTCACCCGCGTCGGCCACGTGGCGCTGCGCGTGCGCTACGCCGCCGACATGGTGCAGATGGAGGTCGAGGACAGCGGCGCCGGCATCCCGCCGGAGGACCTGGAGCGGATCTTCATGCCGTTCGAACGCAGCTGGGCGGCCGCCGACCAGGCCGATACCGGCACGGGCCTGGGACTGACCATCTGCCGCATGCTGACCGGCATCATGGGCGGCGAGCTGACGGTGCGCAGCGAGGTCGGGCGCGGCAGCGCTTTCACGCTCAAGCTGTTCCTGCCGGAAGTGCGCTCGCCGCGCAGCGATATGCGGCCGGCGGGCGCCATCGTCGGCTATGCCGGCGAACGCCGCGCGGTGCTGGTGGTGGACGACCAGCCTTCGCAGCGCCGCATCCTGCGCGACATGCTGGAGCCGCTGGGTTTCGACGTCCTCGAAGCGGGCAACGGGCAGGAGTGCCTGGCCTGCGTGCACACGCTGCGGCCGGCGCTGATCCTGATGGACGTCTCCATGCCCGGCCTGGCCGGGTGGGAGGTCTGCCGGCTACTGCGTGACCAGGGCGTGGGCGTGCCGGTCATCATCGTCTCGGCGAACGCCTACGGCGTGGATCCGAAAGAGGCCGTGCAATGCGGCTTGACCGACTGGCTGGTCAAGCCGGTCGTGCTGGAAGAACTGCTGGCCAAGATCGGCCTGCACCTGCGGCTGGAGTGGATCGTGCGCCCCTTCGCGACGGCGGCCCAGCCCACGATGGCGACGCTGCGCGGCGTGGCGCTGGATAGGGAGGATGCCGAATCGCTGCTGGAATTGGGCGCGATGGGCTATATCAAGGGCATCTTCGCCCGCCTGGACGAGATCCGCGCACGCGCGCCGCACACGGCGCCCCTCATCGATCACCTGGCCACGCTGGCGCAGGACTTCCGCCTGGCCGAGTACAACGCCTTGCTCAAGGAACATCTACAGCACCATGTCGCCGCCGTCCGCTAACAATCTGGTCCTGCTCGTGGACGACACCCCGGACAACCTGAAGATGCTGTCCGAGGCGCTGGACCACGCCGGCTATATGGTGATCGTCGCCACCGACGGCCATTCCGCCCTGGAGCGGCTGGACTTCGTGGTGCCGGACATCGTGCTGCTGGACGCGGTCATGCCGGGCATGGACGGCTTCGAGACCTGCCGGCGCATCAAGGCCCATCCCACCGCCGGCCACGTTCCCGTCGTGTTCATGACGGGCCTGACCGAGCCGGAAGACGTGGTGCGGGGCTTCCAGGCGGGCGGCATCGATTATGTCGTCAAGCCGCTGGATACGAATGTCGTGCTGGCCCGGCTGCAGGCCCATCTGCGCAATGCCCGCATGATGTCGGTCGCCATCAATGCCATGGATGCGGTGGCGAACGCGGTCGTGGTCCTGGACGACGCCGGCGCGGTCACGTGGAAGACCGCCAAGGCGCGGATGTGGCTGACGGAGTTCTTTGGCGACGACGACGAGGATGGCCTGCCGGCGCCGGTGTCGAAATGGATCGCCCAGCATCTCGCGAGCGCGGCCCTGCCCGCGGGAGGCGTGCCGGGCGCGGGGGGCGCCGCCGACGGGGAAGCGCCCACCTTCCTGCGCCGCACGGGCGAACGCGAGCTGCGCATCCGGCTGACGGTGTCCCGCAAGCCCGGCGAGCACGTGCTGCTGATGGACGAGCGCTGCGCGCCGCCTCCACCGGCTTCATCGCTGGCCGTGGCGTATCAGCTCACGGCCAGGGAACACGAGGTCCTGCTCTGGCTGGCCAAGGGCAAAACCAATCGCGACATCAGCGACATCCTCGGCATGAGTCCGCGCACGGTCAACAAGCATCTTGAGCACGTGTACGTGAAGCTGGGCGTGGAAACCCGCGCCGCGGCGACCGCGCTGGTCCTGACCCATATGCATGGGCAGGCATAGCCGCGAACCGGCTGCGCTGCGCCGCCAACCCAGCCGCTGGCCACACTGGCGCCAGCATCTCTAGTCCTTCGCGGCGTCCAGAAGAAAATCCCGCAGCAGACGGGCGCTCGGCCCGATTCGTCTGGCATGCAACAGGAAGATATCCAAAGGCGGCGTTTCGACGTCAGGCAACAGGCGCACCAGATCGCCGGCGGCGAGCGCGGCCGCGGCGTCGTAGGCCGGTAGCCGGGCAATGCCTTCCCCGGCCAGCACGAAAGCCAGGCGGGATGCCGCGCTGTCGGTGACGATATCGCCCTGCACCGGGACGTCGACACGCCCCTGCTTCGTCCGCACCGCGACGGATCGCTGGCTGGGCGGATAAATGACCCAGCGATGCTGCGCCAGATCCGCGACCGTGTCCGGCGTTCCATGCCGGCGCAGATAGCTGGGCGAGGCGCACAGCATCGTGGTCTCCCGCACCCACGCACGCGCCACCAGGTCCGAGTCCGGCAACGGACCCGCGCGCACCGCCAGCTCCACACCCGCCTGCACCAGATCGACATTGGCGTCGCTCATCGACACGTGCAGGCGTATTGCGGGATAACGCCTGCGAAACTCGACCAAGGCGGGAAGGACACGCTTGTGGCCGAAGTGATGGGAGCAGGTCAGGCGGACTTCGCCACGCGGTTCGGCGCGCAGCAGCTCCATGCCGCGTATGCCGTCGGAGGCCTCATCCAGCAGGCGCTCGCAGTGCACGCGGAATGCGTCGCCCGCCGGCGTCAGGCTGAAACTTCGGGTGCTTCGCTGCGCCAGGGGTACGCCCAGCCGTAGCTCCAGCGCGCGCACGTGATGGCTGACCACGGCTCGGGTCAGGCCGAGCGAGCGGGCCGCGGCCGCGAAGCTGCCGCAGCGGACGACCGTCGCGAAGACCGCCATGGCGCGCAGCTCGTCGAGTATCGGTGAGGTACCGCTCATGCCATTCCCTGCGTGCATCGTGACCGAGCATTGTCCAATTTTATAATCCAATACGTCAATCCGAGCGGTGCTACCGGGCGAACGGCGATTTATCTAAAGTGCCTTCATTCCCCGAAGCAGGGGCTACGTTCAACCAGACAGGAGCCTGCCATGACCGTTCGACATGTACTTTTCGTTGTGACAAACGCCGCGGAGATCGGCCCCAACCATCGCGCCACCGGATTCTTCTTTCCGGAGATCGCCCACCCCTTCGAAGCGCTCGACCAGGCTGGCATCGCCGTGGAATACGCGTCGCTGTCGGGCGGAAAGCCGCCGGAAGACGGCTTCGACGCCAACGACGCCGCGCAGGCCGCCTTCCGGGAAAGCAAGTCGTACCGCCGCATGGCGCACAGCAGGAAGCTTTCCGAAGTGGACGTACTGGACTACGACGCCATCTTCTTTCCCGGCGGATTGGGCCCCATGGTCGATATCGCGCGCAATCCGGAGATCCAGGATGCCGTCCAGCGCGCCTGGAATGGCGGCAAGATCGTCGCAGCCGTGTGCCACGGCCCCGCCGCGCTGCTGGGCGTCACCCTGCCCGATGGCAGCCCCCTCGTTCGCGGCCGCCGGCTGGCGTCATTCTCGACGGCCGAGGAAGACGGCTACGCCAGAAGCGACGTGCCGTTCGATCTGGAAAGCGCATTGCGCGCGGAAGGCGCCATCCACGAATCGGTCGAACCGTGGCAGCCCAAGCTGGTCGTCGATGGGCGGTTGATCACTGGCCAGAATCCCGCATCGGGCGGCCTGGTCGGGGAAGCCATCGCCCAGGCGCTGCGCCAGCAGGCCTGATGGCGGCAGCGGGCCGGCCATCCTGGCCGGGAGAAGAGCCGGGCATCGCAATGCGCGCCCCGGCTCCCCCCTGGATGCCAGACGCCGCGACGGTCAGACCTGCGCCATGCCGCCGTCGACGAACAGTTCGATGCCGTTGACGAAGCTGGACGCGTCGGAAGCCAGGAAGGCCACCGCCTTGCCGACCTCTTCAGGCTCGCCCAGGCGTCCCAGCGGTATCTGTGAGGCCAGGTAGTCGAACAGGCCCTGGCGCCCCTCATCAGGAACCAGGCCGCCCAAGCCTGGCGTGCGGACAGGACCCGGGCTGACGACGTTGACGCGGATGCCCCGATCCTTCAGATCCAGCGCCCAGGAACGGGCGAAGTTGCGCACGGCCGCCTTGCTGGCGCTGTAGACGCTGAAATTGGCCGTGCCCATCACGGCAGCCGTGGAAGACGTCAGGATCACCGACGCGCCATCGACCAGCAGGGGCAGCGCCTTCTGCACGGTGAAGAGCACGCCGCGCACGTTGGTGCCGAAGATGCGGTCGAAGTGTTCCTCGGTGATCGCGCCCAGCGGCAGCATGTCGCCGCCGCCGGCATTGGCGAACAGGATGTCCAGCCTGCCGGCCGTCCTGGCGATCTGCGCATAGACCGCATCAAGGTCGGACAGGACGGAGGCATCCGCGCGGATGGCGGTGGCGGCCGGGCCTATCGCCGCCACCGCGGCGTCCAGCTCGGCCTGGCGCCGGCCGGTGATGAAGACACGCGCGCCTTGCGCGGCCAATTCCTGGGCCGCCGCCAGGCCGATACCCGTGCTGCCGCCGGTGACCAGGGCGATCTTTCCGTTCAGTTGCTTGCTCATGACTTTGCTCCATTCTGCTGGTTACAGGAGGCCCTGACCGCGCGCTTTTCGCGCTTTCCGACGCGATTCGCGATCGGTAGGTCGTCAGGCAATGGAGAGACTGTAGGGGCTTCGTATTTATGGAACAATGGATAACAATGGAATCACTATCCATATACGTGGATAATCAAAATGGATCAGCTCCTTGCCATACGCGCATTCGCCCGGGTCGTGGAAGCCGGCAACTTCACGCGGGCGGCCGACTCTATCGACATGCCCAATGCCACCCTGAGCAAGCTGGTACAGGATCTGGAGGCGCATCTCGGCGTCAAGCTGCTGCAGCGGACCACCCGCCGCGTCACCGTCACGCCGGAAGGCCAGGACTACTACGCGAAGACCGCGCGCCTGCTCAATGACCTGGAAGACGTCGACGCTTCCTTCAACGCAGCACATGGCAAACCGCGCGGCCGCCTGCGTATCGACGTCGGCGGGTCCACCGCTCGCGACGTGCTGATCCCCTTGCTGCCGGACTTCATTGCCCGCTATCCGGAAATCCGGATCGAACTCGGCGTATCCGACCGCTCCATCGATCTGATCGGCGACAACGTCGACTGCGTCATTCGCGGCGGCGTACCGAACAGCGCAACGCTGGTCGCGCGGCCCGTCGGCCATGCCGTGATGGTGACCTGCGCATCGCCGGCCTACTTGAAGCAGTACGGCGTCCCCGCCTATCCGCTGGAATTGCAGAACGGGCACCGGCTGGTCAACTACATCTCCACCCAGAACAACCGCGCCGTCCCCTTTCGATTCAGGCATAACGGCGAGAAAACCGAGATCAAGGGGGAGCACCAGGTGGGCGTGAACGAAAGCAATGCCCACCTGGCGGCCTGCCTGGCGGGCCTGGGGATCATCCAGACATTCACCTACGCCGCCGGCCCGGCCCTGCGCAGCGGCGCGTTGGTGGAAATACTTAAAAAGTGGCGGCCGCCTGCCTACCCCTTTCATGTCATCTATCCACAGAACCGCTATGTCGCCCGGCGCCTGCGCGTGTTCATCGACTGGCTGGTGGATGTGTTTCCGTCGAAATTGGCGGACGGCGGAGTCGCATAACGCGCGTGCGGCTATTCACTCGAACCGCAGCGCGCGCTCGCCGCTGCGTGTCAGGCGCAGGGCGCGGCTGTCCAGTTGCTTTTCCACCCACCGGCGCGCCACGAAATGGGCCAGCAGGGCGTCGCCCAGGGCGCCGCCGATGTGGGGTTTGCGGGCGCTCCAGTCCAGGCAGGGGTGGGCGAAGCTGCGGCGCGTCGTGCGGATGGCCTTGATGTCCATGCCTATCCCTTCCAGGTAGGCCGAACCGGCTGGCGTCAGGACGTATTGGCCCGAGCGGTTGCGCAGGTAGCCGCGCGCCAGGAAGGCGTCGTGGATGCGGACGGCGACCGTGCCGGCCATATGCTTGTAGCAGGTGCGCGCCTCGCGCAGTTCCGGCGGCGTCGTCGGCGTGTACGGCGTGGCCTTGACGCCGGCGATCACCAGCAACGCTTCCAGCGCGCCGGCGACGTCGCGGCTGGCCAGGCGGTAATAGCGGTGCTTGCCCTGGGTGGCCTGTTCCACCAGGCCCTGTTCGCGCAAGCGCGTGAAGTGGCTGCTGGCGGTCGATGCGCCGATCTCGGCCACCGCCGCCAGCTCGGTCGCGGTGCGCGCGCACCCGTCGAGCAGGCTGCAAAGCATGCGGGCGCGCACCGGGTCGCCGATCGCGGCGGCGATGGCCGCCAACTGGACGTCGGCCGTCGCGGCATCGGCGGCCGCGTTGGCCTTGGCCTTGGCCTTGGCGTTGGCGTTGGCGTTGGCCTTGGCGTTGGCGTTGGCGTTGGCATTGGTCTGCGCGACCTTACGAGGCGTGGCCCGGCCGCCGGCCGGAACCGTGGCCTTGGCGCCGCGTGGCGAGCGTGCAAGACGCCCGCCCATCTTGTCCATGTATTCCACGATTCGATCCATCCTGAAGTATGCATGCGAGGTTCCAGCATACTGGGCGCCTCGACATCACGGCAAGGGCAGACATGACGCCAGGCACGGAGGCCAAGCATCATCCTTTTTTCGGCGGCACGGTCATCGCGGCCACCTTCCTGCTGGCCGTGTTCGGCTGGGGCGTGGGCTTCTACGGCCCGCCTATCTATCTTCAGGACGTGCTGCGCCGCGGCGTCGCGGACGTGGCGGTGGCATCCGCGGCGATCACCTTTCATTTCGTGCTCGGCGCCCTGGTCGTCGCCAATCTTCCCCGGCTGTACCGGCGCTTCGGCGTGCCGCGTATTACGGTGCTGGGCGCCGCGCTGCTGGCGGCCGGCATATATGGATGGTCGGCGGCCGCGACCCCGGCGCAACTGTTCGCCGCGGCCGCCTTGAGCGGCGCGGGCTGGGTGGCCATGGGCGCGGCGGCGGTCAATGCCTTGATCGCGCCGTGGTATGCGGCGCGCCGCCCCGCCGCATTGGGCATGGCCTACAACGGCGCCAGCATGGGCGGCGTCCTGTTCTCGCCTTTATGGGTATTGCTGATCGAACGCATGGGCTTCGGCGGCGCAGCGGCGGCCGTCGGGATCGCGATGGTCGCCGTCGTGACGGCGCTGGCGCTAGGCGTCTTTCGGCACACGCCGGCATCCAAAGGGCAGCGGGTGGACGGCGTGCGGGAAGTCGCGCCAGCGGCTGTGGCGACCGCCACCACCCCGGCATCCGTGACGACGAATCCGGTCGCCGCGACAATGACGGAAATCCCACGGCCCCCGGACCCGTCCGCGGCGCCTCTCGGCTGCGTATGGCGCGACCAGCGCTTCACCACGCTGTGCGTCGGCATGGCCCTGGGCCTGTTCGCGCAGATCGGCCTGATCGCGCACCTGTTCTCCATCCTGGCGCCCACCATGGGCGAGCGCATGGCCGGCGCGGCGATGGGGCTGTGCACCGCGTGCGCCATCCTGGGCCGCTATGCGGTCGGCCGCCTGATGCCCCCGGGAGCCGACCGCCGGCGTGTCGCCGCGCTGGCCTACGGCCTGCAGACGCTCGGCGTGCTGGCGCTGCTGGCGAGCATGCCGCTGCGCGATTACGGCTGGCCGGCCGATGCCCTGTGCTGGGCCGGCCTGCTGCTGTTCGGCTCCGGCATCGGCAACGCGACGTCGCTTCCGCCGCTGATCGCCCAGGTCGACTTCCAACCCGCCGATACGCAGAAGGTGATCCCCCTGATCGTCGCGATATCGCAAGCCACCTACGCCTTCGCGCCCGCCGTGTTCGGCCTGCTGCGTACGAGCGGCGGCACATGGGCGCTGTTCTGCCTGGCCGCGCTGGCGCAGCTGGCCGCAATGGCCAGCCTGCTGCGGGGCCGCCGGGCGGCCTCGCCGGGCTTTCCGGCCACTCGGCCGCGGGCATCGCGGCAGTGAACCTCACGGCCGCAAGCGGGTGGCCGGTGACAGCTTCTTCCAGGGCAGATCGGCAGGATCGACCAGGAGCAGCCCCGGCGCCAGCGCGAACAGCACATCGGTTTCCGGATCGTCGACCAGCCTGTCGAAATCGGCCCGGAAGTGATGCGAACTCTTGACCACGATGATCTTCATGGCCTCCGGTTCGACGCCGACCATGCGGAACAGCTCGCGATCCTGCGCGCCTATCCTGCCGCTGGCCACGACGATGGAAATGCCGTCGATCGACAGGCAGGCCGTGGGCCCGAGCTGGGCGCGGAAACCGGTCATCTTGGGCCCCTTGAACGTCGCCACGCCGTCCGACAAGGCCAGCACGCGAAAGCTGCCTTCCACCGGCGGCTCGCTGGCGCCCGCCGGCGTCCGCACGGACTCGCCGAGCGCGCAACGGATCTCCTGGCCCACGCCCGCCCGATGCGCCAGCGCCGCCGCGGCCGGATCGTAGAGCACCCCCAGGGCCACCCGTCCGGGAAAAGCGCGGCCCGCGCCCGCGTCCAGCAAAGCATGCAGGACGCCGGTGGTGGAGCTCGTGCCGCCGATGCCCGGGTTGTCCTGCGTATCGGCGATGACGACCGCCCGCCGGCTGGTGGCGGCGCGCCGCAGCGCCCGTGCCACCGCTTGCGGCGCCGTCTGCGCCGTCAGGCGCCATTGGGAAGGTTCGGCCACCCGGGCCTGCAAGGCCGCGACGGCCTCGCGCGCCCGCTCGCCGTGGGCCCACAGCACCGGCCCGCATTCGTCGAAGTCCGACGCCGGGAATCCCATGCAGAAGCTCGACACCGTGCCGTATCGCGCGTCCACGTCCTCCAGCAGGGCATAGCAGCTCCTGGCCGGTTCCGATCCCGTACCCTGTGAATTGATCGAGATCAGGAACGGCAGCCGCCTGGACACGCAGGTTTCACGCCGCCCCTGGCGCAGCAATCGATCCAGCAGCTCCGCGGCGCGTTCGCCCGTCCGTACGTAATCGATGTGGGGATAGGTGCGGAACGCCACCAGGCCATCGGCGAGCGCCAGCATGGCGCGCGTCACGTTGGCGTGCAGGTCCAGGCTGGCCACGATAGGCATGTCCGGCCCGACGACCGCGCGGATGCGCGCCAGCAATTCGCCTTCCGCGTCGTCGAACGAGACGGTCAGCGCCGCGCCATGCAATTCCAGGTAGATGGCGTCGAAGTCCAGCTTGCGGGCGTCCTCCAGGATGGACGTACAGATGCGCTCGAATGCGTCATCGGTGACGTAGGAAGAAGGCACGGCGCCGCACCACAGGCTGGGCACCAGGGTCCATCCGCGTACACGCGCCTGCCGGGCGAAGCCGGTGGCCGACACATCGACGGTCGCCAGCATCTCCAGCATGGCCTGTCCGCGCACCGGCTTGGGGAACATTTCCCCGCGCTCGAATGCGGCCCAGTCGGCCTGGTTGGAAGCAAAGGTATTGGTCTCGTGCTTGAATCCTGCTATTAGTACGCGCATTCGTATCCCCTGCGTTTCGGTCGTTGGGATTCTTGACCCGCATACCGTCGATCACAAGCGCTTAATAGTGCGGCACGCATCAATGAAACTAATGAACCCTGGCGGCGCTCCCCCGCTATCGCCATCCGAACTGGCCTGGCTGCGTTGCTTCGACGCCGCCGCGCGCTGCGGCAGCTTCACCAGGGCGGCTACCGAACTGCACGTCTCCCAGGGAGCCGTCAGCCAGCAGGTCAAGAAGCTGGAAGACCGACTGGGGCATGTGCTGCTGCTGCGTACGCAGACCGGCCTGACGTTGACGCCCGAAGGGGAACAGCTGTTCGCCGCCACGCGCGAGTCCTTCCGTGGCCTGGAGACCGCCGTGCACCGGTTGCATGGCGCCCGTATGGGCGAACCGGTGAACTTCAGCTGCTCGCCGTCTTTTGCGATGTTCTGGCTGACCTTGCGGCTGGGAAGCTTCTACCGCGCCTATCCGCACCTGGCCCTGCGCATCGTCGGCGAATCCGACCGCGTCGATCCTTCCCGCATGGCCCAGGACAACATCGCCGCGGCGGTACGGTTCGGGCCGCCCGACAGCCAGGACGCCAAGGCGGTCATCCTGTTCGACGAATGGCTGGTGCCGGTGGCGACACCGGCCTTCATGCAGGCGCATCCCGACTTGCAAGGAGCCGGCGATCTCAAGGGCGCGCATCTGCTGCATGCGGCCGATCCCTGGGAAGGCACCGAGCCGACCGAGGAATGGGCCAGTTGGCTGACGGCGGTGGACGTTGACCTGCCGACGGGGGCATTGCGCCAGGGCACGCAGTTCAATCATTCGCTGCTCGCGATGCAGGCGGCCTTGGGCGGCCAGGGCGTCGCCATGGGCCGGCTGGCGCTGGTACTGGGCTATTTGCTGCAGGGTCGGCTGGTCGTGCCCTTTCCGTACCGTGTGCGGTTGCAGGGGGCGTATCGTTTCATCGGCAGCCCGACCCATCCTGACACGTCCACCATCCTGGAGTGGCTGCGTGGAGAAGCCGATTTGTTCACGCAGCAGCGCGACGCGCTATTCGACAGCGCGGGGATCGCGGCGGCATGGGATGCCTGAGGGTCCGCATTAGCGCCACTGCGATGCCCCTCAACAATAGTGGCTTGCCGCGCCATGAGCGGCAACCAACAATAAGCCCGCGGGATCTTCACCGTCCATAACGATCCAAGGGGTACTCAACATGCGGCGTACACGCCCAATACACGGAATCATCGCCGGATTGATGATGCTGCTGGCGCACGGCAGCGCGCTGGCGGCGGACACATCGGCTCCCATTCGGCTGATCGTGCCGACACCGCCGGGGTCGGCGTCCGACGCATTGGCGCGCGCGATGTCGGCGCCCTGGGGCAAGGCCAGCGGGCACGCCATCGTGGTCGAGAACGTGGCTGGCGCCGGCACCACCATCGGCACGCGCCAGCTCGCTCGCGCCTCCAGGGACGGGCTGACGCTGGGTGTGATCAGCTCCAACCACACCATCAATCCCTGGCTGTACAAGAATCTGCCGTACGACCCCATCAGCGACTTCACGCCCATCGCGATGATAGGCAGCGTGCCCGCCATGCTGGTTGCCAACAACAACCTTGCCGCCAGCACGCCAGCCGAACTCATCCAGCTGTCCAGGTCGGCGCCCAAGCCCCTGGCGGAAGGTGTCGTCACAGGGACGGCCTATCACATGGCCAGCGAAGTCTTCAAGGAACAGGCTGGCGTTACCACCAACCCTATTCCATACAAAGGATCCACGCAGGTCATCAACGATCTGATCGGCGGCAACCTCGATATCGCCTTCGTCGCGGCCCAGGCCGTGGCTCCCCTGGTCGCCGCGGGCAAGCTGAAGGCGCTGGCCGTCACCAGCCCGATCCGCAGCGACATGGCGCCGCAGGTACCGACCCTGCGTGAAAGCGGCCTGCCGAAATACGACGTCGACGTCTGGCTCGCGATCGCCGGTCCCGGCGGCCTGGCCGCCGATCAAGTGGCCGCCAGGCGCAAGGAAATCGAAGCGGCGCTTGCCGATCCCGACATGAAAAACGCCATGCAAAAGCAGGGCGTCCAGCCGATCCGCATGGAGCAGGCCCAGATCGCGCCCTTCATGAAACAGGAATTGGAAAGAAACCGCGCGGTGATACAGCGCGTGGGCATCTCAGTGGAGTAGCAGCCCGCCCCCGTCATAGATCACGTTTATGCCGATATAAATGGGATCTGTCGGCCAACCCGGCAAATTCCATTAAAGTCGGACGCCGATATTGCGGCATAACGATGACTCAGGGGAGCGGGCATGGCGGTCGACATCATCAAGGGCCTGCGCGTGCCGATGCGCGACGGCGTCGAGCTGAATGTCAGGATCACGCGGCCGGCGGCCGAAGGCCGCTTCCCCGCGATCATCGAATACAACCCATACCGCCGCCTGGACCACGCCCAGCCCAGCTTTCCGCCCGCGGTGCCATACCTGGCGCAACACGGCTATGCGGTCGTGCAGTTCGACGTTCGCGGCACCGGCAGTTCGTCGGGCGCCAGTTCGGACGCCTACTCGGACGACGAGCAGCAGGACGGCTACGACATGGTCGAATGGGCCGCGCGGCAGCCCTGGTGCAGCGGTGCGGTAGGCATGATCGGCAAGTCCTATGGCGCGACGGTGCAATGGCAGGTCGCGGGCAAGGCGCCGCCGCATCTCAAGGCCATCATCGTACGATCCGGCAGCAACGACATGTACGAGGACACCGCCTATCCGGGCGGCTGCCGGCGGCCATGGCGTTTCGAATTCTTCGCGCCCAATATGAGCGCCTACAACTTCTCGCCACCCGATCCAGCGCTGGTCGGCGCGAACTGGTCCCGCATCTGGAACGAACGCCTGGAAGGCAGTTCGCCATGGAGCCTGGAGATATTCCGCCACGACACCGATGGCGAATATTGGCGCGGCAAGAGCATCAAGAACAACTTCGACAAGGTCGGTTGCGCGGTCTACCTGATCGAGGGCTGGGCCGACTGGTACGCGAACGCCGAGCTGGACGCATTCCGCCAGCTGAAAGGTCCGAAGAAGGTGGTGATCGGACCGTGGGGCCACTACTACCCCGAAGAAAAATTCGCATTGCCCGGCCCGCGCATCGACACCCGGGTTGAATACCTGCGATGGTTCGATTACTGGCTCAAGGGCATCGACAACGGCATCATGGACGAACCGCCGGTCACGGTGTTCGTGCGCCAATGGCAACAGCCCACGCTGCTGACGCTGAGCGAACCCGGACACTGGCACGCCGACACGCAATGGCCGCCAGCCGCGTCGCGAGCCGAAACGCTGTATCTGGAGCCGGGACCGGCGGCCGCCGGCAAGCTCGCGCATCAGCCGCCGGCGGACGGCGAGGTCGGCTACGACTACCGCCCCACCGTCGGCATGGCCAGCGGGCGCATCGGCCTGGGCAGCACATCGCCATGGGGCATGCCTACCGACCAGCGCGTCGACGATGCGTATTCCGCCTGCTTCACCACGATGCCCCTGGACCGGACGATGTCCATCCTGGGGCAGCCGGAAGCGGTGCTGCATGTGTCGTCCTCAGCCGAAGTCGCCTATTTCAACGTCAGGATCTGCGACGTCGCGCCCGACGGGACCTCGCGGCTGCTCAGCCACGGGGGCTGCCTGGCGACGCACCGGGAAAGCCACGACAGGCCCGCCCCGCTGGAACCTGGCAAGGTCTACGAGCTGCGCCTGAAACTGCGTGACCTGGCCTACGAGATCGCGCCGTCCCATCGCCTGCGCATTGCCGTATCCAGCGCCGATTTCCAGAATGCCTGGCCCACGGGCATGCATGCACGGAACATCATCCATTGCGGGGCGGCGCACCCATCGCGCATCGAACTGCCGATCATGGCGGCGAACGGCGACGGCCTGCCGGCGCCGGCTTTCCAGGCATCGCCGCATCCCTTGCCCTCGGCCGCGGAAGTGCCCAAGGCCACCTACACGCTGACCCATGACCTGGCCGCCGACACCGTGGTCTGCACGCTGGGCGCCGCGGACAACGGCACGACCCGGCATTCGGACTACACGGTATCGAACCGGAACCCGGCCTGCGCGTCCATTGTTTCCGAGGTCCGCTACCGGGCGCCGCATCCGCACATGGCCATAGACGTGCAGGCCAGCTGCCAGACCAGCAGCACGGCAACGGAGTTCACGCACGCGGTGCAGGTGTCCATACGCGTCGAAGACCGGCTGCATTTCCACAAAAGCTGGATGGAAAGCCTGCCGCGCAATTACGCATAAGCAATTACGCATAAGCAATTACGCATAAGAATCGAGCATCAGCATAAGCAAGGGGAAGCAGGCAATGACGATGAACCGACGTGATTTTCTTCTGGGCGCCGCGGGCACCATCGCCACGCTGGGCGCGGCCGCACCGGCATCCGCGCAAGCACGCAAGGATACGCTGATCATAGGCACGCGGTCCGCCGCGACATCGGCCGACCCGCATTATGCGAACACCCAGCCGAACATCGACTACGCGTCGCACATCTACGAAAAGCTGGTCGAACGCGACCAGAGCTCCAAGCCGGCCGCGCGGGGCCTGGCGCAGTCCTGGCAGCTGATTTCGGATACGGTATGGGAATTCAAGCTGCGGCCGAACGTGCGTTGGCACGACGGCAAGTCCTTCACGGCTGAAGACGTGGCCTACACCATCGATCGGGTGATCAAGCTGCGCGACGTGCCCGGCGGCTTCGCCAGCTACATCAACGCCATCACCCAGGTCGAGATCATCGATCCCTTGACCGTGCGGCTGCACACGGCAAAGCCTTATGCCAACCTGCCGCGCGGCGTCGGCACGGTCTATATCGTCTCCCGGCACGTGGGCGAGACTGCCACCAGCGAGGACTACAACAGCGGCAAGGCCGCCATCGGCACCGGCCCCTACCGCTACGAATACTTCCGCCAGAACGAGGAAGCCGGCTTCATCCGCAACGACGATTACTGGGGCGCCAAGCCGGCCTGGGCGCGGGCACGGCTGCGCACCATCGCGAATGACAGCACGCGCATCGCCGCCCTGCTGGCGGGCGACATCGATATGGCCGACCAGATCCCCACGGCCGACATCGCGCACCTGAAGTCGGCGGCGAACGTCACGGTCGACCAGATCGCGGGCATGCGTTCCATTTTCCTGTTCCCCAACGTCTCGCGCGACGACGATATGGCCTTCATCAAGGCCGCGGACGGCACCCCGCTGCCGCACAATCCGCTACGCGACCTGCGGGTGCGGCAGGCGCTGTCCCTGGCCATCGACCGCAAACTGCTGGTCGACCGCCTGATGAACGGCGGCGCCGCGGCCAACGGCCAATGGATACCGCCGGGCGCCTATTCCTACAATCCGCAAATCCCGGTACCGCAGGTCGATGTGCTGGAAGCCCGCCGCCTGCTGGCCGAAGCCGGCTTTCCCAAAGGCTTGCGCATCACCTTGCACAGCACGAACGACCGCTATCCGAACGACTCGCGCGTGGCGCAGGCGATCGGGCAGATGTGGTCGCGCGCCGGGCTGGGCGTCGAAGTGGCGACCATGCCCTATGCCGTGTTCGCGCAACGCGCCCGCAAGCAGGAGTTCGCCATCCATCTGATCGGCTGGGGCAACTCCGCCGGCGATGCCTCGACGGGGCTGATGAATGTCGTCGGCACCTACAACGCCGCGACGGGCTGGGGCGTGGCGAACGAGGGGCGCTACAGCAATCCCAAGCTGGACGCCATGACCGCGCAGGCCCTGGCAACGATGGACGACAAATCGCGTGAAAAGCAGATGCAGGAAGCGGTCAAGATCGCCGTCGACGACTTGGCCATCATTCCGCTGTACCAGGTGAACCCGGTGTGGGCGGTCCGCAAGGGCATCCACCACGATCCTCGCGCCGACGAACGGACGTCAGCCATCGATATGTCGATCTGATCCGGCGGTAAGGAGCGGAAACGGGTTGATGGCGCCGTCCGGCGGGTAGATGCCGTAATGCAGGTGTGGCGGCGTGCCTTGCGCGTTCCCGGTATTGCCGACGTAGCCCAGCACGTCGCCCGGCATGACATGGCTGCCCCATTTCACGTGGCCATAGTCTTCCAGGTGCGCGTAGTAATGCATCTGGTGCCCGGGCCCCATGACCCATACGACCTTGCCGCCCAGGCGGTTCGTTCCCACTTGGGTGACCACGCCTTCGGTGGTGGACAGCACCGGCGTGCCGCGGCGCGCGAAGATATCTATCCCCTGGTGCTTGCGGCCTTCCGACCGGGCCGCGTTCCAGGTATCGGCCAGCTGGCGGGGCGTTACGCCGCGGACCGGCACGGGCAGGGCCGTGGGCGCTTCCCGCAGGGCGAGCCGCGCCATATGCCAGGGCGCCCGCCAGGGGTCCGGCAGGCGCGGCCAGGCCCACCAGGCCGCCACGGCCAGCAAGACAACGATCAGAAGACGCGCGATCGTACCCATTTGCCTATCCCGAATCACCGTTGCCCAGACTCAAGCACATAATGATCCCGGTGGAGGGCGGCCGCCCGGACGGAACACACGGCATGCCGGCAAGGGCCGAGAATGCACGCGATCGGCCTTGGACGGACGCGCATCCGGAGCGCCTACGTCGCGCGCACCGCTTCCGCCGTCCTGGCGTCGTAGGCGTAGGGCCGGACCTTCGACACCCACCACATCGAAAAAACGATGCAGGCGCAGCACAGCCACCCGTTGACGCCGTAGCCGGAGATCTGGCCGCTGGGCGATGTGGTCAGCATCAATCCGCCTATCCATGCGCCCGTGCCGGTCGCGATCTGCTGGACGGCCGAGTTCACGCTCATGAAGGCGCCACGCCGGTGTGCTTCCGGCACGGTCGTCAACAGCGCCTGCACGGGTATCATGCGCGCGTTCGCCGTGACCAGGAAGAACGGGAAGAACAGGATCAAGGCCCACAGCGGCAGCTGCGGCAGATGGGTGATGAAGAGCGCCGGCACCAGGGAAGCGAGCGCCGCCGCGCGAAAGACCTGCCGCTTGCCGTAGCGGTCCGCCAGGCGCCCCACGGCGCGCGACGTAAAGAAAGTGGCGGCGCCGCCGGCCATGTAGATCAGCGAGATATTCTCGGGCTCCACGCCCAGGTTGCCGACCAGGAAGGGCGAGATGAACGGCACGATCATCATGTGCGCGCCCATCACGATGGCCGTCAGGCCGAAGCCGCGCAAGTGCGACGGCTCGCGCATCAGGGACCACAGGTCCGGCAGCGTCCGCGACAGCGGCACCGGCGGAATCCGGATATGCGCGGTCAGCCTGGGCACCACCTTCCAGGCGCCCGCCCAGATCACCGCCGACAGCAGGACCAGCTCGAAGAACGGCGAACTCCAGCCGTAATGCGCGCCCAGCACCACGCCCAGCGGCACGCCCGCCACGGCCGCCAGCGAGAACGACGTCATCACCACGCCCATCGCGGCGCCGCGCCGCTGCGGCGGGATGACGTCGCCGATGATCGCCAGCACCAGCGAACCCAGCACGCCGCCCGTCAGGCCCGCGAAGGCGCGCGACAGCAGCAGCGCGTGGTAGTTGGTGGCCATGGCGCAGACCAAATTGGACAGCGCGAACAGGGCATACACCACCAGCAGCATCTTGCGCCGGTCGAAGCGGTCGATGTAGGTCGCCGCCAGCAGGCCGGAAATGCCGGCGCACCAGGAATAGGCGGACACCGCCGCGGCGAAGGCCGCCGGACTGATGGTGAAGGCCTGCATGATCTGCGGCCCCAGCGGCATCATCACCATGAAGTCGACCACGATGGTGAACTGGGTCAGCGCGAGCAGCCAGAGCAAGGTGCGCTCGCGTCCCGGAGGCAACGCAGGCGTGGGCAAGGCGGAGGAAGGAGACATGGCGGTGGGGCAGCGGCCGTTTTCCGGCTCGTTTTACCGGCTATTGGGGGAATGGACGCGCGGGGACGATTGTCGACAAGCGCCATTGCGGCGGCCTCGCGTCGCTGCGGATTGTAGCCATAAAAGCTTGCCGGTTTCCTGAACGATCCCGGTCGACGGGGGGCGATACCCGCGCAGCCCGCGACCGCGCGCGGTATGGCGCTTGCAGCGACGCCCCGTCCACGAATCGCACAGGAGATCGCCATGAACCGTTTCGCAGGGAAAGTCGTCATCGTCACGGGCGCCGGATCCGGGATCGGCGCCGCCACCGCCCGCCGCTTCGTCCAGGAAGGCGCCAACGTGGTATTCGCCGGCCGCACGGCGTCCAAGCTGAAGCGCGCCGCCGAAGGGCTGGACGAGTCGAAGATACTCATCCATACCGCCGACGTATCGGTGTTGCGGGAAGTCGAAGCCATGGTCCAGGCCGCCGTCCACCGCTTCGGCCGCCTGGACGTCATGGTGAACAACGCCGGCACCGCCGTGGAAGGCACGATCACCGAGGCGTCGCCGGACGACTGGCGCAAAGTCATCGCCACCGACCTGGACGGTGTCTTCTACGGCTGCCGCGCCGCCATGCCGGAACTGATCAAGACGCGCGGATGCATCGTCAATGTCTCGTCGGTATCCGGACTGGGCGGCGATTGGCGCATGAGCTTCTACAACGCGGCGAAGGGCGCGGTCACCAACTTCACGCGCTCGCTGGCGATGGACCATGGCCGCGACGGCGTGCGCGTCAATGCGGTTTGTCCCAGCCTGACCCGCTCGGAACTCACCAAGGACATGTATGCCGATCAGGCCCTGATGGAAAAATTCGCGGAACGCATACCCCTGGGCCGTGGCGCGGAGCCGGAGGAAATCGCTTCCGTCATCGCCTTTCTGGCCAGCGAAGACGCGGTCTTCGTGACCGGCGTCAACCTGCCGGTGGACGGCGGGCTCACCGCGTCGAACGGCCAACCGCCGCAGGCGTGATATGCGTGATGTGCGTGCGTGATGTGCCGGCGGCGCGGGCCTGTCCAGGCTATTCCGGCCTCGGCGCCGAGACGGCGGCCAGCAATACCTGCACGAAAGCCTGGGCGTTCGCATCGCACGGGCAGTGCATGTAAGCCAGGTACCCGTCCAGATTCGCCGCGCCCAGGGTGTCGATCGCGGCCGCATCCAAGGCATCCAACGAATCCAGCGCATCTCGCGCATCCGACGCGATGCCGTCGCCCGCACCGGCCGCCAGCGATACCGCGGCGCCCGGCCGCGCGGCCAGCCACTGCTCCATATTGCATTGCTGCGCGCGTTCGGCCGATAGTTCCGCGCGCTTGATGGCCGCGTAGGTCTCCTGCTCGACGGACGCCGGCGACGGCGTCTTGCCGCCCGGCGTGGCGCCGCCATCGCCCAGCGTCGTTTTGACGTGGCGGCGTATGGCACGCAACGGCGCCACCACCTGCCGGCGCCAGCTGGCGACCGCGCGGTCCAGATCGGCGAAAGCGCCGGTATCCAGCGACGTCCCGTGCTGCGCCGCGTACAGCGCGAACAGCAGCACGTTGACGTCCAGGCCATAGCCGTCCTGCAGCGCCAGGCAGGCCTCCGGCACGCCGGGGCGCGCGTAGACGGCCAGCGAAAACGCCCAGAAGCCGCCCGGCATCGCCCCGGCGCGGGGCAGGTTTTCCGTCGTCATGGTTGCCTCCTGGCGATGCCGGCCGCCGTCATGGCGCCGATCTGGCCGGAAATATCCCGCGCGGCATGCCCCACCAGTTCCAGCAGCTTGCGCTCGCGCGCCTTGCTGAACCGGTACATGGGCACGGTGATGGTCAGCGCGATCGTCGCCTGGCCGTTGACGTTGCGGACGATGGCCGCGACGGCGCCCGCGTCTTCCGAGAATTCCGCGCGGTTCAGCGCCAGGCCGGTCTCGCGCACGCGCGCCAGTTCGCGCTGGAGCACGGCCGGTTCGGTGATCGTGCGTTCGGTGTAACGCGTCAATGGCGCCCGCAGCACCGCCGACCGGTCGGCTTCCGACGCGAAGGCCAGCAGCACCTTGCCCGACGCCGTGCAATGCGCCGGGTTGTTCTGTCCCGGCGCCGCATAGTGCGTGATGGCGTTGGGCCCCACGGTCTGGTCGATGCTGATGGCTTCGCGGCCGTCCCAGATGCTCAGGTTGACCGTTTCCGCGGATTCCTCCGCCAGCTGCGCCATGCGCTGCCGCGACGCCTGCGAGATGCCCATATGGTTGATCAGGGGCGCGGCGATCGCGATGAGGCCCGGCGCCAGGCTGACGCGATCGGTGTGGGGATTGCGTTCGACCACGCGCTGCGCTTGCAGCGTCGCGACCAGCCGCGACACCGAGCTCTTATGCAATCCGATGCGGCGCGCGATGTCGCTGACGCCGATCTCCGGCTGCGACTGCGAGATGCATCGCAGGATCTCTATGGCATGCCGCGCCGCATGCACGGTGGGGTCGCGCCGGCCCGGCCCCGCGGCGCTATCGCCCTCCCCCATGGCGTCGGCGAGCTTGGAATTCGTGGTCTCAGGCATCGGGGCATTCACGTCGGGGTATTCCATTAGATAGCCGCGAAATACGCATATCCGGGCATGCCCGGCGTTGACAGCCACCCGGGCGATACCCATAATCAAAACGTGATTGCGCAACAGCGTTGCGCAGTAACCAACACTATAACCGGCTTCCCAACGCCGATCAAGCAATCGAAGATCCAGAACAAGCGTCCGATATGAAACCGATGGAATCCTTTCGTCAACTGGTGGCCTGGCTGGAAACCCGCGGCCTGGTGTCCGAGGTGGCGCGCCAGGTCGATCCCCGCCACGAATTGACGGCGGTCATGCGCTGCGTGCAGAAAGCCGGCAACCAGGCCTTGCGCTTCAACGATGTGAAAGGCGCCAACGTGCCCGTGGTCACCAATGTGTTCGGCTTCCGCAGCCATGTCGCCGCGGCGCTGGGCCTGGAGGAAAAAGATCTGCTGCGTACCCTGGTGCGCCAGGAGGCGCGCGGCATTCCGACCGAACGGGTGACGGACGCGCCGGTGCAGCAGGTCGTCAGCCAGGGCGCGGACATCGATTTGCAGCGCGACGTCCCGCAGGTGGTGTTCTCCGAGCACGACGGCGGCGCCTACATCACGGCCGGCGTGCTGATCGCGCCCCATCCCGACACCGGCGTGTACAACGCTTCCTGGAACCGCTGCCAACTGGTCGGCAAGGACAAGCTGCGCGTGCGCATGATGCCGCCGCAGCACCTGGGCCGCTACCACGCCGAAGCCGAAAGCAAAGGGCAGAACCTGCCCTGCGCGATCGTCATCGGTGCGCCGCCGGCGCTGATGTTCTCGGCGGCTTCCAAGGTCCCCTACGAGGCGGACGAGCTGGAAGTCGCCGGCGCCTGGCAGGACAAGCCGCTGCGCGTGACGCGTTGCAAGACCATCCCCGTCGACGTGCCGGCCGACGCCGAGATGGTGATCGAAGGCGAAGTGCTGTGCGGCGTGCGGGAAGACGAAGGCCCCTTCGGCGAGTTCACCGACGGCTACGTGCCCGTCATGAAGAACCACGTCTTCCGCGTCACGGCGATCACGCGCCGCAGCGACGCCATCTACCACACCATCCTGGCCGGCGGCACGGAAGACCTGAACCTGGTGGGCGTACCCATCCAGACGGAAATCTACAAGAAGGTCTCGGCCTTCGTGCCGCGCATCCGCGACATCGCCACGCCGGGCTATGTGTTCGGCTGCGTGATCGCCATTGAAAAGCAGAACGAGGACCAGGCCAAGAACGCCTTGCTGGCCGCGCTGGGCGGCTATTCCTGGACCAAGATCGTGGTGGTCGTCGACGAGGACGTCGACCCCTTCAATGCCGCTGACGTGCTGTGGGCGATACAGACCCGCTGCACGCCCGAGACCGGCACCTACATGATTCCACGCATGCCCAGCTATACGCGGGAGGACGTGCGCGAGGTCCATCGCGGCAAGCTGGGACTGGACGCCACCGTGCCGGTCGCCATGAAGCAATTGTTCGAACGCCGCCGCTTTCCCGGCGAGCACGACATCAACCTGCAGGAGTACCTGAATGTCCGGAATTAGCATCGAACGCATCGGCGAAGCCGTCGATCACCTGATCACCGCGCCGATGTCGAACTGGACCATCCTGAAGGGGATCCCGCTGCTCAAGCTCTACGCCACCGCGCGGCGCCACGCCGGCGGCGCGCCGCTGACGCTGGCGGCTGCCGCGCGGCTCAAGGAACACGTCGCGTCGGGCGACACGGTGTTGATGATCAGCGGCTTCATCATGCGCGGCTACGGCCTGCCGGAAACCGACGGTCCGATAGGCGCGGCCGTGCTGGCGCGCGCGCTGGCGGTCGGCCTGGGCGCGATCCCGGTGGGCGTGTCGGAAACCTCGGTGGTGCCCTGCATGCAGGCGTGCTTCGCGGCCGCGGGCCTGATACCCGCTGACATGGGCGACATCCGTTCGGGGCGCAACCGCTGCGCGTTCACCGGCTTTCCCGTGGACAGGAAGGCCGCCGAACAGGCCGCGGTGGCGCTGCTGGACCAACTGCAACCCAAGGCCGTGGTGGCGGTCGAGCGCCCCGGCGCCGGCCGCGACGGCCACTACCATGGCGGCGGCGGCTTCGAGATCAGCGATTTCACCGCGCATACGGATGCCCTGTACGCCGAGGCCCGGCGGCGCGGCATTCTCACCATAGGCGTCGGCGACCTGGGCAATGAACTGGGCATGGGGGTGGTGGCGGAAGACGTGCGCGCCGAAGTGCCGCTGGGCGACGTCATCGCGGCCGAGCAGCCCGCGGACGTCGCGGTCATCGCCAACATCTCCAACTGGGGCGCCTACGGCATCGCGGCGGTGCTGGCGGCCATGGTCGGCAACGACGCCGCCTTCCACGACGGCACGGAGGAAGTACGGCTGATCGAGGCCTGCGTGCGCGCCGGCGCCATCGATCCCGTGGGCGGCATGCTGCGCCAGTATGTCGACGGCACCGACGCGCGCACCAATGCGGCGATGGTGGACCTGCTGCGCTCATTGGTCGTGTTGAGCCAGCGCGAAGGCGCCAACATGGCCGGCTATCAATCGTCATGGAAAAAGTGAGCGGCTCCTCCACCGCCCGGCCGCGCCGCGTGGGCCTGATCGTGCCCTCGGTCAATGCCGTGATCGAGCCGGACTACGCCCGCCTCGGCCTGCCCGGACTGACCTTCCATGCGACGCGCGTCATGCTGCGCGAAACCACGCCGGAAGGCCTGCGCGCCATGAATGCCGGGGTGGCGCAGGCCGCGGAACTGATCGCATCGGTGACGCCCGACGTCGTGGCCTACGCCTGCACCAGCGGCTCCTTCATCGACGGCGAGGCGGCACTGGCGAGCCAGCTGGAATCGCTGGAAGCCATCGCCGGCTGCCCGGTGGTCGCCACGTCCCGCTGCATCGTCGAAAGCCTGCAGGCACTGGGTATCGAGCGCGTGGCGCTGGCCACGCCCTATCTGGACAGCGTGAACGAGGCCGAACTCGCCTTCCTGCAATCGCATGGTTTCGACGTCGTCGGCGTGGAAGGCCTGGGGCTGTCGGGCAAGGCCATACGCGAAGTCGCGCCGGACGCGGTGGCCGAACTGATACGCCGGGCCGACCGGCCGGCGGCGCAGGCCGTCTTCGTCAGCTGCACGGACTTCCGCGCGTTGGAAGTCGCTGGCCGCATGGAAGCCGAACTCGGCAAACCCGTCCTGACCAGCAACCAGGTCACGCTGTGGGGCATCCTGAAGTCATTGAAGCTGCGCCTGCCCGTTGCCGGCCATGGAGACCTGCTGGCATGACGATCAACCCGCAGAACGCCTTGATGGCCAGCATGCGGCTGTACGAGGCCGAAACCTCGGTGGACGATATCGCCGCGCGCCACGCCCTGGACGTGCGCGACGTGGTGGACTTCTCGTTGAACGTCAATCCTTTCGGGCCGCCTGAAAGCGCGATCGCCGCGGCGCGCGCCGCGCTGGGCCAGAGCCACCTGTATCCCGACCTGCGTTTCGCCGAGCTGCGCGCCGCCCTGGCCCGGCGTCATGGCGTCCATCCCGATTCGCTGTTCTTCGGCGCCGGCCTGGACGACGTCATCAAGCTGATCGTCCATGCCTGGACCAGCGACGGCGACACCGTGCTGCTGCATCTGCCCACCTTTCCGCGCTATGAGCTGGAAGCCCGATTGCGCGGCTGCCGGGTCATCTGCGTGGAAGGCGACGTCCCGGAAAGAACCGACGTCGCCGGCATGCATGTCGCGCTGCGCGCCGGCACGATCGCCATGACCTTCGTCTGCTCGCCCAACAATCCCACCGGCGAGAAAATCCCGCGCGACGCCATCGCGAGCCTGGCGCGCGCCGCCGATCCGGGCCTGCTGATCGTCGATGAAGCGCTGCTGGACCCCGTCGAGGACGGCGCGGTGCCGCTGCTGGCCGCGCATGCCAACCTGGTCGTCCTGCGTACGTTCTCCAAGTATTTCGGCCTGGCCGGCACGCGGGTGGGCTATGCCATCGCGGCGCCGGCGCTGGTGCGCGCGGCCGAGGTCGGCCGCCCTCCCTTCAACCTGGCGCGGGCCTCGGTCGCCGCGGCCCGCGCGGTGCTGGACGACAATGCTTTCCTGGACACCTGCCGCGCCACGTTCGCGCAGGAGCGTGCGTGGTTCGCGGACGCCATTGCGGACATTCCCGAAGTGCGCATCCGCGGCGGCAACGCCAATATGGTGCTGCTGGACGTCGACATGCCGCCGGACCAGGCCGCCGACCGCCTGGCCGCGCAAGGCGTCGTCGTGGCCGATGCGACCTCGTTCCGCGGCATGGAACGTTATCGCGCTCTACGCGTGTCCCTGAGAGGGCGCGCGGACAACAAAAAGCTGCTCGCAGCATTAAGGGGTATTTTCAATGAACCGGGAAAAGACGGCGGCTAGCACCGTCCGCTGGCGTCCGCCGCGATCGCTGGACGGCCTGATCGTCGGCATCGCGCTGCTGCTGATCTGGGAAGCGGCCGTGCGCATCGGCCAGGTGCCGGCCTATCTGCTGCCGCCGCCGTCCGCGGTGGCGATGCGGCTGGTCACCGACTACCACAGCATTCTGGTCCATACCCTGACCACCACCGGCGAGATCCTGCTGGGCTTCGGCCTGGCCATTGTCGTGAGCATTCCCATGGCGGCGCTGCTGGCGCAATCGCAATGGGCCGAACGCGTGCTGCACCCCATCCTCGTGCTGTCGCAGACGGTGCCCAAGGTCGCCGTGGCGCCGCTGCTGGTGGTGTGGTTCGGTTTCGGGCTGGCGCCCAAGGTGCTGATCGCCTTCACGATGTGCTTTTTTCCCATCGTCGTGGACACGCTGACGGGATTCAAGTCCGCGCCGGCCCACCTGCGCTGGCTGGCGCTTTCCACCGGCGCCAGCCGCTGGCAGACCTTCCTGCATTTCCAGGTGCCGGCGGCCTTGCCGCACATTTTCTCCGGCATCAAGGTGGCCAGCACCCTGGCCATCGTCGGCGCCGTGGTCGGTGAATTCGTGGCGGCCGATCGCGGACTGGGCTACCAGCTGATCGTGGCCAACGGCACGCTGGACGTGACGCTATCCTTCACCGTACTGGTGGTGCTCAGCATCATGGGCGTGGTGCTGTACGGCCTGGTCGACCTGGTCGAGCGCCTGGCGCTGCCCTGGCATGTGTCGCAGCGCGTGCATGGGGGTGGGCGATGACGGCCGCGCTGACCCTTTCCCACGTCACCAAGATCTATCCCACCAAAAGCGGGCCGCTGACCGCGCTGCAGGACCTGGACTTCGACATCGCCGAAGGCGAATTCCTGTCGGTGCTGGGGCCCAGCGGCTGCGGCAAGAGCACCCTGCTGACGCTGGCCTCCGGCCTGGAAGCGCCCACCGAAGGCGCCGTGCTGCGCGCGGGCGAGCCGGTGCGCAGCGCCGTCACCGACATCGGTATCGTGTTCCAGACCGACGCCTTGCTGGAATGGCGCCGTGTGTTGGAGAACATCATGCTGCAGCCGCAGATACGCGGCCTGGACATGGCGGCCTACGAACGGCGCGCGCGTGAACTGCTGGAGATGGTCGGCCTGGCCGATTTCGCCGGCAAGTATCCGCACGAGCTGTCGGGCGGCATGCGCCAGCGCGTATCGATCTGCCGCGCGCTGGTCCACGATCCTTCCCTGATCCTGATGGACGAACCGTTCGGCGCGCTGGACGCGCTGACGCGCGAACAGATGGTCATGGAACTGCACCAGATATGGCTTAGAACCAAGAAGAGCGTCATGTTCGTGACCCACGACATCCAGGAAGCCATCCTGCTCGCGCAGCGGGTCCTGGTCATGACGCCCCGCCCGGGACGGGCCGCCGAGATCGTCGAGGTGGACCTGCCCTACCCCCGGACGCCCAAGACCATGGAGACGCCGCGTTTCATTGCGTTGGTGGCACACGTGCGCAATCTCTTCGAGCAATACGGTGTGCTTAAAAAGTACTAGCCCTGGATCAAGGATCGACATCATGAAAACGACACGGCGCAGCTTCCTGACTTTCGCCACGGCGGCCGCGGCTGCCGGCCTGCCCGTACTGGGCCGTCCGGCCTGGGCGGCAAACGGCTCGGACAAGCTGACCAAGGCCACGGTGCGCCTGGCCTTCAACTACAACGGCCATCGCTCGCCCTATCTGCTGGCGGTGGACAAGGGCTTCTACCGCGACGTCGGGCTGGACGTCGAGGTGCTGGAAGGCAAGGGCGTGACGTCGTCCATGCAGCTGGTGGCGGGAAAGCAGGACACCTTCACCATCGTCGACCCGCCCTCCCTGATGCTGGGCGCCGCGCAGGGCATGCCGGTCCGGCAGGTGGCCCAGCTCTACCAGACCAGCCCGAACGCGCTGATCAGCTGGAAGGACCAGGGCATCGCGCGGCCCGCCGACCTGGCGGGCAAGGCCGTGGCGACGCTGCAGGGCGACACCACCACGACCATGCTGTACGCGCTGCTGGCCAAGAACAAGGTTCCGCGCGGCGCGGTGCAGATCATGGCTTCGGACGGCGGCACCCGCAACCAGGCCTTCCTGGGCAAGCGCACGCAGGCGATCACCGGTTTCCTGAACGACTCCTACCCCGGCATGGCGGCGCTGACCGAAAACGGCGTGGCCTGCTTCGCCTATTCCGATTTCGGCGTCGACACCATGGGTGACGGGATCGCGGCGCATGCCGACACGGTGGCCTCGTCGCCGGAAGTCGTGCGCGGCTTCGTGCAGGCCTCGATACGCGCCTACCAATACGCGATGGAGCATCCGGAAGAAGCCATCGCGTCGCTGCTCAAGCGTTCGCCGTCGCTGAAGGCCGACGTGGAGCTGACCAAGCTCAAGGCCACGGCGCCGCTGCTGCGTGCCAAGGGCGACGCCAGGCAGGCCATCGGTTACTCCGACAAGGCGCGCTGGGAGGAAACCCAGACGCTGATGGCGGAGTTCGGCGGCCTGAGCAAGACCGTGCCCGACGTGTCGGTGTTCTACACCAACCAATTCCTCGCATAAGACAGTGGCGGCAAGGGCAATGAAGCAAGGCTCCTTATCTCCCATCGGAGACTCGCGATGACCGCCTCACCGCCGCCGCGGATCATCGTCGGCATCAGCGGCGCGTCCGGCGTGATCTACGGCGTGCGCGCGCTCGAGCTGCTGGGCAAGGCGGGCGTGGAAACGCATCTGGTGATGACCCGCTCGGCGCAGATCACGCTGGCGCACGAACTGCCGATGAAGGTCTCGGACGTCCATGCGCTGGCCAGCAAGGTCTACAAGGCCGACGACATCGGCGCCAGCATTTCGTCGGGATCGTTCAAGACCATGGGCATGCTGGTCGCGCCATGTTCCATACGCAGCCTGTCGGAGATCGCCACCGGGGTCACGTCGGGCCTGCTGAGCCGCGCGGCCGACGTCGTGCTGAAGGAACGGAGGCGCCTGGTGCTGATGCTGCGCGAGTCTCCCCTGCACCTCGGCCATCTGCGCAGCATGGCGCAGGTGACCGAGATGGGCGCCATCGTGGCGCCGCCGGTGCCCGCTTTCTACGCCAGGCCCCAATCGCTCGACGACATGATCGATCATACGGTGGGCCGGGCGCTGGATCTGTTCGGCATCGAAACCGGCGCGGTGCGGCGCTGGGGCGAAACCTAGGCCCGCCTGCGCCCCGATGCGGGCACATTGCCCGCATCAGCGGGCCTTTTTTGATGAGGAATTCCATCATGGACAACGATACCCTGGTGATGTCCCCCGGCCAGGTCGACCTGCCCACCCTGCGGCGCATCCATGCCGGCGGCGTGACCTTGCGGCTCGACCCCGCCACGCGGCAGGAAATGCAGGCATCGTTCGACGCCGTACGCCATATCGTCGACTCCGGCGCCGTGGTCTACGGCATCAATACCGGCTTCGGCAAGCTGGCGCAGACGGTCATCGAACCCGCCCGCCTGGCCGAGCTGCAACGCAACCTGGTGCTGTCGCACAGCGTGGGCACGGGCAGTCCGTTGTCGGCCGGCGTGACGCGCCTGGTGCTGGCGACCAAGGCGATCAGCCTGGCGCGCGGGCATTCCGGCGTGCGGCCCGAATTGGCCGAGGCGCTGCTCGCCTTGTTCAATGCCGGCATCCTGCCCGTGATCCCCGCCAAGGGATCCGTCGGCGCATCCGGCGACCTGGCGCCCCTGGCCCACCTGGCCTGCGTGCTGATCGGCGAAGGCACGGCCACCGGCCCGGACGGCGCCGTGATGAGCGGCGCGCAGGCGCTGGCGACGCTGGGCCTGGCGCCCTTCGTGCTCGGCCCCAAGGAAGGCCTGGCCCTGCTCAATGGCACGCAGGTATCCACCGCGCTGGGGCTGTCCGGCCTGTTCGGCGCCGAAAACGTCTTCGCGGCGGGACTCCTGGCCGGCGCCCTGTCGCTGGAAGCCATACAGGGCTCGATCAAGCCGTTCGATCCGCGCATCCATCAGGCGCGCGGGCAGGCCGGCCAGATCGCGGTGGCGGCGGCCTTGCAGGCACTGTTGCAGGGCAGCGGCATCGTCGCTTCCCATGCCAACTGCGGCCGTGTGCAGGATCCCTATTCCATCCGCTGCATGCCGCAGGTCATGGGCGCCTGCCTGGACAACCTGGCGCACGCGGCCAGGGTGCTGGAGATCGAAGCCAATGCGGCGTCGGACAACCCGCTGGTATTCAGCGACAGCGGCGAGGTGATCTCCGGCGGCAACTTCCACGCCGAGCCAGTCGCCTTCGCGTCGGACATCATTGCGTTGGCGGTCAGCGAAGTCGGCGCCATCTCGGAGCGCCGCATGGCGCTGCTGCTGGACTCGGGCCTGTCGCAACTGCCGCCCTTCCTGGTGCGCGACGGCGGCGTGAATTCCGGGTTCATGATCGCCCAGGTGACGGCGGCGGCGCTGGCTTCCGAAAACAAATCCCTGGCGCACCCGGCCAGCGTGGACAGCCTGCCGACCTCGGCCAACCAGGAAGACCACGTGTCCATGGCCACCTTTGCCGGCCGGCGGCTGGCCGACATGGTCGAGAACACGGCCGTGGTGGTCGGCATCGAAGCCATGGCCGCCGCGCAAGGCATGGAATTGCGGCGCGGCCCCAGGAGCACCCCTGGCATCGAGGCTGAATTCGCCGCCATCCGCGAACGCGTGGCCTTCCTGGACCAGGACCGCTACATGGCGACCGACGTCGCCGCCATGCGCGACTGGGCGATGCGTTCCGACTGGCCCGCGCCCGTCACTGCCATCCTGCCCTGCTCGGCCTAGGCGCCGCGGCGCTGCTTATGGTTGGCCAGCACGTGCCGGATCTTGCGCGCGAGTTCTTCGCGGGTATAGGGCTTGGTGATCAACTCCACGCCCTTGTCCAGCCGGCCGCCGTGCACGATCGCGTTCTGCGTGTAGCCTGACGTGAACAGCACCGCCATGTCGGGCAGATGCTCCTGCGCCTTGCGGGCCAGGTCGCGGCTGCGCATCGGCCCGGGCATCACGACGTCGGAGAACAGCAGATCGATCCTGACGCCGCTTTGCACGATGGCGAAGGCGCTCTCGCCGTCCACCGCCTTGAGCACCTTGTAGCCCAGGCCCCGCAGCATATCCACGACGGTGGCGCAGACTTCGGCGTCGTCTTCGGCGACCAGTATGGTTTCGGTGCCGCCCGTCGCGTCGCTCGCCAGGGATTGCGCCGGCAGGTCTTCCTTTTCCATGGACCGCGGCAGATACAGCTTCGCCGTGGTCCCGTGGCCGACTTCGCTATAGAGCGCGAAATGGCCGCCGGACTGCTTCACGAAGCCGTAGACCATCGACAGGCCCAGGCCGGTGCCGTGCCCTTCCGGCTTGGTCGAGAAAAACGGTTCGACCGCCTGGGCGATGACTTCCTCGCTCATGCCGCATCCGGTGTCGGTGACCGCCAGCATGACGTACTGCCCCGGCGTGACTTCAGGCCGGGTCCGCGCGTACGCGTCGTCCAGGTAGGCATTGCCGATCTCGATCGTCAGCTTGCCCACGCCGTTCATGGCGTCGCGCGCGTTGATGGCCAGATTGAGCAGCGCGTTCTCCAGCTGCGCGGTATCCACCATGGTGTTCCAGAGGCCGCCCGCGACGATGGTCTCGATTTCCACGGCTTCTCCCAGGCTGCGTTGCAGCATGTCGTCGAAGCCGCGCAGGAAGCGGCTGACGTTGACGACGCTGGGCGCCAGGGGTTGCCTGCGGCCGAACGCCAGCAACTGGTTCGCCAGTTTCGCGCCCCGCTGCACGCCGGCCATGGCGTTCGCCAGCCGTTGCCGGGCGCGTTCATTGTCGGGAAACTCGTAGGCCAGCAGCTGCAGGTTCCCGCCGATGACCTGCAGCAGGTTGTTGAAATCATGCGCGACGCCACCGGTCAGCTTGCCGATGGTCTCCAGCTTCTGCGCCTGCTGCAGGGCGCGCTGGGTGCGTTCAAGCTCTTCCTTTGCCGCCTGCTTTTCCGTGATGTCGCGCGTGATTTTCGCGAAGCCGACGTGGTTGTGCCGGCCATCGAAAATGGGATCGACCACGACGTGCGCGTAGAAGCGCGAACCGTCCTTGCGTACGCGCCAGGATTCGCTTTCGTAGCGTCCGTCGGCCAGGGCCGTGCGCAGCGCATGCGCGGGCATGCCCGCTTCGCGATCCGGTTCGGTGTAGAAGCGGGAGAAATGGCTGCCGAGGATTTCTTCCTTGGTATAGCCCTTGATGCGCTCGGCACCCGCATTCCAGCTGCTGACGTGGCCATCGCGGTCCAGCATGTAGATGGCGTAGTCGACCACGCCGCGCATCAGCAGCTGGAATTGCTCTTCGCTCTGGCGCAGCGCCTCGTCGGCGGCCACGACGTCGGAAAGATCGCGCGAGACGAAGGCGTACCCGAGCAAGGCGCCGGCGCCGTCGCGCATCGGGCTGATCGCGGTGCTGACGCGCAGGTGCGTGCCGTCCTTGCGCTTCAGCCACCCTTCGCGATGCAACACCTCGGGCGGCGCCGCGTCGTTGCGCGGGGCGGCCAGGTCGTCCGAAAACGCCGCGAAGGCGGGACAAAACGTCGAATAATGCTGGCCGATCGCGTCGGCCGGATGCCAGCCGGTCAACTCGCGCGCACCGGCGTTCCAGCTGGCGACGGTGCCATCCGGGGTCACCATATAGACCGCATAGCTGACGATGGCGTCGACCACGCGGTCCGGTTCGTAGGTTGGCAATGGGCGGCCGTCGTTCGGCTCCAAGGAAGACATCTCGCACCCCATGCGGTTCATTTTGTGCGCAATGGTACAACAAGGAGCCAACTTTGTTACACACCCCCGCCACGGGCCGCCGTGGTCCTGCCATGAGGACTATCGCGGTACGACTTCGACCTCCAGCGCATCGGTCAGTACGGAGAGGAAATCACCCGCCCGGTACCGGAAGCGGATCCTCAGTGTATCGCCGGCTTCCACGCTCAGGGGCGTGCGCAGCGGGAATGTCATATACCGGTTCAGCCAATCGATGGTGGAGCCTCGTTCCATGACCATGGCAAGAATGTTCTTGGTGATGAAACGAAGGGTGTTCACGACGCCGCCACGCTCGATCACGACCGTGCCGTCCCAGGCGATGTCCATCGGCGTATCGAGGGTGAAGTCCAGCAGGCTGTAGACCGCCGGCTGGGCCAGGTCCACGGTTCCCGGCGCGTTCGCCCCCAGCTCTTCCACCTGGATGATGGGTGCGTGGAAGCCTTCGAAATCATAGGCCTTCTGCAAAAGCTGCACCGCCATGACCACGGCGGTCGGCATCAGGATGGGCAGCGGATCGCCGAACCGCTCGCGGTAGCGCCGCTTGAAGGACTCGACCATCTCGACCTGCTTTTCCCTGAGCATGGCGACGTGGATCATTTCGCAGATCATCACGTCGACCGGCTCGGGTGGCAGATACTCGAAGGCGTCGGCGTGCACGACCTCCACTTTTTCGCCGTTGGGATTCATGGCGAGAAAGCGCCTGGCCTCGGTCACCAGCTCGCGATTGAACTCCACGCACCAGACCTTTTGCGCCGTGGCGGCGGCGAACCAGGAAAGAACGCCGGTGCCGCCGCCCAGCTCCAGCACTTTCGCGCCCGGCTTGACAACGTGGTCGATGGCGGCCTTGAAGTTCTTCATCCGGTTGGCGTCCATCAGCATGGCGTGATGGTATTGGATGGGGATGAATTGGCCGAGGTACTTACTATCCTCGTCTTGCTCGGTGACCATGGTCATTTTCTTGGCGTCCTCAGGAGTCCGGGGGATGTGCGCGGCGCGGGTTGTCCGCGGCTGGCACAGCCCGTAGTTCGTCCCAGGGTGGGGTTTGGTTACACCCGTTGCGGAAATAGTCCCCCGTGCGGCACACAACTTGCCAAAGAAGGACATCCACGGAACACGGACCAAAAAATGACCTGCTCATCCAACGAGACAATACGCATGGCGCGGCGAACGGCAGAGCTCGCGACGGACGCCGCCCCCTCCGGCGGCATGCCGCACAAGGAGCTCTATCAACAGATGGTGGCCAGCCCCGACGACGCACGCACGCTGGAGGCCAGCGGCGCCTGGTTGGCGGCAAAGCTGGCCGGCGTCGACGTGGGCGCGGCGGCATTGCCAGCCGACCCGCAGGACCTGTATGCCTGGATGGATGCCAACGTCGACGCGGTCGGCGACCGTTACCAGCAGTACCTGGCCCGCCGCAAGGCCGGCGGCCCGCGCGAAATGTTCCCTACCCGTTCCCACGCGCTCTATTTCCTGGCCCAGGTCGCGCCGACCAAGCTGGTCGATGGATCCTGGCTGTACGGCAGCCTGCGGCACCAGGGCGACCCGCGCTTCGAACCGCTGATCTCGACCTATCTGGAAGAGCTGGGCATGGGCGACGAGGCACAGAACCACGTCACGCTGTTCCTGAATCTGCTGCGTTCCACCGGCGCGGACGGCTGGGAGCCCACGGACGACAGCCTGTATGAGCAGGGCGCGACCCAGCTCGCGATAGGCTTGCACGGCCACACGCTGACGGCGGAGATGGCCGGCTTCAACCTGGGCTATGAGCAACTGCCCTATCACCTGCATGTCACGGCCTACGAGCTGGATGAACTGGGGATCGACCCGTACTACTTCACCGTGCACGTCACCGTGGACAACGCCGGCTCGGGCCACGCCCGCCAGGCGGTGGACGCCGTGCTGCGGCTGATGCCGGAGGAGCCCGTTCAACGCGCGGCGTTCTACGAACGCGTCAAGCGCGGTTTCCTGCTCAACGATGTCGGCGTATCTTCCACCGCCATCGCGGCCAGTTTCGATCCCCAGCAGGTCGTCACGGAGATCTTCCGCAAGAAGTCCCGCTACGGACGCGCGGCGCATGCCGATTACTGCCGGATCGCGGGCCGCACGGTCAACGCCTGGCTGTCCGATCCGGACAACATTCCGGAATTCCTGCAGGCACTGCAGCAGAAGAACTGGATCGTCCGCCACCAGGATCCGTCGCAGTCCCGATTCTGGGCGCTGCTGTCGGGGACCGACGCCTGCATGTTCGGCGTCTTCAATTCCTTCGAGCTCCAGGCCATCTACGACTGGATCGCCGGCGACTGCAAGGAATACCTGGAAGGCCCGCAGCTGCCCGGCCGCCTGCCGCGCGTCATGGTCAACGGCCGTCACCTGAGCTTCCGCGCCGCCAGGCGGCACGCCGCCCTGGCCGGGAACCGGGAGCGTTCGCTGGCGGCTTCCAGCGACCTGCTGGCCAAGCTCGCCCCCGGCTCGCACTACACGCCGGAAGGCCTGGCCGCCACCCGCACCTTCGCCGAGCAGGCCCGCCAGGCGACCACGGTCTAGCGCCCCGCGCGCACCGTGGACCAGCGGGCGAAGTGCCTGTCGCAGACGTCGATGAAGCTATCGATGGCCGGCATGGGCTTATCCTCGCGCCACGCCAACCCGACCGCCAGGTCGGGCGCCTGCTCGCGGAACTCGCAATAGCGCACGCCCGCCAGCGGCAGCATCGATTGCGAACGTGGCACGGGCGCGAAGCCGCGGCCGGCGGCGACCAGCGCGAGCGACGCATGCATCGTCCTGACCTCGAAATAATCCAGCGGGCGCACGTCGTGGCGATGGAAGAAGTCGCGGAACAGGCTTTGGGTGCTGCGCCGCACATCGTGACTGGGGTAGCCGATCATGCTGCGCCCGTCGAAATCCCGCACCGAGACCTTGCCCTTCCGCGCCAGCCCCCAATCCTCCGGCACCGCCACTGCGTAGCGTTCCGAGAACAGTCTGCGCGTGCGTAGCGAAGCGTGGTGGATGGGCTCGCGCACCAGGCCGATATCGATCGTGCCTTCCAACAGCCGGCCCACCTGCTCGGTCGTGGTGTATTCGACCAGGTGCACGCGGCGGCGCGGGTCCTGTGCGAAGTACTCGCGCAGCAGCGCGGGCAGGAAGGTGTAGGTATGCGCGTGCAGCAGCCCCAGCGTCAGGGTCAGGCTGTCCTTGCTGCGGGCCGCGTGTATGACCTCGCGGCATTTGTCCACGTCGCGCAGGATGGCGCGCGCGTGCTCGAGCAGGGCTTCGCCCTCTGCGGTCAGGCTGACCGAACGGGTGGTGCGAAACAGCAGCTTGCAGCCCAGCTCGGCCTCGAGCGCCTGGATGTGCTCGCTGAGCGGCGGCTGGCTGATACCGAGCCGGCTGGCCGCCCGCCCGAAGTGGGCCTCCTCCGCCACCGCGACGAAATAACGCAGGCGCTTGAGATCCATGATTTATCCGTATTTGCCTATCAATCGACTCACGAAACTGTATTAGACGCTAATAATGGCCGTCGATAAACTTTGGCCACACGGTCATCATCAGGCCGGGACCATAGCGAGGACGACATGGAAATACGCAGGTTGACGGGCGTGATCGGCGCGGAACTGCTGGACATCGATATATCGCGGAACCTGGGTGCGGACGAGGTGGCAGCCATCCGGCGGGCCCTGCTCGATCACCAGGTGATTTTCTTCCGCGATCAGGACCTGACGCCCGAAAAGCATATTGCCTTCGCGCAATGCTTCGGCGAAATCAGCATGACGCCGGTCTATCACACCCTGCCGGACTATCCGCAGATCATGCCGGTCGTCAAGGAACCGACGGACAAGGACGTCATCGGCGACACCTGGCATACGGACGAGACCTACCACCCCACGCCGCCCCTGGGCTCCATCCTGTACGGACGGGAAGTGCCGGAGGTGGGCGGCGATACCCTGTGGTGCAACCTCTACCGCGCCTACGACACCTTGTCCGATGCCCTGAAGCGGCAGCTCGAAGGCATGCGGGCCGTGCACAGCAACAACTTCCTGTCGGCCAACTCGCAGGCGCGCAACGCGACGCGCTCGACCAAGCTGCGCGAAGACGTGGGGGTCATCGACAGCGTGCACCCGGTGGTGCGCACGCATGAAGAGACCGGCCGGAAATGCCTGTTCGTGAATCATCCGTTCACCTACGCCTTCGAAGGCATGACTCGCGAAGAAAGCCTGCCGCTGCTGCAGTACCTGTACCAGCACAGCGCCAAGCCCGAGAACACCTGCCGCTTCCGCTGGCGCAAGGGGTCGATGGCGTTCTGGGACAATCGTTGCACGATGCACTACGCCATCAATGACTATCCCGGAGAGCGCCGGGCCATGCACCGCATCACGATCCAGGGTTCCGTGCCGCGCTGACGCCCCGCGCCGGCGACGGCTGTCGCGGCACGGGCAAGCACGGGATGCATAACGCCTGCATAACGCCATAAGCCGCGACCAGCGGCAAACGAGGAGACAACGATGATGCAAGCTGCTACGCGGACCGCCATGCTGGCGGTCGCGGTATCGATATTTACCGGCGCCTTCACAGGTATTTTCCCGGGCGCCGCCCGGGCCGCGCCCGCGGCTGAAAGCGCGGCCAGATGGCCGGCGCAGCAGGTCAACCTGATCGTGGGGTACGCGCCCGGCGGTACGACCGACATCATCGCCCGCGCCGTCGCGAGCGTGCTCACCGAGCAGACGGGCCATCCCTTCGTCGTCGAGAACCGCACCGGCGCCAACAGCAACATCGGCGCGGAGTTCGTCAAGCGCGCGGCGCCAGACGGCTACACGTTCTATGTCGGCTCCACCGCCAACGCGATCAATCGGACCCTGTATACCAACCTGAACTACGACATCGCGGCCGACTACCGCAACGTCGCCCTGCTGGGCACCGTGCCCAACGTGCTGGTGGTCAATCCCAAGCTGCCCATCCATAACGTGCAGGACTACATCGCGTATGCGAAATCCCATCCCGGCAAGCTGACCTGCGCGTCGTCCGGCACCGGGTCGGCGATCCATATGTCCTGCGAACTGTTCAAGATACAGACCGGCACGCAGATCCTGCACGTGCCCTACCGGGGCAGCGGACCCGCCATGACCGACCTGCTGGGCGGACAGGTCGATTCGATCTTCGACAACCTGCCGACCGAACTGCCCAATGTGCAGGCCGGCAAGCTGCGCGCGCTGGGCGTGACGTCGGCCGAGCGCTCGCCATCGGCGCCGGACATCCCGACGCTGCGCGAGTCCGGCCTGCCGGACTTCAACGTCGTGTCGTGGTTCGGCCTGTTCGCGCCCAAGGACACCGATCCCGCCATCGTCGACAGGATGAACGCGGCGCTCAACAAGGCGCTGGCCACGACCAAACTGCAAGGGATATACAAGCAATCGGGGATCGCGCTGCCGCCGCCGCCCAACAGCCCGGCGCAGTTCAGCACCTTCGTGCGGGGCGAGGTCTCCCGCTGGGCGGACGTCGTCAAGCGCTCGGGCGCCCACGTGGATTGACCATGGCCGACCGCATCACGCTCATTACCGGCGCCAACCGCGGCATCGGCCGCGCCACCGCGGAGCGCCTGGCGCGCGACGGGCATCATGTGATCGGCCTGGCGCGCCATGCGCCGGCGGATGGATTCCCTGGCGATTTCCACGAAGTCGACCTGGCCGACGCGGCGGCCACCGCCGACGTGCTGGCGCGCATCACGGCGGCGTTCCCGGTGGACAACGTGGTGAACAATGCCGGACTCACCACGTCGAGCACGCTGCAGGAGACCTCCGTCGAGGAGCTGGACCGCATCCTGGCGGTCAACATGCGCGCGCCGATCCAGTGCGTGCAGGCCTGCCTGCCGGCCATGATCGCCAAGGGCCGCGGCGCGATCGTCAACATTTCCAGCCGCGCCGCGCTGGGCATCCCGCGCCGCACGGCCTACGCGGGCGCCAAGAGCGGCCTGATCGGCTACACGCGCACCTGGGCGCTGGAGCTGGGCCCGCATGGCATCACCGTCAATGCGGTGGCGCCGGGGCCGGTACTGACCGAGCTGTACAAGAAGAACAACCCCATGGACGAAGACGCGGCGCGCAGGCTCGCCGAACGCATCCCCTTGCGCCGGCTGGGCCAGCCGGAAGACATCGCCGGCACCATCGCGTTTTTCCTGTCCGATGATGCCCGCTTCGTGACGGGACAGGTGCTGTACGCCTGCGGCGGCCTGTCGGTGGGAAGCGCACCGGTGTAGAGCGGACGTGGCGGGTCGGCCCGGCCCACGCTGTTGCGTACGCGCCGCGGATTTCGCCACATGGGGGTGCATGGCCGCGCTACAACAGGGAATGTGCGCGCCACATCGGGGAAGCGAGGTTCTGCATGGTCCCGCTCGTGGCACCATGCCTGTGCTGCACGCACCGCGGCGCTGCCGCGCCAGCGGCAGCGCGCCATAAACCCTTACACGGACCGATGCATCCATGCCGTACAAATCCATCGCCGGGGCCGCCGCCGCGGCGCTTTCCGCTTTCTACATGACCACCGCCGCGGCCTGGACGCTGCCGGCGGACAAGGGAACACTGCCGCAAGCGCAGGTCGAAGAGATACTCGCGGGCAAAGACTATCCCGAAACCAGCCAGTTCACGAAGAAAATCACCTACGTCGACTATCCCGCGAACGGCATGACCTTCACCCAGGTCGTCATGCGCTTGGAACCCGCGAAGCCCTTGATGCACAACGGCCGCAAGGTCGTGCTCGTCGCCACGGAGGAAGGCAGCTCCAGCGCGAACGGGTTCATCGAAACGGATGAAGGCAAGGAAGGCATAGGCGTGTGGCTCGCCAAGCGCGGCATCACCTTCATCGCGTTGACGCGCGTGGGACGCTGGAATTTCTTCGCCCCCGATCGCAGCGGCACCTGGGAAACCATCCCGCTGGACGAGCGCATGCCCATCTTCTCGCAGCACCAGAAGGCATACTGGTCCAAGGACGACTACACCATCCAGCCCGCGGGCAATACGGCCAGCAAGAGCGGCAGCGAATACGTACGCTTTCCCAAGCCAGGTACGCAGCTGTTCAACGAGATGGTCGCTGCGACGCCGGTCGCCATGGTCGACGGACTGGAGGCCGGCCTGCGCAGTACGCTGTCGGACCAGGAACGCAGGAAGTCCATGGTGCTGTACTGGGGCTTTTCCACCGGCGGCGCCTTGATGTGGCCGCTGGCCGAGCGCGTGCGCCCGGATGGCTACCTGAACTGGGGCTCTTCGCCCCCCGGCGTGGCGTATTACTACGGCGCCGCCCAGGCGGGCCGCTGGGATTGGCCGTATGAGAAATCCGCCCTGCGCGTGCGCGGCCGCGGGCGCGCGGACTTCGAGTTCTACAACAAGCGCGCCGACCCCGCGGAAAAGGACGCCCGCTGGGCGCGCGACCTGAAAGAGCCGCGCTTCAAGGAAGTCGAAGACCCCATCATGTTCTACAACGCGGGCGCGCTTTCCGAGCTCGCCCTGCGGCTGTACATGGCGCCCTTCGTCCCCGCCAAGATGAAGCAGGCGGGCTTCAACAAGATGCTGAACGACATCCTGGCGACCAGCATGCCCGGCCCGGCGCTGAAGGGGTTGCCCGTGTGGGACATGAACGGCACCTATGACGAAGTCTATCCCGTCGATTGGATGGAAGCGGCCCGCACCATGATGGCGCCCTACATCGGCAAGCACGTGCTGATCCGCATCGAAGGATTCAATCACAGCATCGTCAATCGCCAGGTCCGCGTGATCGGCCCGGTGTGGCTGCGGGCGATCCAGCAGGGCTACTTCGACCGCAAGTCGTAACGGGCCGACCGCTGCGCTGGGACAAGGCCGGAACGGGTAAGATCGAAGCGGCGCGGCCAGCATAGGGCAGCGCCGCTTCCTTATTCATGACGGGGTGCCTTTGAAAGCCAAAGCGGTGCTATTCGATTGCGACGGCGTGCTGGTCGACAGTGAACGCATATCCGCGGGCGTGCTGCGTGACATGCTCGATGAACTGGGCGTCGCCATGACGCACGACGAGGTGCTGCGCCGCTTCGTCGGCAGGACGATGAAGGACGAGCTGCCGTGGATCGCGCAGGCGTCCGGAAAATCGATAGGGACGGAATGGCTGGGGCAATTCTGGCAACGGCGCAACGTGGCGTTGGGCGAGCAGGTTCAGCCCATCCCCCACGTACTGCGCACGGTGCAACTGCTGCATGAACGGCTGGACGGCCGCATCGCCTGCGCGTCGGGCGCCGACCGCGCCAAGCTGGAATTGCAGTTGAACAAGACCGGCCTGATGCGCTATTTCCAGGGAAGGACCTTCAGCGGCTACGAAATGGCCCGCTCCAAGCCCAGCCCCGACGTCTACCTGGCCGCCGCCGCGGCCTTGGAAACCGACCCCGCCGAATGCGTGGTCATCGAAGACAGCGTCACCGGCGTCACCGCCGGCGTGGCGGCCGGCGCCATCGTGCTGGGCTACTCGCCCGGCGGCCCCTCCCACAGCCCCGCCACCGCCCTGCTCGCCAGCGGCGCCACCGCGGTATTCGCCGACATGGCGCGCCTGCCCCTGCTGCTGGGCGTGGGGGCCTGACTATAATCATCGGCGCGCGCCACTCACACTTCAGGCAGGCCGGCCATGCCCAGACCGTCGTTCTCCACCCAGCTCGTCGCGCTGTGGATACTCGTCGCCGGGCTGTGCGGATTGCTGGGCGCGGCGGTGTGGCTGATGATGTCCTCCGCGCTGGGCGAACGCGTCGCCGTGGCGCGGCAGCAGGCCTACGCCGCGTGCGCGGCCGTCGCGGCCCGCTACGATCTGTCGCTGCAGGAGCCGGGCACGATCAACGTCGACCTCATGCACGCGGTGCTCGATCTCGCCCTGCTGCGCGCCGAAGGCATAGAAGGCGGTTTCTGGAGCGCGGCCGCCGCGACCGGATCGGCCAGCGGTTTCCTGGCCTACGCCTTCCCCACCTATGAAGGCAGTGGGCTGAAGCGCGATATCCCGGAAGCCGAAACCCCCCTGATCCTGCGCACCCTGAAGAAAGCGGCCGGCGCCGGCGACACGCAGGTCGACGTGGTATCCAGCGGCGCGGATGCCGTGATCGCGGTGGCATGCCCGGTGCCACGCCATGACAAGCTGCTGGCATGGACGCTGACGCGGGCCCGGCCGCCGCTGGGCCCCTACGGGGAACGCGCCACCACGGTACTGGCGGCCATGCTGGCCGTCGTCGTCCTGCTGGCCTTGTTCGTCGCGCTGGCCCTGCGGCGATGGAAGCGGAACCTGACGCGGCTGCAGCAGGCGCTGGCGTCCAAGGGCGCGTTCGAACAGGGCAAGACCCTGGGCCGGCTCGGCGAGCCGGACCTGGACCAGATCGTCGATGCCCTCAATCGCTACGTGGAACGCGCCCAGCAGCTGCAACGCGAAACGCATGCCTTGAGCGCCCGGCTCACCCAGGCGGAGCGCTTCGGCGCGCTGGGAAAAATGGCGGCCCAGATCGCGCACGAGATCCGCAATCCCGTCGGCGCCATGCGCCTGAAAGCGGAAAACGCGCTGGCCGGCGATGCCACGCGCCGCGAAGCCGCGCTGCGGACCATCATCGAACAGGTGGGCCGTATCGAATCGCAGGTCGCCAGCCTGCTGGCATTGACGCAACCGGTCAACCTGCAGCCGCGCGAAGTCGATCCGCGGCCCTGGCTGGCGGACGTCGCCCATACGCACGAGCCGCGCGCGGAAAGCCGCGGCATCACCCTGGAGGTCGACGTCGTGGACGGCGCGACCCTGCCCGTCTTCGACCCCGTGCAACTGGCGCGCGCCATGGACAACCTGATCGCGAACGCGCTGCGGCATGCGTCGGCCGGCGGCAAGGTGACGCTGCGCGCATACGGCATCCGCACGGACACGGGCGAGCGCCTGCGGCTCGAAGTCATCGACGACGGGCCCGGCGTGAGTCCGGCGGAGCGCGAACGCATCTTCGAACCCTTCGTGACGGGCCGTCCGGATGGCTCCGGACTCGGCCTGGCGGTCGTTCGCGAAATCGCCGCGGCCCATCGCGGCGGCGCCTGGCTGGCGGAAGAGGCTCCCCCGACCCGTTTCATCATCGAGCTGCCATGGCGACCGTACTGATCATCGACGACGACGACGCCTTCCGCGAAGGCCTGGCCGAAACCATCCAGGATTGCGGTCATGCGCCGGTCGAGGCCGGCGACGGCGCCGAGGCATTCGAACGCCTGCGGGACGGCATGGTCCCCGACTGCATCTTCCTGGACTTTCGCCTGCCGGGGGATGACGGCCTTGCCGTGCTGGAGGCGCTGCGCGCCCGGCCTGGGCTGGAACACGTTCCCGTCGTCATGCTGACCGCGCATGCCACCAGCGCCAACACGATAGGCGCCATGCGCCTGGGCGCCTTCGAGCATCTGACCAAGCCCGTCGGCCGCGCCGAGATCGCCGCCCTGCTCGCGCGCATACTCGCCTCGCATCCAACGGCGGCGGCCACCGCCGATGCGCCCTTCGCCGAGGAGTCCGCCTCGAACGAACCGCAACTGCTCGGCGTCAGCGTCGCCATGCGCGACGTGCAGAAGCGGCTGGGCCGCGCCGCGAGCACGAACTCGACGGTACTCATCACGGGCGAAACGGGCACCGGCAAGGAAGTGGCGGCACGGCTGCTGCACCGCGCGTCCGCGCGGGCCGCCCGGCCCTTCGTGGCGGTGAATTGCGCGGCCATTCCGGAAGGCCTGCTGGAAAGCGAACTGTTCGGCCACGGCAAGGGCGCGTTCACCGGCGCGTACGCCGAGCGCAGCGGACGCTTCGAGGAAGCGAACGGCGGCACGCTGTTCCTGGACGAGATCGGCGATATGCCGCTGGCGATGCAGGCGAAGCTGCTGCGCGTGCTGCAGGAACGGCAGGTCACGCCGCTGGGCACCGCACGCCGGGTGGCCATCGACGTGCGCATCGTGGCGGCGACGCACCGCGACCTGGCGGCCATGGTGGCCGCCGGCACGTTCCGCGAGGACCTGCTGTACCGGCTGAACGTGATTCCCCTGCACATGCCGCCGCTGCGCGAACGCGTGGCGGATATCCTGCCGCTCGCGGAACATTTCCTGTCGACGCGGGCGCCCGCGCCCCAGCGCAAACACCTGTCCACCGATGCGCAACGGCTGCTGGCCACCTACGCATGGCCGGGCAACGTCAGGGAGCTCGCCAACGCCATGGAACGCGCCAGCGCGATGGCGCCGGGTGCGACGCTGACCCGCGAAGACTTCGGCTTCCTGCACGAGACGGCGGGCAATGGGGGCGACGCGCTTCCTTCCGCGTTGCTGGACCTGCCGCTCAATGAAGCCCTGGCGCAGGTCGAGCGGGCGGCCATCCAGCGCGCGCTGGCGCTGGCCAACGGCAATCGGGCCGAAGCCGCGCGCCGGCTGGGGATCAGCCGCCAATCGCTCTATGGCCGTCTCGCCAATCTCAGCATGTCGGCTGGCGACGCGGACAACGGCGGTTGACCTGGCCATCGCTGTCGGGGGATCCGACACCCGGTGTCGGATTGCTTGACAGGCGCATCGGCGGTTCACGGCCGTTTCATGGGCGGCACCCGGTGCGGTGCCCGGT